>NZ_AUFC01000005.1 GCF_000426305.1 Anaerovorax odorimutans DSM 5092 | reverse complement strand
GCATACAGTAGTAATCTTAAATCAAACCGTATATATCAAAGTATGTCACGAAAAGGAAATTGCTACGATAATTCAATAATGGAGAATTTTTTTGGAGTGATGAAACAAGAAATGTATTATGGCTGCGTTTACTATAGTTATGAAGAATTGAAGGATGTAATAGAGAAATACATATATTATTATAATAATCAAAGAATCAAGCAAAAACTATCTTGGATGAGTCCTGTTGAATATCGACTCAGCCAAGTAGCATAAAAATGGCGAAGCAGTAAAAAATACTACTTCGCTATAGAGTCTAACTTATTGGGGTCACATCAAAATAAATTCTTTATTGAACGCTTTTTTTATTGCAATAAATATACCGTTTGGTGATATTAAATAATATCAATAGATATAAATATATTCCAATAAAAAGCTTGATTTCTTTTTAATTAGTTAAAATTTTCGAATAGTAAGAGTAAGAATTTGGTTATAAGTAAGTTAGCAAAATGTAGAAAATTTAAATAATATGCGATATAATAATTAAAATATTTAAAACATATAGACGTAAAATGAAAATAGACATATAGGAGATAATTTATGGTCATATTATTTGAGCTTGTATATAACCTTGGCATTTTAGTATCCATAAGCATAATTTCAGGATTTATTGGACATAGAGGTGATAAAGATTGGCATAGTTCAATATATCAAGGGTTGATTTTTGGAAGCGCATGTATTATAGGAATGATTCATCCACTAGTAATTTTACCCGGGTTGATATTTGATGGTCGTTCTGTAATGCTTAGTTTATCAGGTCTTTTTTTTGGTCCCCTTGCTTCTGCTATAGCAGCCTTAATTGCATTAATATTTCGCATTAATCAAGGAGGTGCAGGGACAATAATGGGTATACTTGTAATTATTATATCTGCTAGTATAGGTTCTACGATTAAAATTTATAATGACAAAAAAAATAAAGAAATAACGATAAAATTATTATTTTATATGGGAGTTATTGTTCATATTTTTATGATATTATGTATGTTTACACTTCCAAATGATAAGATATTCAGTACAATAGAATTAATGGGTTTACCGGTTATAATAACTTTCCCATTAGCTACAATATTAATTGGCAGAATTATTATAGAATTAAATGAACGAAGAAAAGAAAAAGAAGCTTTAAAAGTAAGTCAAACAGCTCTTTCTATGGAAAAAAAATTATTAGAAACAACCCTCTTATCAGTAGGAGATGGTGTGATTTCTACAGATGATAAATGCAATGTAATATTTTTAAATAAAATGGCAGAATATTTAACAGGATGGACACAGAATGAAGCAAAGGAAAAGCCATTTGATAAAGTGTTTAATGTTGTGAACGAGTTAACACGAGAAAAAAAAGAAAATATAGTAAAAAAAGTATTTGAAAGTGGAACTATTTTTGAGCAAGAGAATCATACTGTGTTAATATCAAAAGATGGAACGGAAAGATATATTGAGGATCGTGCTGCTCCTATTATTCAAGAGAACGGAGAAATTTCAGGTGTGGTGTTAGTCTTTAGAGACTATTCGGATAAAAAGCAAAAGCAAGAAAAAATTAAATATTTAAGTTATCATGATCAACTTACAGGATTATATAATAGAAGGTTTTATGAAGAAGAATTAAAAAGAATGGACCAAAAAGAAAATCTTCCTTTAACAATTGTTATGGGAGATGTTAATGGATTAAAATTAATTAATGATTCTTTTGGACATGCTGTAGGTGATAAACTTTTAATTAAGGTAGCTGAAGTTATGCAAAAAGGCTGCAGGGATAATGATATTATTGCAAGGATCGGGGGAGATGAATTTATTATATTGTTATATAAAACGGATTATAGTGAGACAGAAAAGATCATTAGTAATATTAAAAAGCTTTCAAATTCAGAGAAAGTAGGTAATATTAACATTTCTATTTCGTTTGGTTATGAAACTAAAAATGATGTTAGGCAGAATATTAATGAAATCATAAAAAAAACAGAAGATTACATGTACAGAAAGAAATTATTTGAAAGCCCAAGTATGCGAGGAAAAACAATAGAAACTATAATAAGTACACTTCATGAGAAGAATAAAAGAGAAGAAGAACATTCTCTCAGAGTTTCAGATTTGTGTAAAGCGATGGGCATAGCACTTCATTTAAATTCAGATAAAATTGAAGAAATAAAATCTGTTGGATTACTTCATGATATAGGCAAAATAGGCATAGAAGAGAGTATCCTTAATAAACCCGATAAATTAAATGAAGAAGAGTGGAAGGAAATTCAGAGACATTCAGAAATAGGATATAGAATTTTAAGTACAGTAAATGACATGTCTGAAATGGCCAATTACGTTTTATATCATCATGAAAGGTGGGATGGAAGTGGTTATCCAAGAGGTTTAAAGGGAAAAGAAATCCCTTTAGAATCAAGAATAATATCTATTGTTGATTCTTATGATGCAATGACTAGTGACAGAAGTTACAGATGTGCTTTATCACAAGAAGCTGTATTAGATGAGTTAAAGAAAAATTCAGGAAGTCAATTTGATCCCAATTTAGTTAAAGTATTTATTGAAAAAGTGATAGTTAAAGAAATGAATTAATTTTATTAAAAAGTTAATAATGAAAAAAGTTGTAGTAATTACTAGTATTTTTCAAAATTTAAGTAGCAATAGTTTATAAAATGAAAGGGAAATTATGGATAAAAATATAAATGTCATTATTTTTGATAAAATGACTACAACAAAAATAAGAATTAGAAATATTTTTAGAGTTCAAGGGTTTCAAGTAAGTGAGGCTTCCAGTTTAAATCAAATTTTTAGTTCAATCGTAAAATATAAAGAATTTTCTCATATTCTTATTATTAATATTGAAAGTGAATCAATAGAGGATAATTTAATAAGAAATTTCAGAGAAAAATATTTGGATATTCCTATAGTACTTTTAACATCAATTGCTAAAAGAAAGTTTTTTTTAGAATGTATTTCACAAGGAGCATCTGATTACATATTAAAACCTTTTGAAGATTATTATTTAAAAGAAAGGGTTCTAAGATTACTAAAGGATAATAATAATACTGAAAGTAAGGAAAGTAAGTTTAAGAATAATATTACTTTTAATTTTAATGAATATATGAACAGTGAAATTTTAAAGGCAAAAAAAGGTAGATATGCTTTTTCAATTTTAAAAACTACTTTAATATTTCCTGAAAATGAAAATACCAAAGATTTAAATAAAAGGTATATTTTTAAAAGTCTAAAATCTTTATTTTGGGAGACGGATATATTTATTGAATATGATGAAGAAAATTTTTTAGGGTATTTTCCTTTTTGTCCAACAGACAATACTGTGATAATAGATGATAAAGTAAAAAAGAAATTTGAGGAAATAAAAACTAATAATGAGACTTTAAAAAACTATGATATTAATAATATATTTATTACTTTTCCTGAAGATGGAAGTGAAGTGGAGATTTTATTGAATAAATTATTTCCGAAAGTTGTTTAGTAGATATACAACATTAAATTATATATTTTATTATATAATTATTAAATATAGCCTTAATTTGTGTTTCAAAAAAATTTTGTATTTCTATAATTTCATTTTTCGGATATAGAAATTTTCCATATCCGAATTGACCATATTTAAATATCCTTTCTTTTTCCTCCATAGGTAATTTTGTTTCAGGGAATATTTCTTTTATTATATTCTTAGCTCTTTGAGTGTATCTATGAGAAATTATTTCAAATGTTATTGGATGAGATATATGTTTAGGAAGACTTTTTTTTAACTTTAATAATAAGTTAAAGTAATCCTCTTTCCAATTATCATAAATGAATATAGGAGCAATAATGAAGCCTGTAGGGTATGCAGAATTAATTAATCTTATAGAAGCATCTATTCTTTTTTCTAATGAAGGAGTTTTATTTTCGTAATTTTTAATTACTTTTTCAGTATTTAGAGTAAATCTGATTTCTGTCTTATTTCTATGGTTTATATGAAGCAGAGAATCTATATCTGTATATTTTGTTACAAATCTAAAATGTCCATTTTCACTATTACTGAAAAATTCAATAGTTTGTTTTAATGAATTGGTGTAAGGTTCTATAGGTATTGGATCAGATGTGGCAGAACCTTCAAATATAGTTTTCTCTGGAAACCTGCTATCTATATAATTTTGGGCTTGGCTTAGAATATCTTCTATGTTTACATTTATTTTTATATATGGTTTATCTCCTAAATTGGTATTTAAATAACAATATTCACATTGACCTGTGCAGCCTGATATTAAGGGGAGCTGATAGTGAGCGGAGGGCTTACAAGTTTGAAATTTTATTCCTTTTTTTATTCCTACTACTAGAGTTTTCTTCCCTTCTCTATAAAAATCATAAAGATATTCTCCTGGTATATTATCCTTAATTCTATTATTAGATAATTGAATCATTTCTATATTATTATTCGTTTTAAAAAAATCGTATATATTCCTGCCTATCTTATAGTCTAATGTATTTTTTTGAAATAATATTCTTTTTGGTATAAACATATTTTTCTCCACTTTATTACTTTTTCTTATTTTGATATTATTTCTAATATTAATTTATATATGTATTATTTAATATTAGAATATTTATGAATAATTTGATGAAATATGTCGTTTTTTGCAAATTTGTTATTATTAAATTAAATGATATAATTAAAAATATTGATATTAAATTCAAAGTATGATAAATCCCCTGATAGTTTATTTTATCCCACTTTAGAGGGTATTTGAGATGTAACTTTTTATGAAAAATATAATCAATATAATATAATGCTTACTATTTAAATTATAAAAAATTTTATATATATTGGCGGCTTATTAATTTATCACTTTACTAATTATTTATGTACTTTTTAAGTTTAATATTTGATCGCTTTTGAAGAATAGTACAAATTATGGAGGGTTAATATGGAATATGAATTAAATGATCTTGTTGAAATTTCGCAGCTTCAAAAACTTTTAGACGATTTTTATGTTGCAACTGGTGTTGGCTCAGGTATTATTGCTAGAGATGGAACTATTTTAACTTCAACTAAATGGAGTAACATATGCACTAAATTTCATAGAGTGAACAAGGAAAGCAGGTTAAGTTGTATTGAAAGTGATAGGCATCTGCTGGAGCAATTTGAAAATAAATGCGATATGATTGACTATAAATGCAAAAATGGGTTAATTGATGTTGGGACTCCAATAGTAGTTGAGGGAAAATTTCTTGCCACGCTGTATATTGGACAAATTCTATTTGAAGAGCCTGATACTAACTACTTTAAAAAGCAAGCAAAATATTTTGGCTTTGATGAAGAAGAATATTTAAAAGCATTAAAAGAAGTGCCCATTGTAGATAAAGAACATTATACAAAAGTTTTACAGTTTTTAAAAAGTTTAGCTCAGATTATAAGTGAGATAGGATTAAGAGAACTTAAACTCATAGAAGCCAAAAAAGAATTAGAAATATCAAATAATCGTTATGAAATTGCATTACATGGTTCTAATGATGCTCTTTGGGATTATGATTTAATAAATAATGAATTTTATGCATCAAATAGATTTATAGAAATGTTGGGATACAATTTAGAAGAAATAAACGACATAGTTTTAAATAATTCTATAAAGCTTAATAGTCTAATTCATCCTAAGGACAAAAACAATTTTTTAAAAAAATATTTCAATCATATAAATAAAAAAACTGAACACTTTGCATCAGAGGTTAGAATTAAAACAAAATCAGAAAATTATAAGTGGATATTAATAAGAGGATCTTCAATATGGAATAAAGACAGAAAGAATATTAGAATGGCAGGATCTGTTACAGATTTATCTAATAAAAAAGAATTAGAGGTGTTATTAGAGGATGAAAAATATTTTTCAAAAATTTTAATGGATTATTCAAATATGTTTGTTTGTATGTGGAACCCAGATGGAAAATTACTATATGTAAATGAATATGCACAGAGTATATTAGGATATGATGAAGAAGAGCTATTGGATTTTAATTGGATGAATATAACAACAAAAGAAATAGTAAATCTTTTGTTGAAATGTTTAGATGCAAACTTTACGAATAACAACATTCCTCAAAGAGAAATAGACATTAAATGTAAAGATGGCAAAACTGTAACAATTCTTTGGAATATACAAATTATAAGAAATGAAGAAGATATAGCTAGAAATATTGTCGGTATTGGTGTGGATATTACATATAAAGCAGATGCAGAAAAAGAACTAATGGAATTCTTTGGTAATATATCACATGAATTAAGAACTCCCTTAAATATTATTTTCAGCTCATTACAATTGATGGAATTTTATTTTAGTAACAAAAATGTTTTGGAAAATGTAAACAAACTCAAAGGTTTTGAAAAATCTATGAAACAAAATTGCTATAGATTACTAAGGTTAGTAAACAATATTATTGCTGTTACAAAGATTAACTCAGGATATTTGATGCTTGATTTACAAAAGGTTGATATAGTTTTATTAGTAAATGAAATTGTAGAGTCAATTACTGAATATATACATAGAAAAAATTTAGATATAAAATTGAATATTGACATAAAAGAAAAGATTATATATTGTGATCCTGATAAAATAGAAAGAATAATTTTAAATTTAATATCCAACTCAATTAAGTTTACTAAACCAGGGGGAACTATATTTGTTAATTTAAAAGACAATACTGAACATATAATAATATCTATAAAAGATACAGGTATAGGAATAGAAAAAGATAAACAGGATATTATTTTTAAACGTTTTACACAAGTGAATAAATCATTTGTCAGAGAGCAAGAGGGGAGTGGGATCGGGTTATCACTAGTAAAAAGCTTGGTTGAAATGCATAATGGTTCAATTAAATTAAAAAGTGATTATGGAGAAGGCAGTGAATTTATCATTAAACTGCCGATAAATAATATGTCTTGTTGTCAATGCGATAAAAATGATGATGAATTATTAAACTCCAAATTTAGTAATAAGATTGAAAAAATAAATATAGAGTTGTCTGATATATATTAAATGGTAATTTTAAATTTTTTAACAATTTATTAATTTAATTTTAACAATATGAGGGTATTATAATATTATAATAATAGGAAAGGAGTGAAAAAGATGTATTATTTTGAAGAATTAGAAATTGAATACAGTGAAAATGATGATACTTGGATTTCACAAAGGTAGGCAAATTGCCTCCAAAAAATAGATATAACCAGTCTTAGACTGTTAATTATATAGGAGCATGATAAGTGCTTCTTTTTTTATTGTAATATGTTATTTTATCTTTTGTTGTAAAAATTAGTAATATAAAGTATACTGGTAAAGTTAATATCAGAATAAAAAAATTAATTAGAAAGCGAGATAATAATGAAATTAATTAATGAAAAGAAAAATTTTATAATTTACTTTTTTATATTTTTTATTATTTTAAGTATTATATACTTGATAGCAGCAGTTTTTTTAGAAATTAAGACGGATGCTGTTAAGAGAACAGAATTGTTAAAAAATGAAGAAAGACTTGTGGGAGTTGAAAGTTATGTACTCTCAAATAAAATCAATAATTTAAATGCTGATCTTTTATATATAGTAGATAACTTTAATCTGTATGAAAACAATGCTGGATTTTTAAAAATATTAGAAACTCAATGGATTTCTTTTGCAGATAGGAAAAAAATATATGATCAAATAAGATTTATAGATATAAATGGAGATGAAAAAATTAGGATCAATTATGACGAAAAAGGATCTAAATCAATTAGTAATCTTCAAAATAAGAAAGACAGATATTATTTTAAGGAAACCTTATCTCTGAAAAAAGGTCAGATTTATATTTCTAAATTAGATTTAAATGTCGAAAATGAAGAAATTGAACAGCCTATTAAACCCATGATTCGAATTTCAACCCCTGTTTATAATGATAAAGATGAATTAACAGGAATTATAATCTTAAACTATTATGCTAAATATTTATTAAATAATTTTAAAAATATTGGATCTACATCCATTGGAGATATGTTTTTATTGGATTCAAATGGATATTGGATTGTTAATGACATAGATAAAAACAAAGAATGGTCTTTTATGTATGATGATAAAAAAGATATAAGCTTCAAAAAAGAATATTCAAGTGAATGGAAAACAATAAACGAAAATCAAAGTGGTATAATTAATTCAAAAAATGGTATCTTTATTTATACAGGTATAATGCCTATTAATAAAGAAATCTTACAAAAGGATAGTTCAATAATATTGGAAGAAGGAAATTGGAGGGCAGTTTCTTTTCTTTCAAATGACAATAAATTTGTTTATGTTCCAACTTTAAATAATATTATTATTAAAAAAATAAAAAGCGAATTTATAGTATTTTTAGTTATTTTTCTTTTAGCTGCTATTTTTTCTATTTTAATGACAATAAATAAAATAGCCAAAAATAAGATAAAATATTTTTCTGAGTATGATACCATGACAGGAGTCTATAATAGACGGGCAGGATACGATTTATTGGGGAAATATTATAAAGATTTCATTAAAAATGAGGGGATTATAAGTATTTGTTTTATTGATATAAATGGTCTTAAAGAAGTAAATGATAATATAGGACATGAAGCAGGAGATGAATTAATTTTAAGCATAGTCAACGGAATAAGGGAATTTATAAATCAAACAGATTTTGTTATTAGATTTGGAGGTGACGAATTTTTAATTGTTTTTATAAATAAAAGTGAAGAGCAAGCTGAAGGAATATGGGGAAAAATAAACAATGAGTATAATAGAATTAATAATAATGAAAATAGAAAATATATTATTAGTGCCAGTCACGGAATTGCTGAGATAGATTATGATTCGGATAAATCTATTGAAAATATCATTAATATAGCGGATGAAAAAATGTATAATGAAAAAAGAATTATAAAAAAAGATTTAAAAGTTATAAAAAATTTCTAATATTTTTTATATTAGAGAAGTATTAATAAATAGTATTTTGGAGATAGTATCTTACTTATAAAAATACATCAATAAAATAAATATATAAAATAACCTTGCATAATAAATACTTTTTACATGTTTATTATACAGGGTTTATTTATTACTCTTAGTCATTAAATCATATTTTATAAAATTTATAGTAACTAAAAATCTTAATTCATACTTCCGTCTAATGTAAGTATTGCTTCTAGTTCTGGCATTTCACCTGCAAGTCCTATTGCATATACTGTGTAACGTTTATTTGGATTTAAATTAACATTAGGTACAGTAAGGGCAACTGTAGGTGTTCCTGCTAATCTTACCTGTAATGTATAATTTGACCCAGGTACTTCAATATATTGTGTTAATTCTTTAAAAGAGATATTGTCGAACAATATTGTTCCATCAGGGAGAGTTATATCTACAGCTGGTGCATTAGGAGACAAATGTGCAAAACGAACCATTGACATGTTAGAATTCATAGGCATATTATTATCGGAAATTGCTAGAAACCCGATTGTTTCTGGTGTACCTATGGCAGCAATTGTTATTATGTCATCTTTATTAATTGTAAGCATGTTAGATATTAGTGGAGAGTCTTTAGTTCCTGTTTCATAGAGAGATATATTATAGATACCTTCATATATAGGCGCGTATGTTGTATATTTGCTGTATGGAAGATTTTTAATAATTAATTTATCATCAGCATAAACATCTACATTAGGAGCATTAGGAACAGTATGAAAGATGCGAAAATGACCTATAGGAGACATTTCTTGATTTTCATTATACATAGTTTCACCTCTTATTAAATTATTTTTGTATTAATATATGTTAATATATAATGTTTTGTTAAATTATATAAATTTAAATAAATGGTTAATAAATAAAAATAAATTGGGAAAATTAATTTTGGATAAAACATTGCATAACGTTTAATGATATTAATTTGTAGGAGGTATATATGAATAATTTCGAAAATGGCATGATAGGTAATCTTCCGGCTCAAATAAATAAAGAAATTCCAAATCCCGATGGTAATGCCGAAAATATAGTTAAACTTATAAAAGAAAAAGGGAGAGTTATTGGATATCAGCTTTCAAGTGGAGAAAAGGTATCTAAGGAAAAGGGTATCCAAATGGCAAAAGAAGGAAAAATAAAGGGAGTTGCTGTTGCAGAAAATAAAGGTAATGAATATTTACGAACATTACCTGATGCTTCAGAAGAGAATAATTTAAGTAACTTATCTTCAATATAAGAAATGCAGAATATTTTTCTTAAGTTTTTTAAAACTTAAAATTATTTTGGAAAATGCGTTGATTAAACCAACGCATTTTAAATTTGACGATATTTTATTTTAGATTTTATTATTTATTGGTCTTATTTTGCATAGAACGTTCATAATTATAATTCTATTCACAGTCCTTGTGGTATAACATATTAGATCCACTGCCAGCATAATTACAAATAGCATCATATTAAGTTTGTTTGACTACCTAACAAAAAATATTTATATATTATAATTTTTATATCTTTATAATAAATTATAGAAGGACAAAGCCATATAAATTTTAATAATACAAATATTATTTAAATTCATATGATAAAAGCATATATTCTTTTAAATAGACGAAATAGAATTTAGCTAAATAATAATATTTATTATAATTTTTTTATTTTAAACATAGAATTGTAGGGTGAGAAAAAATTTTAGAAAGGAAAATGAAATTATGAAGATCAATAATGAAAAATACTATTTTGAAGAGAGTGAGGAATTTTTTGAAAACTATAGAGATGAAAAAGAGAATGATGATGAAATAGATAACTTTGATAAATTAGCACCTTTATGGATTTCACAAAGATAGAATATATAATTTTTTCATTTAGGCTAAAATAAAATATAAAATATTTAAAACTAAGCATACTTATTAAATTGCAATTTGACGATATAAAATTTTTTTTTATTTTTTTAATCTACATATTGAATTAAATAATGTTATAATATATAATACACTATTCATTTGATCTTTGAAGTAAGAGATGGAAAATAATATGAAATAATCTGAGGATAAGTATGTTTTTGTTTTATAATAAAATTCCTAAAAAAAGTAAAATAGAATTTTATAATAAGAAATTTATGCATAATAATTTAAGTATTCTTATTTTGTCTATATATTTAGCATTTGAACAACTATATTATGGAATCTTTTTAAGAGAACCTGGAAGTTTAATTCAGTTAATGCATATTATTTCGGCATTATTATCTATAATATATGGAATTGTAGCTTGTTATATACAAATAAAAAAAGTTAAGAAGATTTCTTATCTTTTAAAATTTTATGAAATAAGTTTTGGATTTTGTGGATTTATAATTGCTATAGTTAGGGCTCTTTATGTTAATAATAATGCTTTTTTATTGCCTACTTTTTATATTGCTGTATTATATGCATTTGCTGTTATTTTTTATTTTCATCCTTTGAAAAGTTTTTGTATTTATTCTATAACTAGTATTATTGTAATTATTCTTTTGCCAATATTTCATCCTGATGTTATAGAATATACATATATAGCAGATATTCTATCTAACAATATTCTTGCCTGGATTGTTTCTTTTGTGAGCTATGAGAGATATGTAAAAGAATATATAAGCCAGAGTATTATATTTAAGAAGAATCAATTACTTAAAGAAAAAACTTCAGCGATTAATAAAATAAATAAAAAACTACATTATAATGCTATAATGGATTCTTTAACTAATATCTATAACAGAAGAAAACTGGATGAGTTATTGGAATTTGAACACATAAGAAGTATAGAATCAAATCTAGTATATTCTTTAATTCTATTAGATATAGATATGTTTAAAACTATTAATGATACATATGGTCATAATATTGGTGATAAAGTTTTAAGTGAAACAGGAAAAGTCCTTAAAAACAATATTCCAAGAAATTATAAAGTAGGCAGATGGGGCGGCGATGAGTTTTTAATTATTTGTCCTGAAACAGATAAAGATAAAGCCATGTATACAGCAGAAATAGTAAGGCGAAAAATTGAAAATGCAAATTATAATTTAGATATTGTTATAACAGGAAGCTTTGGAGTAGCATCTTTTGAAAAAACAGATACGGTTTTAAATTTAATTAATAAAGTTGACAAAGGATTATATAAAGCAAAAAATAATGGGAGAAACAGAGTTGAAAAATTCTAGTTAAACCTTATAAATAATTAAAGAAAAGAAAGGCAGAGTATGAGAATGTAAAAAAACATAGAATTTATAATATAAAAAGCTTATAATGTAAAAAGATATTTTATCTTAAAATTAATATTATAAGTTATAATATTTTATAGATATTATTATTCGAGTTGGACAAGTTATAGATTTATTTATTGTAAAAATAGAGGAAGTTTTAAAATGAAAATATTAGTTATTGATGATTCTATGCTATATCAAAGATTAAATGTTACATATTTGAAAGAGTATTTCCCTGATGCTGAGTATTGCGTCAGTGCAAATGGATTAGAAGGATATGAAACCTATTTGAAAGAAAATCCGGATTATATTATATTAGATTTGTTAATGCCTGTTATGAATGGAGTTGAATTTTTGCATAAGTTAAAGGAAAATCATCCCGACACTAAAACAAAGATATTTGTTATTTCTGCTGATGTTCAAAAAATAGTAAAAGATGAAATTTTGAGCTTAGGCGTATTAAAGTTTATAAACAAACCTTTTTCTGTTGAAAAGGCAGAAGAAATAGCGACAATCATAAGGGGGGAGTAATTTGTTAACTTCAATACAGGAAGATGCATTAAGGGAATATATGAATATTTTTATTGGTCAAGCAGCAAGCTTGCTTTCTGAAATGGTTAATAAAAAAATAAAGTTAACTACACCAAATATATTATTTTTATCTCCTAATAAAGATAAGCAAGAATATGATAGCTTGAAACCTTCTTTTTTTAATAGTTATGTTGTCTCATCATCCATTAATTTCGGAAAAACGTTTTCGGGAAATGCACAATTAATATTCCCTAAATATAGTTCTCAAACATTGGTAAGACTATGTTTGGGAGAAAATGAAGAAATTGAAGAAGATGGAAATCTTACGGATACCGATTTTGATGTGATTAGAGAAATAGGGAATGTTCTCCTAAATGCTGTTCTTGGAGCATTGGGAAATTTGTTAAATGTGAAATTGGAATATACTCTTCCTGAAGTACATACCTTCTTTTTTCCTGACAAAGAAAAGGATGTATATAAAAGCAAGGAAACTTATGTATTAATTATTTCAAATTCTTTTACTGTAGATGAGGTTAAAGTTGATGGAGTAATACTTATAGTTTTAAACATGGAGTCTATTTTAGAGCTTATAAAGAAAATAGATGAAGTTTTGGTGGATGTATATGGATAAATTATTTGAACTTATATTAGGTAAAATTAATTCAGGTATAATATTGTTAAATGAACAGCTCAATATTGAATTTTGGAACAGCTGGCTTGAGCAATATACAGGAACAAAAGCTTGTGAAGTAATAGGAAAAAATATTTTAGATATTATACCTGAATTTAAAAAGAATTATTATATTGAAATTTTAAGAAATGCCATGAAAACAGGACAAAATATGTTTTATTCTGCAGCCTTTCATCCAATCTTCTTATATCCGTGTAATTATTCTGAAGATATGCTTATAAAGCAAAATTTACAAGTAGAGCCTATTTTTTATGAGGATAAAAAATACATATCATTACAAATCATTGATATAAGTAATCAATTTAAAAGAGTAAATATGCTGAAGAATCAAATTATTTATAATAAAAAGGCAGAAAAGGCATTAAAAGAAAGTGAAGAAAAATACAGATTATTGATTACGCAGATGAAACAAGGAGTAGCTGTACATGAACTTATTTTAAATGAAAAAAATGAGGCTGTAGATTATCGATTTATTGATGTTAATGCTAGTTTTGAACGTTTGACGGGATTTAAATATAAAGATATTATAGGAAAAACTATATTAGAAATAGTACCTAATATAGATAAATTGCAGATAGAAAAATTTGGAAATGTAGCATTAACAGGAGTTCCCATAAAATACGAAACCTATGATGAAAAATTAAATAAATACTTTGAATTTGTAGTATATTCGCCAAGGTACAAGCAGTTTGCGGTTATAATCTCAGATATTACACTTCGCAAAATTGCTGAAAAACAAATTTTACATTTAAGTTATCATGATCAATTAACGGGTGTCTATAATCGTAGATTTTATGAAGAAGAACTGGAAAGAATTGACCTTGAAGAGAACATTCCATTAACTATAGTCATGGCTGACGTGAATGGATTAAAGCTTATTAATGATTCATTTGGTCATATAATGGGTGATGAGCTTATTAAAAAAGTTGCAGAAGTAATAAAAAAAGGTTGTAGACCAAAAGATGTTGTGGCAAGACTTGGAGGAGATGAGTTTGTTATACTGCTGCCAAATACAGATGAAGATGAAGCAGAAAAAATAGTTAAAAATATGAAAGACTTAGCATTAAGAGAAAAAGTTGGGTCAATAAATATTTCTATATCATTTGGATATGAAACAAAGAGAAATAAAGATGATAATATTCAAGGAATTTTTAAAAAAGCAGAAGATCGTATGTATAAAAAGAAACTGTTTGAAAGCCCAAGCATGAGGGGCAAAACTATAAGTGCGATTATTAGTACCCTACATGAAAAAAATAAAAGGGAAGAACAACATTCTCTAAGGGTCTCTGAATTATGTAAAAATATGGGCATAATGCTTGAACTGAATGAACATAAGATTGAAGAACTTAAAACAGTAGGTTTATTACATGATATAGGTAAGATTGCAATAGAAGAATACATACTTAATAAACCAGATAAGCTTTCGGTGGATGAAAGAAAAGAAATTATGCGTCACTCTGAAATCGGATACAGAATACTAAGCACAGTGAATGATTTGTCAGAAATGGCAGAATATGTATTATCTCATCATGAAAGGTGGGATGGAAAAGGCTATCCAAAGGGTTTAAAAAAAGAAGAAATACCTTTTGAATCAAGAATTATTTCCATAGTTGACACTTATGATGCTATGACAAGTGAAAGAAGCTATCGTAAAGCAATGGATGAAGAATTTGCAATTGAAGAATTAAAAAAGAACGCAGGTCTTCAATTTGATCCTAAATTAGTAAATGTTTTTATTGTTAAGGTTTTAGGCAAAGAAATGTAATTTGTAATAAACATTAAAACATCATTATAATAAGATATAAAATTTAATATGGACGACAATATTGTTTATGCAAAAGCTTATTGAGGAATATATAAAAATTATCTTGGTTATTAGATCAAATTTTAATTATATGAAATAAAAAATATAGGCTAAAATAAATTTTGGAAAGTTAAGAGCTTAAAATTAGTAAACATTGCAATTAAACAATTTGTGATTTAACTAATTATAAGAACTAGGGAGATATAAATATGTTAATGGAACAAGAAAGAGAATTAATTGTAAAATACGGCAAAAAATTAATTAGTAGCGGACTTACAAAAGGTACCGGTGGAAATCTTAGCATTTATAATAAAAAAGAAGGATTGATTGCCATAAGTCCTAGTGGTATGGATTATTTTGAAACAACTCCTTTAGATATAACTATTATGGATTTAAAGGGTAATCTTGTGGAAGGGGAAAGAAAGCCTTCTGTTGAATATGAAATGCATTTAATTTTTTATAAAAATCGCAAAAATGTATTTTCTGTAGTACATACTCATTCAATTGCATCTTCAACAATAGCGGCATTACGTTGGAGTTTGCCTGCTGTAAATTATTTGGTTGGGCTAAGCGGTGAAAATCTTGTACCTTGTGCAGATTATGCATCATTCGGTTCAAAGGAATTAGCAGAAAATGCACTTAAAGGTATGGGAAATGGCTATGCAGTATTTTTAGCTAATCATGGTCTTTTAACTACTTCTACTGATATACATAAGGCTTTTTACATTGCAGAAGAAATAGAACATTGTGCCGAAATATTTCTTAGAGCAAAAGCTGTTGGCAATCCGGTGATAATATCAGATGAAGAGATGGTAAAAATGAATATTCTTTTTAAATCTTACGGGCAAAATAAATAAAATATAATACTTTATAATTTGAATTCAGTTAAATTATAAAGTGCTTTTTTTTATATCTATATCTAAAAATTATTACTGAATATAAAAGATTATTGGCATGGCACATTTTCTTATTTTTGTAACATTTATAATTTAAAATATTATTATAATAAAGGACAATTTTAAGGGAGTGAAAATATGCATGTTTTAAAGGTGAATCCTATTAAAGCTTATAGCTTTGTAAGGAATTGTAATCATATAAATAAAGATAGCATTTTAATAGGTAAGTGCCATGATAATCTTTACTTCCTGTCCAATTTAATTTTTCAACCAATTTTAATAAATTCTAATGAAGTTCTTTTAAAGGCCACTTTAAAAATGTTTTGAGTTAAGCCCTGATGAAACTAATATTAAAATTTTGAGAATTATTTGGAACTGATTTAAATCAGTTCATTTTTTTGTGATTAAATCACAGATAATATTAAAAAAATGAGTATACTAAGGTTAAGATAAGAAAAAGTAAAGGAGATAATGTTATGAAAACACTTACAATAACAAAAAATAATTTTGACTCAGAGGTAATGAATTCAGATAAACCTGTGTTAATTGATTTTTGGGCAGCATGGTGCGGTCCATGTAAAATGGTATCACCTGTAATTGACCAAATTGCAGAGGAAGTTACTAATGCAAAAATTGGAAAAGTTAATGTTGATGAACAGCCTGAACTTGCATCGGCATTTAAAGTTATGAGCATACCTACATTAGCTGTAATAAAAGATGGTAAAGTTGTGGCAAGCGGAGTTGGAGTGAGATCAAAAGAAGAAATTTTAAAAATGTTAGAAGCATAAAAATGAAAAAATAAAACGGCTATTCCGATATGGATAGCCGTTTTTAATTTAAAAAAAGTATTTTTAACGTTGATCTAATTTTACATAAGGTAGGGTAGACTGTACACATTTATAAGCAGGTCTCATAATTCTGCCTCCTGCAACAAGTTCCTCAATTCTATGTGCACACCAACCAGAAATTCTTGAAGTTGCAAATATTGGAGTTGCTATATCGATAGGTATATTAAGAGCGCTGTACACGAAACCTGAATATAAATCTACATTAGCAGGCATTTTATTTTCTACTCCCTTAACTTCCTGGAATAATTCAGGAGCTCGTTTTTCAATAAAATCATAAAGTATGAAATCTTCCATTAATCCTTTATCTTTGGCTAATTTTTTTGCCATGCTTTTTAAAAGACCTGCCCTAGGATCAGATATTGTATATACAGCATGTCCAAGACCATAGATTAAACCTGACTTATCATTGGCCTCACCATTTAATATTTTAATTAAATACTTTTCCACTTCATTAAAGTTTGTAATATCTTTTACATTTGCTTTAATATTATTAATCATTTCAATGACTTCAATATTTGCTCCACCGTGTTTTGGACCTTTTAAAGAACCTACGGCAGCTGCTATGGCAGAATAAGTATCTGTACCCGAAGAAGATACAAGATGAGTGGTGAAGGAAGAATTATTACCGCCACCATGTTCAGCATGCAGAATTAAACAAATATCAAGGAGCTTAGCTTCAAGATCGGTATACTCACCAGTTGGCCGAATAAGTCTTAAAATATTTTCGGCGGTACTTTTACTTGGGTCAGAATAATGAAGATGCAAGCTTTGATTATTAAAATAAGATTGTTTAGCCTGATATCCATAGGCAATTAAAGAAGGAAAATGTCCTATTAAGCTTATTGATTGACGTAATACATTACGTATAGAAATATCATCGGGATTATTGTCATATGAATATAAAGCTAAGACGCTTCTTGCCAGTTTATTCATAACGCTTTTACTCGGAGCAGTTAATATCATGTCCCTGGAAAAGCCTAAAGGCAAATCTCTTTTAGAACCTAAAAGAGCAGTATATGTTTCCAGTTGCTTTTTATTGGGTAGTTGACCGAATAAAAGCAGATAACTTGTTTCCTCGTATCCAAATCTATCTTCTTTTAAACAATTTGTAACAATATCTTCAATATCAATACCTCTGTAGTAAAGTTTTCCCGGTATTGCTACTTTTTTTCCATCTGAATCCACTTCATAACCTTGAACATCGCTAATATGCGTAAGTCCTACTAATACCCCAGCGCCATTGGGATCACGAAGACCACGTTTAACATTAAATTTACCGTAAAGAGAATTCTCAATAACATTATTTTCTGCAAGCATTTTCGACATACTAGTATAGAAATAACGCTCACGCTCCTTACTAAAAGGAGTGGTAGGTTTAATAATGGATTTTGATTTTTTTGCTTTATTGTCTTTCAAGATACACCCTCCTATAAGCATCTAAATTAAATGCTTAAATTTTAAACATATATTTAGACGTAATGGAAAACAACATAGTTAAGCCAATGTGTTATAAAAATTTCTTGACTACATCCAATAATCTTTTTATTTTGCTTTAATATAGTTTGAGTTATGGATAATTAGCAATTTTAAATTATCAGAATTGGTTGAATTAGTTGAATTTCTTCGGTTAGCTATTCGTTGAATTAATAAGAAATTATATTATAAAACGACAAAAAAAACAACCTATGGATAAAATATTTTGCAAAAAAAACAAGGCTAAGGTATAATCTATATAAATAAGTAAACAATTTTACATGGGATTGCATGTAAAAATTTTAATTATAGACAGAATATTATTTGTATATTTTGAATTTATTATAAATTATATTTTAATGATTTGTAATTTTTTGTAATATAAAATGATAGATATTTTTTAAATTAGATAGTTAAAAAAATAAATAAGTATACTTCATTAAAAATTGGAGAACTATATGGATAAATTTAAACTAGTTTCAGAATATAAAATGATGGGAGATCAGCCTCAAGCAGTGGAAAAGCTTGTAAATGGAATACAAAAAGGTGAAAAACATCAGACTCTACTTGGGGTAACAGGATCAGGTAAAACCTTTACCATGGCCAATTTAATAGAACGAGTACAAAAACCCACCCTTATCATATCTCATAATAAAACCTTGGCGGCGCAATTATGCGGAGAATTTAAGGAATTTTTTCCTGATAATGCTGTTGAGTTTTTTGTTAGTTATTATGATTACTATCAACCAGAAGCATATGTTCCATCTACAGATACATATATCGAGAAGGATTCGGATATAAATGATGAAATTGAAAAACTTCGTCATTCAGCCACTGCGGCGCTTTCAGAGCGCAGAGATGTTGTAATTGTAGCCAGCGTATCATGTATATATGGACTTGGAAGTCCTATTGATTATGAAAAGCAAGTTCTTTCTTTAAGACCAGGTATGGAAAAGAGCAGACATGACATATTGAGAAAATTGGTTGATATTCAGTATACGAGAAATGATATGAGTTTTGTTCGTGGTTCTTTTCGAGTTCGCGGTGATATTATAGATATTTTCCCTGCAGGTAGTGATTATGCAGTGAGAATAGAATTATTCGGTGATGAAATAGAAGTTATAAAAGAGATTAACCCTATTACCGGAGAAATAAATGGAATCAGAAATCATGTATCTATTTTTCCTGCATCACATTATGTCACTTCTAAAGAAAATATGGAAAGAGCAGTAGTTGATATACAAAAAGAATTAGAAGAAAGAATTGATTGGTTTAAAGATAGAGGAAAACTTATTGAAGCACAAAGAATAGAGCAAAGAACCAGGTACGATGTTGAAATGCTTCGTGAAATCGGAAGCTGTAAAGGCATTGAAAATTATTCAAGGCATATAAATGGATTACCGTCAGGGAACAGACCGTATACTCTTATTGATTATTTCCCTGATGATTTTTTAATTATTATAGATGAATCTCATGTTATGCTGCCTCAGTTACGAGCCATGTATGCGGGTGACAGATCCAGAAAAGCTTCTTTGGTGGATTATGGTTTTAGACTACCTTCAGCTTTGGATAACAGACCCCTTGAATTTTCAGAATTTGAATCAATGGTAAATCAGATTGTATACGTCAGTGCTACGCCATCTGATTATGAAAAAGAACACAGCAAAGGAATTATTGCTGAACAAGTAATAAGACCAACAGGGCTTTTGGATCCTAAAATTAATGTAAGAAAAACAGAAGGACAAATTGATAATTTAATTGCAGAAATTAACAAAGTTACAGCAGATGGTGAAAAAGTTCTTATTACCACACTTACTAAAAAAATGTCTGAAAGTTTGACGGATTATCTTAAAAATGTGGGTATAAAGGTAAGGTACCTTCATTCAGAAATAGACACACTGGAGAGGATGGAAATTATAAGGGATTTAAGAATCGGAGCCTTTGATGTGCTTGTAGGTATTAATCTTTTAAGAGAAGGCTTGGATATTCCGGAAGTATCTTTGGTTGTTATTTTAGATGCAGATAAACAAGGTTTTCTCAGAACTGAAACATCTTTAATTCAAACAATAGGTCGTGCGGCAAGAAATGTTAATGGCAGAGTTATAATGTATGCAGATAAAATAAGTGAAGCTATGGATAAAGCTATATCTGAAACGAACAGAAGAAGAGAAATACAAAAAGAGTATAATGAAATAAACGGAATTACGCCAACGAGTGTAAAAAAGGCTGTGAGATCAATTATAGAAGCTACAAAGGTAGCAGAAGAGAGTGATGAATATTATGAAGGTAAAAGTCCTCTTGAGCTTACTAAAAAAGAATTGGCAGATTATATTAAAAGATTGGAAGCTGAGATGAAGGATGCAGCAAGTAATTTACAATTTGAGAGAGCTTCTGAACTAAGAGACAGAATCTTTGAATTTAAACTTAAGCTATAGGATGATTATTAAGCATTTATAAATAAAAATGTTAAAAAAATAATTGATTAATTAAGGTGAAAATAATATGGCAAAAAATATTTATGTAAAAGGTGCAAACGAACATAATTTAAAAAATATCGATATAAACATTCCAAGAGATAAAATGGTGGTTATTACAGGTCTTAGCGGATCAGGAAAATCTTCGCTTGCTTTTGATACTATATATGCAGAAGGGCAGAGACGGTATGTGGAAAGCTTATCTGCATATGCAAGACAATTTTTAGGACAGATGGAAAAACCCGAGGTTGAGTATATTGAAGGTCTTTCCCCTGCAATTTCCATAGATCAAAAAACTACAAGCAAGAATCCTCGTTCCACAGTGGGTACTGTAACGGAAATTCACGATTATCTAAGGTTAATGTACGCAAGAATCGGAAAACCACATTGTCCCATATGTGGTAAAGAAATAAATAGTCAGTCTATTGATCAAATAGTAGACAGAATCTTTGAACTGCCAGAGGGTTCAAAATTAATTATTTTAGCGCCGGTAATAAGAGAGCGTAAAGGTCAGCATGAAAAGATTATAGAGAGAATTAAAAAGGAAGGTTTTACAAGAGCCAGAATTGATGGTGAACTTGTTCAAATTGAAGAAGAAGAGATAAATTTAGAAAAAACACACAAACATACAATCGAAATTGTAGTTGACAGAATTGTTTTAAAATCTGACAGCCAAAGTAGATTGACAGAATCTGTTGAACTTGCTTTAAACCACGGTGATGGATTGGTTGTTGTACATTTACAAGGAGAAGATAGAGATATCCTTTTCAGTACAAAATTTGCCTGTCCTGATCATGGAATAAGTATTGAAGAATTAGAGCCGAGAACTTTTTCTTTTAATAGTCCATTTGGTGCTTGTCCTGTCTGCAATGGATTAGGTTTTATACAAAAGATTGATCCTGATCTTATTATTACGGATAAGAATAAGAGTATAATTGATGGAGCCTTGGGGAATATTTTTGCTTCCATGGAATTCAGCGGATTTTATCGTCAGATGATAGATGCCCTTGCAAAAGACCATAACGTAGATTTGAATATCCCGTATAAAGATCTTCCTGAAAAATTTAAAAAAGAACTTTTATATGGTACAGGAAAAAGACATCTTCAATATTATTATGAGAGTAGAAATAATGGTTCTAAATCTTATAGAGACCATCCTTTTGAAGGAGTTATAAATAACTTGGAAAGAAGGTATATGGAGACTTCTTCTGAATATATTAAAGAAAAGATGCAGCAATACATGAGTTTGATTCCTTGTGATGCATGTCATGGGAAAAGGTTAAAACCCGAAGTTTTAGCTGTCACTGTAGCAGATAAAAATATAGCTGAATTATCTGATTTACCTATCCGTGATGCACTAAATTTCATAGAAAATATGACCCTGAGTAGTAAAGACAGTAAGATTGCACATCAAATTTTGAAAGAAATTAAAGATAGATTAACCTTTTTAATCGATGTGGGATTAGACTATTTAACTTTGTCACGATCGGCAGGAACTTTATCAGGAGGTGAATCCCAGCGTATTAGACTGGCAACACAGATTGGATCAAGTCTTGTGGGAGTTTTATATATATTAGATGAACCCAGTATAGGACTTCATCAAAAGGATAATGAAAAACTTTTAAAAACATTAAGAAATTTAACTGATATAGGTAATACTTTAATTGTTGTAGAACATGATGAAGATACTATGTACGCGGCAGATCATATTATTGATATTGGGCCAGGGGCAGGAGTTCATGGTGGTGAAGTTATAGCAGAAGGGGATGTAGAGGCCATTAAGGCATGTAAAAACTCAATTACAGGGCAATATTTAACAGGTGAAAAAAGGATAGAAGTACCCAAAGCAAGACGTGAAGGGAACGGAAAGGCTGTAAAAGTAATTGGTGCAAGTGAAAATAACTTAAAGAATATAGATGTGACTTTTCCACTTGGGAAGTTTATTTGTGTTACAGGTGTGTCCGGTTCAGGAAAGAGCAGTTTAGTTAATGAGATATTATATAAGAGCCTTTCTTCAGAAATAAATAGATCAAAAAATAAACCTGGTAAACATAAAAGTATTTTAGGAATCGAAAACATAGATAAGATTATTAACATCGATCAATCTCCTATAGGAAGAACACCTAGGTCAAACCCGGCTACTTATACAGGTGTTTTTACACCTATCAGAGATTTATTTTCTCAACTACCTGAATCAAAGATGAGGGGATATAATAAAGGCAGATTTAGTTTTAATGTAAAGGGAGGAAGATGTGAAGCCTGCAGTGGAGATGGTATTCTTAAAATAGAAATGCACTTTCTTCCAGACGTTTATGTACCTTGTGAAGTGTGTAAAGGAAGAAGGTATAATCGAGAAACTCTTGAGGTAAAATATAAAAACAAAAGCATTTATGATGTATTGGATATGAATGTAAGTGAAGCTTTAGCGTTTTTTGAAAATATTCCTTCTATTTCAAGACAGCTTGAAACCTTGGAAGAGGTAGGCCTTGGATATATAAAATTAGGACAGCCATCTACCCAGTTGTCAGGGGGAGAAGCGCAGAGAATTAAGCTTGCTTCAGAACTTTCAAAGAGAAGTACAGGTAAAACTATGTACATTTTGGATGAGCCTACAACGGGACTTCATTTTGCAGATGTAGATAAACTTATTCAAGTATTAAACAGACTGGTTGATGCAGGAAATACTGTAGTAGTAATTGAACATAATTTAGATGTAATTAAAACAGCAGATTACTTGATTGATTTGGGGCCGGATGGCGGAAATCGAGGCGGTGAAATTGTTGGAATAGGTACACCTGAAGAAATTGCAAAAAATATGAAGTCTTATACTGGAGAATTTTTAAAAAAGGTTTTAAACAGCTAAATTGTCTGATATAATGACATATTATATACTTAAACAATATAATTATATTTAAATTTAATAGTTTCATAACAAAGTTGGTGATTAATTTTGGATATTCAAAAGAAAATAGCATATGCTTTAATGTGCTTTCTTGTTGTCTCTTGGGGATTGGAATATATCTTTGCAAAACAAGCATTGGCAATTATGAAACCTATAGAATTACTATTCATAAAATATTTTATAGGAATAATTGTTGTTTTTATTATGAAATTAAAAACTGGTGATAAAATTTTCATCAGGAAAAAAGATATACCTATACTCATTGCATGTTCTGTATTTGGTGAAATAGGGTACTTTGGATTCGAATATTATTCTTTGTATTATTTACCTGTATCACTTATAACAATTATACTTGCATTTGTACCGGCTGTTTCAATGATAATAGAGAAAATTGTTTATAATAGAAAATCTTCAAAGCTTATGATATTTGCCATACTTCTATGTGTTTTCGGTGTAGCGATGGTTATCGGAGTAGATTACAAAGTTTTATTCCAAGGCAGAATTATAGGATATCTTTTAGCTTTTGGGGCAGTTTTTACATGGAATGCCTATAATTTTATTACAGCTTCAATGCATGAAGAATATGAAAGTATTTCTCTGACATTTATGCAGTTATTGTGTACGCTGTTAATATTAGCGCCATATTCATTAACGCATTTACCGCCTTTAAGTATATACAATCCGGCAGTCATTGGCGGAATATTTTATTTAGGAATATTTAGTGCAGGTCTTGGATGTACAATACAAGTAAAATCATTACATGAGTTGGGACCTACAACGACAGCATTATTTTCGAATTTCTTGCCTATAACAGCAACATTTTTCGGATGGATTATTTTAAAAGAAACCATTTCAAATTTGCAGATTATAGGAGGGATAATTGTAATTGCCGCAGGATATATTGTAATAAAGGAAAAAGGGAAAATAGAAGAAATATCTAATCAAGACAAAGTAGTATTAAAATCCAATGATGAAGGACGAGCGGAGGAACAAATCCAATGATTAAAAAAATTAATATGACAATGCTTACAGATTTTTATGAACTAACGATGGCTAACGGTTATTTTGAAACAGGGATAGGTAATAATATTGCTTACTTTGATATGTTTTTCAGAAAAATTCCTGATGGAGGAGGATTTGCTATTGTTGCAGGTTTGGAGCAGTTAATTAACTTTTTGGATAATTTGAAATTTCAAGATGAAGATATAGAATTTCTTAGGGAAAAAGGTGGATTTAGTGAACCGTTTTTAGAATATTTAAGGAATTTTAAATTTGAGTGCGATGTATGGGCTATACCTGAAGGAACTCCGGTTTTTCCTGGTGAACCTATAATTTCTGTAAGAGGTCCTGTAATTCAGGCACAATTTATTGAAACTATAATGCTACTTGTAATTAATCATCAAAGTTTGATTGCAACTAAGGCCAATAGAATAGTCAGAGCTGCAAAAGGAAGACCGGTAATGGAGTTCGGGACAAGAAGAGCTCATGGTGCTTCAGCGGCAATCGATGGTGCAAGAGCTGCATATATTGGTGGATGTATTGGTACGGCATGTACTATTACAGAAAGAGATTATGGTGTTCCGGCGTTAGGGACTATGGCTCACAGTTGGGTTCAGATGTTTGATAATGAATATGAAGCATTTAAAACTTTTGCAAAGTATTATCCTGATAATTGTATATTACTTGTTGATACTTATAATGTTATTAAATTAGGAATTCCAGCTGCAATTAAGGTTTTTAAGGAAATGAAACCTAAAAAGATGGGGATAAGACTTGACAGTGGAGATGTTACTTATCTGACTAAAAGAGCAAGAGCAATGCTGGACGAAGCAGGACTTACGGAATGTAGTATAGTAGTCTCAAATTCTTTGGATGAATACTTAATTAGAGATGTTATTAATCAAGGAGCATGCATCGATTCTTTTGGTGTTGGAGAAAGATTAATAACTTCTAAGTCGGAGCCTGTATTTGGAGGAGTATATAAGCTTGCAGGAATTGATAAAGACAATGTTATTATACCTAAAATGAAAATAAGTGAAAATGTTGAGAAAATTACAAATCCCGGTTTTAAATCGGTGTATCGTTTATATGATAAAAATACGAATAAAGCAGAAGCGGATGTAATAACTTTAAATCATGAGGAAATCCCACAAGGCAGTGATTATGAAATTTTTAATCCAAATACTCCTTGGAAAAGAAAGACTATGTCAAATTTTTATGCTAAGAATTTAAGGGTACAGATATTTGATAAAGGAGTATGTATATATAAAAATCCTAATATAAATGAAATAAAAAATTATTGTAAAGAGCAGATTGAAACTCTTTGGGAAGAAGTTTTAAGATTTGAAAATCCTCATGAATATTATGTAGATTTATCTAAAGAGCTATATGAGATGAGACTCAAGCTTATTGAAGAATATCAAGGATAAAAAAGAAAAGGTAAGGTGATAAAAATGAAGTACAATTTTCCAATAACTAAAACAACAAATAAAAAAGTAAAACCAGATCCAGATACATTAGAATTTGGAAATGTCTTTACAGATCATATGTTCATTATGAATTATACAGAAGGAAAAGGCTGGCACGATGGAAGAATCGTACCATATGCTCCTATTCCAATGGATCCGGCAGCTTCAGTATTTCATTATGCGCAGGAAATGTTTGAAGGTTTGAAAGCATATAAGACAGCTGATGGCAAGATTCAGCTGTTCAGACCTGATAAAAATGCAGAGAGAACAAATAATACAAATATAAGAATGTGTATTCCAACTATAGATCCTGAGCTTTATGTAGAAGCTATAAAGGCTGTTGTAAAAGTAGATCAAGGCTGGATACCTGAAAAACCAGGAACATCTCTTTACATAAGACCGTTTATAATTGCAAATGAGCCATTTTTAGGAGTTAGAGCTTCTAAAGAGTATTTATTTATGATTATTCTTTCTCCTGTAGGACCTTATTATAAAGAAGGTCTTGCGCCTACAAAAATTTTCGTGGAAGATGAATATGTAAGAGCAACACAAGGTGGTACTGGATTTGCAAAGATTGGCGGAAATTATGCAGCAGGTCTAAAGTCTCAGGAAAAAGCTCATGAACTAGGATATTCTCAGGTTTTATGGCTTGATGGTGTAGAACGAAAGTATGTGGAAGAAATAGGAACTTCAAATGCTTTCTTTGTTATTGATAATGAGGTAATTACAGCACCTATCGAAGGGACTATTCTTCCAGGAATTACAAGAGATTCTGTTATTCACTTGTTAAAAGATTGGGGTCTAAAAGTATCTGAACGAAGAATTACAATAGATGATGTTTATAAAGCTTATGATGAAGGAAAAATATCTGAAGTTTTTGCTACAGGAACAGCAGCAGTTATTTCACCCGTTGGTGAACTTTGTTGGAAAGACAGAAAGATTACAATACATGAAGGAAAGATAGGAGAACTTTCTCAAAAACTATATGATGTTCTTTCAGGTATTCAGCTAGGAAAAGAAGAAGATAAATATAATTGGGTAGTAGAGGTATAAAAAAATGATTACAGGAGCAGAAGCAATTGTAAAAAGCTTAGAGAATGAAGGGGTAGAGGTTATATTCGGCTACCCTGGAGCGACTATTGCTCCTTTTTATGACAAGCTTAACAATTCTAAAAAGATAAAGCATGTTTTGGTTAGACATGAACAGCATGCAGGGCATGAAGCAAGTGGCTATGCTAGGATTAAGGGAAGACCCGGAGTTTGTATGACAACATCGGGACCGGGTGCTATGAATTTGATAACTGCTCTTGGTACAGCATATATGGATAGTATTCCAATGATAGCTATTACGGGGCAAGTTTCAAGTGATTTATTAGGCAGAGATGTATTTCAAGAAGCAGATATGACAGGTGCTTCAGAGCCTTTTACAAAATACAGTTATTTAGTAAAAAATGCAGCAGATTTACCTAGAATAATAAAAGAAGCATTTCATATTGCATCCACAGGCAGACCGGGACCGGTATTGATTGACATTCCTGTCAATATTCAAAATCAAAAAATAGATTATTCTTATCCGAATAAAATTGATATAAAAGGATATAAGCCTACAATAAAGGGGCATGCTGGTCAGATTAAACGTGTTATGAGGGCTTTAAATAATGCAGAAAAACCATTGGTTTGTTTAGGCGGTGGAATTTTTGCCGCGGAAGCTCAGGAGCAGGCCAAAATATTTATTGAAACTTTAAATCTTCCTGTTGTATGTACAATGATGGGACTTGGGGCAATACCTACGTCTCATCCTTTATATATGGGCATGCTTGGAATGCATGGCAAATCATGTGCAAATCAAGCTATTTCAGAGGCAGATGTAGTTGTATTAATCGGGGCTCGTGTTTCAGACAGGGCAGTGCTTCTTCCAAAACAAGTAGGAAAGACAACTAAAATAATACATGTTGATATTGACCCCGCGGAGATTGGCAAAAACATGGATACTTTTGTTCCCGTTGTAGGAGATGCAAAGATGGTAATAGAACAGATTTTATCATGCACACCAAAGAGAACAAACGAAGAATGGGTTTCAATGCTACAAGAGTGTAAGAATAAAGTCAAATTGGATTATGATCCTAGAAAGTTTGGAATTAATCCCAAAGCTTTCGTAAATATGCTTTCAAAGGCTCTTCCTGATGATCATATTTATTGTGCCGATGTAGGACAAAATCAAATTTGGTCAGCTGCTAATTGTGATATAAGGACAGGAAGATTTTTAACATCCGGAGGAATGGGTACTATGGGTTATTCTATTCCTTGTGCAATAGGAGCAAAAATTGCTGATTCAACAAAGAGTGTAGTTGCTGTTTGTGGAGATGGTGCTTTTCAAATGCAGATGATGGAACTTGGAACGATTTGCCAGCATGATGTTGATATAAAAATTGTAGTAATGAGAAATGAACAGCTTGGGTTAGTTCGAGAAATACAAAAAAAGAGTTATAAGTGTAATTATACAGCAGTAGATTTGTCAGGCAGCCCTGATGCAGTTGCTATTGCAAGTGCATATGGTATTCCGGGCAGAAGAGTGACTTCTATGGATGATGCTGAAGCAGCTATTTCTGAGATGATTAATCATAAAGGTACATTTTTATTGGAATGTATTGTAGATGAAGATGAACCATCAATTTAGATATAAGGAGGCATATCTATGAGACATGTATTATCCGCACTTGTTAAAAATGAGCCAGGTGTGATCAGCAGAGTTTCGGGGTTGTTTAGGCGTAGAGGTTATAATATTGATTCATTTATTGGAAGTTCTACACATGATGAACGTTTTTCAAGGCTTACTGTTGTAGTCAGAGGTGATGATATTGTAATCGCGCAAGTTATAAATCAGCTGGAAAAGTTAGAAGATGTTATTTCTATTGATGATATTCAGGCTGAAAATATGGTTAGCAAAGTATTGCTGTTTATGAAAGTGAAGGCAGATATCGATAATAGAGTAGGAATTATAACAGTTGCAAATGCATGCAATGCAAGAGTGATTGAAATGAATACGGAAAGTTTAATTTTAGAAGCGTTAGAAACTGAAGGTAAGATCAGTCAGATGATTGAAATCTTTAAGCCTTATGGAATAATAGAGCTTGTAAAAACAGGCGTGGTAGCGATGAAGAGGTAATGCATATGAAACATACCATTTCAGTATTAGTGGAAAATAAAGCTGGTGTTTTGTCAAGAATGGCAGGATTATTTGCTAGACGTGGTTTTAATATAGACAGTTTAGCGGTAGGAACCACTGAAGATAAAGATATCTCCAGAATTACGTTAGTCGTTCAAGGGGATGATTATGTTGCAGAACAAGTTACAAAACATCTTAATAAACAAATAGATGTTATAAAGGTAAGAAAATTAAATCAAGGTGAGATAACTAGAAGGGAACTCATTTTGGTCAAAGTTCAAGTAACTGAAGAGCAGAGAAGTCAAATAATTGATATTGCTAAAGTTATGGATGCTAAAATTGTAGATATTTCGCATTCTACTTTGACAGTTGAAATGTGCGACAGACCTGATAAAATTGATCTTTTAATTGAATTACTCTCACGATATAATATTCAAGAAGTTGCTCGAACAGGTACGGTGGCACTTCCAAAAGGAGCAGATATAGTTTAATTAAAGTCAATTGAAAACTTTTAAATTAATAAAGTATAAAAAAAGTACCATGATATCCTTTTAAATGATAGAATCATTATAAAGGTTTATCATGGTACTAATATTATAAAAAGGAGGAAATATTGTTATATAATTGTTATATGATATTTTTCGGTTTTATAAAAAGCTATATTGCTAATATATAATTAAAATTACAAGTTTTTGTTTTCATTTATAATAAATACTGAGGAGCTGCTGCCAATTCTGTCAGCACCTGCATTTATCATTTCCAATGCTTTTTCAAGAGTACGAATTCCACCGGAAGCTTTTACTTGCATTTCATTTCCTACTGTATCTTTCATTAATTTTATATGGTCAGCAGTTGCTCCTGAAGAATTAAAGCCTGTAGAAGTTTTTACAAACGCAGCACCTGCTTCTTTTGAAATTTCACATGCTTTGATAATTTCATCATCTGATAATAAACAAGTTTCTAAAATTACTTTAACGATAGCATTATATTCTTCTGCAACTTCAACTACTTCTTTTATATCTTTTAAAACGTAATCGTAACGTTTATCTTTAAATGCACCTAGATTTATTACCATATCAATTTCATTTGCACCATTTTTACAAGCCCAATTAGTTTCAAAGCCCTTAACTTCAGTAGTACAAGCACCAAGAGGAAATCCCACAACGCATGCAACTTTTATTTTAGTCCCCTTTAATTCCTTCTTTGCTGTTTCGACATAAGATGAATTTACACAGACTGCATAAAATTCATACTCTTTAGCCTCATTACAAATTTTTTTTATATCATTTTCTGTTGCTTCAGCTTTCAGCATTGTGTGATCAAAATATTGATTTAGATTTTTCATTATATGCTCCTATCATTTAAATTAATCAATTATAAATACGTTAATATATAATTTATATTAGCATATTTAATAATTCTAATCTATTAAATAATCTGCTAAACTAGTAAAATTATCCTATAACAAAAGTGTTGACATTATAAAATAAAAATATTCAAAAAAAATAATATCAAATTTATAATTTCTATTAAATAAAAATTTTTTTAAAATCACTATTAATATTTTATTTTTAATTTATTATTAAAAAATTATTTAAAGTAAAGGATATTATTTCCATAGTTTTTACTATTGATAGAATAAACATTTTTTTAAAATATTGCAGGATTATAATAATGTACGGTGTTATTTATATATAGAAGGGGATTTTTTAGGATGAGAAAGGTGTTGTAATGGAAGACAAAATAATTTTAGATGGGATTTGCCGTAAAGATCAAGATGCACTTAAGGAGCTCTTTGAAAAATATGGTAAATATGTGGTTGCTGTAATCTCAAAGGTATCGTACGGAATCTTAAATGAACAGGATATTGAAGAAATTACTTCAGATGTTTTTACAAATGTATGGAAGAAAGGACCGGAACTATGTTTATCACATGGAAAATTAAAAAATTTGATTGGTGTTATTTCCAGGAACCGCACACTTAATGCTATAAGAGATAAGAATAGAAAATTAAGTGACCATTTGGATGAGGAAATTATTTTTTATCCGTCAGCAGAAGACCGTTTTATGGAAAAGGAGGCAGCGTCGGCATTATGGGAAATAATTAATAATCTGGATGCAGTGGAAAAGGAAATTTTCCTAAGACGTTATTTTTATTTGGAGAAGGTAAGGGATATTGCAAGAGAAAAGCAAATGAATGAAAAGACTGTGAGCTCTAAGCTTGCTAGAGTCAGACAACGGCTTCAGACTGATATAGAAACAAGGGGGATAAGAGAATGGAACGTAAAATAGTGGATCTTATGGAAAATATAAATCTTGAAATGATTGAAGAGGTGGAATTAGCGGAAAAAGAAATTTATGACTTATCAAGGGGTGCAAATATGGAAAGGATTTTTTCTATTACACAAAAGAAAATTTCTGAAGCACCAAAACGGAAATCATGGTATAAATTTAAGAGGAAAAGAATACAAGTTGCAGTTGCAGCAATTTTAGTATTATGTTTAAGTGGAACGGTTTTTGCAATTCATCAGTGGTACTTGGAAGACTTTTTTGGTAAAAATTCAGCGGTACCAGAAGATAGACTTGACAGAGTATTGGATAGTCAGGTTTCTGATGGTGTGAAAATGACACTTGCTGAGGTTATCGCAGGGGAAGAAGATGCAAATGTAATTGTATATTTTGAAAGAGAGAACGGGGAACCTTTTCCTGAAAGTACTGATGTGGCTGGTTTGGAATTTAATCTTAATTCATCATTTAAGGGGCAGCAGGCAATGAATGATGTTATGATTAAAATGCTGGATAATAATCATAAACTTGCATATTGTTATAATATATCATCATTTCAGTCAATATTAGGAAAAACATTAAATATAGATGCAGGATGTGTTTTTTATAATCAAATACAGAAAAAAATTTTAGATATAGACTTAGCGAAGCGGTTTGCGGTACATCCTATTAGAATAGAAACAGGTGATTCAGATACATTAACAGAGGATTCATTTGATGGCTCATTTGAAAAGCAAGCTCAATCTCAAAGTTCATTGGCTGGGAATGTAAAAATGCCTCTGTCAGAAAAATATCCGAATCTAAAATTTGCAGGAATTGGATTTATTAATGGTGAACTTGGTATTGCTACGTATATCGAATCAAGTGAGGGTGGAAATAATTCAATAGACTCAGCAATAAGTGCATTTGTTCGTAATACGGTATATGTTTCAGAATTAAAAGATAGTCGTACCGGTAAAATTTACAGATCAAATCATTACAGTGAGAGTAATACTCCGTCATCAGAGCGAACCTTCGCAGTGGCATATTTTGAAGATATTACAGAAGAAGATTTACCGTACTTAGTTCCTACAGTAAAATATGAGCTGCCAAAGATTATATCTGATGGAAGATGGAATTTTACTTATACGTTTAAAAAAGAAGAGTCATGGAAGAGTGCAGATACAGATTTTACTATTAATATTGAAGCCGGTAAACTTAAGATAACAAGGATAAGTGCTTCTACTTTAGGGATTACATTACAAGGAGAATGGATGGAACAAAAAAAAGATAAAGATAATAGGACAATTCCGGAAGAAGATATCTTGGTAAAAGCTGTAATGAAAGATGGAAGTAAGAAAGAATTTGAACAAATATCAAGTCTGACTCATTATAAGGGAGTATATTATAAGGGGCTATATGGGATTATTCCAAAAGATAAGGAAAATGCGTGGCAAAAGCAGTATATAAACGATAAACTCATAAAAGATATAAAAGCAATTGAGATTAATGGCAATATTGTTAAGGTCAAAGAGAAATAATAATTATTATTAAAGAGAAATATTGTTATTTAATAAAGAAATGGATTAAATATTGACAGCTATTTAAATGTCAGCATTTAGTCCATTTTTAATCTCTGAAAAATTAGATACAAAAATGTTAGTATAATTAGCTGACAAATAGTATGTCTTTTATTAAAAAAATAGGTATGATATACTGGGTCTGTAAAGTAAAGGAGAGGAAAAATTTGAGGAAAAAAGAAATATCAAAGACAGAAAGAATACTTTCTATTTTTCATCTTTTTAGATATTGCAGAGAAATTTCTCTAAAAGAAATTATTGATTTATTGCCCTACAGTAAAAAAACAATACTAAGAGATATTTCTCTCTTAAAGCAAGGTGATATAATCCATATACGTTATTCAAAAAGATTAGATGCATTTATTCCAATTAACGGTGAAAATGCTGTATGTAACGATCCCAACCCCAAGTATCCTGAATATAAACCGCATAAAGTGTACCTTGAAAAATTAATAAGGCTTACGACAATTATGAGGGAAGCAGACATGCATGATGACCCTGCTATATGGTATAAGAATAAATATTCGAATTTATCATCTCGTACTATGCAAAGAGATTTTGCAATACTTAGAAAAATAGGATATATGATTATATACCAAAGAAATAAGGATGAATTTGAAGAACATATTGCAGGGAATTATTACTGTAATTTCCCTTATGAAGCTTATTCACTTGCAACATTTAAAAGGAGTATTTGATATGAAAGACTGTTTGATATGTAATTCTGAAGCAATGCTATGTATGAAGGGTAAAACTGATGGAGTAAAAGTATATGCTGTTGATGAAACCAATAAATTAACCACATCTCTTTGGGAGGAATATCCGGGCCCTCCTAGTGACTGTGATAACGGTTTGATACAATTTTCTGTGGAAGGAAAATGGGGTTTTGCTCACTTAAGAACAGGCGATGTAGTTATTAAACCTGTATGGGATTTTGCTATGCCTTTTCAAAAGGGGAAGGCTATGGTTATTATGGGCTGCGTAGTAAGTATACCAAAAGGGCATGATTGGCTTTTAAGGGGATTAGAAGTGCATGGAGGCAAATATGGATATATAGATTCTAAAGGAACCCTTATTAAGCCTTGTAATAAAAACTTTTGATAACATTGGAGGATAAATTATAGTACAATCAAGAATTTTATTGATGAAATTCTAATGTTCTTAGGTTATTAATTATGATAAGCATTTCTATAGTTATTGTAATTATCATTTTGAAAATCAACACCTTTGAGTGAATCATGGGATTTTAGTAAGCTTATGGCAATTTTTCGCCTGCTTTTTCATATTGTTTTTTTTTGATCATGTTGTCTAATGAAGAGAATATTAAAGTGCAGGAAAATAAAGAGAAAAGATAGAGTGCTGTAATAAAAAGGAGGAATTTATTTTGCTTGATTATGAGTATATTTCTAATAGGCTACCTTATGGAATTGAACAAAAGGAACAGGCATTAGAAGTTTTTAAGAAAATTTTATATTATGCTGAGCATGCACGTAAAAATGGTTTCCTATGCTTAGAAGAACTTATATATAATGAGACTGATATATTTCTTAAAAATTGTCTTTACAGAATCATTCAAGGTTGGAAGACACAAGATATAAAAGAATATACAGAAAAATATATTCTTTCAATAAATGTCAATGGTGAGTATTTTTTGAAAATGATTGTAATTGCAGATGGGGTAATAAAGATACTTGAAAATCAATCTAATATTAATTTGATTTTAAAACTTTCAGCATGGTTTGGTGATGATTTTCAAGATTATTTCTACAATGAAATTAAAAAAATTCAGAATAAGAGTATGGAAATCGAAAAAGACAAGATAAGGAGGATAAAGGTTTCTGCTTTTTCGGATTTTGATGAATTATCTGTTTTTCCTGAAAAAGTTCTTCAGGATTTATTAAGAGAAATAGAAATAGATACATTAGCGATAGCTTTAAAATCAGCCAAATGGCAGACATTTCAAGTTATTATGAAAAATTTATCGGAGGAAAACAGAATAAGAATAGAAGAAGTAATGGGGAATATGAACAATTTACGTTTATGTGATATTAAAAAAGCTCAGGCTGAAATTATGGAAACAAGTAATACATAAAATAGGATTACAATTTAATGATAATTAAAAATCTTAATTTATTAAATTAAGGAGTATTTATATGGAGGATAAAAATGTTAGTTGATTTTGACATATTAACAGTTATTATTGGGTTTATTATTTTTATTATTATTGCATTAATTTTTAAGTTGAAGCTAAAAAGAGAAAATATTTATATATTATTTTGCTTTATTATGTTTTTATATATTCTTAACGTTGCAAAATTAACATTGTTTCCTTTTCCAATCTTTTCAGATTGGTATGAGGCTAATTTATTCGAAAGCATAAATTTAATTCCATTTGATAGTATATTAAATAAAGAATCCCTTTATAATATTTTAATGATGATGCCTCTCGGATTTGGGTTGCCTTTTGTTTCAAAAATAAATAATTGGAAAAAGATAATAATTGCAGCTATTTTTTCAGGATTGATAATTGAATCTTTACAATTTATAATTGCAATAACTATTTCGAAAGGTTTTACTTTTAGGTTTATAGATATAGATGATATTATATGTAATTTTATAGGAACTATTATTGGATTTTGTATTCTTAAAGTATTTTCAAAAGCCTTTTTAAAACTATTGAAATATGACAACTCAAGTCTTGATAAATTTTGGGATTATATATTCAATATATCCGGTATTGTTATACAATTTGAACAAGATTTATAAATGCAAATATTGTTTTCATAAAAATTACTTTATTCGTTAGATAATTTAGACACATAATATAATATCGGTGCAGTAATGGTGCAGTAAAAAAAGAAAATTTAAGTTTTTTAAAGAAACGATAAGTAAATTTAAGTAAATCAAAAAACGATAAACCCCTTGGAATATACCGTCATCTTGCAATTCCAAGGGGTTTTGAATTTTAATAAAAATACTATACATTGAACAGGAAGTGAATAACATCTCCGTCTTTTACTATATAATCTTTTCCTTCGGAGCGAACCAGTCCTTTTTCTTTGGCTGTTGCTAAGTTACCACCACATTCTATTAATTTATCATATGCAATGGTTTCTGCACGTATAAATCCTTTTTCAAAATCGGTATGTATTTTTCCTGCAGCTTGTGGTGCTTTAGAACCATTTTTTATAGTCCATGCACGAACTTCCGGTTCACCTGCAGTTAAAAATGATATTAGATTAAGTAAATGATACGATGCTTTAATTAATTTGTCTAATCCGGATTCATTTATTCCCAGCTCTTCGAAAAACATTAATTTTTCTTCTTCTTCAAGCTCTGAAATCTCAGCTTCTACTTTTGCACAAATTACAACTACATCAGAATTCTCTGTATCTGCAAATTCTCGAACTTTTTTTACATAATCATTTTCTTCAGAAGAAGCTACTTCATCTTCTGAAACATTTGCTGCATATATTACAGGCTTATATGAAAGTAAGTCAAGGGATTTTATAAAGTCATGTTCTTCCTTTGATAAATCAAGTGTTCTGGCTGATAATCCTTCCTCTAATCTAACTTTCACTTTTTCTAAAATATCAATTTCTGACTGGAGGCTTTTGTCACCTTTTAAATTTTTCTTTGTTTTTTGAAGTCTTCTTTCTATAATTTCCATATCTGAAAAGATAAGTTCCATATTTATTGTTTCTATATCAGAAAGTGGATTTATTTTCCCGTCCACATGTACAACGTTAGGATCATCAAAACAACGAACAACATGAACTATGGCTTCTACTTCTCTTATATGTCCTAAAAATTTATTGCCGAGCCCTTCACCTTTTGAAGCACCTTTTACAAGACCAGCTATATCATAAAATTCAATAGTAGTATAGATTGTTTTTTTTGCCTTGTACATATCAGTAAGAACTTTTAATCTTTCATCGGGGACAGTTACTACACCTACATTTGGTTCAATAGTACAAAACGGATAATTTGCTGCTTCTGCTCCTGCTTTTGTTATTGCATTAAAAAGTGTACTCTTTCCAACGTTTGGAAGACCTACTATACCTAATTTCATTTTTTTCTCCTTTTGCTAGTTATATTCTATTTTTCATTTGTATTTATTAATAAAAAATTCGTCCTTTGTATTTTGATTTTCGCCATAAATAGATGTAGGCAATGATAAATACGATTAAAATAATTAAGCTTAATACCTGAGCTTGTTTAAATATAGTGCCCAGCATTAGACTATCAGTTCTTAAGCCTTCTACAAAAAATCTTTCGATTGAGTATAAAATACCGTAAAGTAAAAATGTTTGACCTTCAAACTGCCTGCGATTATCTACAAAAATTAATATTAAAAATAATAGAAAGCACCAAATTGATTCATATAAGAAAGTAGGATGAACCTTTTGCCCATCTACCATAATACCCCAAGGCAGATTAGTAGGGCCACCATGAGCTTCAGTGTTAAAATAATTGCCCCAGCGTCCAATAGATTGAGCAAGTGCTACCACAGGAACTGTTAAATCTAATAAATTAAGAGGACGATAATTCCAAACTATACATAAAACAGCTGCAGTTATAAAGCCTACAATAAGACCTCCGTGTATGGCCAGGCCGCCAGCTCGTATGTTAATTATTTTTCCAATATCCCACGCATAATAATCCCATTTAAAAATAACATAGTATAGTCTTGCTCCTATCACTCCTGCAGGAATACAGATTAATACAAAATCCAGGATTTTGTCAGCAGTAAAATCGTGTTTTGGTGCACGAACAGAAATAATTATTACAGATAAAATCATTGCAGCAGCAATGATAATTCCATACCACATAATATCCATACCAAAGATTGTAAAAGCGATTGGATTTGGTGTTCCCATAAAATCCTCCTTATAATTATTAAATGAAAACTATTTATAAGTCTATATATTATACAATAAAATTTATTAAATGCACAGTATAACTTATATTTTATCCAAAAATTGTATAAAAATAACGAAAATGATTAGAAAATAAAAGTTAATAAAAAATTAAGAAAATATTAACAGCAAGTATGATATAATTCGTTATAGTTTATGTTGAGTTTATATTTAAATGTAAAAACTTAGGGGATCTAATCAATAGGAGGTATTATGTTAGAGAAAAATATAGAGCATGAAGAAGAAAAAAAAGAAGAAATAAAAACTAAAGAAATAGAAGCCGAAGAAATAAATACATATTCAGATAAACCTAAAAAAAAGTTTTTAAAAAAAAAGAATAAAGAAGATAAAATGCCTAAAATAAAAAAATCTAAGAAAAAAAAGGTTATTATTGTAATTATAGTCTTATTAATTATAGGATTTGCAGCATACAAGGTTTTAATGCCACATGAAGTACAAGGAATTAATGTTACAACGGGCAGTGCTGAAAAAATGGATGTTGAACAAGTTGTAAGTATAAAAGGTATAATTGAAGGGGCTGAAACAGCTAATATTTCTACTTCTTTAAATTATGAAGTGGAATCTATATTGGTATCTGAAGGTGATAAGGTGAGCAAAGAGCAAGTTCTTGCGGTTTTGGATAGTGAGTCAGTTGAAGCTGATTACAATAAAGCACGAAAGAATCTTGAACAATCTAAGTTTAAATATGATGCTTCACAAACTTTATATTCTCAAGGTGCCATTTCAGAAGAAGACTTAATAAGTGCAAGAACAACTTACGAAAATGATAAAATTACAGTGGATTCTTTTGACGAATTAGCTCAGACGCAAATAAAAAGTCCTATAAATGGTACAGTTACAAGAGTGAATACTTCAAAGGGAAGAGCTGCAAATGATACTCCAAATGATGAGCCAATGTTTGTTATAGAAGATTTAGATCATTTACAAATGAAAGTAAAAATAAGTGAATATGACATTAATAAGATAAAGCTTAATCAGCCTGTTACAATAAGTGCTGAGGTGCTTGGCCCAAATAACGTCAGCGGTGTTGTATCAAAGATATCGCCTACCGGTGAAACTAAAGAAAGTGGATCTAAAGAAATGGTAATTCCTGTAACCATTGATGTAAATAAAGGAAATCAAGATTTATTTGCAGGTGTTTCAGCTAAAGCTGATATTTCAATTGAAAAGAAGACAGATGTACTTACAGTGCCTATTGATGCAATATTAACTGATCCAAATACGGGGAAAAATTCTGTAATGGTCGTTAAAAATAATAAGTTAAAAAAGGTATTGGTTGAACTTGGAACGGAAGGAGATTTTAACGTAGAAGTAACTTCCGGTGAGTTGAAAGAGGGAAATAAGGTTGTACTTGGTCCTACTCTTGACATGACAGATGGCATGGAAGTAACTTCAATGCCTCAGGAATAGAGAGGTGCTGGGATGAAAGATTTAAACGGAAAAGAGATTATTAAAGTTGAAAATTTAAAAAAAGTATATAGAAACGGCGATATTCAGGTTGAAGCATTAAAAGGGATAAATATTACAGTAGACCAAGGAGAATTTATTGCTATAATGGGCACATCGGGTTCTGGTAAATCTACATTTATGAATATTTTGGGATGTCTAGACCGCCCTACCTTGGGACACTATTATCTTGAAGGTATTGATGTAAGAGAAAAAGATGACGATGAACTTTCCCTTGTAAGAAATAAAAAGATTGGGTTTGTATTTCAATCTTTTAACTTGATCTCAAGAACAAGTGCTTTAAAAAATGTTGAACTGCCTATGGTATACGGTAAGATAGGTGCAGAAGAAAGAAGGCTCAGAGCTTTAGAACTTTTGAAAAGCGTTGGTTTAGAATCGAGATGGGGTCATATGCCAAATGAATTATCAGGAGGCCAGAAACAAAGGGTTGCTATTGCAAGAGCATTAGCAAATAAGCCTCCTATTATTTTAGCAGATGAACCTACAGGAAATTTAGATTCTAAATCCTCTGTTGAAATTATGGAAATTTTTACAAAATTAAATAGAGAAATGGGGAATACTGTTATTATTGTTACTCATGAGCCTGATATTGCTGAGTTTACTGATCGTATTATTACTTTTAAGGACGGGCAAATAAAAAGTGATGAGATGACAGAAAATGGAAGAGCTTACTGCTCTAAAGAAAGGGAGGCCTAATTATGCTTTTTTTAGAGAATTTGAAGTTGGCTTTAAACGCTATAAAAACAAATAAAATGCGTTCATTTTTAACTATGCTTGGCATAATTATAGGAATCAGCTCAGTTATAGCAATCACTTCTATTGGTGATAGTGCAAAGGCTGTAATAGGAAAAGAATTTGATAATTATGGTAAGAATAATTTATATATATATTTAAATTGGAGATTAATTGAAGATTCTGTTGAATACTCAGATTTAATTTCTCCCGAAGATATTGAGGCACTTAAAAAAAGGTTTTCTAATGAAATAGCTTATATTGCACCTTCTGTAAGTTATTCTTCTAAGGTTACGGTTGCACGTCTTAATGGTAAATTTGATATTCAAGGAGTTGCAGCAGATTATAATAAATATAAAAAGATGACTATATTAAAGGGAAGGATGATAAATGAGTCAGATGTTAAAGGTGAAAAAAATCGTATTGTTATTGATAAAGATGCAGCTATGTACTTTTTTAACAGTACGGATGTTGTTGGAAAGACCCTTCCTTTGACTATTTCTGATGAATCAAAAGATTTAACTATTGTTGGGGTATATGAGGTGGAAAAAAGCATTTTTTCAGGTATGATGAGCGGTGATTCCTATACGGCATATTCTCCATACACTATATTGGAGAATGTGGATAGAACTACAAGTTACCTTGATTTATATGCTACCGATAAAGCAGATATTTCTACTATTGGTAAAAAGTTGACAGATTATTTGTCAAGAATAAAAGATAAACCAAATGACTTATATTTAGTTGAAACCCTTCAATCGCAGCAAGGGACTATGGATAAAATATTAGGAACATTATCTCTGGCAATTGGTGCTATAGCTGCTATTTCTCTAATAGTAGGAGGTATAGGTATTATGAATATAATGCTTGTATCTGTTACTGAAAGAACAAGAGAAATAGGTATCAGAAAGTCTCTTGGAGCAAGAACAAAAGATATTTTACAGCAATTTTTAATTGAATCTATGATTATATCTGCAATTGGAGGACTTATCGGAACCTTCCTTGGAATAGGAATTGCTGCAATTGGAATGAGTTTTGCTAAAATTTCTATTGTTATTAATCCTATGGTTATTATAATAGCAGTAGTGTTCTCTGCTGTTGTAGGTATGTTTTTTGGTCTCTATCCGGCAAGAAAAGCCGCAAAGCTAGATCCAATCGAAGCGTTAAGATATGAATAGTAAAGTAGATTTTTAACATAGATAAATTATAAATCCCTATAATTTGCAGGATAAGTAAAGTCTTTATAATGTTTATATTAAGATAGCATAAATTAATGTAATAATTAACCTCAAGAATTTTATAATTTAATATTTTATAAAAAATTTGTATTTTATTCTTTAAAGGTTTTAAAATAATATAAAATAATATATAATTAATATCTAGTTAAAATATTATAAATAATCAATAGATAAAATAGGAGGAATATTAAGTTGTGCGGGTTTGTCGGATTTATAGATAAAATACAGAAGAACGAAAAAGAAAATATTATGAAAAATATGTTGGAAACCATTGTTCATAGAGGACCTGATAGTGAGGGGATTTATGCAGATAATGATGCGGCGTTAGGCTTTAGGCGACTTTCTATCATTGACTTGTCAGATGCAGGAACACAACCGTTTTATAATGAAGATAAAACGCTTGCTCTTGTTTTTAATGGAGAAATTTATAATTTTCAGAGTATAAGAAAAGATTTAATAGAAAAAGGTCATGTTTTCACGAGTAATACAGATACTGAGGTTTTAGTGCATGGTTATGAAGAATATGGGAAAAATCTATTACAAAAACTGAGAGGGATGTTTGCCTTTGCTATTTGGAATGTGAAGGAAAAAAGTCTTTTTGCAGCAAGAGATTTTTTTGGCATTAAGCCAGTATATTATTACAAAGGCGATGATGGTACCTTTATTTTTGGAAGTGAGATAAAATCATTTTTAAAACATCCAAGCTTTAGAAAAGAAATAAATAAAAATGCCTTAAAGCCATATTTGACATTTCAATATTCTGCAACTGAAGAAACCTTTTTTAAGAATGTATATAAACTTCCACAGGGACATTACATGGAAGTAAAAGATGGACAAGTTAATATAGAGATGTTCTATGATGCAGATTTTACAATAGAGGAAAATTCATTGGAATATTATGTAGATGCCATTGAGAAAGAAGTAGTAGAATCTGTAAAGGTACATCAGATAAGTGATGTAAAGGTTGGAGCATTCCTTTCAGGAGGAGTGGATTCAAGCTATATTGCGGCTCTTCAAAATCCTGAGCACAGTTTTTCAGTTGGATTTGAAAATCCCGACTTCGATGAAACTATGTATGCAAAAGAATTCAGTGAGATTGTAGGGATAAAAAATCACAGAAAGGTTATAAGTCCTGATGAATGTTTTGATGTTCTAGGTACTATACAGTATCATATGGATGAACCTCATTCTAATCCATCAGCGGTACCTCTGTATTTTTTAGCTAAGATGGCTTCAGAATATGTAACTGTTGTTTTATCAGGCGAAGGAGCTGATGAACTATTTGGAGGATATCATTGGTATAATATTTCTTCGTTAATGAGAAAATACAGAAAGCTACCTTCTGGACTTCGTAAATCAATAAGAAAAGCAGGTGAGTTAACAGGTAGAAACAGAATTACCGATTTTTTAATTAGGGGAGGAACGCCGGTTGAAGAAAGCTTTATAGGTCAAGCACTTGTATTCCCTGAAGAAGAAGCTGTAGATATTCTTGCGGATGATTATAAATGTGGACCTTCAGTAAAAAGTATTACAAGACCTTTTTATAATAAAGTAAAGGATAGCGAAGATTTAATCAAAAAGCAGTATTTAGATATGCATCTTTGGATGCCAAGTGATATTTTACTTAAAGCAGATAAAATGAGTATGGCTCATTCTCTGGAATTAAGAGTCCCATTTCTTGATAAAGAGGTGATGGCACTTGCAGGTAAAATTCCGGGAGATTATAAGGTAAATGACCATGACGTAAAATATGTATTTAGAAAAGCCGCAGCAAGAAAATTGCCGAACGAATGGGCAACGCGTTATAAACTCGGTTTTCCGGTACCTATAAGAATATGGTTTAAACAGGAAAAGTACTATAATATCGTTAAAGATGCTTTTATGGCGGACTATGTATCTGAGTTTTTCAATAAAAATAAATTATTAAAATTACTGGAAGATCATTATAATGGTATTACAAATAATGCAAGAAAAATTTATACCGTCTATATCTTTTTAGTATGGTATCAAGAGTATTTTATTAAGAGATAATAAATTTATAAAAGGAGCCAAAAGGCTCCTTGAATTTTTTTAGATTGGTGGTTAATTTTGAAATATAATAAAATTGTAAAAGGGACTTTTATATCAAGACCAAACCGTTTTCTTGCAAAAGTTTTAATAGATACAAAAGTACACGTAGTTCACGTAAAAAATACCGGACGATGCAGAGAATTGCTAATAGAAGGTGCCACAGTATATTTAGAAGATTTTAAAGATAATCTCCGTAACCGAAAAACACGTTTTTCTCTTGTTGCAGTGGAAAAAATTATAGTTAGAAATGGGAAAGAAAAAGTTTTGCTTGTTAATATGGACAGCCAAATAACAAATAAAGTTGCCGGAGAGGCCTTTGAAAACGGTGCTATAATATTACCTAATTTTGATAAAGGCTATTATAATATTCGAACTGAGAAAACCTTTGGAGATTCAAGATTTGATTTTTATATAGAAGGAGCACGAAAAGATAGAAATTCTAAAGAGGAAGAGCAAATAAGAGCATATGTTGAAATAAAAAGCTGTACATTAGAAGAAAATGGTTGTGCAAAATTTCCGGATGCACCCACCCAAAGAGGAGTAAAACACATTCGTGAACTTTGCGGCGCAGTTAAAAAAGGCTATTTGGCTTATGTAATATTTATAATTCAAATGAAAGAAGTTTCAAACTTTAAACCTAATGATGTTCTTCATCCCGAATTTGGTATAGCCTTGAGAGAAGCCCAAAAATATGGTGTTAATATTTTAGCTTATGATTGTATAAATACTGAAGATTCAATAAGGGTAGATAAGCCTGTAAAAGTAATATTATAAACAATATGTATATAGATTCTCTAATGAAATTTGGATTAATATAAATATATAGTTATTATTTTAATGAGGTGCCTTAAAATAATTCTACTTTTATGTAGAAAATTATTTTGGCACCTCTTTAAGTTTAATTAATTATTAATATTACCAACTGCATCCATTACAACAATTAAATCTAGAATTTGATTGAGATTGGACACAGGAGTTTTGACTGCATCGGCTAGAATTATTTCGGTTGCAGCAACAGTTAAATTGGAAGTCACTTTCAACAAAATTATTGTTGTTTTCGCATCCGCATGATGTTATAGGGGATACACTTGAATTTGTGCCGCAGAAACAATCTGGCTTTCGTACATCTTCACAAACTTCATCTTCTTCAGCTGCTAATGTGCCGTCGCAAGGTAACATACCTTCGCAAGCGTTTACGCAGAATAAAGTTTTACGAGTAACCTCTGTATGAATTGTAGGCTCCACAGCTAAACCTGTAATAAGTGAAATTGTATAGTTGTTATCAGGACAGCAATCGAAACAGCCGTCATCACAGCATGGATTTCCGCAATCATTATTAGGTCTTGGTCTTCTTCTGCAGCTTACTACTAATCTTGGATTCACCATATTAATATTAGCACCAAATTGGAATAATATATTTGGAGAGGTGCCATTAATACTACAAGGTATACTTAAGTCTGGTATTGCGAAGCTTGATAAACATCCTTCAGGTAGACAAGTATTTCCTGAAGTAGGAGCATTTGCTATTTCAATACGGAAGCAGCATGTATTTCCATCAGTATTTACTGTACCTTCTAAAACATATTTTGCTCTTAAATCCCAAGGTCCTGCATTATTGACTAGGAAAAATGTCTTTGTTGGTAGACCTTCTTCCATGCAGCGATTTTTTTGAATATTAGGTAGTAAGTTAGCAGTTGACGCTACATATTGACCATTAAAGTATTCAACATTATCAACTGCGTGGCCATCTACAGTTACTTGGCATGCATCAATATTTCCAGGAGGTCTGGTGTTAAAATATTCAACTAATACATATGATTTTTCAATGTTAAATATAGAATTGCTATTTATCTCACATGGAGTACAGCAACAATTTTGTGGCATTGTTTCTAGTTTTGTTACAAAACATTTTGCATGAGGACCACCTGTATTAAGATTAAAAAGTAGTGGACAGCTAGTATCGTTATTATAAGAAAAAACTTTATCCATATATACTAAATTAGATTGTGGATTTGTAAAGTTAAGATCATCAGAATCGATACTAGTTCCACAAATATTGCTTAAGCAACGCCCGCTGCGGTTTGGCAGACAGGATCCAGGAACTCTATGTCTTTTCATAATTATAAACCTCTCTTTTTATTGTAATATAGTAAATTTAAAATTATATTTACTATGTAAAGAGGTTTGTGAAGTATGGTATATTATATGACAGAATCAATTTAATGTCCCTGTTAGTTTAAAAAATTATTATAAATTGAAGAAAATTATAAATTAATATTATTTGGTAAAAAACATTTAAATTAAGTGAAAGGAATTAAAGAAATGATAAAAAAAAGAAATCAATTTTGGACAATGATATTTGCTTTTGTACCGGGAGCAGGGCACATGTATAATGGATTCATGAAACTTGGGGTTTCTTTTATGGGGTTATTTTTTGGTTTTTGGGCTATTACCTTATTATTAAAAATAGGAACCATAGGATTACTTACACCAGTTATTTGGTTTTATGCATTTTTTGATTGTATAAACAGAACATTTTTAGATGATGAGGACTTTTATTCTCAAGAAGATGATTATCTTTTTAATATTCTATCTAATGATAAAGATTTAGAATATATTAAAAGTAAAAAATATATTATTGGAGTAATTTTAGTATTCATAGGTTTATTTGCTTTATGGAATAATGTTTTTATGGGAACAATTATAAAATTAATAAATTTACCTGATATAATTTTAAATATGATCTATACAATAAATCATATTGTTGTTCAGATTATTGTTGCTATTTTAATAATATGGGCAGGAGTTATTCTTATAAAGGGGAAAAAAGAATAAAATGAAAAAATATGTAGAATTTTAGCAAGAAAAATAAAAAATAGGATAGAATTTCCAATAACTACATGTAGACTATATATAGGAATAAAATTTCGATTACACACTATATAAAGTGTACGGTTGATATTGATTAAATTATTAATTATGATAAAAAACAAAAAATGGACCTTTTGGCCCATTTTTTGTTATGATGTAGTTGAAAAGTGGAGTGAAGTGGAGTATAGTGGTTTTAAATCACGATGAAATGGTGGAGGGGTCTCTAATGTTGATGGGCGAATACAGAAACTCAATAGATGTAAAGAGCAGGCTTATTGTGCCTTCAAAATTTAGAGAAGAACTGGGTTATAAATGTGTTTTAACAAAAGGATTAGATAATTGCTTATATATTTATCCCATGGAAGAGTGGGTTAAATTTCAAGAAAAATTATCTAAATTACCCGTTTCAGATGTAAAAGCTAGAGCATTTGTAAGATATTTTTATGCCAGTGCTGTGGAATGTGAACTGGATAAACAAGGAAGAATAACAATTCCACAGAGCTTGAAAAAATATGCAAATATTGAGAAAGAGCTTGTAACATTGGGAGTATTAAATAAAGTAGAAATTTGGAGCAAAGAAGAATGGGAAAATGCTGAAGCTGGTGAAAAGCTTGAACCAACGGAATTTGCAGAACAAATGGAAATATATGGTATATAGGAGAAATCAGCATGGAGTTTAAGCATACTTCGGTACTATTTAATGAAACAATAGAAAATTTAAATATAAATCCAGATGGAATCTATGTTGATGGAACATTAGGAGGGGGTGGACATGCCTCCGGAATCTGTGAAAAGCTTAACCAAGACGGTATTCTTATAGGTATTGATAGAGACAAAGATGCAATAAATGCAGCTAGCAAAAGGTTAGAAAATTTTAATTGTAAAAAAATTTTTGTACAAAGTAATTATTCTAATATAAAAAAGATATTAAAAGAACTTGGCTTGAGTAAAGTTGATGGTATTGTTTTAGATTTAGGAGTATCTTCTTTTCAATTGGACAACCATGAAAGAGGATTTTCGTATATGCAGACAGCTAAGCTGGATATGAGAATGAATTCAGATGATATTTTAACTGCAGAACAAGTTATAAATGAGTATTCTCAAAAAGAACTTACAGAAATAATAAAAAAATACGGGGAAGAAAGATGGGCTTCTCGTATTGCTGAATTTATTGTAAAAGAGCGACAGAAAAAGCAAATAGAGACAACTACAGAATTGGTAAATATTATAAAAGCAGCAATACCTGCATCTGCAAGAAGAGAAGGACCTCATCCGGCAAAAAGAACTTTTCAAGCTATAAGAATTGAAGTTAATGATGAACTTGGGCAATTAGAAAAAGCGGTAGATGAATTAATTGATGTATTAAATGAAGAAGGGCGCCTTTGTATTATTACCTTTCATTCGTTGGAAGATAGAATAGTTAAAAATATTTTTAATAATAGAGCAAATCCTTGTACTTGTCCAAAGGATTTTCCGGTATGTATGTGTGGTAAGGTAGCTGATGTTAAGAAAATAAGCGGCAAACCGATAGTTCCTTCAAAAGAGGAACTTGAAGATAATCCCAGGGCAAGAAGCTCAAAATTAAGAGTGATAAAAAAGATTAAAGGGGAAGAAAGGTTATGATGTTAGCAGAAAAAAATTATGAGTATCAAAGAGTAAGGCGACCTTACAGCGTTGATGCGGTGGAACGAAAAAGGCAAGTTAAAAGTTCAAAGAAAAAATCAAATTCCATAATTACTTCAAAAGATAAGATAGCTATACTGATGTTTACTTTATTTGTGGGAATTATTTGTGTGGGATTGATATTATGTACAGCTTATGCTGCAAAGGTTAAGTACAATATCAATAATCTTACAAATAAAAATGAGGTAATAGCTGGAGAAATTGAAACTTTAAATGTTGAAATTCAAAGTGCATCAAATATAAAAACTATTGAGGAAAAAGCAATTTCAAGGATTGGAATGATTCATCCTACTCAAGACCAATTAGTTTTTATGGATGGAAACAAAAAGCCAGCAGATGATTTTTCATTAGCACTTAAGCAACAGGCATATAATTAGCTTTGGTAAAATATAATATTTTAAACTACATATTGCAAACATAAGCCAGATAACTTAATTATGAGATAAGGGAGTAATCTGGCTTTTGAGCATAGCTTAATTTAACTGGGAGGTAATTTGGATGTTAGCATCTACAAATAAAAATAAAAGAAGAATGATTTTTGTATTTGTTATGGTTTGTTTATTATGTACAGGACTTGCATTTAGAGTTGGCTGGATACAAGTTGTAGCAAGTGAAAAATATGCGAAGCTTGCAATTGAGCAGCAGACGAGAGATGTACCTATACCTGCCAAAAGAGGTGCTATTTTAGATAGGAACGGCAAAGAATTAGCCATAAGTGCAGTAACTCATTCCATATGGGTAAGACCAAGCCTGATAAAAGGTAGCGATTCATCAAAGGCTGATGAAAATATAAACAATGCAGTTAAAACCCTATCTGGAATTTTAGAAATGGATGAAGAAGAAGTTCGGTCAGTTGTAACTCAAAATAAATTACTTGTTAAATTGGCAAAGTATGTTGATAAGGATAAGACAGATAAAATAAGAGAAGCTAATATTAGCGGCATTGAAATCGCAGAGGATGTAAAAAGGTATTATCCAATGGGTGCTTTTGCATCTCATTTACTTGGAAGTGTAACAGATGATAACAGGGGATTGGCAGGAATAGAATTAAAATATAACAATTATTTAAGCGGACTCCCGGGAAGATGGATAAAGAGTGCAGATTTGACAGGAAACAGTCTTACTTATGGTGTTGAGAAATATTATAAAGCTGAAAATGGTTTGAATGTTGTACTTACAATTGATGAAGTAATACAGCATATTGTTGAAAAAGCTATAGAAACAGTTCAAGCAAATACAGAGGCAGATATGGTTGAATGTCTTGTTATGGATCCTAAAACAGGGGATGTTCTTGCTCTTGCAGCTACCCCTGAATATGACCCTAATGATCCAAGAGTTCCGTTAGATTCTGAAAAGGCAAAATATGTGGAAAGCCTACCGGATGATAAAAAAATAGATTATTGGAATTCAATGTGGAGAAATCCTCTTATAAGTGATGTCTATGAACCTGGATCAACATTTAAATTGCTTACAACTGCAATGGCTCTAGAGGAAGGGGTTACCTCGCTGGCAGACAAATTTGTATGCACTGGATATTATGATGTTGCAGGAACTATACTGAAATGCTGGAGATATTATAACCCTCATGGTGAAGAAACCTTAACACAAGCAGTTGGGAATTCTTGCAATCCGGTGTTCATCCAGCTTGCACAAAGATTAGGAATGGATAAATACTTTGAGTATTTAGATTTATTTGGCATTACAGAAAGAACAGGAATAGATTATCCAGGAGAAGGCTATGCCATATTGCAAAAGAAAGAGACTGCAGGTCCTGTGGGCCTTGCTACAATGTCTTACGGGCAAGGAATAGCAGTTACTCCTATACAGCTAATAACTGCTATTTCATCTTTGGGAAACGAAGGAAAGCTAATGCAGCCAAGATTAGTAAAAGAATTAACTGATAATGATGGTAATGTAATTGAAAAATATGATACAAAAGTTGTAAGGCAAGTAATTTCAAAACAAACAGCAGAAGAAATGTGCCTTATTATGGAAGCAGTTGTAGATGAAGGCGGAAGCAAAAATGCGCAAGTATCCGGATATAGAATAGGGGGTAAAACAGGTACTGCAAATAAGGCTAAAAACGGGGGCTACAGTGAGCAGACATGTTCCTCATTTGTAGGCATGGCACCGATGGATGATCCAAAGATTACTGTTCTTGTAGTAGTGGATAATCCAAAGTTTACTAAGTTTGGAAGCACAACTGCAGCTCCGGGGGGGAAAATAATATTAGAAGAAACATTGAGATATCTGAATATAAAACCTACATATACACAAGAAGAACTTGACAAAATGCAGGAACAATTGATTAGTTTACCTGATTTCACAGGGAAAACTTACAGTGAAGTAAAAAGTAAATATGGGAATTTAGGCGTAAGTCTAATTGCTTCACCAAGTCCTAAAGATGGAGCTGATTTTACTATTGTAGATCAATATCCGAAAGCAGGTGAAAATGTCGCAAAGGGTTCAGGAGTGTATTTATATCACGATTAGAACTTATATAAATTAAAAATTGAAAACACCAAGGATAAGTTGACTTAATGTATTAAAAAAATTAAGGAGGCGTCTAAGGTGGGACTAAATATAATTGGGGTTACCGGTACTAATGGAAAAACAACCGTTACGTATATGCTAAGGAGTATTTTTGAAAAAAATAATATTTCTTGTGGGATTATAGGTACAACAGGTCATAGTTTTGGAAATGTAAAATATGAAGCTGTTAATACAACTCCAGGAGCAGAGCTTTTAGATCAACTATTAAAAGAAATGGAACAAGGTGGAATAACTTGCTGCATAATGGAAGTATCTTCTCACGGGCTAGCTCAAGACAGAGTAAAAAATATTAATTTTCAATATGGAATTTTTACTAATTTAACTCAAGATCATTTAGATTATCATAAAACATTAGAAAATTATTTTGAAGCAAAGAAAAAATTGTTTAATATGACAAGTAAAGCAAATATTATAAATATAGATGATGAATATGGTCTCAGAATTGTTAAAGATTTAGAAAAAGAAAAAAATGAAACTAATACTATAACTTATTCATTAAAAGATAAAAAAGCAAATTATTACTGTGAGATTGCAGAGACTACTGAAAGAGGTTCAAAATTCAATTTATATGAAAATGGAAAACTATTAGGTGCTTTATCAATTAATATGCCGGGAATTTTTATGATCTATAATTCATTAGCATCAATTGCATGTGCAAGGGAAAACAATATATCTTTTGAAGTTATTAAAGAAGGATGTCAGGAATTGAAAGGTGTCCCAGGCAGATTTCAACTGGTTGAAAATAGTAGTGACATTATAGCAATTGTAGATTATGCTCATACACCCGATGCTTTAGAGAAAGTTTTAAAAACTGCAACGGATTTTAAACGAGGTAAAATAATATGTGTCTTTGGTTGCGGTGGTGACAGAGATAAAAAGAAGAGACCTATAATGGGCAAAGTTGTAGGAGAATATTGCGATTATGCAATAATAACAAGTGATAATCCAAGAACAGAAGATCAACAAATAATTGCAGCAGAAATTGAAGAAGGTATTTATCATACAGGTTGTAATTATGAAATTATAAAAGATCGTTATAATGCTATTAAAAAGGCAATTGAGATTTATAAAAAAGGAGATATTATTATTGTTGCAGGTAAAGGTCATGAGACTTATCAAATAATTGGCAAAGAAAAGTTTTACTTTGATGACAGAGAAGCTTTGCAGGAAATAATAAAAAATTACGGAGAATAAAATGAAAGAAATAAGCATAAGAGAAATCGAAAAAGCTGTAAATGGGGAATTAATAGTAGGAGATAAGAATAAAAATGTTTTAGGCGTTTCAACAGATTCAAGAACAGTCAAGAAGACAGATTTATTTATTCCATTGATTGGTGAGAATTTTGATGCTCATAATTTCCTTAGTCAGGTTTTGGAATCAGGTTGTAAATCTATTTTATTATCAAAAGATTTTAATAAAAAGATATTAGATAATAAAAATTTAAATATAATAAAAGTAAAGGATACAACTAGGGCGTTGCAGGATTTAGCGGCATATTATTTATCTACTTTCCAAATAAAGAAGATAGGAGTAACTGGCAGTACAGGAAAAACTACTACAAAAGAAATGCTGTATCATATCTTCTCACAGAAAAATAATACTGTAAGAAATATTGGCAATTTAAATAATGAAATTGGTTTACCTTTGACAGTTTTTAATGTAGAAGAAGATACAGAAGTTGGTATTTTTGAGATGGGTATGAGTCAATTTGGTGAGATTGATCGTTTGGCTGATATTGTAAGACCTGATATAGGAATTATTACAAATATTGGCACATCTCATATTGAGAATTTTGGTGATAGGAAGGGTATACTTAAAGCAAAATTAGAAATAACTAATTATTTTACAGATAAAAATATATTAATAAGAAATGAAGACAGTGATTTACTTAAAGAAGAAAATGTAAAAGGTGTATATAAGCTTATTACTACAGGGGAAACGGGAAAGAGTAATTTTATTATATCAAACATCATAGATATGGGCGAGAATGGTATAGAATTTTTTATTGAGCATAAAGAAGAAATTCAAAAATTTAAATTAAATATTCCTGGAAGACATAATGCATACAATGCAGCACTTGCTGTTGCAGCTGCGGTTTCATGTAATATAACAATGAAGCAGGCAGCAATAGGCTTAAGCAAAATGGAAATTATCACAGATAAACGCCTTAGTATAAAAGGCAAAAATGGAATTAAAGTAATTGACGACACTTATAATGCAAGTCCTGATTCAATGAAGTCTGCTATAGACGTGCTGATGTCAACAAATGGTATAAGAAAAATAGCGATTTTAGGCGATATGTTAGAGATGGGGGCAGAAGCAAAAAAATATCACTTTGAAGTTGGAAAATATGCTTCACAATCCAAAGTAGATGTGTTAATATGCGTAGGGTACAATGCGAAAGAAATTGCATTAGGTGCAGAGAAAGGTCTAAAAAAAGAACAAATTATTTATTTTGATACAAAAGAAAAAGTATTTGATAAAATAAATAATTGTCTAACTCCAGGAGATGTGATTTTAATTAAAGGTTCCAGGGGAATGGCTATGGATGAAATTGTAAAAAAGATAATGGAGAAAGAGTAAATATGAACTATACGCAGATGGGAATAACAATAGCAGTGGCATTTATAATAACAGTAATAGGAATGTTATTATTTTTACCTGTATTAAAAAAAATAAAGGCGGGTCAAAGTATTAGAGAAGAAGGTCCCAAATCTCATATGATAAAATCGGGAACCCCCACAATGGGAGGTATCGTAATCATAGCAGCTGTCTTTATAACTTGTATCACAGCTGGAGAGATTAAAAAAGACATGATAATAATTTTAGCAGCTTTTGTAGCCTTTGGAATTTTAGGATTTTTAGATGATTTTGTTAAAGTATCTTTAAAAAGAAACTTGGGGTTAACTGCAAAACAAAAGTTATTTTTTCAAATTTTGATTGCAGTGGGTTTAGCCATATATCAATCTAAAGTATCAATATATGAAACAACTGTATTTATTCCATTTATTAATCAACATTGGGATTTTGGACTTTTATACATACCTTTTGTAGCGTTTGTAGTTGTTGCTATGGTAAACAGTGTTAATTTAACTGATGGACTTGATGGATTAGCATCAGGCGTTTCTGCTATAGTGTCCATATTTCTTGCAATTTATGCTTTGACATTTGGGTTCCCAACTGAAATTACTTTTTGCAGTGCTTTGGCAGGAGGATGTATAGGCTTTTTAATGTTTAATAAGTATCCTGCAAAAGTATTTATGGGAGATACTGGTTCTTTGGCCCTTGGAGGAGGAATTGCAAGTGCTGCAATCCTTATGAATATTGAACTAATTATTCCCATTGCAGGAGGTGTTTTTTTAGCAGAAACTCTTTCAGTTATAATACAAGTGATAAGCTTTAAAACAACAGGGAAAAGAGTTTTTAAAATGGCACCATTACATCATCATTTTGAATTGTGTGGATTTAAAGAAACAACAGTTGTAGCGGTATTTTGGTTAGTTACGCTAATTTTATGTGTGATAAGTATGTTGATTATATAGAGAGCAGCATGGAGGTAAGTTATGAATCAATTAAAAGGTAAGAATGTACTAGTGGTAGGAATGGGCAAATCAGGAATTGCAGCTGCGCAGGCTTTATTGAAGTTAGGCGCAGACGTATCTGTTTATGATAGAAAAAAGGAAGAACAAATAGATCCGCAGCTTATTCAATATTTTAGGAATAAAAATACAAATTGTTATTTTGGCATAGAACCTAATAATATAAAAGACTTAGGGTTAGATATGGTGGTAATGAGCCCAGGTGTTCCATTGGATATTCCGTTTATAGAAGAAGCAAAGAAATCAGGAGCTGAAATTATAGGAGAACTAGAGATTTCTTTTAGAGTTGGAAAAGGAAAATATGTAGCGATAACAGGAACAAACGGAAAGACGACTACTACAACTTTGGTCGGGAAAATATTTAAAGATGCAGGAAGATGGACTTATGTAGTGGGAAATGTGGGCGTTGCAGTTATTTCTAAAGCTATGTCAACAAAGGACGATGATTGGCTGGTAACAGAAACAAGTAGTTTTCAGCTGGAAACTACAAAATATTTTAAACCGGAAATCTCAGCGCTTTTAAATATTACTCCTGATCATATGGACAGACATAAGACCCTTGAAAATTATGCTAATGCTAAAGCTAAAATTTTTCAGAATCAAGAGCCCAATGATTATTTTGTTGTTAATGCAGATGATCCTGAGTGTATGAAATTATTAAAAAATTGCAGAGCTAAAATTGTTCCTTTCAGCAGAAAAAAAATATTGGATTTTGGATGTTTTGTTTTAAATGAGAATATTGTAATTAAAGATGAAAATGAAAAAATATATAATATTTGTCGTGTTGATGATCTTAAAATACCAGGAGCGCATAACTTAGAAAATGCATTGGCAGCTGCAGCTATATCGTATTTTTCTGGTATTGGTGTTGAAACAATCGGTAAAAGTTTAAAAGAATTTGAAGGAGTAGAACATAGATTAGAATTTTGCGGAGAAGTAGATGGAGTTTCATTTGTGAATGATTCTAAAGGAACTAATCCGGATGCTTCTATTAAAGCTCTTGAAGCAATAAAGGGTGACATTATTTTAATTGCGGGGGGATATGATAAAAACTCTGATTTTACAGATTTTATAGATGCATTTAATGAAAAGGTTAAGCATTTAATGCTTCTAGGAAAGACAGCGGAAAAGATAAAGAAAACTGCAGAAGATAAAGGATTCACTAATATTCATTTGGCTAAAGATATGGAAGAATGTGTAACAGAAGGCTTCAAATTAGCTAAATCTGGTGATACTGTGCTATTATCTCCTGCTTGTGCAAGTTGGGATATGTATACTTGCTTTGAGCAAAGAGGTGAACATTTTAAAAATTGTATCAATAAGTTAGAAAAATAAGTTAGGGGTATATAAAATCGAATGGCTGGTAAAAAACGTACACGAATGAAATCAGGTGATTTCATATTGACAATACTGACACTTGGTTTGGTGGTATTTGGTATCATCATGGTATTTAGTGCGAGCTATTATAATGCCATAAATGCAAGCGGAGATCCATATTATTATTTGAAAAGAGATGTTTTATGGGCATGTATTGGTCTTATACTTATGATTAGTACTGCTCTTGTGGATTACAAGGTTTATGCTAGATTTGCTCCAGCAATTATTTCTATTAGTTTTTTATTATTATTTTTACTGTTTACACCAATTGGCTTGACCAGAAATAATGCGACTAGATGGATTGGTGTTGGGGAAATGACGATAATGCCTGGTGAAATAGCCAAAATAGCTGTAATAATTTTTGTATCTTGGTATTTGAGCCAAGACCCAAGCAGAATAAAATCTTTGACAAGGGGAGTAATACCACTATTATTTTTAGCAGGAATGATGTTTGCACTTATTTATAAGCAACCTAATTTATCTACCGCAATTACTGTGGTTGGTATTGTTGTTGGAATAATGTTTGTTGCAGGATTAAGTCTGTTCTATTTTGTAGGAATTGTAGGCTTAGGTGCTATGGGAATTTTCGGTCTTATTATGACCGGAGGCGGTGAAAAATTAAAAAGATTTATGAGCTTTTTAGATCCTTTTAAGGATGAGCTGGGGGATGGTTATCAAGTAGTACAATCTTTATTGGCTTTAGGATCTGGTGGAATTTTTGGAGTAGGTCTTGGAAAAAGTATTCAAAAAACACTTTATTTACCAGAACCTCAAAATGATTTTATCTTTGCAATAATCGGTGAAGAGCTGGGGTTTGTTGGCTGTCTAATATTAATAGCATGCTATTTATTGCTAATTTGGAGAGGAATTCATATTGCTATGAATGCTCCTGATATGTTTGGCTGCTTTATGGCTTCAGGAATTACAATTATGCTAGCTTTACAAGTAATTTTAAATATAGCAGTAGTTACATCATCAATGCCGCCAACAGGAATCACACTGCCGTTTGTAAGTTATGGAGGAAATGCCCTTATGCTGTTTATGGGAGCCATGGGTATTTTATTAAATATATCGCGGCATTCGGCAAAATAAATATATGTTGAATGTAATAAGGTGCATGTGCTTTAGGAGAAAAAAATGATAAAAGTTATTATGACTGGCGGCGGCACTGGCGGGCATATATATCCTGCTGTTGCTATTGCAGATAAAATAAAGAGAAGAAATCCAGATGCTGAGATTTTGTTTGTGGGAACAAAAAGGGGTATGGAAAAGGATTTAGTCCCTAAAAGTGGATATCCTATTGAATTTATCACAGTAAGTGGTTTTAATCGTAAAAATATTTTTAAAAATATCAAGACCATACTTGATTTAGCAAAGGGAAATAAACAAGCTAAAAAGATTATAGAAAAATTTAATCCTGATATTGTAATCGGTACAGGAGGATATGTTTGTGGCCCCGTTGTAAGAGCTGCACATAAAAAAGGTATTCGCACATTTATTCATGAGCAAAATGCTTTTCCTGGTGTTACAAATAAACTTTTGGAAAAGTATGTTAATAAAGTATTTATCAGTTTCCCCGAATCTAAGGAATATTTTAAAAAACCCGAAAAATTAATAGTTACGGGTAACCCTATAAGAAAAAGTTTTATTATAAATGGTAGTAATAATTATAGAGAAAAATTGGGGATAAAGGATAATGAATTTGTTTTATTGTGTTTTGGAGGAAGCCGTGGTGCCGGAATTATTAATGAAAATATGGTAAAGGTTATAGAAAAAGTAAACAATATTTCCGATATTAAAGTATTTTTTATTACGGGTAAACTTTATTATGAAAAAATAAAATCTCAATTAATTAAAAAAAATATATCACTTTCAGGAAAAATTAATATTATGGAATATGCTGATAATATGCATGAATATATATTAGCATCTGATTTAATTATAAGCAGATCCGGCGCTCTTACTGTCTCAGAGATTACAGCTTGCGGTAAGGCATCAATTTTAATACCTTCTCCTAATGTTACAGCAAATCATCAATATTTTAATGCTAAAGTTGTATCAGATAAAGGGGGAGCTATTATAATCGAAGAAAAAGACTTAAATGAAGAAAAATTAATTTCTACAATATTGAGATTAAAGAAGGATAAAGAAGCTTTGAAGCATATGAGTTTGATGAGTGAAAATATAGGCCGTATAGATGCGGTTAATGTCATATATGATAATTTGCAGATTTAAACAGGCACACCTTTCAGAAATGTTCATATTATAGTAACAGACGGATATGAATATGTCTCAGACATTCTGCGGAGGTGTAATTTTGTGGACAGTTATCAAATAACCGGCGGAAAAAAACTTCAGGGAGAAATAACTCTCTCAGGAGCTAAAAATGCCGTACTTCCTATACTAGCTGCAACAATTATTACTGGGAAAGAAAGCAAATTAGATAATTGCCCTAATTTGTCTGATGTAAAAAATATGACAACAATACTCAGACAAATTGGCTGTAAAGTAAAAAAAGAAAACGGGTCTATAATAATAGATTCTAAAGATATTCATACTTTAGAGATCCCGGAAAAGTTAATGCGAGAAATGAGATCTTCTGTTTTTTTGATGGGGCCTATGATAGCCAGATTCGGAAAAGCCATTTTAAGTTACCCAGGAGGGTGTGAGATTGGCCTTAGACCAATTGACATTCATCTTTCTGCCCTGCAGCAATTAGGTGTTAAAATAAAAGAAGATCATGGATATTTAGAATGTACAGCGGAAAAACTTGTTGGAAATAGAATAGCTTTAGACTTTCCAAGTGTTGGTGCTACAGAAAATACAATGATGGCTGCTGCTTGTGCTGAAGGTGAAACAATTATTGTAAATGCAGCTAAAGAACCGGAAATTATCGATTTACAAAATTATTTAAACAATATTGGAGCACAAGTAAAAGGTGCAGGTACGAGTGAGATTGTAATAAATGGAAGAAATTCCTTTCATGACGTTACACATTCAGTTATTTCTGATAGGATAGAATGTGGTACTTTTTTGGCTGCTGCAGCAATGACAGGAGGAGAAATTTTAATAAGAAATTCTATCCCTAAACATATGATTATGACAGTATCTAAATTAAGAGAGACAGGATGTAAAATTGATGAAGGAAAAGATTGGATATACCTAAAAGCTCCAGAAAAATTGAATTCTATAGAAATTATAAAAACCCAGCCTTATCCCGGATTCCCAACGGATATGCAATCTCAAATGCTTTCTGTTTTAACTATTGCAAAAGGAACGAGCCTAATTGTTGAAACAATATTTGAAAATAGATTTAAACAAGTTAATAACTTAAAAAGTATGGGAGCAAAAATTGTGGTTGATGGAAGAAGTGCAGTTGTTACGGGTGTTGAATCTCTGGAAGGAGCAACAGTTTCGGCTAAGGATTTAAGAGGCGGAGCAGCATTGGTTATTGCAGGATTAGGTGCAAATGGAACGACAATTGTTGAAAATGTTTGTCATATAGATAGAGGTTACGATGATTTTGATGAAACACTTAGAAAATTGGGTGCAGATATATTTAGAGTCTAATTTAATTTACAAAGGAATAACAATTTAAAGGATAAATACAAATGGAAAAAAACAGTACAAATAGAAAAAAGAAAAAAAGAAAAAAGAAACGTTACTTATTAAAATTTTTTATTTTTATAGTATTATGTACGGCATTGTATTTGTTTTTAACTTCCAGTCTCTTTGATATACAGAAAATAAAAGTTGAAAATAATAATTATTATACAAGTGAACAGGTAATAAGTATAGCTAAAGCAAAGGCTGGAAAAAATCTATTTAAAGTTTCTACGTCAGATATGAAAGAACGATTACTTAAAGATTCATATATAAAAAGTGTAAAAGTAAAAAGAAGACTTCCAGACACTATTAAAATTATTGTCGAAGAACGTGAAGAATATGCGGCTATCCCATATGGGGAAGAGTATGTTATAATTGATTCTGAAGGAATGGTTTTAAGAAAAGTCAGCATAGAACCTAAACTTACTATTCTTCTTGGGATGACGGTAAAAAACATTGATACGGGAACTCCACTTGAGGTAGAAGAAAATTCTCTTTTGACGGACACGCTGTCAATGTTAAAAAAAATGGAAAAATATGATTTATACTTTAAAAAAATTGATATATCAAATATAATAATAAAGGCATATATATACGATCAGTTAATTTGTGAGGGAACGCCGGAAAATATATTGAACAATATGGAGACATTACAAGAAGTTCTTTATGATTATTATTCAAAAGGAATAAAAAGAGGAACAATAAAAGTAGGTGCGGACGGATATTTTGCATTTAGTCCTCTTGTGGAGTAGGAGCATATGATGAAAAAAAAGAGTGGAGTTATTATTGTAGGATTATTAGCCCTTTGTATTGGATTAGTAATATCCATACAGATTAGTACAACTAAAAGTTCGGAAATAGGAGGACTTGTTCCTGTTTCAAAATTAAAAGTTTATGAAACAGAATTGACAAAATTAAGAGCTGAAAAAGAAGATGCTTTATCAGAATTAATGGAGCTTGAAAATAGAATGGATCAAATTGAAAAGGATAAGGCAAATGAAGACTATTTCTTAAAAGGTATTGTTACAGATTTAGAAAAATATAAGATGCTTGCCGGAGTTGTGGATGTTAAGGGACCGGGAGTTATTATTACTATTGATGATCCGGTACCGGAAGAAGGTTTAATAGAAGAAAGAAGTACAATAATGGACAATTATCAATTATTGCTTGAACTTGTAAATAAATTAAAGGATGCAGGATCTGAAGCAATATCAATTAATGACCAGAGAATTATCAGTACTACAGAAATCAGTTTGGCAGGCAATAATGTAAATATAAATGGTGTACCTACAGCACCGCCTTATATTATAAAAGCAATTGGGAATCCCAATACAATAGAATCTGCAATAACGATTAAATATGGTATTGTATATGAAATGGTCAGAAAAGACAGGTATGCATTGCAGGTTGATATTGATAAAAAAGATGAAATTGAAATACCGAGATTTAGCGGAGTAATTAAGTTTAGATATGCTGCATCGGCAGAAGATTCGGCAGAAAAAACAGAATAGGCTGGTGATAACATTGAAATTAAGAATAATTATGTTATTTATCATGAGCTTTCTAGTTGGTTCATCCTTTATTTTTATTGCAAGGGGAAGTCATGGATTACCAGTGTATGTTTCTCTTAAAAATATCAGTGATTATAAAACAAATATAGAAGCTGAAAAAAAGGATATAGATAAAGTAGAGAGCTTGATAGAAGATGCACAAACTAAACTGGGAGAATATGAAAAACTTGCTGGAAATACCGATGATAAATTACAAAAGAAGATGATTGAAGAACTGGAATTTTATAAAATGGCCAGTGGAGAAGCCTCCGTTAAGGGAAGCGGCGTAGAAGTTCTTGTAGATGATGGAACAAGAGATCTTTATGAGGGTGAAAATGTGAATAATATTATGGTTCATGATTGGGATATTTTGAGAATCTTAAATGAATTGAAACGAGCAGGTGCAGAAGCAATTTCTGTAAATGGTCAAAGAATTATAAATACTTCAGCAATCTCATGTGCAGGATATACAATCAGAATTAATGGACAAACTTATGCTAGACCTTTTGAAATAAAAGCTATAGGAGATGCTAAAAGAATGGCATCCACATTAGTAGCTCCCGAAGGTATCGCTACTGAATTAAAATTTTGGGGTGTAATTTGTAAAGTAACAATTAAAGATAATATTACTATTCCAAGTTATACAGAAAATCAGACTTATAAATATATAACGAAAGTAATGGAGGATTAATAAAATGATAATTGCAATGATTATAGGATTAATAGGGGGAATCGGATTAGGGTTTGCTTTTAATATAACTTATCCAACTGAATTTTCGTTTTATATTACAATGGGTTTATTAGCGGCTATAGACTCCCTTGTTGGTGCTATCAGAGCCCAGCTTGATGGAAAATATAACAATTTGATTTTTATAAGCGGATTTATTGTGAATGCTCTTTTAGCAGGAGCTTTAGCGTATTTAGGAGATAAATTGGGAGTACCACTTTATTATGCTGCAATTTTAACGTTTGGCGGAAGGCTATTCCAAAATTTGGCAGTGATAAGGAGGTTATTAATAGACAAATATATATTAAAAAAAAATAACAATATAGACGATAAATAGGTGCATAAGAACACAAAGTATGGTATAATTACCTATATTATTATGTGAATATGGTGACAGGAGGTTGCTGGACTATGTTGCAGTTTGAAGTAAACGATCAAAACACAGCTCAAATTAAAGTAATTGGAATAGGTGGCGGCGGTTGTAATGCCGTCAACAGAATGATAGATGCAGGTTTAAAGGGTGTTACATTTATGTCCGTAAATACGGACAAGCAGGCTTTGGCTGGATCGAAAGCAGAGACAAAATTTCAGATAGGCGAAAAGCTTACGAGAGGTCTTGGTGCAGGAGGAAATCCTGAAATCGGACAAAAATCAGCAGAAGAAAATCTGGATGATTTAACAAAATTTATATCAGGTGCAGATATGGTATTTGTTACAGCAGGCATGGGAGGAGGTACCGGTACAGGTGCAGCACCTGTCATTGCTAAGATTGCTAAGGATCTAGGGATTCTTACAGTAGGTGTTGTTACAAAACCTTTTACATTTGAAGGGAAAAAGAGAAGGGAACATGCAGAACTTGGCAACAAATTTTTAAAAAAGTATGTTGATTCTCTAGTAGTAGTTCCAAATGATAAACTTTTACATATTGCGGAGAAAAATACGTCAATGATTCAAGCTTTTTCAATGGCAGATGAAGTTTTGAAACAAGGCGTTCAAGGTATTTCCGATTTGATTGCGGAGGCTGGTCTTATCAATCTTGACTTTGCAGATGTAAAAACAGTAATGAGTGATAGAGGAATAGCTCATATGGGAGTCGGAAGAGGCTCAGGAGACAGTAGAGTAACAGATGCCGTAAAAGCTGCGATAGAAAGTCCTCTTCTTGAAACATCTATAGATGGAGCTAAAGCAATACTGCTTAATATTATGGGTGGATATGATTTAGGAATGTTGGAAGTTAATGAGGCAGCAGACCAGATTGAAAAGGCAGCAGATAATGATGCTATTGTAATATTTGGGGCATCGGTTAAAGAAGAGCTTAAAGATGAAATTGTAATTACTGTTATTGCCACAGGATTTGAAGATAGATCATCAGAAGCTTTCGCTGAAAGTAATGAACAGGCTGAGGCTTCTGTTAATACAGAAGAAGATATAGAAGATATATTAAGAAGGGAAAAAAGAGAAGAAGCGCCAGAAGATATATTTAAATCAAGATTAACCGGTGAATTTGATATTCCATCTTTCCTTAGTAAAGACAAAAAAGGTAACTTTTAGTATAAATGAGACGGATAAGCCGGTATAATAAACCGGCTTTTTCTATTAGTCAGAGTACAGTAGTATGAAAATAATTAGTTCAACAGAAAATCAAATATATAAGAAAGTATTTCGCTTGGGAGCAAAAAAATACAGAGATAAGACAGGACTTTATATTATTGAAGGCCCTAATTTAATTGGTGAGGCTTTAAACCAAGCAGAAACATTAAAAACAGTAATTTTTAAAAAAAGTCTTATATTAGAGAATGTAAACAATGAAAAAAATGAACTTAAAAATAAATTAGAAAACAAGGGCATTGAAATATATGCAATAAATGATAAAATTTTTGATAATTTGTCTGATACACAAACAACTCAAGGTGTATTAGGTATAGTTAAAAAACCTTTATATGATGAAAAAAAATTTTTTTTGTCTAGAATAAAAAGTAATGGGAACATTATTGTTTTAGATCGTTTACAAGATCCTGGAAACATTGGGACTATTATAAGAACAGCAGATGGAGCCGGATATCAAGGAGCTTTAATATTAAAAGGCACGGCAGATATTTTTTCTCCTAAAATCGTAAGAGCTGCAGCAGGATCAATTTTCAGACTTCCCATGTTGATTATAGATTCACCTGAACAAGCAATAAATTTATTAAAAAATAATAATAAAAAAGTCATATGTACCGCACTTAAAGATGCAAAAAATTATTATGAATGTGATATGTCAAGAAACGTTGCTGTCATTATCGGAAATGAAGGTAATGGAGTATGTGAAGAATTTATAAAAAATTCTGATATTAATGTTAAAATCCCAATGAAAAGTACTATTGAGTCATTAAATGCAGCAGTAGCAGCAGGGATTTTAATCTATGAATCAGTAAGGAAATAAATAAGAAATGGAGACAGGTTATGCAAAATAATCAATTGATGACAATTTTGCAGGAGGCAAAAGAGCAATTAAATAAAGCCTCCTCAGTTGGAGAAACAGAAGAACTGAGAGTAAAAATTTTAGGGAAAAAGGGAAAGCTTACAGAGATATTGCGCTCTATGGGTTCAATGAGTCCTGAAGAACGTAAAGAATTTGGTAAAATGGCAAATTCCGTAAGAAGTGAAATAGAATCTCTTCTTGATGAAAAATTTACAGAAATGAAAGAACGTCAAAAAGCTGCTAAATTTAAAGAAGAACGTATTGATGTAACTGAACCTGGTATTAAAATTAGTTTGGGATCAAAGCACCCCATTACTATTACAATAGATGAAATTTCAAAAGTCTTTATGAGTATGGGATACAGCATAGCAGAAGGTCCTGAAGTAGAGACAGTCTTCAATAATTTTGATGCTTTAAATGCTGGTAAAAATCATCCATCAAGAGATTTATCCGATACATTTTATATTACTGATGACACACTGTTAAGAACTCAGACCTCACCTGTGCAGGTTAGGACATTGATGAAACAAAAACCACCGATTAAAGTTATTTCTCCGGGAAGATGTTTTAGATGTGATACTCCTGATGCAACTCATTCACCTATGTTTCACCAGGTAGAAGGATTACTTGTTGATGAAGGAGTTACAATGGCTGATCTTAAAGGTACTCTTGATTCTTTTGCAAAAAAAATGTTTGGTTCTAAAACAAAAACTAAATTTAGACCACATCATTTTCCTTTTACAGAACCTAGTGCGGAAATGGATGTATCTTGTTTTAAATGCGGAGGAGCAGGATGCAGAGTATGTAAAGGCAGTGGGTGGATTGAAATCTTAGGATGTGGAATGGTACACCCAAATGTATTAAAAGTAGGAAACGTAGATACAGAGAAATATACAGGTTTTGCATTTGGTATGGGCGTAGAAAGAATTGCAATGCTGAAATATGAAGTTGATGACATTAGATTGTTTTATGAAAATGATATGCGTTTCATTAAGCAGTTTAAATAAGGAGGTGTACCAGAATGTTAGTACCTATTAATTGGTTAAAAGAATATACGAAAATAGATGTTAGTGTTGATGAATTCTGTGACAAAATGATTATGTCAGGTTCAAATATTGAAACCGCTCAATATTTTGGTGATGGAATAGAAAAAGTTGTAGTAGGCAAGGTGCTTTCAATTGAGAAGCATCCCGATGCAGACAAGCTGGTTATAACTAAGATTCAAATTTCTAATAAGGAAGAAGAATCAATTCAGATTGTAACTGGTGCCAAAAATCTTTTTGTAGGAGCCTATGTTCCTGTGGCTTTACATGGAAGTAAGCTTCCGGGCGGAAAGAGTATAAAAAAAGGAAAATTAAGAGGTATTGAGTCTAATGGCATGCTTTGTTCTGCAGGTGAACTTGGTTTTGATGATAAAGTTATACCTGTGGCACATAAAGATGGAATTTGGATTCTTGATAAAGAATATAAATTAGGACAGGATATAGTAGATGCACTGGAATTAAAAAATGCTGTAGTAGATTTTGAAATAACACCAAACAGACCTGATTGTCTTTCTATGATTGGAATGGCAAGAGAAACAGCAGCAACTTTAAACGGTGAACTAAAATATCCTGATACTAAATGTGAAAAAGAAGAAGGTAGCGCAGAGGATTATATAAGCGTTGAAATAAAAAATTCAGAACTATGCAGAAGATACGTAGCAAGAGTTGTTACAGATGTAAAGATTGAGCAATCTCCTTGGTGGCTGCAGAAGAGACTCATATATGCAGGAATGAGACCAATTAATAACATTGTTGACATTACTAACTATGTTATGCTTGAATATGGTCAGCCGATACATGCATTTGATATAAGAAATGTAGAAGATAATAAAATTATTGTGGATACAGCAGAAGAAGGAGAAATCTTTACTACTCTTGACGGTTCAGAAAGAAAATTAACAAAAGATATGCTTCTTATTAAAGATGGAAAAAAGGGAGTAGCTCTTGCAGGTGTCATGGGTGGATTAAACTCTGAAATACAAGAAGATACAGGTTCTATTTTAATAGAAGCTGCTAACTTTAATGGAGACAGTATAAGAGCAACTTCTAAGAAACTTGCTTTAAGAACAGAGGCTTCTTCCAGATATGAAAAGGGCATTGATCCTAACTTATGCGAAACAGCAGCAGACAGAGTTTGCAAATTGATAGAAATCCTTGGAGCAGGAAAAGCAGCAAAAGGAAAAGTGGATGTTTATCCAAATAAAATAGACAAGCATACTGTATCTGTAAGAGTAAATAGGGTAAACAGTGTTCTTGGAATAAATCTTAATGTTAAGCAAATGGAAGAAATTTTTAAAAGTTTAGAAATGGAAGTATTGCAAGATGGTGATATATTAAAGGTAACGCCTCCTACTATTCGTCAAGATTTAGAGGAAGAAATTGATTTTATTGAAGAAATTGCCAGAATATATGGTTATGATAAAATGCCGGTTACTATTCCAAGAGGTAACGCAGAAGCAGCAAAATCGAAAGAAAGATCCTTAAAAGATTTGGCTAGAGATTCCATGGTTGCCATGGGAGCTAATGAAGTTCAGACATATTCTTTTGTAAGTCCAAAAGGTGTGGATAATGTAAGAATTGATGAGGATTCATGGGAGAGAAACTTTGTAAAGCTTATTAATCCGCTGGGTGAAGAAAACAGTGTTATGAGAACAATTTTAACCCCTAATATGATGGAAGTTCTAGGGCGTAATTATTCTAGGAATATTCCAAGTGTTAGGGCATTTGAAATCGGAAATACATTCTTTAAAAGTTTAGATGAACAACAACCTTTGCCTGAAGAATATGATTCAATGGTTATTGCGGCTTACGGTGAATCTGAAAGCTTTTATACCCTGAAAGGTATGGTGGAAGAACTTTTAGAAAAACTTGGAATACATGGAGCAACATATGAATCTGAAAGCGAATATGGAGTATATCATCCGGGAAGATGTGCAAGAATCATATATAAGGATTATGAACTTGGAATTATGGGAGAAATCCACCCTGATGTAACAGAAAAATATGGCATTGGTGTAAGAGCATACTGCTGTGAGCTTGCCTTTGATAATGTAATGAAGAATTCTAATACTGAAAGATTCTATTCTCCATTACCTAAATATCCATCAATGACTAGGGATATTGCTTTAATAGTAGAAGAAGAAATTACCGTTGCTCAAATAGAGAATATTATTAAAGAAGAAGGCAAAAAATTACTTGAGAGTGTTGCATTATTTGACGTCTACAGAGGAAAACCAATCAATGAAGGCATGAAAAGTGTGGCGTTTACCTTAGTATACAGATCACCGGATAAAACATTAACGGAGGAAGAGGTTACTAAAGTTCATAATAATGTTTTAGCGGCATTAAAAGACAAAATTAATGCAGTTTTACGTGATATGTAGAAAATGAAGGGGGCTAAACTATGGAGAACAATAAGGTAAGCGTAAAAATCTATGGACATGAATATACTATAGCTGGAAATAAAACAAGGGATCATATTATAAAGGTAGCTGATTTTGTAGATAGAAAGATGCATGAAATCGCTAAAGCATTACCAACCGGTTCAACAGCAGATTTAGCGGTTCTTTCAGCAGTAAATATTGCAGACGATTATTATACTAGTATTGATACGGTTAATGAATTAAAAAGCCAAAATGAACAATTGGAAAAAGACAGCAGACATTATGTGCAGCTTTGGGAAGAAGCTAAAAAAAGCTTTCTTCAGTATAAGGAAGATGCACAAGTTACAATTGAACAAAAAGAGGCTTTACAAAAGCTTTTTAATGAAAAAATTATAGAAATTGATCAATTGAATTTAAAACATAAAGAAATCGAAGATAAATATAATGCCTTATTGAATAAAAATGAAGATTTGGCTGATAGAATGAAGGAAGAAGAAGAAACAAAGAGGTCAACATCTTCAGTATTAAAAGAGCTTGAAGCTAAATATAAGGATATTGAAAGCAGTTTCTTTGATTTACAGATGGAAAATATACAACTTAAAGGAGAATTAGATCGATATAAAAAAAATGAAGAATAAAAATAGGAAATCACATGAATCAAAAAGCATATAGAGTTTTAGAATACAATAAAATAAAGGAACAATTGTCAAAAGAGGCAGCTTCTCAAATTACTAAAAATATTATATATGAGTTAAAGCCTTCGATTCACGTGTTCCAAATTAGAGAAATGTTAGCGGAAACCACTGAGGCGGTTTCCGTTATTATGCGTAAAGGAGCATTACCCTTAGGCAGTTTTTATGATATAAATAATAATGTTCATTTAGCTGATAAAGGTGGCACCTTAACTATGAAGCAACTTTTGGAAATTTTATATAATTTACAAGTTACAAGGCAGGTAGTAACTTTTTTAAAAAGTGATTTGCTAGATTTGAAAATTATAAAAGAAATTTTGGAAATTATATGTATTCATAAAAGACTTGAAGAAAATATAGATAGATGTATTATATCTGAAGATGAAATGGCAGATAATGCTAGTACTGAACTTAAAAACATCAGAAGAAATATTTTAAGACAGAATGAATCTATAAGAACTAAAATAAATCAAATTATCAACTCTTCAGATAACAGGACTATGCTTCAGGATGCTATTGTTACCATAAGACAAGGCAGATATGTAATTCCTGTAAAGCAAGAACACAGAGGTAAGTTTTCCGGTATTGTACATGATCAATCAGCTACAGGCGCTACCTTATTTATAGAACCTCAAGCAATTGTTAATTTAAATAATGAATTGAGAGAATTGGAATTAGCTGAAAAGGTGGAAATTGAAAGAATTCTTGCAGAGTTGTCAGCAAATGTTGCTGAAGTTTCCCAGGAATTATTAAATAATCAAGAACTCCTAGTAAAATTAGATTTTATATTTGCTAAAGGAAAGTTATCTGTTAAACAAAAAGCGGCAGAACCTCAAGTTAATACAGAGGGAAGATTAATAATTAAAGCCGGCAGACATCCTTTAATTCATAAAGATAAAGTAGTTCCAATCAATATAGCCATAGGAAAAAATTATGATACATTGGTCATTACAGGACCTAATACTGGAGGAAAAACGGTCACTTTAAAGACGGTAGGCCTATTTGTTATGATGGCTCAAAGTGGTCTTCACATACCAGCTTCTTCAGGCAGTGAAATGCCGGTTTTAGAAAAGGTTTATGCAGATATTGGTGATGAACAGAGTATAGAACAAAGCCTTTCAACCTTTTCTTCCCATATGAATAATATTGTAGACATTGTAAATAATTCAGGGGAAAATACTTTGGTCCTTTTGGACGAGTTAGGTGCCGGAACTGATCCCACAGAAGGAGCTGCTTTGGCAATTGCAATATTGGATTATTTATATGGAAAGGGAACTAAGACCATTGCAACTACTCATTATACGGAATTAAAAAAGTATGCACTTTCAACTTATGGTGTGGAAAATGCTTCTATGGAATTTAATGTAGAAACCCTCAGCCCCACTTATAAATTAACAATAGGTACTCCGGGAAAATCAAATGCTTTTGAGATATCTAAAAAATTAGGTCTTAGTGAAAATATAATAGAAAATGCAAGAAATCTTATCGGGGAAGGCGACATTCAATTTGAGGAAGTTATCAGTTCCATAGAAAAAGATAAATTGGAAGCAGAGGCAGAACGAGATGAAGCTATTTTATTAAATATTCAAATGAAAAAAGAAAAGGAAGAACTGGATAAACAAAGAACTTTATTGGAAGAGCATAAAAAGAAAATTATAAGCAAGGCAAAAGAAGAAGCAAGAGATATGATTAAAGAGGCTAAAGAATTTTCCGATGAAGTACAAAGAGAGCTTAAAGAACTTCAAAAATATGAGAATTCCAATGACAGGAACAGAAAATATGAAGAAGCAAGGCAGAAAATAAGAAAAGTTTCAGGTAAATATAAAGAGCATATTGTAATAGAAGAGAATCCAAATCCAATTAAGCCTAATGAATTAAAAGTAGGAGATAGAGTAAAAGTACTTAGCTTAAATCAAAACGGCGAAGTTATATCATTACCTGATGTGAAAAATGAACTTCAAATTCAGGTTGGTTTAATGAAAATTAACGTTAATATAAATAACTTGATGAAGATAGATAATAACAAGTCTAAAAGCCAAAAAAACAGTAATCGTAATAAATATGGAAGCATGTATCGAAGCAAATCCTTATCAATTTCTACAACAATAAATGTGAGAGGTAAATATTTAGATGATGCTGTTATGGACGTGGATAAGTATTTAGATGATGCTTATATGGCTGGTCTTAAAGAAGTTACTGTAATTCATGGAAGAGGAGAAGGCATATTGAGACAAGGTCTTCATGACTTGTTTAAAGCTCATAAACATGTATCTAAATTCAGGAAAGGTGCTTACAATGAGGGCGGAGATGGAGTTACCATTGTAGAGCTTAAGTAATAAATATTTAAATATTATTTTTAACGTTTTATTGTAAGTGTAAGGAGAATATTATGTATGTTATTAGTGCTTGCCTAGCAGGCAGAAAGTGTAGATATAACGGAGGCAGTAATGAAATTGCTTGGGTTAAAGATTTATCAGAGAAGAGTAAATGTATTTTAGTATGTCCTGAAGAAGAAGGTAATCTGCCTACTCCAAGAAATCCGTCTGAGAGGGTGGGAGATAAAGTTTTAGATAAAGAAGGCAATGATGTAACTAATGCTTTTATCTTAGGCTCTGAAAGAACAATGCTTAAAATTAATGAGTTTTCAGAGAAAGAAAATAAAGAAGTTAAGCTTGCAATTTTAAAATCAAACAGCCCTTCTTGCGGATGCGGAATGATTTATGATGGTACTTTCAGCGGTAAGCTTGTAAAAGGCGATGGACTATTTGTTGAAATGCTAAAAGAAAAGGGAATAAAGATTATTTCAGAAAAAGATGAAGAAGCATTAAATGAATAATTGGAGGATAAAATGATTGATTATAAGGATAAAATAGCATCTTTGATGCTTGAAAATATTGAAGGTCTTACATTAGAAGAAATTAAAGATATGATAGAAATTCCTGTAGATAGTAAGATGGGAGATTATGCATTTCCCTGTTTTAAGCTTGCAAAATTATTGAAAAAAGCACCGCCGATGATTGCCCAGGGAATTGCTGAAAATCTAAAAGGATACGATTTATTTGAAAAAGTGGAAAATGTAAATGCTTATGTAAACTTATTTCTTTCACGTAAAGTTTTTATGAAAGATCTTATGAATACAGTTGCAGATGAAAAAGATATTTATGGAAGCAGTGATATAGGTCAAAACAGAAAGGTTATTGTTGAATTTTCATCTCCTAATATTGCAAAACCGTTTCATATCGGACATATCAGAAGCACAGTAATCGGTAATTCAATTTATAAAATCTATGATTTTTTAGGTTATGATACAGTTAGAATCAATCATCTTGGGGACTATGGAACTCAATTTGGAAAAATGATTGTTGCCTATAGAAAATGGGGAAATGAAACAGATGTAATTAATGAACCTATCAAGACTTTATTAAGTTATTATGTAAAATTCCATGAAGAGGCAGAAAAGGATCCAAGCCTTGAAGATGAGGCAAGAGCAGTATTTACCAGATTGGAAAATGGCGAAAAAGAAGAAACCAGATTATGGAAATGGTTTAGAGATGAGAGCTTAAAGGAATTTAACAGAGTATATGACATGCTTGGCATAGAATTTGATTCTTATGCGGGAGAAAGTTTTTATTCAGATAAGATGGGAAGAATAGTAGATATGCTGAATGAAAAAAAGCTTCTTAAAGAATCTGAAGGTGCAAAAATTGTTGACTTAGAAGAATATAATCTGTCTCCGGCTTTGATTATGAAAAAGGATGGCTCTACTTTATATATTACGAGAGATATAGCAGCGGCAGTATATAGGAAAGAGCATTATAATTTCTATAAAAATTTATATATAGTAGCATCACAGCAAAATTTGCATTTCCAGCAATGGTTTAAAATAATTGATTTGCTTGGAATGGATTGGGCAAAGGATTGTGTTCATATCCCATTTGGACTTGTCAGCTTAGATGAAGGTACTATGTCAACAAGACATGGCAGAGTAGTATTTTTAGAAGATGTTTTAACAAGGGCAGTAGAACAGACTAAAGATATAATTAAAGAAAAAAATGTAAATACGGATAATCTGGAAATTACAGCAAAGCAAGTTGGTATAGGTGCTGTTATTTTCCAAGAGCTTTCAAATAATAGGATCAAAGATTATGTATTCTCATGGGAAAAGATTTTAAACTTTGAAGGTGAAACAGGACCTTATGTTCAATATACTCATGCAAGAGCTGCAAGTATACTTAGAAATGCAGGAAGTTCAGGAGATGAAGCTTTGAAAAATGTACAGGGAGCTGTAATGGATTACGTTACTGTGGATAGTGGTTACGAGTTGGCGAAGCTAATATATAGATTCCCTCAAGTTGTAGTTGATGCAGCAGAAAAATATGAACCTTCTGTAATTACAAGACATATTGTAGATATAGCGCAAAGTTTTAATAGATTCTACCATGACGAACATATTTTAGTAGATAATGAGGAAGAGAAAAAGGCAAAATTAATTCTTACTTATGCCGCTAAGCAGACGATTAAAAATGGACTTCAGTTACTTGGCATGGAAGCTCCTGAGAGAATGTAATAATCTATTATTTTTAGGAAAAGAGGTTGATTTATGAGATATGAAGGAAGTGTCTACAGACCACCCAGTGAAGCTTATAGTTTAATTATACAAGTTACTATTGGATGTGCTCATAATAAATGTACATTTTGTAGTATGTTTAAGGATAAAAAATTTCGTATAAGAAAAGTAAGTGAAGTTATTGAAGATTTAAATTCTGCAAGAAAATATTATGGAAGAGTAAATAAGATATTTTTAGCGGACGGAGATGCTCTTGTATTAAATAATAAAGATTTGCTAGTTATTTTAGATCATATAAAAAAGACGTTCCCTGAATGTGAAAGGGTAGGAATTTACGGTTCGCCTCAAGATGTACTGCGAAAGACTCATGAGGAACTTGTTGAGTTAAGAGATAACGGTATTGGAATTATCTATATTGGAGCAGAATCTGGAAGCGATAAAGTATTGAAAGATATCGTAAAAGGAGCAACAAGAGCTGAGATTATTAAAGCTGTACAAATGATTGAAGCATCAGGCATTAAGGCTTCTGTTACATTTATTTCAGGTCTTGCAGGTACTGATGGATGGGAGGATCATGCTATTCAAACAGGTACTATGATAAGTGAAATGCAGCCTTCATATGTAGGTCTTTTGACATTAATGATTGAACCTGGAGCGGAGCTTTATGACGATATTAAAGCTGGCAAATTTAAGATCCTTTCAGCTGTAGATGTAGTAAAAGAAACTGCGCTTCTTTTAGAGAATATAAATGTTACAAAAAAATGTGTATTTAGAAGTAATCATGCTTCAAATTATGTTTCTTTAAGGGGAGATCTGCCAAAGGATAAAGAGAGAATGTTGGCTCAGTTAAAAAATGCTTTGGCAAATCATAATCTAAAAGATGAAAGGTTTAGGATGCTTTAACTGTTAGATTAATTTGGATTATATCAAATATTATGGTTTATGTTATAATAATAGAAATCATTGAATCATGCTTGGTAACTTGTGTCATGATATAATGATTTCTATGATTGAGACAGCGTTGCTGCAAGGTGGAAATCATTGAAACATGCTTGGTAGCTTGTGCCATGTTATAATCTAAATTAATAAATTAGTTGATACTTATTAAAACTATAAATATTTACTGCTTTGGAGAAATATGAAAATACTTTTGACAACATTAAATGCAAAATATATACATTCTAATTTAGCTTTAAAATATCTTTATACTTCTGTAATAGAGAATAAAGAAACAATCAGTATAAGAGAATTTACTATTAACAATTCTGATGATTACATTTTTACAGAACTATGCAGAGAAGAATATGAGGTAGTCTGTTTTTCATGCTATATATGGAATACTCAAAGAATTTTATATTTAGCAGAAAATCTAAAAAAAGCAAAACCTGAGGTGAAAATTTTATTTGGCGGTCCGGAAGTTAGTTTTGATTCTGTTAATATAATGACTGAAAATAAATTTGTTGATTTTATAATTTCAGGTGAGGGTGAACTTGCTTTTAAACAATTTCTTAATAATTATTTTTCCGATGAACCTAACTATGAAAATATAAATGGATTAACCTACAGATTGGGTGATGAAATATGTATAAGCTCGCCGCCTAAATTGTTGGAATTTGACAAAGTTCCGTTTCCATATGAATATTTGGAACCTGAGTCAGATAAAGTAGTATATTATGAATCAACAAGAGGTTGTCCATATCGTTGCAGTTATTGTTTGTCATCTATTGATAAGACTGTAAGAGCTTTACCTGTTGATAGAGTTTATCGTGAACTTAAATTTTTTATAGACAGAAATGTAAAGCAAGTAAAATTTATAGACAGAACTTTTAACTGGAATAAAGAAAGATGTCTTGAAATTCTAAGATTTTTAATTGTAAATGATAATAAAATTACAAACTTTCATTTTGAATTATGCGGTGATTTAATCGATGAAAAATTGATAGAATTATTGAAATCTGCCAGAGATGGTCTGTTTCAATTTGAAATAGGAGTACAGTCGACAAATAATAAAACACTGGAAGCTTGTAATCGTAAATGTAATTTTACTAAACTTAAAAATAATATTGAACAAATATTAAATATGGGAAATATACATTTACATTTGGACTTAATAGCAGGACTTCCTTATGAGGATTATAATTCTTTTAAAGAATCTTTTAATAGTGTATATGCACTTTCAGCGCCTCAAATTCAATTAGGTTTTTTGAAATTGTTAAAGGGAGCGGCAATAAGAGGACAAACTGACCTTTATAAATATGAATATCGTCGAAAAGAACCATATGAAATAATATCTAATCAATTTTTATCAGCGTTAGAGGTTACCCATCTAAAGATGATAGAAAATGTATTGGATCTATATTATAATAGAGGTGGATTTGAATTTAGTATTAAATTTGCCATGAAGATTCTTAATGAGAATCCTTTTGATTTTTATGAAAGATTCTCAAATTATTATTATAAAATGGGATTTCAACATAAATCTCATAAAAAAGAAGACTTATATCGAATATTTTTACAATATATAAGGTGGCGGGAAAATTTGCATGAGCTATTTTCGTCAAAGATGCAAGAGATACTTAAAGAAGATATGAGAAGAACATTAAATGAAGATGCCATAAAGAAATTTGAAAGAAAGGGATGGGATATCCTATAGGTGTTAATATGTTTGAAACAAAAAACAGAAGAGAATTAACAAAAATAAAAGAAAATGGTAAAGACTCAAAAAATGTATTTTCTATGGGTTTTAAGGGAAGTGACATTGCAGTGGAAAAGGCACCTGTTGAATATGATATAAAAGAAAGACCAGACCGTATCGGAAAATATTTAAAGAAAAACCTTAAAAATTTTGTTTTTGATAACTTTACGGAAGATTATTTAAAAAGAGAAGCGCAGATAGATTTTATGAAAGAAGTTCCAATACCTTTAAGAAAAGAGGATTTGGAGCAATTTAAAGGAGGAGAAGGTCTTAAGATTTTGCATATTGCAGAAAATATGGCTTGGATTATGGGAATTGATCCTCATTTTAAGTATACTCCCATTTATGTAGAGTATTTAAAGAAATATTTTAAATTAAAAATAGTAGAAGGGCTCGTAAAAGAGGGAAGGGATTCAGCAGAAAAAGAGAAATATGATGATGCTGCAATTCATTTTAGGGCTGCATTATGTGTAGATCCTAAAAATCTGCATGCCATGTATAGTTATGCAAGGGCATGCAGGGCTATGTATTTAAAAAGTAATAATGAAGAGTATGTTGGCACATTTAAGGCAGAAGCACTTGAGTTTTTCGAACTTACGAGAGAAATTCATCCAAGATTTGCACAAGCATATTATTATTTAGGTTATGCATATTTAAACTTAGGTCTTTATGTTAAAGCACAGCTTACTTGGAAAGAATTTTTAAATAAGAGTAAAAATACTAAGGATAAAAAAGAAATAAGAGAAAGACTTGAGCAACTTAAAGAACCTGTGGAAATTGAAAAAGGATATAATGATATTTTGGCAGGAAAATGGGATGAAGGTGTGAGAATTCTTGAGCCTTTTTTACAATCAAGGTTTAAAGATTGGTGGCCTCTATCATATTATTTAGGTATTGGTTATATTAGTCTTGGCTTTAGAGAAAAAGCCATAGATTGCTTTAAACATGTTTTGGCAATTCATCCGTCCCATATTGAATCTATGGATGAACTTGCAGATATTTATGCACTTAATGAAGATAAAGAGAGTGAAAAAAAATATAGAAAGAAAGCTAAACTTTTAAGAGATGGAGGACATCGAGAAAAAGCTTTTAAGAAAAAAGAAGAAGTAGAGTAATTGATAAAATTACAAAAAAATAAGAGATTTCTATGATTTAAACTTTAAGTAAAATAAGAAGCTTTAAGGAGAATAAAAATGAAACAATTGATGACAGGAAATGAAGCTGTAGCTAGGGGGGCTTATGAGGCAGGATTAACTTTTGCATCAGCTTATCCGGGAACACCTAGTACTGAAATTTTAGAAAATATGGTAAAATACAAAGATGATTTGTATTGTGAATGGGCACCAAATGAAAAGGTAGCTATAGAGGCTGCAATTGGAGCTTCAATCGCAGGTGCACGTTCAATGGCTGCTATGAAGCATGTAGGGGTTAATGTTGCTGCTGACCCATTATTTACATTTGCTTATACAGGAGTAACAGGTGGATTTGTTCTTGTATCAGCTGATGACCCAGGTATGCATAGTTCGCAAAATGAACAGGATAACAGAAATTATGCTACAGCAGCAAGACTTTTAATGCTTGAACCATCAAACAGTCAAGAGGCAAAAGATTTTATGAAGCTTGGACTGGAATTAAGTGAAAGATTTGATACTCCCGTATTACTTCGTATGACAACAAGAGTATGCCATAGCAAAAGCTTAGTAGAATTAAATGACAGAGAAGAAAAAGAAATCGTAAAATATAAAAAGAATATTGCTAAGTTTGTAGCAACTCCTGCAAACGGCAAAGTAATGAGAAAAAATTTAATTGACAGAATTAAAAACATGGAAGCATATTCAAATACTTGTGAAATCAATAAGGTTGAATATAATGATACTAAGGTTGGCGTAATCAGTTCAGGCGTAGCTTATCAGTATGCAAGAGAAGTTTTTGGTGATAATACATCATATTTGAAATTAGGAATGACGTTTCCTATGCCAATGGATAAAATAAAAGAATTTGCATCAAAAGTAGATAAACTTTATGTTGTGGAAGAAATGGATCCATATATTGAAAATCATCTTCGTATGGCAGGTATAGATTGTATTGGTAAAGAAATTATTCCTGAAATGGATGAATTAAATACAGATATTGTACGTAAAGCAGTATTTGGCACAGATGCAGAGACAATTAAATCAGATATGGAAGCTGTTGTAAGACCACCTTCACTTTGTGCAGGATGTCCGCACAGAGGATTTTTCTATACACTAAGTAAGAAAAAGAACGTAATGATCACAGGAGACATTGGGTGTTATACACTTGGTTCGGCGCCTCCATTATCAGCAATAGACACATGTATCTGCATGGGTGGAAGTATCAGTGCAGGTCATGGGGCTTCAAAGGTTTTTGAAAGAGAAGGTATAGATACTAAGGTAGTTTCAGTTATTGGAGATTCAACTTTTTTCCATACGGGAATCAATAGTTTAATGGATGTAGTTTATAACAAAGGATGTAATGTTTCTGTTATTTTGGATAATAGAATTACAGGTATGACAGGTCATCAGGAAAATCCAGGAACAGGATTTACTCTGATGGGTGAAGAAGCAGCTGAGGTTAATATTGAATTATTATGTCAAGCAATAGGTATGAAAAAGGAAAATATTTATGTTGTAAATCCTCTTAATTTAAAAGAAACAAGTGATGCACTTGATGAAGCACTTGAAAAAGATGAAGCTACTGTTATAATTGCAAAATGGCCTTGTATATTAAAGAAATTCACCGATCAAGATAAAAAAGACTTTGATTTATCTCCTAAGAAATGTGAGATTGATCAGGACAAATGTACAAAATGTAAGTTATGCATGAAAACAGGATGTCCGGCTATTCAGTTTGGAGAAAGTATTAAAATTGATGCGGCTTCTTGTACAGGCTGTGGTGTATGTATGCAGGTTTGTCCGTTTGATGCTATTAAGGAGGTATAAGAAATGAGTCAAGTTAAGAATATACTTTTAGTTGGAGTTGGTGGACAGGGAACCATTTTAGCAAGTAAAATTTTATCAGAGGGCTTAATAGAGTCCGGATACGATGTTAAAATGTCAGAAATACATGGAATGTCTCAAAGAGGAGGAAATGTAAGTACTCAAATAAGATTTGGTGAAAAGGTTTATTCTCCCATAGTTGGAAAAGGTGAGGCTGACATTATTGTTGCATTTGAAAAGATGGAAGCATTGAGATGGGTTGAATATTTAAAAGATGGCGGTAAAATGGTTATCAATGATTTTGAAATTCCATCTGTGCCTATTCTTATGGGTGCTGTAGAATATCCTAAAGGAATCTTAGAAGAGTTAGCTTCTAAGGTGGATATTTCAGTATTTGAGGCTGGTAAAATAGCAGAGAAGGTAGGCAATAGCAAAACTATGAATATTGTCCTTTTAGGAGCTCTTATAAAGGCTATGAAAATAGAGGGAATAGACTGGGAAGCTGTTATTAGAAAAAATGTGAAAAAAGGTTTTGAAGATATAAATATTAAAGCTTTTAGAATGGGCAGCGAGCAAGTTTAAGCTTAGATTGAAATACTACATATAATAATATTTATTAGAAAAATTTTAAATTTACTATTGTAAATCATGCAATTTTGTATTATATTTTTATAGCGAAGTAAAAAATATAAATAATTTAATAAAAATTAAAAAAAAATAAAAAATAATGTTGACATATCTAATAAAGATGTTGTATAATAAATCTTGTCGTCAGTAATGGCGACATGGTATTCCAAGGTAGCTCAATGGTGGAGCACTCGGCTGTTAACCGATAGGCTGTGGGTTCGAGCCCCACCCTTGGAGCCAAATGCCGGAGTGGCGGAATTGGCAGACGCACAGGACTTAAAATCCTGCGATCCTTACCGATCGTACCGGTTCGACCCCGGTCTCCGGCACCAACTTAAATATCGCGGGATGGAGCAGTTGGTAGCTCGTTGGGCTCATAACCCAAAGGTCAGAGGTTCAAGTCCTCTTCCCGCAACCATGAACAAAATCCTGAATTCGAAAGAGTTCAGGGTTTTTCAGTTTTTGTATATTTACCTGTAGAAAGGATTTGACTACAACTGGAAAAAAGGTAAGCTATGCAAATTAAAATGGTTCTGTGTCAAATACTTGGGTAACATGATGAAAATAAATAAAGTTGATGCTGAGAGTGATAATTAATTGTTACTCTCAGCTTTTTAGACTCTATAATAAATGTTGGTGTAACCACCTATATATTGGGCAGGTTACTTCAACATTTTTTTAAATACAAAAAAGAAAAGCATAAAATGAAAATCTCCTGTAAAATGAAGTTGCTAAACACCATAGGAGGGAAATATAATCTAAACTTAATTATTATTATAGACTGCATTTAAAATGCTTCTTCAGAAATATTTTTTAATATTTTTACTTTTTAGTGAACCAATTTCAGGTTTAAAGTCTCTTATATATGTGTACACGGAAAGGAGATAATAAATGATAGACAATAGTGCAGAACTTGTTATGAGACTGCAGAAAGGTGATAAGTCATCTTTTGAGGACTTATTTGATATGTATAAAGCTAAAGCAGTAAGAACAGCTTATTTAATTACAAACAACAGAGCGTTAGCAGATGATATCGTACAAGAGGCTTTTATACTATGTTATTTTAAGATTGCAGAATTGAAAGACCCGATGAGTTTTAAAACCTGGTTTTTCAGAATGTTAACAAGGCTTGCATGGAAGATGTCTGCGAAGGAAAAAGTATCTGTACCGGTTGATAACATATTTGAATTTGCAGAAACAGAAGATATTCATTTAGTAGAAGGAGAAATTATTGATAAAGAAGAATCTAAATGCTTGATGGAAGCGGTAGAACATTTGGAAATAAAGAAAAAAACTACTATACTTCTCTATTATTATAATAATTTCTCCGTATCGGAAATTGCTCAAATCATGGGATGCTTTGAGGGGACAGTAAAATCAAGGCTCCATTCAGCTAGGAAAAATCTGAAAAAAAGTATCGAGTGTAACGATATCTATAAAATGGAGGGAAAATATAATGAAATCACCGAAAGAATTTGAAAATAGACTAAGAACAGCAATATATGCAGAGGCGGATAAAATTTGTCCTTCAGAGGATATGTTTCTGCAAATTAATAGAAAGATAAAAAGTAAAAATATGGGGGTAAATTATATGAATATAAAATCAATTAAAAAAACTAGAGGAATTTTAATAGCATGTCTGATATTAGCATTCACAACAATGACATGTTTCGCGGCAGTAAAAATTGTTAGTTATACCAGTCATTCTACAAATAACACCTTTACAGAGTTTCCGAGTGAGAAGGAAGTAAAAAAGGAAGCAGGATTTGTTCCAAAGTATGTAAATGAAATCACAGGGGGTTACAAGTTTTATAAAGGTGGAGTAGGAGAAGAAGCTGCAGAAACAGAAGATGGAAGTGCAGCGATGACAGTAAAAACTGCCAATTTCAACTATAAGAATGGAAATTCAACTGTAAGTCTTTTAGTAGAAGATGGTATTTTACCAGAATCTGAAGATGGCGAAGCGGCAGGAGAAACTATAAAGCTTACTTCTGATATAGAAGGAAAATATTCTAGCGAATTATATAAATTTGTTCCACCCGATTATGTAATGACTGAGCAGGATAAGTCTGATGAAGAAAGTGGAAAATATATATTCTCATATGGTTCAGAAAAAGTTGAAATAAATCATATGCAGCAGATTTCGTGGGAAGAAGATGGTATGTCCTATTCTTTGATAAACTCAGACGATAAAGTAGATAAAACCATACTTACTAATATGGCTAATGAAATAATAAATAAATAAAAATTTCATGTAAATTTGGGGAAAGAACCCAAAGGCCAGAGGTTCAAGACCTCTTCCCGCAACCAAGAAGTGCAACGCTTTCAGAGTTTTCTGGAAGCGTTTTTCCTTGCATAAAAACAGGTCATGGTTTACGGTGATTTGTATCAAAAAAATAGTCTATATAATAAATGTTAGAGTAAACACCGAAGTTTTGGTGAGATTACTTCAATATTTTTTTAAAGGATGCTTTATATAAAAATAAACATTACAAGAAAAACAGCTTAAGCAATTAGAATTGTCAAACAATCTAATGAAATTCAAGAGAAATCTTTTTCTGTTTGATCCAAAAAAATTACTACAAATTTGGAATTATTGGCAATTAGGTGTATAATTTAAATGTATATGTCGAAAAAAGATAAGGAGAATACAAATGGCATTAGGAACAACAAATGTGGGCTTTGAAGATAAATTATGGTTAGCAGCTGATAAATTAAGGGGAAGTATGGATGCATCTGAATATAAGCATGTTGTATTGGGACTTATATTTTTGAAATATGTTTCTGATTCATTTAATGATAAATATGAAATACTAGTTCGTGAAGGTTCGGGTTTTGAAGAAGATAAAGATGAATATACAATGGACAATATTTTTTATGTGCCATATGAAGCAAGATGGAATATCATTGCTTCTTATGCAACTTCACCGGATATAGGAAAAGTTATTGATACTGCAATGGAGGTTCTAGAAAAGGCAAATTCATCATTAAAAGGAATTCTAAATAAAAACTATTCTAGACCTGAATTAGATAAGACCAGACTAGGGGAATTGGTTACATTGTTTACCAATGTAGACGTGGGAACCACTCTAGCACAAGAAAGAGATGTACTTGGAAGAGTTTATGAATATTTTCTTGGAAAATTTGCAAGTGCAGAAGGTAAGTTGGGGGGAGAATTCTATACTCCTTCTTGCGTTGTTCGCACGTTAGTTGAAATTTTAGAACCGTATAAAGGAAGAATCTTTGACCCTGCGTGCGGTTCTGGCGGAATGTTTTGTCAATCAGCAAAGTTTATAAAAGAGCATCAAGGCAATGTAAGAGATATTTCCGTATATGGACAGGAATTTAATCCTACAACATGGAAGTTAGCAAAGATGAATCTTGCGTTAAGACAAATTGAGGCTGATTTAGGTAGCCATAATGCAGATTCTTTTCATGAGGACTTACATAAAACTCTCAAAGCGGATTATATATTAGCAAATCCACCTTTTAATGTTTCTGATTGGGGTGGAGACAAGATTCAGGAAGATGTACGTTGGAAATATGGAATGCCTCCTACAGGTAACGCAAATTATGCGTGGCTACAGCATATGCTTCATCATTTAAATCCCAATGGTGGAGTATGCGGAACAGTTTTAGCGAATGGCTCCTTAAGTTCGAATACCTCAAATGAGGGAAATATTAGAAAGAATATGCTAGAAGGTGATGTAGTAGAATGCATTGTAGCTATGCCTGGACAACTATTCTATTCTACAGGTATTCCTGTTTGCCTTTGGATTATGAGAAAAGGTAAGAATGAAAATACAAAGAATAAAGTTCTCTTTATTGATGCCAGAAACCTTGGATATATGATTGACCGTAGAGTAAAAGAGTTAAGTGAAGATGATATTCAAAAGATTGCTGAGATATACCATAAGTGGAGAAATAATAATGGGTATGAAGATATACAAGGCTTTTGTAAAGTAGCGTCAATTGATGACATATCTGAAAATGATTATGTATTGACACCAGGAAGATATGTAGGTATTGAAGAAGTAGAAGATGATGGAATTCCTTTTGAAGAAAAGATGGAAAAGCTGACAAGTGAAATAAGTCAGCAATTTAAAGAATCCAGAGAGCTAGAGGAAAAGATCCGTAAAGCATTAGGCAGTATTGGATTTGAAATATAAGATTGATGATATATTAGTAAGCTAAATCATCATTTAGCTTACTATTGAAAGGAATATTAATGAAGTATATTTTACAGGAGTGTATAACAGATATAATTGATAATAGAGGAAAAAATCCTAAGAATTATTACTTGAAAGAAAAGCATCCTGTTATTGATAATTATTTAATAAAAGGTGATTTATACCCTAATTTAAATGAGGTAAAGCGTTATATTGATGAAGTAACATATCTCAAGTTTTTGAGAACATATCTAGAAAAAGATGATGTATTGATGACACTTGTAGGAAATGGAATTGCCAACGTTTCATTGGCTCCGTCTAAAACAGTAGTAATAATTCAGAATACAATCGCATTTAGAACAGATAAAAGTAAATTACTTCAAAGATATTTATATTATTATTTAAAAAATATTTATCAGGAGTTATTAAATTTTAATCGAGGAAGCTCACAGCCAAGTATTAAAAAAACTGATATATTAGCAATGGAAATAAATATACCAGATATTCAAACTCAACAAAAAACTGTTAATATTTTATCATCGTTAGATGAAAAAATAGAATTAAATAATAAACTAAATGATAATTTAGAGCAGCTCATAGTAAATTTGTTTAATATGAAATTTGCTGATTATGAAAAGAGTGGAAAAATATCAGAAATATGTGAACGTGTTTATAGTGGTGGAACCCCTTCTACAAAGAAACAAGAGTTTTGGAATGGAGAACTAAATTGGCTTTCTTCGGGAGAAACAAGAGATAGATTTATAATAGGCACTGAAAAGTATATTACTCAACTGGGAGCAGATAATTCATCAACAAAATTAGCCCATAAATATGATGTTGTTATAGCTTCAGCAGGTCAAGGTTTTACGAGAGGGCAGACTTCTTTGTTGTTACTAGACACTTATATCAATCAATCGGTAATTGCAATAACAGGAACATTAAGTGCTCAAATTTATGTTTTTGCTAATTTGATTCAACGATATAAGGAAATGCGAATCTTATCTGATGGAACTAGTACTCGTGGAAGTTTAACTACAAAAATTATTTCTGGAATGGATATTTATATCCCAACTCAAGCTGAGCTAGATGAATTTTTAGAAATAGCATTACCAATTATTAACCAAATTGAATTGTTGTCTAGAGAACAAAAGGCATTAGTAGATATAAGAGATTGTTTATTACCTAAATTAATGTTAGGGGATATGGACATATCAGAAATAGAATTAGAAGTTTAGTAAACAAAATTGGGATTTGATGATTGGTTAGGTTTGGACTAGTTGGAATAATGAGAAACTAAATTAGTCTGTAATGTAGACGGGAGGTATTATGAGCACGAAAGTATTTGTTAGTTATAGTTGGGATAGCATGGAGCATGAAGAATGGGTCTTAGGTTTAGTTGCTGATTTAAGAAGAGCAGGAATTAGTGCCACTTTGGATAAAGCTATCACTCAATCTGGAACTGTAAATCTAGACAGGATGATGATTGAAGGATTTAAAGATAATGATAAAGTTGTCATGGTATTAACTGAAAAATATGCAGAAAAGGCAGATCAGAATCTTGGAGGAGTTGGTTTTGAAACTCTCCTTAGTATTCCTATCTTAAAAAGCAATTCAGACAAGCTAATCTTTATAAGTAGGCATAAAAGTAGTATTTCTGTTACCTTGCCATTTCACTTGAAGAGTTATTATTCGATAGATTTTTCTGATGATGGATTATACTTTGACAAGATATCTGAGTTGATTTACAAGATTAGAGAAGTTAATATGCACGAACTACCACCAGTTGCAGAAGTGCCTGAGCTAATCCCAAAGAGAGTTAAAGGAAATCTAGAAAGAGCTAGAGAAGCATTAATACCTAATCTAGCAGAGTATAACAAAACTGACAAAGAAGGATTCTTAGCTACTAAAATGCAGGAAATATGGAATGTGTTTACTCAATTATCAAAAATGACTAAGGGGAAAAATTCGAATTTTTCTTTTGATGTTATTGTAGATACTCCTACTGAAAAAATGATATATTTTTATATTAATCGAGACATCAAAACGGGCATTCATATGAGGTTACATGATATGTTTGGGAGTACTACTCAAATAGTGTTGTCATATGGAACTCGCTTTACACAAGGGAGTTCAAATAGTTTTAATGAAATGATTAGTTGTGAAGTTAATTCAAGTAATGAACTAGAGCTATCTGGACTTACAATGGCATTTAGTGGTAGAAAATCAAAAGAACCAAAAGAAATAGCTGAGACAATATGGAAAGATAATGTCGTTCAAGGATTAAAGTATTAAGAAGGTTGAGTTATTAGCATTAAAGTTTACTGTCGAAATCTATAAAATATAATTTCAGAACTGCAGTTTAGCCAAGTACAGCGAACCCTACCAGAAATAGGCAAATTGGGATATGATGATTCGTTCTGCTTTCGACTAGGATAATAATATAAAGCTGATGAAAGCAATTTGTGGAGAGAACAAGTATGGAAATAGAATGGTTTAAACGATTCGTTGATTTATACTTTAATGGAGATTATAAATGTGCGTATCAATTGAAATATAATAATATCCCTTCAAAATTATATAAATTTCAACCTTTTGAAGAAAATAGAGTATCAATGGTTTTAAATAATAAGTTATGGTTTTCTCTACCAAAAGATATGAATGATCCATTTGATAGTAGAGGTGTTTATTGGGACTTTCAAGAAATAGAGGATTTTTTGAAATCTTATTTATCTGAAGAAAAGATTAAGCAATACGATTCTATTAATGATATTGTTAATGGTTCTATATCTTCTATGCGGGACAATATTAAAATCACTTGTTTTTCTGAAGAACTCTATAGTATGCCTATGTGGGCTCATTATGCTAAAAATCATACAGGTTTTTGCGTTGAGTATGATTTCACTATTTTAGATTATGATAATACACTTGTAAAAGGCCTATTTCCCGTTGGTTATGAGACAAAACGCTATAATATAACAAACCTTTTTAAAATGGCATTTAGCAGTAAATACGACATGAGAATTAAACTCCTTTTCTTTCTGATGAACTTAAAGCATAGTAGTTGGTCTTATGAAAAGGAATGGAGAATTATTTCTACAAGGGAAACAGATCAAGAGCCATTTATAGCAGGACTAGATAACTGCCCAGTAAAGCCAATAGCAATTTATTTAGGGATAAATTTTGATAAAAGTAAAATTAATGATGTGAAGGATAAGTTTGAAAATATAAATATTCCTATTTATAAGTTGAGAACCTCTAACTCAAAATTCTTTGATTTGGAGTTACATGAATTATAAATATTAAGAGCCTTTTTAATGCTTAGCCGTTATATTTTAACTTAGCTATAAGATATCAAGTAAAATTGGAACTAATAAATACATAAGGAGGATTTATGAAAGAATTTGTTGAGGACTTAAAATCTGGAATAAAGTACAAGGTAAACTATAAATATGAAAAAAATGTAGTATGGGCAAGTATATTTGTTAATGGGCAAGAAATCAGAAAACATGGTGATAGCGAAGAAACGGCTCTTTGGGCATTAGAACAAGCAATATACCAAACACTGTATTTTAGACTATAGTAAGTTAAAATTGGGATTTGATGATTCGCTCAGGTTTAATTATAACAATAATGATATGTTCAGCATGGTGTGATCTATTATAAAAAGTACAGCTAAATTTATAAAGAAGGTAGAATGTAATATAGAAATATAATTTCAGAAGTTCTTATTAATTTTATGTGAAGAAAGGTAAAAGTCATGTTTATACCAACATATGAATCAGTTCTTGATATGAGTCCTACAGACTTTGAAAAGTATTCTTTGCAAGTATTAAATCAGCAAGTAAAAGATTTGAATAATTACAAAATTCAGCATAACAAGATAATAGAAGTTGATGACGGAAATTACCAGATAGATGGGTATATTGAGTTTTGCTTAATGGGAGTAACATACAAAACTATTATTGAGTGTAAACACTATAAATCGAGCATTTCAAGAGAAAAAGTTCAAGTTCTATATGATAAAATTCGTGCTTGCGGTGCAAATAAAGGTATATTAATATCATCTTCAAATTTTCAATCTGGCGCTATTAAATACGCTTCAAAACATGGTATTGCATTAATTCAGCTAACTGATGCAGGTGAACAATATGCAATGCGAGCTCAATTAAATGTAATTATGAATGATCATCGAATACCGTACAACGATGGTTATCCGTATATTGGAGTTATGCAATCAAGTACAGGGGTTGGAATAAACTGTTCTTATCTATCAAGTAAAAACTTATCACTAAAAAAGTATTTAGAAAACTGTAAGTAAACCGCTAAATAACTAAGAACTTTGAATTTCTATATGAGCTTTTAAAAATAGCATTATTGTAGAGGCGGATGAGTATTCATTGTATGAGAAAAGTCATTAGATTCTAGATACAATAAAACTAATTCAAAATCAATCTCCTAATTCATAATGCATAACTGTTATATTTTAACGTGCTTATAAGATAGTAAGCTAAATTGGGATTGTGATTTTTAGGTTTAAACGATAGTCATAATAGAAAATTTAACATTTAATAAAATATGGGGGACATCATGTCAGATAAGTATAATAAACAGAATGGGTATGGTTTTTTAGATAAGAACATAATGAATTGCATTCAAGAAAAAATTGTAAATGAAAATATGATTGAATATAATTTCACAAATAGATTAAATCAATATATATATTCAGTATATGAAGTAATTGCAGATATTTCCAAGCCTAAAGGGGTTATTACTGATTATATTATTGCAAACTATGTGTTAATGCATAAATCATTTGGTTATAAGATAGTAAGCGAAATTGGGATTTGATTAGGCTTGAATTATGTTAGGGAGGAATTATGCAGAAAACAATAACATATTTATATCCAGATGCAATAAATGCAGCAAATTTAAAAATGTACCAAGATCGTACAAATCAAATTAAGGCGTTTTATTTTACGCGAGAAAGTTATAAGCAAGTTTATGAATTACCAAATTCGATGAACTATGCTATCTACTTTCTGTTCAATGACAATGAAGATGAAGACCTTGTTTATGTTGGGCAATCTGTAAACGGTATACAAAGAATTGAAGAACATGTTAGGGCTAAAGACTTTTGGTCATATGCTATTTTATTTGTCACAGACAATAACAGCTTTGATAAGCTGTCAATTGATTATTTGGAGTATGAGTTTATACAACGATTTAAGAAAAGCAGTTATTTATTAACAAATAAAGATTTAAGGCTTAATAAGCCAAATGTTAGTGTTTATGATTTTCCCAATCTTGAAGCATTTATTAATCAAATTGAGTTTCTACTAAGTGCAGAAGGGATTGATATTGACGAGCAAGAGAATGTAGATGAACTAATTAAATACTATTATCCACCAACAAAGCATAATGCTAAATTGTTTATTAAAGACGGTAAATTTATATTAGCGGCAGGAAGCGAAATTAAAAGGCCTCCAGAATCAACGAAAGAATGGAAAGACAAGAGACATTATATTAGAGGAAATTCAGTAATAGATAGTTACTTAGAAAATGAAAAAGAGTTAGATGGAAAGTTTATAACTCAAGTAAATTTGGCATTTAAGTCACCTTCTGCCCCTGCTGATTTGATTACAGGATTATCTGAAAATGGTTGGAAGTTTTTTAAAGGGCTAGATGAGATACGAGGCAAATAAATGGCTTATGTTAGACTTTCCATTATGTTTATTTATACATAGCGGTTATATTTTAATTTGGTTATAAGCTAGTAAGTTAATTTAGGATTAAAACATGAAAGGAGCGTAATTAATGCCATTTACAGAAGATACTTTAGAGCAGGCTTTAATAGAAGAGCTTGAAACCAAAGGTTATGAACATTTATATGCACCAGATATGGAACGTGATTATCATGAAGTGATATTAGAGTCTTACTTTTATGATGCAATGTTTCGTATTAATAAAGGTATTACAATGGATATTGCTGAGGAAGCATATAAACAAATTAAGAATATTGGTTTAGTGAAATTGGCAGATATTAATGCGTCCTTTCATAAAATGCTGATTGAAGGTGTATTGATTCCATATAAAAAAGGTACCGACAATAAAACCTTTCAAGTTAAGCTGATTGATTTTGATAATCCAGAACTTAATGATTTTAAGGTAATCAATCAATATACCATTATTGAATATAAAAATAAAAGACCTGATATTTTGATTTTTATAAATGGAATCCCTATGGTACTTTTTGAACTAAAAAGTGCAGTAAAAGAGGATGCCACAATAGAGAATGCATATAAGCAAGTGAAAAACTATCAATTAGATATACCTAGCTTATTTCAATATAATGCATTTAATGTTATTTCTGATGGTATAAATGCAAGTATGGGAACAATTACTGCTGATTTTACAAGGTATATGACTTGGAAATCTAGAAATGGTGAATCCCCTGAAAAAGAATTTAATCCAATCGGTGTGTTACTAGATGGAGTTTTTGAAAAGAAACGTTTATTGGATATTATTCGTAATTTTATTGTCTTTCAAGATATAGAAGGTAGTACAGTTAAAATTGTAGCAGGATACCATCAATATTTTGCTGTTACAAAAGCAGTAGAACGAACAAAAAAGGCTTTAATGAATAATGATAAAAAAGTGGGTGTTGTGTGGCATACGCAAGGTAGTGGTAAGAGCCTTTCAATGGTATTTTATACTGGAATCATTGTGAGTGATCCAGAGTTTCACAATCCCACTATTGTTGTACTTACGGATAGGAATGATTTGGACAATCAATTATTCTCAACCTTTGTATCTTCATCAAAATTACTTCTAAGGCAGGAACCAAAGCAGGCAAAAGATAGGATAAATTTGAAGGAACTATTATCAGTAAATGCTGGGGGAATCGTCTTCACCACAATTCAGAAATTTGAAGAAGGTTCAGAGGTATTAACTGATCGTAAAAATGTTATATTTCTTGCAGATGAAGCACATCGTTCCCAATATGGGTTAGATGCTAAATTAGATAAAGCAACTGGGGAATGGAAGTATGGATATGCAAAGAATATGAGAGATGCCTTGCCTAATGCAACCTTTATTGGTTTTACAGGAACACCAATTGCTATGGATGATAAATCCACAGTAGAAGTTTTCGGTGATTATATTGACATTTATGATATGACACAGGCAGTTGAAGATGGTGCTACAGTTCCTATTTATTATGAAAACAGAACAGCTAAGTTAAGTTTAGATGAATCTGTTTTAAAACAAATAGATGCTGAATATAAAGCTATGAGTGAGGACGGTCAAACGAAGGCTCAGGCAATAGAAAAATCAAAACAAGATCTATCAACTCTTGAAACAATAATAGGTTCATCACAAAGACTTGATATGCTTGCAGATGATATCATAGCTCATTATGAAGATAGGCAATATGTTCTTACAGGAAAAGCAATGATTGTCTGTATGACCAGAAGAATAGCCATTAATTTATATAAAACTATTCTAAATAAAAGACCAGAATGGAAAGAAAAGGTCAAAGTTGTGTTAACAGAGAGTAACAAGGACAATGAAGAATGGCACGATATGATAGGCAATAAGGAATATAGAAAGCAGCTTGCAATAGAATTTAAGAATATACATAGTGTATTTAAGATCGCAATTGTAGTTGATATGTGGCTTACAGGCTTTGATGTACCGTCTATGACTACAATGTATGTGGACAAGCCTATGAAGGGGCATAATTTAATGCAGGCAATCGCAAGAGTTAATCGTGTATATAAAGATAAGGAAGCAGGATTAATCGTAGACTATATCGGAATGGCTGCTGAATTAAAAAATACGTTAAATCAATATACAAATCGTGATAAAGATAAAGTTCCAGATTTGAGTAAGGCATTAAATATTGCATTAGAAAAGTTGGAAATCATGAGAGACTTCTTTTATGGATTTGATTATAATCCATTCTTCGGATCTTCAAATAAAGCACGTTTAGATATTATCTTAGATGGTGTAGAATATGTTTTAGGACATGAGGAAGAAGAAAAGAAGATTTTCATAAGAGAGGCAACAGCGCTTAGTCAGGCGGAAACCTTATGTAGAAGTATGTTATCTGATGAACTTAAAATGGAAATTGAATATTTTAAGGGAGTTAAAGCAGGAGTATGTAAAGTAACTCCGGGAACAGGTCTTACAACAAATGAAATAAATTCAAGAATAGAGAAAATTTTAGAGCAGGCAATTAAGCAAGAAGGTGTTATTAACATCTTTGAGCAGGCTGGAAAGAAGAATCCAGAAATTTCTATATTGTCTGATGAGTATATGCAGAATATACGAAATATGAAACATAAGAATATTGCTGCTGAAATGTTAAGGAAACTATTAGAAGATAACATAAAAGTTTTTAGTAGAACTGGAGTTGTAAAAGCGGAATTATTTTCTGAAAAGATGAAGCAGGTACTAAAAAAATATAATAATCGTTTGATTACTAGTGCGGAAGTCATTGAACAATTATTAAATTTATCTCAAGAAATGGTGGATTCTTATAATGCTGGGGAAGAAAAAGGATTATCCGTAGAAGAATATGCTTTCTATGATGCACTAGTTGCAGACCCACAAGTCTTAAAGGAAATGCAGGATTCTGTGCTAATAGAAATGGCGCATGAGCTTACAGAAATGATTATAAGGAATAGAACCATTGACTGGGATAAGAAAGAATCTGCGAGAGCGGCTATGCGTGTTATGGTAAAGAGATTACTTAGAAAATACAAGTATCCACCAGAAAAAGCTCAAGGTGCTATAGACACTGTAATTAAGCAGGCTGAATTGATGAGTAGTCAGATGGAAATGTAGGAGAGAGAGAGAAGAAAAAGGGTTGAAAAGAAAGTTGATATTAGCAAAAAATATAGCCATGAAATACAAGATATTAAAAATAAACTTATTCAGTTAGAGCAAATGATTGCTGATTTGATTTTTAAAATCGAGTATGGTAAAGAGTCCCTTAATGATAAATTGTCAAAAACCTTTGGGGGAATAAAGCTTTGATTTCTGTTAATTGGTCTTCGTGTCATGAAAAGTTGGGAAAAGAGGTTAAAGAATATAGATTAGTCATTTATCTAAATAATACCTTTTTATGGTAAAATATTTTATAATAAAATCACTGATGATGAAATTACATAATATCACATTTTATTGCTTCTACAATAATGTAATAAAATTTAAAATATGTATAAAATTTACAGAATATTATTTTTGATGTGGACTATTTTTATTCTTTTTTGTATAATATAACATAATTATTGGATACCAAAGAGTAGGAATGCGTATCATATAAAAGCATTCTAATAAGGAGTATGCTGTATGAAATATCAATATTTTAATTTTATTGATAATGACAGACCAAACGAAATGATAAAAGGGAAACTGACAAAATGGTTTGTAAATGGTGAGTATATAAAAGCAGCAAGACTGAAAGTAAGAGGAATGGATGCATTAGGAATAGAACCAATAATAGAAGTAATTGCATATAAGTTAGGGGTACTTTTAGGGCTTAACATTGCGGAGCAACGATTAGGTGTAGCTAAATTTAAAAAAACCGATAAAGAATATGTGAGTCTAGTTTCTATTTCACCTGATTTTGTAAAGGATAGTGAACTACTTGAACTTAAGGATTTTGCTGAAGTATACGATATCAATGAAAATGTCTCTATAGAAGATTTAATAAAAAACAAGAAGATACCGACAGAAAATGAGAAGTTATGGTCACTTATGATTTTTGATTATATCATTATGAATGAAGATAGGCATAATCAAAATATTGCGTGGATATATAGTGAAGCAGATGAAGGTAGTTTATCTCCAATATATGATAATGGATATTCCATGCTGTATGATGCAGTTCCCAAAATGTGTGAGGATTTCAAGAGAGAAGCTAAAAATTGTGTATGTAATGCAAGTTTCTATAATGACAGATTCTCATATATTGAAACCTATATTCAAAAAATTAAAGAAAGAAATAACTTAGAAGATTTTATAAACTTAGGAATCTCAGAGGAACAACTTGTATATATTGTAGAAGAAGTAAAAATGGAGTATAATAATATTAAGGAAGAGCATAAACTAATGAATAAGGAAGTGCCTAAAGAATGGTGGACATCAGTTGTTCAGTTCTTGAAATGGAGGATAGAATATGTTAGAAAAATATGATTTGTTGTGGAAGGAACAGAAAATTGGGATGATTACGTATAATGCTTCAACAGATCGTTTTGAAGCATTACTCGAAAAAAATGCAAACAACTATCCAAGAAGATTGTTTGGAATTGGTAAAATTAACCATAGGGCAGACGATGCCATGGTGAAGAGATATATTAAAAATACTGTTATTCCAAAAGATAGAGAGAATTTAGATGAAGTACTAAAAGGATTAAACTTGAAGGAATATTCTGAGTGGAATATGTATAAAGCGGTAAATGGAAGAAATGGGAATGACAGATGTACTATAAGACCAGCTAAGCGGTAAGTATAGTATTTTGCTAGAAGTGATAAGATGCTGTCAGCGTTAAAAAGTGAAGCAAGAAATAGTATGCATTTGACTACAACGTCAATCATTTCTACTAAAGTAAGATAAAATAATATAACAAGTCAACCTTATAAAAAGCTTGAAAAATTAACGATACATGAGACTATGTGAAGTAATAAAATTTAATTCCTATATTTCATAACTCAAAGGTCAGAGGTTCAAGTCCTCTTCCTGCAGCCAATGAAATAAAACTCTGAATTCTAAAGGATTCAGAGTTATTTAGTTTTTGCAAAAATGAATAGTTTTTGATTTTAACTGTCAACTTGTAAATTTCTATAGAATGTTTGGTATAACAAAAACGATAAAAGTTCTTTCTTTATAAAATAAAATTTAAAATCATAAGTGTATTATGTCTTTTTATATTAAGCTATAAAATTATTACAATGAAATAAAACTCATTAAAAAAATTTTTATTTTTTTGCAACATTTGCCATTATTTATTTGTATTTAAAGTAGAAAGTTAATTTCAGTGTAAATAGAAAGGAATGTTAAAAAATGAAAAAAGTATTAATTGGAGTCTTATGTGCTACAACTATAATGTCTACCGGAATTATATCTTTTGCTTCTGAGACAAGTAATATTTTAATCTCATCAAATACTGTTGTTCTTGCAGGTCAGCAATCAGTGTTGGAACAGTATAAAATTAAAATAAATGATAAATATGTTGAGTTAGGCAATTGTAAAGTTATCAAAATTAAAGATCAAATAATGGTACCTCTTAGAATTATATCGGAGTCACTAGGATTTAAAGTTACGTGGGATAAAGATAATAAAATGATTCATTTGGATGACGGCATCATGCAGTCTGATATTAGTATTGGTGTTGATAACTATAGTGCTTATAGTAGTAAAGCCATTGGAATGACAAGTCCTGAGAGCCTTGGAGTTGCACCGACAATCGTTAATGGGTGTGGGTATGTACCAGTCAATTATTATAAAACTTTATTGACTGATTCACAATGTGTTAAAATAAATGGGAATGAAATTGCAATTTCTTACAATTCAGTGGACGACGATGTGACGCAGGATTCAACTCAGATTCCTAATCCTTTAGTAGATTATCAAACAATAGATGAGGCACGAAAAGCAGTTGGATTTAACTTTTTTGTACCATCTGATATTCCATCTGAATATCAAATGAAAGATATAATTGTTATAAGCAACGAGCTGGCGGAGATTTTTTACAAGCAGGGAGATAATGAAATTTTATATCGAACAGCTAAAGGTAAAGCAGATATTAGTGGTGATTATAATACTTATTCAAAAACTAATATAATACCAATTGGAGACATGAAAGTTACTATTAAAGGAAATGATGATAATATTAGTTTGGCAACATGGTCAAATGCTGGAATCAGTTTTTCTTTAGCTTTTGATGTTCCTGTTAATCAGAAAACATTAGCTGATATTATAGAAAGTATTAAATAGAAACTTTATTAATAATAAAACTAAGATTTACTATAGCGAAGTCTTATTTGGAAGAGAGGGGGAATTTATAGTGACCGATGTTTCATTACGTACGGATGAAACGGTGGTACATGCATTACAAGTCTACGGTAATTCTATATTAAGATTAGCGTATTCATATTTACATAGTATTTCTGAGGCAGAAGATATATTGCAAGATACTTTACTCAGTTTAATAAAAAATAAACCTGTTTTTTTAAATTCAGAACATGAAAAAGCATGGTTGATGCGTGTTGCTATAAATCTATGCAAAAATAAATTAAAATCATCATGGTTTCATACTGTTGAGATTCCGGAAAACTTTGATATTGAATATATGGAAGAGGAAGAATCAGAGGTGTTGGAAGCAGTGAATGATTTGCCAGTAAAATATAGGGAGGTAATACATCTTTTTTATTTTGAAGGTTATTCTACTTTGGAAATTTCGTCTATTCTTCAAAAAAAAGAGAGTACTGTTCGTTCCCTTTTATGTCGAGCAAGAGAAAGATTAAGAAAAGTGCTGAAAGGAGTGTACGACTTTAATGAATAAATACCGTTCTGCAATGGAAAAAATTATTGTAACTTCGCAAATGGAAGAAAATATTCTAAGGAATTTGACAGAGAAAAAAGAGTATACCAATGTAAAGTCGAAATCTTCTTATCAAAAATGGTTGAAGCCATTAAGCTCTATTGCTGCTTGCTTTGCTATTATACTTGCTATAGTAATTATATATCCCACACTAAAAAGCAATGATTACCAAACTCAAAATCTTGTAAGTAGTTCTAAAGAGACTAAAGAATTGTCAAAAGGGGAAAAAATACAAGCACCAGAAGTAAGCGAAGAAATAAGTGAAAACATACAATACGATAAACAACAACAGGGAGAATCCAAAGCAAGTGAAAAATCTGAAAGCAATGATTGCCAATTTGGACAGCAAGATTTAAATTTAGGAACAGTAGCAGGGCTTGAGGAAAACAATGAACAAGAAGAGCAAAACGTATCAGGAGGAAGTCCTATTGTTGATACTCAAGGGATAGAGGAATTAAAAAAAACAGTTCCATTTGAGTTACTTGTACCAAATAAACTTCCTAATGGATATAAAGTAGATAGTACCTCTGTTATTATAGGGGAAATGGCGCAAATTATATATTCTAACGGGGAGGATTCTATAGTATATAGGGTAGCAAAAGGCACAGATGATGTAAGTGGAGACTATAATGATTATGGGGAATTGAGAGATGAGGTTATGGGGGATAGGAATGTGACACTGAAAGGAAATAACTCGTTAATCAGTTTGGCAACTTGGACAGAGGATGATTTCTCTTATTCTTTATCTTTTTCTGTGCAAGCAGAAGAAGACGATATAAAAGCTATTATTGGAAGCATAGGAAAAGAATAATTTAATATATTGAGTGTCGTATCTTGCTCTCAGAATCTTCTGAGAAGGATAATAAAAATTAAGTACTACTATGATATTTTGCATAATTTTTTAATTTAAATTCTGACTCAAATTTAAATTAATTTATTTTTCGTATAAGTTATAGTATAATAAAAAATAATTACAAAGTATAAAAAAGACTGACAAAAATAAATTAGTCGGAACGGAGTCGAAATGCAGTTGAAAAAAATCCTGAATAAAATAGAAGAAAATAAGGAGAAAATACAGGAATTTAGACCTCTCAAACTTGCAGAGATTCAAGAGCTGGATAATTATTTTAAAATCGGAACAACGTACAGCAGTAACGCCCTAGAGGGCAATACTTTAACTTTAAATGAAACTAAAATTCTTCTTGAAAATGGATTGACTGTAAGTGGTAAACCAATAAAAGATTGCTATGAAGCAACAGGACATGGGGAAGCTTATGATTTTATGATTAAGCTTGCAAGAGGCGGAGCTCTTGAAATTACTGAAGAAATTATAAAAAAGCTTCATTTTCTGTTTTATAATAAGCAGGATAGTGAAGAAGCAGGAAATTATAGAAGTTTTCAAGTTTTTATCAGTGGAACAGAGTATATTCCTCCTATAGCAGAAGATATTCCTTCTTTAATGGAAGGGTTTTTATTACAATTAAAGAAAAATGAAGAAAACTTACACCCTGTATTACTTGCTGCTTATGCACATAAAAAGCTTGTGGATATACATCCATTTGCAAATGGAAACGGGAGAACCGCAAGACTTTTAATGAATTTGATATTAATAAATAAAGGCTACTGTATAGTTTCTATACCTCCTGTATTAAGACATGAATATATAGAAGCATTACAAGTTTCTCAAAGAGAAAAGAATCCATCTATAGAAGCTTTCAATCAATTAATTGCTGAATGTGAATTAGAGGCACAAAAAGATTACCTTAGGATGTTCAGAATTAAGTAATATAGATTTATTAACATAAAAAAATAAATAAAAAGAGCCACCCGGAGGTGGCTTCTGTTTTATGCCTCAATACTTTGAACTGTAGATTTAATACGATAATTCCCTGTTTCAATATCTCCAAATAGATATTTACCCTCTATATTTGTTTGAGTTATCTTTAAGAGTGTTTCTGTTTCATCAGAAACAGAATATAAAGCAACAAGTGCATTTGCGATAGGAATATCTGTAGTATCATCAGTAATTATACCACAAATGACACCGGTATTTGCATTGGGATCAGAAGTAAGAATAACATCTTGAGGAATATATTCTTTGCTGGAAATACTAATAGGTTGTGTTTCTGTTGTTAAATATCCTAATTTACTAGTATTAACATAATATTCACCATCATCTAAATCTATGAAAAGGTATTGTCCTTGTGGATTTGTAAAAGAAATACCAACGTAGATATTTTCTTCGTCTTGTTTTTTAAATAGTTGAACAACTGCTTCTTCAATTGGTGTATTATCAATATTTGATTTAACAGTTCCATAAATTATATTTTTATTTGCCTCGGGATTAGGTGTAATCGTTATAGTTACTGTTGACATTCTATTTTTTATAACTGTTACAGAAATAGGAACTGTAAGAAAATAATCTTCTTTAGTAGCCGATATAAAATAAGAACCAGAGGGAACTTGTGTTAGTGTAAATTTCCCTTGAGGATTTGTATTAGTATGAGCGAAAGGCTGTAATGTTGATGTGCATAATTTAATAGTAGCATTATCTATTGGGTTATCACTCGTGTCTAAAACTGTTCCGCTAACAGTACCAACGTTTTGATCTGGGTTGACTGGTAATTGAAGGTCTGTACGTGTTTCTTCCCTTCCTTCAGATTCTATCTCTGAACTTTGAGTTATAATATATTTATCATAAAAAGACATATTTCATCTCTCCATTAATACTTTTTTATTCTTTATTTATATATGAATAATTAATTAAATTGTGATAAGATTAAATCCGCCATATGTTATTTACTTTTTATATCATAGTTTATGAATTTTTTTAATCTTTTGATTTTTTTCAATGACAAGTTCATCAAAAATCTCATCACCAATTTGTAATTTTGCATTAATCATATATTTACCGGGAGGAACAGAGGAAAACAAATAAATACCATCACGATTAGTAATTTGTATTTGGATCAATTTATAAACTGATTGATTATCGATTTCATATAAAAAAACCGGTATTCCTATTGCAAAATTACCATGATAATTAATAGTACCACTAATTGTTGAGGTGGCAATAGTATTATCCTGAATTAAGTTAAGATTCATCAATGACATTTCTTTTTTTCCTATTTTAATATCAATTGACTCACAGGGTAGATAATTCGGGTGAGTTGCTATAATAATATAATTGTTTGGTAATAGATTATATATTAAATATTGTCCTTTTTCATTAGTTAATGTAGTTGCAGCTATTTTTGTTTTGCAATCTTTATAAACAAGAGTAATTTTAACATTTTTAATAGGAGTATTCTTATAATTGTCGTAGACAACACCATACAAGATGCCTTTTTGGACAATAGGATTACACCTTAAATTAAAATCTAAAATATTGTTGCATCCTGAATGTATTATTACTGATTCTGATTTAGAAGCAAGATAATTATCTGCAGATGCTATTAGTTTATATTCACCGGGTAGCATATCTTTAAACTTATAAAAACCAAATGGATCAGTTAAAGTATGACATAATGGATTTAAATTAAAATCAAATACTTCTATAGTTGCATTAGCAATAGAATTACAACTTTTGTTAAATACTCTTCCAGTTAGTAAAGAACTATACAAAGGATGTACTTTTATTAACTGTAAATCAACTGTTTTTTCTTGATATTCACTTAAATAAAAATCTTCACTTTCTTTAAGCTCATAAATATCTCTATCCATAGCTAAATTCCTTTTTTTATTCTAATACTTTAAATTATTATTTCATATTATAATATGTTAAAATAGATAGAAAGTGAAATGATTTAAAATAAGTAAAAATAATATTTCATTTTGATATTTTCTAATAATACAAAATAAAAATAAACAAACTGTATTTTTTAAAGGTTAGCTGATATAATTTTTGCAATTTAATAAGGGAGGGTTCAAATGAGATATTTTAACTCAAAGAATATATTGATATCTCTGATTTTCGGAGGTATGTCTTCAATAATAATTCTGTGCTTTGAAGTAAGGTATATTTTTAAAGATTATCAATTAAGTCATGGATTTTTATTAATAGCACAGTTTATTTTATTATCAATGCTTTTTTTAGTTTTACCATATTCTTTAAAGTATATAAAAAAAGAAGTTCGTAAAAACAATCAACTTAAAGACTTAGAAAAGATTGGCTTAATATTTCAACTTATTTCAGTTTTACTTTTCTTGTCAGTATTTTTTTCTCAATATATAATTTTCTTCCTTTATTTGTTTTATTATTTATTCGATATAATATGCTTTATTTTACTGTGTATGGGTGTGGTTTTATATGGTAAAACAAAGAACGACTTAGCCATGTCTTTTATATTATGGTCAATAGCAATGCTGATTCTTTCATATCTTTTTACAAATGTAGGGTTTTGGTCTGCAACGTAAGTTTATTAAGGTATAATCGTTAAGGTGATTATACCTTAAGTTGACAAGTTGACTGAGCTGGTGGTGATGAATTTTTACAAAATACTAATAATTAATATAGCTATTTTGCATTAAGGTGTTAAAGAAATAATCTTAGTAGCAATATTATCACAAAATGCATTATCATGCTCCACAAATAAAATTGTTGGCTTAAATTCAAGCAATAATTCTTCAATTTGTATACGAGATATGACATCAATGAAATTAAGAGGCTCATCCCATATATGCAAATGCGCTTTTTCACAAAGACTTCGGGCAATTAATACTTTCTTTTTTTGTCCTTCGCTGAAATCACTTATATCCTTTTCAAATTGAACTCTGGAAAAATTAAGTTTTCTGAGAATTGTTTTGAAAAGACTTTCATCTATATTGTTTTGGGCAGCGTAATTTGATAAGGTGCCACTCAGAGAAGAAGTGTCTTGTGCTACATATGAAATTTGCAGGTTGTTCCCTTTTTGAAAATTGCCTGTATATTTTATATGTTCACCCCAAATAAGTTTAATAATACTTGATTTTCCTGAGCCGTTTTTTCCACAAAGGGCAATTCTTTCACCACTTTCAATTGAAAAACTAATATTAGAGCAAACAGTTTTTTTACCATAGAAGATTGAAACTTTATCAAAAGTAATCAACCTGTTTGCTTTATAATCAAGTTGAGATATTTTTAAAGTTTCGTGATTTTCAATGTTCTTTAACAACATGGATTTTTCTTCAATATTTGATGATAGTCGCTTTTCAATTGACTTAGAACGCTTCATCATTTTTTCTGCTTTATGACCGATATAACCTCTGTCAGGTCTAAGTCCTGAATTTCTTGTACCATATTTGGTTTTTTCAACTTTACCTGACCAATTAGAAGTTTGCTTTGCGGCAAAAGAAAGTCGGTTTATATCCTTTTTTAATTTTTCATTTTTTGAAATTTCAAAGTTATCCTGACGTTCTTTATTTAAAAGCCAAGAAGAAAAATTACCTCGTTGAATATCAATATTGGTTCTATTGATTGAAATAACGTGATCTATACATCCATCTAGAAAAGTTCTATCGTGGGATACTAAGATAAAACCTGTTTTTGAGTTTAAATAATCGCTTACTACTTTTCTGCCTTTTAAATCAAGATGGTTTGTAGGTTCATCAATAAGTAAAAACCTATTATCTTTAAGAAAAAGCAGGGCAAGCAAGACCTTTGTCTGTTCTCCGTTTGAAAGGGTGTTAAAGGGACGATCAAGAACATTTTTTGATAGTTCAAGAAAAGAAAGCTCACGAATAAGTTCCCATTTTATATAATCAGGATAAACTTTTTCTATTATTTCTGTGGTTATAACAGATTTATTTTCGACTTCATATGGAAAGTATTCAAAATTAGTACCTGCTGATATATTACCAGTGAATTTATATTTTTTAAGCAGCAAATTTAGAAAAGTTGTTTTTCCGGTACCGTTTCTTCCTATAAAACCAAGTTTCCAATCAGTATCTATTTGAAAGCTGATATTTTCAAAAATGTTATCATAACTGGTATCATAAGCGAAAGTTACATTTGAAATATTTATTAATGACATAACTTTTTTATCCTCCTTTGAAAATTAAATAAGCTGCAAGAAAGTCAATTCCTGCAGCTTAAATACACTTCAAAACAGAACCTTGCCATTATAAATAAATCATAAGTAAGGTGTTTTTATATTTATAGAGTAATAAGAATCAGCAGGCTTTCTTGCATAAGATAAATAAAAAAGCAGGAATGTGTATATTTACATTCACAAAAATTTTTATTATATCCATAGTGATTAGCAAGAAATAGTGCTCATCCTTTCAACTCCTATCTTTTTATTATTTTCTTTAGGGTAACATATATGGTACTGTTTTTCAAGAATTTATATAAATATTTTAAATTAAAAAACCTTTAAAAGTAATATTCTTATAAATTTTCATTTTCTATATTACCATTATTTAAATAAAACTGATGTAAAGATTATAAATAAATTTATTGAATTAATTTTAAGGAGAAGAACAAAAAAATGAAAAGCAGCAAGTAACTATAAAATGGGTGAATTGGAACGTTGGAATGCAAACTATTATAAATATTTGAAAAACACTAGACAATTGTCAATATATATGATATTTTATATTTAAACAAACGTTTAAATATAAAATATTTAAAGATAAGGAGAAGCTATGAGCGAAAAGAATCCCAAAGAAATTTCGATTCAGGACAAAATCATAGAAGCGGCAATTCCATTATTTGCCATGAAGGGCTTTACAGGGGTATCGGTAAGGGAATTGGCAAAAGCAGCAAATGTAAATCTTGCTTTGATTTCTTACTATTTTAATGGCAAAGAGAACCTGTATAAGCATATTCTTACTACACAGTTTGAAATTATAAGTAATTCTCTAACAATAATTAGAAAAGAGGAACTTTTGGCAGACGAAAAGATGCAACTTTTCACTAATAATATGATAAGGCTTCATAAGGAATATCCTCATTTGTTAAGGCTTACACTTAATGAAATAATAAATCCTACAGACAGCATTAGTGAAGTAGTAAGGGGCGGAATCGGAAATTTGCAAATGTTTCTAAGAGAATGTATAGAAGAGGGTAAGCAAAACCGAAAAATAAGGCAGGATGTAAATTCATCGGTTGCAGCACTGTCTATTATTAGTATCATTAATTTTTATTTCCTTACTTTGCCCTTAAGTAAGGAAAAATTTATAAAAGAAATTAATTCAGTTGAAGAATATATGAATGAAGCTTTGAAAAACTACTTTGATGGAATTAGGATTAAAGAATAATGAAAATTTGATAACTGTATAGATTTATGCAATTGGATAATTAAGAATAACTGCGCTAAAAAACAGGGTTCATTAAAAAAAATTATTAAACAAACGTTTGTTTAATAAAAGCTTATGCTTATATTAAAGATTAATTTCAGGAGGTGCTTATAATGTTAGCTTGGTTGAATAAAAAATTAAATGAGGTAAAAGGAAGGTTAGATAAATCTGTAGATAATCTGGATGAGAAGCAAGAACTGGCTACAATTAAAACAGGGAAAGCAGGTAGTAAATTGAAACAGAGATTTGGATGGCTAAATTGCAAAAAAATTATATTTGTGATTGTGTTGATTCTTTTAATATTAGTAGCACTAAATGTGAGGAGCCACATGATGAAAACTACTGAATACAAGCAACCTATACTTGTTAAAACCATGGAAATCAGTAAAACGGGTGATAAATCTGAATACAGTTATGCAGGGGAAGTATGTGCAGAATATGAAAGTAATCTGGCATTTCAGGTTGGTGGAAAAATTATAAAACGAAATGTAGCCTTAGGTGATACTGTGCATGAAGGAGATGTATTATTTGAAATTGATTCACAGGATGTGGAACAAGGTGTCAGCATTAAAGCTGCTGCTGTCTCGGCAGCAAGATCACAGTATGCTTTGGCAAAGGATAACTTAGATAGATTTACGGATTTGTATCAAAATGGAGCTGCAACCCAGCTTGATTACCAAAATGCGCAAAATTCGTTTCAGGCAGCATCTTCGGCATTGCAACAGGCAAATGCAGCATATACCCAAGGACGCAATCAGCTTGATTACTGTCGTTTAGTTTCTGATAAATCAGGAATTATATCTGATATAAATGTTGAGGAAGGTCAGGTAGTATCGGCTGGGCAGGTAGTTGTGACTATAATACAAGACGATAATTTACAAGTCAAGGTGAACATACCAGAAAATAAGATTGATAGTATAAAAGTATCCAGTAATGTGGATATTACTTTCTGGGCACTGAAGGGCATAGAGGTAAAAGGAAATGTAAGCGAAATTTCTCCTGTAGCGGATGCTGCTTCTCGTACATATGAGGTTACACTTGACTTGATAAATCCTCCTAAGGATATAAAGCCAGGTATGTCTGCTATGGTAGTAATTTTGCCAGATAATCCTCAAAAAAATATTTTTGTTCCACTTGAGGCTATATATCAAGTTACCTCAGATTCAGCTGTATGGATTGTAGAAAATAACATGGTAAGACAGCAAATGGTAAAAGTTGGAGAATTTAGTGGAAATAATGTAAAAATAGAAAAAGGTCTTAAAGATGGAGATGTAATAGTAACGGCAGGAGTTCATAGGCTTTTTGATGGCCAACAGGTAAAAGCTGAGGGGAGGATCCAATGAAGAATTTCAATTTGACGGAATGGTGTCTTAATCACAAGCAACTAGTTTATTTTGTAGTATTTCTTACTTTTGTGATGGGAATCTTTTCTTATGGGAATTTGGGCAGGATGGAGGACCCAGAGTTTGCTGTGCGTGAAATGTATATGACAGTGGCATGGCCGGGAGCTACAGCAGAGCAAGTAGAAAAACAAGTAACAGATAATATAGAAAGAACTCTGCAGGATATTCCAAACAAGGATTACATAAGAAGCTATTCTAAGGCAGGTCAGGCAATTATATTTATTGCTTTAAAAGATACAGTTCCGCAGAGTCAGGTAAGAGATACTTGGGTTGAAGTACGAAATCTGGTGATAGATATGAAGTCGAAATTACCATCTACAGTACAAGGACCAGTTTTTAATGACCGTTTTGATGATGTGTATGGATGTATATATGCATTGACTTCAGATGGCTTTTCGTATGAAGATATGAGGGAAACCGCAGAGAATATTAGAAGAACTTTTCTGGGTGTAAATGATGTTAAAAAAGTTGAACTTCTAGGTGTCCAATCAGAAAAGGTATATATAAAGATTGAAAATAGTAAAATGGCTAGTCTGGGGATTACGGCAAACATGATATCGAATGCATTAGCTACTCAAAATACTGTTATGCCCTCTGGGATGATGGAGACTTCACAGGACAATGTTTACGTACGAGTAAGTGGCGTGTTTGATGATGTGTATAATATAGAAGATGTGACTCTAAAGGCAGGAGGACGATTGATAAGGCTTGGAGACATAGCTGAGATTACAAGGGGATATTCTGAACCGTCAGACCCAAAGATGTATTATAATGGTGAAGAGGCTATAGGTATAGCAGTATCCATGGATGAAGGCGGAAATATTATAAATTTAGGAGAAAATCTTGATAACAATTTGAAAGAAATTAGAAAGGATCTACCGGCAGGACTTGAAATATCACAAGTTGCAAATCAACCAGAAGCTGTTGAATCATCTGTAAATGAGTTCGTGGAAACCCTTGTTTTAGCTATTATCATTGTACTTATTGTTTGCTTTATAAGTTTAGGTATAAGGACAGGAACTGTAGTTGCACTTTGCATACCATTAGTTACCGCAGGAGTTCTTGTTGGTATGTATGCGTTTGGAATCCCGCTACATAAAGTCTCCTTAGGAGCTCTGATTATTGCATTGGGGCTTTTAGTGGATGATGAGATTATTGCTATAGAAATGATGTCGGTAAAAATAGATGAAGGTTGGGATCGCTTAAAAGCAGGTTGTTATGCATATACCTCCACTGCGTTTCCTATGTTGACAGGAACGTTGGCAACATGTATAGCATTTACACCAGTATTCTTTTCAAAAGGTCCCGCTTCTGAGTATACAGGTAGTATTTTTAGTGTAATTACTATGGCATTGTTACTTTCATGGGTAGTATCTGTATGTGTGACACCACTGCTAGGTTATAGCATTATACAAAAGAAGTTTACAAAAGACAACAAAGGCATGTATAATTCTAGATTTTATAACGGATTTAAAAAGACATTAAAATTTTGCTTAAATAATAGGAAAAGGGTTCTCATTATTACAGTTATAGTATTCTGCTTTTCGGGATTTTCTTTAACACATTTTGTGCCTAAAGAATTTTTCCCAGATGCAACGAGACCAGAGTTAATAGTTGATTTGACTCTTCCACAAGGGAGTTCCATAGAAGAAACTCAGAGGTGTGCACAGAAGCTTTCAGAAGCTATAAAAGATGATAAAAACATTGAAAATTATTCCTTTTATGTAGGCAGAAGTGCATCAAGATTCGTGCTTTCTTTTGAGCCCGGAAGGCAGGCATCAAATACGGCAGAATTTGTAATTGTTGCAAAAGATTTAAAAGCGCGGGAAAAGGTTAATAAATATCTGGATGATTTATTTGCAAATGGGTTTGAAAGTGTAAATAGTCATATAAGGGTTATCCAGAATGGCCCTCCAAGTGCATATCCTGTAATGCTTCGTATCTCTGGAAATGACGTGGATACTGTAAAAGATATCGCAAATCAAGTAAGAAAAGTTATGGAAAAAGATGAAGATTTGTATAATGTGAATCTTGACTGGTATGAAAAAATTAAGGTAATGCATGTGGAAATCGATCAAAATAAGATAAAAGAACTTGAATTAGACAGTCAACAAATTTCAGGAGCACTACAAGCACAAATCTCAGGGAAAACCGTTTCACAGTTTAGAGAGGATGATAAAACAGTAGATATAGTGCTGAAAGAAGGGCAATTTAGTACCAGTGCACTTTCAAATCTGGAAAATTTAAGTATTCCTATTGCAAGTGGTTCCTATGTTCCTCTGACACAGGTGGCGAAAATTTCATTTGACACGGAGGATGGGATGATAGCAAGAAGAAATTTGAAGCCGACTATTACCGCACAGGCACAAACAGTGGAAGGTGTAACAGGTGATAATGCAGCCGAAAATATATATGAGGAAATCAAAGAAATCCGAAATAATCTGCCAAAAGGATATACTATAGAGATAGGAGGTTCGCTTGAAAGAAGCGATAAGGGTCTGGCAGAAGTTATGAAAGTAGCTCCCATGATGATACTGGGAATATTACTTGTATTGATGTTGCAGTTACAAAAAGTCTCCAAATTGGTGGTTGCTATGTTGACAGCTCCTCTCTGTATAATAGGTGTTAATATAGGCTTGCTATTATTTAATGATCCATTTGGGTTTGTTGCTAAGTTGGGTGTTCTGGCATTGTTTGGGATTACTATGCGAAACAGTGTGGTTCTTATAGAACAAGTAGATGAGCATTTGAACAAAGGAGAGGATATGTGGCATGCTGTAATTAATGCGGCAGTGGTAAGATTTAGACCTGTTATGCTGACTACTGCGTCAACTATATTAGGACTGATACCACTAATTCCAAACTTGTTCTGGGGTCCTATGGCTGTAGCAATGAGCTTTGGAATTTTTATTGCTACATTACTTACTCTGTTAATTTTGCCAGCTATATATGCAGTTGTGTATAATCTACCGAAGGAAGAACCTATCAATATGGGGGAAGAACTCATTGAAGCTAAATAAAATTATAATAAGAAGCAATTAAAATAAATTGTTTTGTAAACTATTCTCTGATTTAACTGTGGAATTTTTCCCATGTATAATCAAACCTGAGCTTATTATAGATATGATGTTACCGTAAGGAGTTGCTATTAGAGCTTGCATGAAAAATATGAGATGATATGTAAAAAGATTCTAATTTTTATAATAAAAATTTTGATTGGTATAAAAAAATTCTTAAGTTAAAATGAAAAAGCAAGTCATATTATCTTTATTAAGAGAATGGAAAAATTTAGAGGATTTAACCAGTATAATATTTCAAAATCAGAAATATGTCGAAAAACGCGTGTAAGTAAAACTTTTCTAAGAAATCATAATGAGATCATGGAACAAATCGATGAATTTATATCACGTAAACGGATTACATAAGACCTAATAAAGAAAAATGGTAAAAAATATGAATTACAGTTTAGAACTTGGATTAATACGTCTGAAACCTATTCTGATGAAAAAATACGATGATTTTAGGGGTTGGAAATAGATCTAGGAATAGGCTAGGAAATGAGATTTTTGGATTACATTAAAATAAAGTATAAGCGTATTTTTAAGTTAAAAAAGATTAGAGTAGTATCTAATCTTTTTTACTAGATTTAGTATGGGAGTTTGCTGAAAATGAATAAATATAAAAAGGTGTTTTGTTAATTATTGATGAATTAGGATATTTTATTAGTATTTAATTCTTAAAAGATGATCATTTATTAAGTTATTCTTGATAAATCTCAGTAAGCTTATAAATGGAAAAATTTAAAAATATTATTAAAATGTTATTGAATAATAAAAAAAATAATAGTATACTATAAAACAAATGCAAACAATTTGCATTTGCAATTAAAAAACTATAATAAGATAAAGGGGTATAATTATGAAAATTAAGAAGAAAATCGGAATTGCAACTTGCTGCATGCTTGTAACAAGTTTATTATTATTTGCAGGTTGTTCTAAAGATGATACAGCGGATAATGACAGTAACAATGGTGAAGCAGAAAAGGCAGAAAAACCGATTGTCGCTGTTACAATTGTTCCTGAAAAAACTTTTGCAGAAGCAGTATGCGGAGACTTAGCAGAAGTTATTACTATGGTTCCTCCAGGAAGTAGTCCGGAAAATTATGAACCAACGCCACAGCAAATGGAAAAGTTTTCAAATGCAAGTGTCTATTTTACTATAGGAGTTCCAACAGAGGAAGCAAATATATTGCCCACTGCAGGTAATATCAAAACCATATCCTTGCAAGAGAAGGTAGCTGATGTTTATCCGGATAGAACATTTGAATCAGGAGAAAGAGATCCTCACATTTGGCTTTCACCTAAAAGAGCTAAAGTTATGGTAGAAGCAATTTCAGAGGAAATGGGAAAACTTGATGAGAAAAATAAAGAAACTTACGAGAAAAATGCTGATGAATACATAAGTAAGTTAGATAATTTGGATAAAGAAATAGTATCTTCTCTGACGGGTGTAAAAAATAAGAAGTTTATAGTTTATCATCCGGCTTTTGGATATCTTGCAGATGATTATGGTTTGCAGATGTATGCTTTAGAGAAAGAGGGAAAGGAATCTACGGCACAACGTTTGCAAGAAATGATTGACCTTGCAAAGAAAGAAAACATTAAAGTAATATTTTACCAAGAAGAGATTGACAGCAGTCAATCAGAGGCTTTTGCAGAAGAAATAGGAGGTAAGACAATAAAACTTGAACCTCTTGCAGCAGATTACATTGATAATCTTAAAGAAATGGCAAAGACTATGGCGGAGGTAATGGAGTGAGTCAAGTAGCTGTTAAAATAGAAAATTTATCGGTATATTATGAGCAAACACCTGCAATTACAGGTGTTTGCTTTGATGTTGAAGAAGGGGAATATTTAGGTATAATAGGACCAAATGGAGGAGGAAAGACTACACTTTTAAAATCTATTTTAGGTCTTATTCCAATAAATAGTGGAAGTATTGAGATATATGGTAAAAAGATAGGCAAAAATAGAAAAGTAATAGGTTATGTTCCTCAAATAGCTACAATGGATAAACGTTTTCCTATTTCTGTTATTGAAGTTGTGTTGACTGGAAGACTTAATCAAGGTCTTTCTCCTTTTTATAGATTTAGTAAACAAGATAAAGAAATAGCTTTTTACGCGCTGGAAAATGTAGGCCTCAAGCATTTGGCACACAGGCAGATTTCTGAATTGTCTGGAGGAGAGTTTCAGCGTATGTTAATTGCAAGGGCTTTAACAGTAAATCCTAAAATTTTGCTTCTGGACGAGCCTACTGCTAGTGTAGATGCAGTTTCAAGAAATCAAATATATAGTCTTCTTGGAGAACTAAATAAAAAAATGACAATTATTCTTGTTACTCATGATTTACTGGCAGTTTCATCACAAGTAACTAAACTTGCTTGCCTTAATGAAAAATTAGTCTATCATGGAGAACCTGAGCTTACGGAAAAAATTGTTACAAGTCTTTATGGCTGTCCTGTGGATTTAATTGCTCACGGTGTCCCCCACAGAGTTTTAAAATGTCATGAGGAGGTAAATAGTTTTGATTGATGCAATATTTAAATACCAATTTTTACAAAATGCTTTAGTTGCAGGATTTCTTGCAAGTATTGTTTGTGGAATTATCGGGGTAATCATTGTAGAGAAAAAGCTGGTAATGATGAGCGGTGGAATAGCACATACTTCTTATGGAGGAGTCGGACTTGGATATCTTATGGGATTTGAACCTATTTTGGGAGCTTTTATTTTTTCTGTTGGTGCAGCTTTAGGCATTGGTTTTATAAAGAGAAAAGGAGGAGCTCGTCCAGATGTGGTGATTGGTCTATTTTGGTCTCTTGGAATGGCTCTTGGGATTTTATTTATTTCTTTAATGAAGGGATATCCTCCTGATTTAACTTCTTACCTGTTTGGTAATATTTTATCAGTGACAAGATCAGATATTTATTTAATGCTTGGGCTTACTATTGTTGTGGTTTTCATTATAATTATTTTATTTAATGCCTGGAAAGCTTATCTCTTTGATGAAGAATTTGCTTCCATTATTGGTATAAGGACTGCGTTTTTAGAATATTTGCTTTTAATACTTGTTGCTATGACAGTAGTTGTACTTATACGTGTTGTGGGAATTATTTTAGTTTTATCACTATTAACTGCTCCTGCGGCAACGGCAGAAAAATTTTCTTTGAAATTGAAAAAACGAATGATTTATGCTATTTTTCTTGGGATTTTATTTTGTTTTGTTGGTTTATGGATTTCTTACATTACAAATATAGCATCCGGTGCTGCTATAGTAATTTTATCAGTTTTGTGTTATCTTTTATGTTATGGAGTACGTTGGATAGATAGAATAATTAAAAAGAGCCATATTAAAAACGTATAAGAAATAAAATAAATGGAGAATACAAGATATGGATAAAAATATAGAACTTGAGAATTTGTTAAAAGACAGTGGATTGAAAAATACTAAACATAGAGTAGCTGTTTTAAAATTTTTAAAAAATGTAAAACAGCCTGTCAATGCAGAAGAGATATATTATCATTTGATAGAAAATAATATTTCTATTAATTTATCTACTGTTTATAGGACACTGGAGACTTTATATAATAAAGAATTACTATTAAAACATATTGTTACAGATGAGAAAAAAGCACTTTATGAATATAATAATAAAGCACATAAACATTTTCTTGTTTGTATAAGCTGTAAAAAAATGTTATCTATTGAAAATTGTCCGTTAGGAGATTATGAAAAATTTCTTGAAGAGAAGACAGATTTTATTATAACAGGACATAAGTTAAATATATATGGATATTGTCCTGAATGTCAAAAAAAGGGATTAATTGGAGAGTGATTTAATGAATGAAAAGATGAAGGGCATGGAAATTGGGTTAGAAGAAGAAATTTATTCAAAGGATAAAGAAAAGAGAAAGAAAGATAAGACAGTTGCTTTATCAATTATAATTATGGTTTTTGCACTATGTTACATAGTTTTTTCGTATTTACGTACAATTGAAACATATAATTTAAGCCTTAATGGATTAAAAGTTTTTAACACTATTTTTATAAGTATTCTTATGCAGGCATTTCCTTTTATGCTTGTGGGAGTATTTGTAGCTTCAGCATTGCATGTTTTTGTGCCAGATGATTTTATTGTTAAGGTTTTTCCCAGAAAATATGGACTAGGTTTTCTTACCGCCATGTTTGGAGGTATACTATTCCCTGTATGTGAATGTGCAATCGTTCCTGTGATGACCGGTCTTGTCAAAAAAGGAGTAGCGCTTCCAATTGCATTAACTTTTATGTTTTCAGCTCCCATTATAAATCCAATAGTTATTTTATCAACCTTATATGCTTTCCCGGGTCAGCCGCAAATTGCATTACTTAGAGTTATATTTGGATTAATGATTGCTTTGATTATAGGAGTTATTTTATTTTTTACAGGCTTTGGAGAAGACGCATTAAAAAATGTACATGATATACATCATACACATGATTGCTCTTGCGTATGCTGCGGTCATAATCATGTAAGCCATAAAATTAGTTTAAATGAAAAGCTAAAAGCATTATTTTTGCACTCAGGTGAAGAATTTTTTGGCGTGGGAAGATATCTTGTATTAGGTGCTTTTATAACAAGCTTGATTCAAGCTATAATACCTAGAGAAGTCTTTATAAACCTTTATACACAAAATGGCTTATCTCTTTTTATTATGATGGCAGCAGCATTTTTATTTTCAGCTTGTTCAACATCAGATGCTTTTATTGCGAGAAGCTTTATAGATAAGTTTTCAATAGCTTCTATAATGGGGTTCATGGTTTTTGGTCCTATGATGGATATTAAAAATATTTTTATGCTTTTAGGAAGCTTTAAAAAGAAATTTGTCTTTGGTTTATGTATTTTTGTTTTTTTTATTAATTTTATAATGATTTATTTCATGGGAACTTTGTTTTTATAGGGGGATAAAATGAAATCAAAAAATGCATGGGTTTATAATATAAATATTTTAATAGAGATTTTTGTACTTCTTGGATTTGCCGCTTTTTTTATTGTAACGATAACAACCTCGTCAGTTACTCAATATGTGCATCCGAGAAATATTCCTTTTATGTTATTTGCTGCGGCAGCAATGATTATAATTGGGTTTATTTTAATATATCAGACTTTTGTTAAAAAAAAGAAGATAAACGAGAATAATGATAAAGTGGAAGTTTCAATGTTAATTTTTTTTGTAATACCTTTAATTATGGCTTTCATTATTCCTCCTATGGAATTTGATTCAAGTGCAAAAAATGTAAGCTCTGTTCAATTGTCAACAGAAAACAGTATGGGAAACAGTAAAACTGCAAACAATGAAAATAATGATAAGCAGCCAGAAAACAGTTATAGTACAAATGATGAAAATAATGAAGATAATTATGATGAAGAATTTGATAGCTTTTCCGAAAACTATGATGGCAGCGGATCAAATTATGATATAGAAAACGGCAATATTGTTATGGATAGTAACAAATTTTACCATTATTTGAATGAATTTTATTCTGATATAGACGATTATGAAGGTGTAGGAGTTGAAGCTTATGGTTTTGTATTTAAAGATAATCAGCAATTCCCTGATACCAGTTTTGTTCTTGGAAGGCTTATGATGGTGTGCTGTGCTGCTGATATGCAAACTGTAGGATTACTTTGTAACTATGATAAATCTTCGGAGCTAAAAATGGATTCTTGGGTAAGGGTAACAGGTACTATTAAAAAAACTGAATTGAATGGAGAAACTATTCCTTCTCTTGAAGTAAAAAGTATTGAGCCAATTGAGAAACCTGAACAAGACTATATATATCCTTATTAAAAGTAAATAAACGTTTCTGAGTTTTTCAGAAACGTTTTACATTTTTTCTTATTTTGTTTTATTAATTGTACCACGAGGATGTTCGGGAGGGGCATAGATGGCGTATAATTTAAGGGGTTTATTCCCTGTATTGATTACATTATGCCATTTTCCTGCAGGTATCATAATTGCATAGTCATCATATATTCTTTCTTGATAATCTAGTTTATCTTTTGTGTCTCCCATTTTAACAATTCCTTGACCGTCTTCAATTCGTATAAATTGATCCACATTGGGATGAGTTTCCAACCCTATGTCATCTCCGGGATTAATACACATTAATGTAACTTGTAAATTATCTCCTGTCCATAAAGCTGTACGATAAGTATCATTATGTTTTGTAACTTTATCAATATTTAAAACAAGTGGTTCCGGTCCAAAATCCATGAGCGTATAATGCATATTTTTCACTCCTTTCGCAATTTTATAATATTATCATATGCCTAATATTTTAGATTGTGCTTTAATATTAAAATAGGCAAAAAATGAAAAAAAGCATCTATTGAATTACATAACTAAGATTTTAGTTTTCAAATCCTAAATTATTGTATAGGATTTCTTTAATTTTTGGTATCATTAGTCATAGAGAAGTCCTACTGATTAAATTTTTTGTTTGGTTACTTAAAATTATAACCCTATATACGAGTGACTTCTCATTTTTATTTACACAAAATATTTTATACTATCTATTTTTATTGAAAGTTATAAAGCTTTAGTAAGTTATAGTTAATTAATATTTGTTAATAATTTATTAATAATTTAGTTATATAATATTAAAAGTTATGGTTTAGAATAAAAACATAAAGGATGCAGGGCTTAATCATTACAGAGTATCTGCATATTAAATATTTAATTACAAAGTTTTAAGGAGGATTTAGGATTATGAGACGTAAAAAACATTTTATGACTTTAGTTTGTTTAATAGTTGGTATGCTTGTACTTACAACAACTGTATACGCAAACTTTGACGATGCAAATGGGTATTCAAATTACAAAAATGCATTAAAGCAATTAGCTTTTGAAGAGAATAACTTCACAGCTGATTATGACATGACACTTACAATAGATGGAAAGGAAATGATGAATAATATAGGCAACTATAAGTGCTCAGATGGAAACAGCAGTAGTTATCAGAAAAATACAGATTCACTTAATGAAGATGATTATGTTTGGGAAGACTGCACTTATAGAGAAGGTGACAAGGTTTATAATTATGATATTAGAAATAACAGTTACTATTTTTATAATAGTGGAAATAAAAATGGAACTTTGATCCCTTTGGATGATGCGACTTCAAAGAAAGCTGTTCGTTTTGCAGAACTTCTTACAGATACTATTGTAGGAGACTTGAAAAACAATGTAGTATTGGAATCCTCAAAAGATGGTATCAGTAACTATACAATTAATGTTTCGGGTAATCAAATCCCTGAAATTGTAAATGCAGGTTTATCTTTAATGTTTACAGCAGGAAATAATAATTCAGATTATGAAGATGAAGTCTTTTCTAAATTTGGAAATGATCCGTATATTGACAATGTTAATGTTAAGGTATCATTAGATGAACAGGGAAGAATTGTAAAAAATAGTATGGAAGCTACATTAAGCGGCAACAATCATAATGCAGTTTTAAAAGCTAATTTAAAAGTAAGTGATTATGAAAAAACCACAGCGGATATATTTGATCCTAAAGGTAAAGAATGTGAAAATGGCGAGGATACTGTTGAAATAACAGAATAATAAAATATACTATATAATATTCCGATGGGAATTTCCTGTCGGAATATTGTAATGAAATAAGAGGATGAGATATTATGGAAACTGTTTTGGATGTTAAAAATCTAAGTAAATTATATAAAAACGGAAGAGGGGTTAAAAATATATCTTTTTCAATAGAAAAAGGGGACGTAGTAGGTTTGCTTGGACCAAATGGCTCAGGCAAAACTACTATAATGAAAACAATAATGGGCCTTTGTCATGCTAATGAAGGGTGCGTTTCCATCTTTGGCAATGATGTAGAGATTGATGTGGAAAAAACATTGCAAAATGTTGGGGGATTAATAGAAAGACCGGCAATTTATGAACATTTATCTGCATTTGATAATTTAAAAATGATGGGACGTTTTTATTCTAATGTAGATGAGGCAAGGATTAATCATGTTTTAGATGTGGTAAGATTACGCCAATACGGAAAGGATAAAGCAGGAAAATTCTCATTGGGAATGAAACAGCGTTTGGGACTTGCAATGGCTATTTTATCTGACCCGGGGTTAGTTATTTTAGATGAACCTACAAACGGGTTGGATATTGAAGGAACTGTTGAGATTCGTGAAGTTATATCAAAGATGGCAGCTGAAAAAGGTACTTCTTTTTTAATAGCAAGTCATTTGGCTTTTGAAATTGAAAAAATATGTAATAAAGTTGCAGTTGTACATGAAGGAGAACTTTTATCATTTGAATCTATAGAGGATGCATTAAGGTTAAATCCTTCTTTGGAAGATTATTTTTTATCTATTGTTAAAGAAAAAAGAGGTTCTGTACTTATTTAACAATATGTTTATATTAATAAAAATTAGGAGGATTTTGTGAGAATTTTTACAGCGAGTTTGAAAAATGAATTAAAAAAAATTATATCAAGAAAGAAATTTCTGGTATTTTTAATTATTGAAATTATTATATGTCTACTAAGTGGTTTGGTCCAATTGGTAATAAGTAAAGCATCATCGGGTATGATTTCCACATCTCTTGTTTTTTCTAATATGCCTATGACTATGTTAGCGTTTTTTGTGCAAATATATATACCGTTAATTATTTTCATGGCAACATGTGATTTGTTTTCAGGGGAAGTAAATGATGGAACTATAAGAGCTACTTTTATGAGACCTGTAAGCAGGTTTAAACAATATTTTTCAAAGATATTTGCAATATTGATTTTATCTGGTGCATATTTATTATTTTTATTTGTTCTTACTACTGTTATGAAAGTCATAACAACAAATTCAATTGTAAATTTTGGACAGAATTTTTTGGCATATTCTTTAGATTTAATACCATTATTTATATTAATATTATTTGTAGCTATGTTAAATCAATTTACAAACAGTCCATCCCTTGCATTTTTTATTTGTGTTATAATATATATTGCTCTTTATGTAATTGGTATTCTTGTACCTATTATGAGTGGATTGTTTTTCACAGGATATTTACAATGGCATAATCTGTTTTTAGGCATTTTAATGCCGTTTAAAGCGATAATTATAAAGATGGGAATACTGATTAGTTACGGAATGATTTTTGGATGTATTGGTTATTATTTATTTGAGAGAAGAGAAGTATGATATGCAATCTATAAAAGGAAGATTTTTTCGAACAAATATATTGATGGTTATTATTTCAGCAGTTTTGGTACTTTTTGTGTCATTGCTGCTTTTATTTGTTTTTTCAGTTAGTGAAAGAAATGGTTTTTTAATAATAATTAACGGATTTGAAGAAGTTTTTCATAAAGATCTTGGAAGAGATAACACTCTTATTATATATTTAGTTTTTTGGGCTTTTTTAGTTGGAGGATTGATTTTACTTACATGTGTTTTACTTAGCTTTAATTTGTCAAGAAGTGTTTTAAAACCTATAAAAGAACTGCAAAAAGCAGCAATAAATATTATAGAGGGAAATCTTGATTTCGAAATTTTAGCTTGCGAAGATTTGGAGATTAATAAACTATGTCAATCTTTTGATCAAATAAGAAAAAAATTAAAGGAAACTGCAGATCAACAGTATAGAAATAAAGAAGAACGTAATATGCTCATGGCTAATCTTTCACATGATATGAGAACTCCTGTCACAACTATTAAGGGCTATATCGAAGGTATTAAGGATGGGGTTGCGGATACTCCGGAAAAACAATCAAGATATTTGGATACTATTTATAATAAGGCACTTATTCTTGAGAAATTATTAGATAATATGGCAGAGTATTCCGAACTAGAATTAGGAAGAATGCAATTCTCCTTTGAATATGTGAATATTACTTCATATTTAAAAGATGTTGTAGAGGATTACAAGAGGGATATTGAATTGGTAGGTCTTGATTTTGAATATAAATTTTTAGAACAACAGTTATTTGTAGTTGCAGATTGCAGTAAATTAAAAAGAGTGTTGGATAACTTAATATCAAATGCTATTAAATACAATAAGCAAAATGGAAGTATTTTTATGAGTACTCAAACAGATGGAAAAGGAGTCTTGATTTGTATTTCCGATACAGGAAATGGAATTAGCAGTGAAAATATAAATAAAGTTTTTGATGGTTTTTATAGAGGAGATGCCTCAAGAAGTAATATAAAAGGAAATGGACTAGGTCTTTCTATTGCAAAAGAAATTATCGGAAGGCATAGAGGGAAGATATGGATGAAAAGTGAGGAAAATGTAGGTACAGAAGTATTTATATATTTGCCATTGAGAGTGAGGGAAGATACATGAGAATATTAGTAATTGAGGATGATAAAAGTATTGCAGAATTAGAACGTGATTATTTAGAAATCAATGGATATGAATGTGATGTGGTAGGTGATGGAGTTAAAGGATTGGAAATGGCAATTGAAAATGATTATGCATTGATTATACTTGATATTATGCTTCCCGGCATGGATGGATTTGAGTTGTGCGTAAAATTACGTGAAAAAAAGAATACCCCAGTTATTTTTTTATCAGCTAAAAAAGATGATATTGATAAAGTAAGAGGTTTAGGTTTGGGTGCTGATGATTATATGACAAAACCTTTTAGCCCAAATGAACTTATGGCACGTGTTAAAAGCCATATTTCAAGGTATGAAAGATTAACAGGAACTCATTCTACAAATAACAAAGTATTAAAAATTAGAGGTCTTGAAATTGATAAGGACGGGCGACGGGTATTTGTAAATGGTGAAGAAAAAAATATGCCTGCTAAAGAATATGATTTATTATTATTCTTAGCAGAAAATCCAAATAGAGTTTTTTCTAAAGAGCATCTCTTTGACCGTATTTGGGGAATGGATGCTATAGGAGATGTTTTTACGGTTACAGTACATATTAGGAGAATCAGGGAAAAAATTGAATCAAATATGGATAATGTTCAATATATTGAAACAGTTTGGGGTGTTGGATATAGATTTAAAGGGTGATAAAAAATACACAATAAGATAATTAAAGTTCAATATTTTGGAATCTAATATTGTTTATTATTAGAATATATGTGATATGTAATAGAAATGCGACTTAATATAATGTGGGTTGCATTTTTTTATTATAATTTTATCAATACCAATCTATTATATCAATGTAATAGATTAAGTTATATTAATTGTAAAATTACAAAATATGCATTTGTAGTTCAAAACGTATAAATTTATTCAAAATTAAGAATATTTCAATATATTATATGGATAATAAAGTAAAAAAAGTATAAAAATATATAAAACTAAGTCTTATTTTGTCAACTTGTGCAGATATATGTCAACTTGTGCATAAAATATTGATTTATATACAATTTTGTTTAATAATATTAGGATAAGTTTTATTAGCAATTAATAAAGAAATTATTATAGTAAACAGGAAGGGAGACATGAATGATAAAAATCTTTGCAGCTAGGTATGTTTTACTTTTTATTTTAAAAGCATTTTGTACAACAAATCATGATTACAACATATCTAATGTTTATTTAATTGCATATTTATAAAGGCTTATACTTTTATGGTGGGAATTAAGGTTATATTTTCTTTTATTAAAATGTGAAATTACAAGTAATATTGTTAGAAATGTAGAAAGGAATCTAAAATGAAATTATTCAACAAAATGAATTTAGCAACCAAAACAGCAATTCTTATATTAATTATGCTTATAGTAATATTTATAATACTTATAGGATTTTCAGCTATTTCTACAGGAAAAGCAATTGAAAACAGTACTGTAGGAGAATTTAATAATATTTCAAAATCAAATGGTATTCAGGTTCAGGAGATTATAGAAAAAACAGAATCTACTGCTGAAAATATAGAAAGTTATGTTATAAAAGAGTATTCCAATAACCAAGTTGAGAATTCGGACGAACAATCTGAAGAAGATAAAAATATAAGTACAATATATAACAAAGAGATAAGCGATTCCAATTACCAAATGGAAAGATATATTACACAAACAGCGAGAAATACTGTTGTAAATAATGAGGATATAGTCGGGGTTGGAGTAATGTTTGAACCATATCAATTTGATAAAAATATTGAGAGTTATGCATTTTATACTAGTGAAACAGATGATGATACAATTGAGCCTTTTGGAGAATATTCTGCTTATTCAACAGAAGAATATTATCAAAAAGCCGCACAAGAGAAAGAAATGGTATTTACAAAGCCATATGAGTATAATGGTATATTAATGGTTACAGCTGCAACCCCAATTCTATATAATGGCGAAGTAAAAGGTGTCATTATGGCTGATTTTAATATATCAAATTTTTCTAAATTAGATGTAAAAAATGAAAGTTATACTAGTATGTATACTACTATTTTTGATAATGATGGTTCTATTGTTTATGATTATGAGAATCCAGGTGATGTGGGAAAAAGTATGACAGGCTTTTATAAAGATGGCGAATTTGAAAAAGCAATGAAATTATTTGATAAAGGTGAAGCTTTTTCTATGAAAATGGTTAATTCTGATAAGGAGAAAGTAAATGGATTCTTTTATCCTATAAAAGCAGGAAATACTTACTGGTGGGCATTGACAGAAGTAGATATAAAAGATATGAATAAAGCTGTAACTACTACAGTATTATGGTTGATTATTATATCTGCTATAGCACTTATTGCTATTGCTATTATAGTTATTTTTGTGCTTAGAAAAATGCTTAATCCAATACAGAATGTAGTGAAGGCAGCAACAGATATATCCAATGGTAACTTTGATATCTATCTTGAAGCAAAATCACAAGATGAAATAGGTATTTTAACTCAGACTTTTGATGATACAGCAAAAACTTTAAAAACTATAATACAAGATATATCTTATGTTTTAGATAGCATTGCAAATAAAAATTTGAATGTAGATATATCTGCCGATTATGTTGGTGATTGGGAGCAAATTGAAAATTCAATGAAAAATATTATTAATAATTTGAATGATGTAATGGGTGATATTAATCAATCTTCAGATCAGGTATCTATAGGTTCAGAACAAGTATCAGCTGGAGCTCAGGAATTAAGTCAGGGCGCAACGGAACAAGCAAGTTCATTACAGGAATTGTCTGCTACAATTTCAGAAGTTTCTGATCAAGTTAAAAGAAGTGCTGAAAATGCTAAAAATGTAAATATAGCGGCTACAGATGCAGGTAATAAAGTTGATGCAAGTAATAAGCAGATGAAAGAAATGATTGAAGCTATATCTGAAATAAGCAATAAATCAAATGAAATAGGAAGAATTATAAAGACAATTGATGATATTGCTTTCCAAACTAATATTCTTGCATTAAATGCAGCTGTTGAAGCAGCAAGAGCAGGAGCGGCAGGTAAGGGATTTGCTGTTGTTGCTGAAGAAGTTCGTAACCTTGCTAGCAAATCGGCAGAAGCTGCTCGTAATACTACAGGATTGATTGAAGAAACAGTCAAGGCTGTAGAAAATGGCACAAATATTGTAACGGAAACGGAAAAGTCTATGATGTCAGTTGTGGATGTTGTTGAAAATGTAGTTGTTTTAATAAATGATATAACAGAAGCTTCGGATTCGCAGGCTATAGCAATTTCACAAATTACAGAAGGTGTAGATCAGATTTCATCTGTGGTTCAGACTAATTCAGCTACTGCAGAGGAAAGTGCAGCAGCCAGTGAAGAACTTTCAGGTCAAGCACAAATGTTAAAGGATATGGTTAATCAATTTATATTAAAGGATAATCCTCAGTCTATAAATGATGTACAATATGATAATAATTCAAATTTAGAAGATTATGATATAAAAGATGATGATTCAGATGTTAAATATTAATTAAATTAGTTTTAAATAAAATATTTAGTATAAATAATTTTTAACTAAAAAGATCTTATGTTTATTAAAAATGCATAAGGTCTTTTTATTATGTAATAAATATTGGTTTTTAAATATTAATAAAATATTAATACTAAAAATAAAAGATATTAAACTTTATGTACCGGTGATATAATGAGAATGTATAATATGTAATGTTTTTTATTGATACATTAGAGAAAAATAAGCATTAAAAGGAATTGATATGGATAATATTTTAGATATTATAGAGCAATTGCTAAATACAGTAGTTGTATGGTCGCAAAACATAGGTGTTAAATTTGGAATTTTTTTATCAAATTATATAAATCCTGCTGAAATTTATACGTTGGTCTTTAGATGGATTATTCCAGTATTGGCAGTTATGATTTTTTTTCGCTGCATTTCCATTCTTTTAAGTAATGCAGGGTATAATACTGTATGGGGATTTTTAGATATTCCAAATGGTTATAAAATACCTATAATGCATTGGGAAAATTCCATAGGCAGAAGTAAACTTTCTGATATAGTTATAAATCTTCCTTTTATATCAAGGAGTCATGCGGTAATTACTTATAGTGAGGGTAATTGGGTAGTTACTGATCTTGGATCAAAAGGGGGTGTTTTTGTAAATGGAAATAAAGTTGATAATTCAGAAATGGTTGAAGATGGGGATATGGTTTCACTTGCATCAGCTGATTTTCTATTTCATTTGTCTGAACCTACTCAGGATAAAAAAGAAAACCATTTCTTTAATTTCTTTAATCTTACAAAAAACATTAATTCCGGAAAGACTTTGTTATTTATTTTGATATTTCAACTTATAGGGAGTATTCAAATTTTTTTATCTTCATGGGAAGATAAAAATACTTCTATATTATTAACTTTTCTGTTGTTTATCATTGTTGAATGTTTCTATTATCTAATATTAAAAAAATACAGTAAAAAGTATCTGGAGCTTGAATTAATAATATTCTTCCTCTGTGGATTAAATTTGCTTGTTGTGGCTTCGGCAGCTCCTGCTTTTTTATTTAAACAATTAATAGCAATAATTTTAGGTATAATAGTATACTTCATTCTCCAAGTAATTATAAATGATTTGACAAGAGCTCGTAAATTAAAATATATTCTTGTTGTATTTTCAATTCTTTTGATGTTATTAAATTTAATATTGGGTGAATCTCGTTTTGGAGCTAGAAATTGGATTAATTTAGGGTTTATAACATTCCAGCCAATGGAGTTTGTAAAGATTGCTTTTGTACTTGCCGGTACAGCTACTTTAGACAAGCTTCTTACTACTCGTAATTTGACTGCTTTTATAGGATTTTCAGGTATATGCATAGGTGCACTTATAATAATGAGTGATTTGGGAACTGCGGTAATTTTCTTTGGAGCTTTTTTGGTAATTGCGTTTATGCGTTCGGGAGATTTTAGAACTATTGCTTTAATATGTTCTGGCGCAATACTTGGAGCTTTTGTAGTTGTATCTTTTATACCGTATATTGCAGCTCGTTTTGAGGCTTGGGGGCATGTTTGGGAGTTTGCTGATTCATTAGGATATCAGCAGACTCGTACAATGATTGCTATAGCTAGCGGAGGATTTTTAGGTGTTGGCGGCGGGAGAGGTTTCCTTGTGAATATTCCTGCTTCTGATACTGATTTGGTATTTGGAATCTTGTGTGAAGAATGGGGACTTATTGTTGGTGTTACAGCAGTTTTAATTATTGTCTTTCTTGCAATCTTTGCAGTATTTATAATAAGAGGATGTAAATCATCTTTTTATGCCATAGCAGCTAGCGGAGCAGTTTCAATATATCTCATGCAGACAATATTGAATATTTTTGGATCGATAGATTTTTTACCTTTAACAGGAGTAACATTACCCTTTATATCTAACGGAGGATCATCTATGATTACATCATGGGCTCTTTTAGCATTTGTTAAAGCTGCTGATGATCGTTACAGACCTGATAAAGAGGTAATATATGAAGAAAATGAAGATAATATTTATGAATATGATGAATATGAGTTAGATGAAGAGGAATAGGTGAATGATTTGAAAATAATAACAAAGCGAGCTTTAGGAGTTTTGATACTTTCTTTACTCCTTGTTATAGGTCTTATTATTTTTTCCATAAAATATACTAAAGAGGCTTCTGATTGGGCTCAGTATCCTGCCAATAAGCATATATATGCAAATGGACAGCTTATGAATACAGGTACAATTTATGACAGGAATGGAAAGTTCCTTTTTAAGATTGAAGAGGGTAGCGGAAAATATAATGAAAATAAATTAATAAGGGAATCTGTTATGCATGCGGTTGGTGATTCGGGAGGAAATATAATCACCAGTGCAAGAGTGGTTTTTGCAGACAGATTAAATGGATGGGATTTCCTTAATGGTTCTTATAGATTTAATAACAAGTTGAGTAAGTTTAGTAGTGATGTAAAGTTAACATTAGATGCTGATCTATGTGCTACAGCATATAAGGCCTTGAATGGAAGAAAAGGAACAGTTGGAGTATATAATTATAAGACAGGTGAAATTCTTTGTATGGTAAGTTCTCCTTCTTTTGACCCTATGAATCCTCCTGATATAGATGGCAATCCGGAAAAATATGAAGGTGTATATATAAATCGTTTTTTATCTGCTACATATACACCGGGTTCCATTTTTAAGTTAGTAACAGCAGCAGCAGCTATTGATAACATTGATGATATAGATTCAAAAACTTATCACTGCGAAGGGAACTTAGAAATTAATGGTAAATTAGTGACTTGTATGTCTAGTCATGGAGATATTACCTTCAAGGAAGCACTCGCAGAATCATGCAATATAGCTTTTGCAGAAATTTCCCTTGATGTTGGAGCAAATACTTTACAAAAATATGCTGAAAAAGCAGGATTTAATTCAAGTCTTGAGGTAAATGATATTAAAACTGCTGTGGGAAAGGTAGACTTAAAGGAGGCAAAGGGAGCGGATTTAGCATGGGCTGGAATAGGTCAATATACTGATTTAGCAAATCCCTTAAATTTTATGACTTATGTAGGAGCAATAGCAAATGATGGTGTTCGCATATCCCCTAGAATTAGAAAGGATAATATATTATCAAACGTATGTACCTCTGTTACTGGGAAAAAACGTATATTATCTAAAGAAACAGCTGATAAACTTGGTGATATGATGCGTAATGATGTAATGCAAGTTTATGGAGAAAATAATTATAAAGGCCTTGAGCTTTGTGCTAAATCAGGTACTGCTGAGGTAGGTAATGATAAAAAACCTCATGCATGGTTTGTTGGATATATGGACAGAGAAGATTGTCCTCTTGCTTTTGCTGTTATAGTTGAAAATGGAGGCTTGGGAGGAACGGTGGCAGGACCTGTTGCGGCAACTGTATTACAGAAAGCTGTTGATTTATTACAAGAAGAATAAGGAACCATGTCTTTTGTATTAAGGTGCTAGAAAACAATGTAATTATTTAAAAGGAGATAAAGAATATCAATGAAAATAAAAGATAAAAAGCTTTTTATATTATATATAATAATTATCTTTATTGTACTAATATTCATAGGTATTTCTACAAATGTCAATGGAAGAAATATTGGTTTTAATTCTGAAGATGTTAAAAATCTTAATGAAGGCTGGAAATATATAACTGATAGTGGGGACAAGCTGCAAATAAATTTACCTACTGAATTATTAGTTCCAAAGGGAAGTGACTATAGTATAGCAATGGATTTGCCAAAAGCTTTTGAAGAAGGATTATTCTTATGTATAAGATCATCTCAGCAGTCCTTAATAGTTAAGATCGATGGTGAGGAAATATACCGGCATGGAATAGGTACACATAATAAATTCAATACTTGTGTAGGAAGTTCTTGGAATTTAATACCTCTTTTAAAATCCTACGGGGGAAAGGAACTTGAACTTACTTTTAATTCAAAATATGATGATTTTTCTGGAATGATAAATTCGATTTATTATGGAACTAAAAGTTCTATTCTCTTTAAATTAATAGAAGATTATGGATTTAGATTATTCGTTGCCATTATTCTATTAATTATGGGAATTATATGCTATATCTTATTAAGAGCATTAAAATATATAAATATTAATACTGATAATTTAATATATCTATCAATCTTTGAAATATTAATATCGATTTGGCTTTTGGGAGAGTCAAAGATGCTACAATTTTTTATAGGCAATGAGTTTGTTGTAACAAATATATCATTATTTACAATAATGATAGTACTTATTCCTATGATCTTATTTGTACATACATTAGGTGGTCATTTTAAAAAAATAACAATTATATTTTGCTTGGTCTATGGTTTTAATTTTGTGATTTCTGTTATATTGCAAATTTGGGGAATACGTGATTTTTATCAAATGACTTTTTATACAAATTTTTTAAATACTGTAGCTATACTTTATTTATGTATTGCTATCATAATTGAGATTGTAAAACATAAAAATAAAGAAGCAGAATTCATAGGAGTTTCTTTATCTGTTTTAGCTATAACAGGTTTAATTGAGATTATTAATTTTTATACTAAGAATTTCAATGTAATATCTAATTTTATTGATATTGGAAGTTTGGTATTTTTATTATTTATCAGTATTTTTATTGCTTTAAAAATTAAGAATCTTATTGAAACAAGTAGAGAAAAAAAATATTATGAAATGCTTGCACAGCATGATTCTTTGACAAAAGGAAAAAACAGGACTGCGTATTTAATGGATGTAAGCAAAATTTTTAAGGATGAAAATAGACCTGATATAACCCTAGCTTTGTTTGACTTAAATAATTTAAAAAAAATTAATGATAAATATGGTCATCTAATGGGGGACAGAGCAATTGTAGATTGTTATAATTGCATTAATAAAAACTTTTCAAAGCTGGGTAATTGTTACAGAATCGGCGGTGATGAATTTGCATGTATTATGCTAAATTGTAAAAAAGAAGATTTAGAAGAATCAATTGATTCTTTTAATAAACATATTGATGAAATTAATTGTAAAACAATTTATAATTTTGATATTGCAGTAGGTTATGCAAATTGTGATAATAATAAAGAATTAAATTTTGATGATTTATTAAAAAAAGCAGATAAGCTTATGTATCATAATAAACGTGCAATTAAAATAAAATAAAGGGTTTCAAGTATTTATGAAACCCTTTTATTTTTACATTTCTGTGTTTTGTTCTCTAAAATTCAATTCCAATATATCTACTTTGTCATCCATAGTAAGAGCATTTTCTATGGCCATTTGGTAATTTTTTGAATTAACAGCTTCACCTAGACTATTTAAAATTCTATCAAATTCGACTATATCTGCTGCGTATTTTTCATTTATTTCTAGTTTTAATTTATCCCAAATTTTCACAGCTCTTAAATAATTGTTCTTTGCAGAAATCCAATCGTTATTTTCCACATTAATTATAATCTGTCTAGCTATATTACCTAATTTTTTTACTTCGGTAGGGACTAATACGTTAAAATAGTCAAGCATTTCGGTGACGTAATTAGTAATTCTGTTTGCTTGAATAATAGATAATTTTACATCTTTTTGTTTAATATTTTCATCTAAGTAAATAATAGCTTGCTTCATTTTATTAATTAGCTGATCGGGTACCCATACTTGCTGAAGAATAGGCAATACTTCATTAAAATTAACTATCAATAATTTTAAATTATCTCTTGCAATACTCCAATCGTTTAAATAGACATTATCCATTATTTCTTTAGCCAGACTATCAATTTTATCTAATTGTTCAGGAACTGGTAATAAATCTGGAATTTGTATAATTTGGCCAATGTAAAGCATATTTGGATTTTTTATTTGTGGATTTGCATTTATCAACTGAACTAAAGGTATTTTAAATTTTTTAGCTAATAAAAATAATGTATCATTAGGTTGTATAACATATTGTTGCATTTTAACACCTCCTCTATGTATTTTAATTATTCAATTTAGTATATGAAATTACAAAAGAACTGCTACAATAAACAATTTTTTTCTTTTCAACAATAAAAAAATTATTGAAAATATTAAAAAAGAAATTGTTAATGAGTAAAAAATCTTTTTTCGAATAACTTATACATATTCTTCATTTATATTTCAAATAATAAAAACATATAAATTTTGGAGGTGATTTTATGAAAAATAAAATAGTTAATAATTTTGATGAAAAAGTACCTAATTTTACAACATTTCCATTAGAAGAAATTGATTATAATGAAGGAGAAGCAAATTTACCAATTGCTTTTGAAGATAGCATTATTGAAGCAAAGGAATGGGTAGACTTTAAAGAAATGTAAAATAATTAATATAATTTAAAAACATGTATAATATGCCTTTTGATATATAGTATAAAGTGTTTTCATATGGAAAAAGTAATATCAGGAGGTGGTTTTATGAGAAACAGATTGAATAGTGAGTTTAATAGAAATTATAGAAATGATTTATCGAATAGAAGTTATAAAAGAAGTAATAATATAAATTCAATAAATAATAAAAAGGTTTTAAATTCTGAAGATTTAAGAAAATTGGGGAACCAAATTGTAGATTAGGCAGGTGATTATTAATGAATCGTAAAGAAAAATATGAGATGTCTAAAAAAGCAGATAGGCTTGAAAAAGAAAGCGGCAATGCGGACACTGATAACATTGTAAAACTAAAAAATGATGGAAACGTTACAAAGCAAATCAATGAAGCTATAGGGCATGATGACTTGAGATGGTATAAGACAGAATGGGATTTAGAAAATAATAAAACGGAATAAGTATGTTAGAAAATAGTGACAGGGAATTTCCTGTTACTATTTTTGTAAGCAGGAAATCGCCGCTAGAACTAGAATTTTTTAAGTAAATAATTATATTGAGCTATAAACATAATTAAAATGAGCTAATTAAATTATAAATTTAAATTCTAAGGTAAACTTTTTACGAAATATTTATATTAAATTTATATTATTTATATAAAAGATTCATTGAAAAAACAAAAGAAAATGGTATAATTAGTAAAATTAAAAACTTTTTTATTAAAATTTGGCATATTTGCTGAAATATACTGTAAATTTCTTATAATCTTGTGATTTTGGGTTTTTATTATTTTATAATAAGGAGGTTTAAATTTTGGAAAAATTATTAATAGTCGTAGACTATCAAAATGATTTCGTAACGGGTTCTTTAGGTTTTCCTAAAGCGTCAAAAATTGAAAATAATATATATAATAAAGTTAAATCATATCAAGATAAAAATTATGATGTTATTTTTACTCTTGATACACATTATCATAATCATGATTATAATGATGAAGATAGAAAATTAAAAATAAAAAATTATGAAAATGATAATTCGGGATGGGATATATATGGCAAAGTAGAACAACTTAAAAATAATGAAACTTTAGAATTCAGTAAATTTACATTTGGATCAATAGATATGGCAAAATTTTTGTTAGGTAAAGATTATGATAGTGTAGAACTAGTAGGGGTCACAACAGATGTTTGTGTTATTTCAAATGCCATCCTTGTTAAATCAGCGCTGCCAGAAACGGAAATTATAATAGATGCATTATGCGTTGCAAGCAATAATCAGTCTATGGAACAAAAAGCTTTTGATTTAATGGAAAATTTAAAAATGAAAATAATTAACAGATAATCTCTTTTAAGAGATTATCTTTATAAAACATAAAACAAAAATAACAGAAAGGAATAATCTTACATATGAAAAAATTAATAGGCTTAGCATTTATGTTGATTTTATGTTGCTTAATGACTACTAATGCATATTCAGAAAGTGAAATTAATATAAATCTTGATGGAGAAAATATTATTTTGGATTCCGATAGTGTACCTTTTATTGATTCTAATGATAGAACTTTAGTTCCACTTCGAGGTGTTATGGAAAAATTTGGGGCAAAAGTAACATGGGATGAGGAAAGCAGAATAGCTATTGTAGAAAAAGATGATGTTAAAGTGGAAGTACCAATAGGAGAAAAATATATTTTAAAAAATGGTACCAAGATGGAAAATGATACAGTAGCTTTAATTAAAGATGGCAGAACATATTTGCCTATTCGTATTGTATTAGAATCTTTTGGTGCCGGGGTAGGATGGAATCAATTAACTAAAACGGTGATAATAAACAGGGATGGATCAGATAGTGTTGTTGAAAAAAGTGATGAATTAAGAGCTATGTGGATTTCTTATTTAGAGTTTGCAGAACTACCTAAAAGTGAGTCAGACTTTAAATCTAGTATAGATAAAATGTTTAACAGATGTGTTGAGCTTGGAATGAATTCAGTTATAGTGCAAGTAAGACCTGACAGTGATGCTATGTATCCTTCTGATTATTATCCTTGGTCAAAATTTGCATCCGGGAAGCAAGGTTTAAATCCTGGATATGACCCACTTAAATATATGATTGATGCAGCGCATGAAAGAAATTTAGAATTCCATGCATGGATTAATCCATATAGAGTTACAGGATACAGTATGGATTGGAATGAAGTTTCAGATGATAATCCGGCCAAAATATGGCTGACTGATAATGTAACGTATAATGATAGATGGGTATTATTACATAATGGATATTATTATTATAATCCATCAATTTCACAAGTCAGGGAATTAGTTGTTAATGGTGTTTCTGAAATAGTAAAAAATTATGATGTGGATGGAATACATTTTGATGATTATTTCTATCCATCATTGGATGATAATGATGTAAATAAATGTTTTGATAAAGGTGAATATCAACTCTGCAGTAGTACAAGCAGTATAACGGAGTGGAGAAGAAATAATGTAAATGAACTTGTTAAAGCAGTATATAAAGAAATTAAATCACAAAAACCTGATGTTATTTTTGGAATCAGTCCGGCCGGATATGTAAATAATTTATTAAGTGATAATAGTCATTTTGTTGATATAAATACATGGATGTCTAATGATGGATATGTAGATTATATCATGCCTCAATTATATTGGGGCTTTGAAAGAAAAGATTATTCCGGAAATCCAGCAGCTTATGCATATGAAAATAATTTGAATACTTGGGTTAATCTAAAGAAAAAAGGTAATGTTTCTTTATACATAGGTTTAAATATGGCCAATGCAGGGAGTGACATTTGGGATGGTAATAGTGTTTCTGAATGGCTTAGATATAATGACATTATAAAAAGGCAGGTGATTGCAGCACGAAATACTAATGAGGTGTCAGGGTTTGCCTTTTTCAGATATGATTATTTTAATCATGATACGACACAAAATGAGGTGAATAATTTGACTTCAATTTTAAAGAGTAACTAAAAAATAAATATATAGAAAAAGAACTATCTCTAGTCAAGTACAATAAAAAAATAAATCTTTTCTGTCAGTGGGTGTAACCTATTGGCAGTTTTTTATGATGCTTGCAAATATAATTCGTGTTTCTTCATTGGTACAATACAAATAACTGAATAATAGGTAGAAGCTGTATTTAGTTTAATATAATTTTTATATTAGCAAATAAATTGCAATCATTTTTGAATAATTAAAAATAATCTAATTAGCATAAATATTTACATTTTTAATCTACGCATGGTATAATTAGCCAGAAGATTTTTTACTTATAAATATGTAAAAATTAATGATTTTTCAAAGTAATTTAATATTATTTAAACAGTTTAAAATAAGCAGAAAATTGGAAGTTTATAAAAGATAATAAATTATATTTTATATATTATTATATTTTTAATTCCAATTATGAGGAGAACAGCAAAATGAGTACGATAGTAATTGATGCAGAAAAATGTATTGGTTGTAATTCTTGTGTAAGAGTTTGTCCAACACACGTAGCAAATGTTGCAAAATTTAATGATCAAGGTAAGCTTATAATTGAAATTGATGATGTTAATTGTATTAAATGTGGAGAATGTATAAAGGCTTGTAGTAGCCATGGTGCAAGAACTTATAAAGATGATACACAGATGTTTTTACAAAATCTGAAACAAGGTGAAAAAATTACTGTAATTGTAGCACCGGCAATTAAAGTAGCTTTTAAAAATCAATGGAAAAATGTAATTAGTTGGCTTAGATCTATAGGTGTTAAAACAATTATTGATGTTTCATTTGGAGCGGATATTTGTACATGGGGTCATTTAGAACTAATTAAAAAAAATGAGGATATACATTTAATTTCTCAGCCATGTGCAGCAATAACAAATTATATATTAAAATATAAGCCTAAGTTAAAAGAATATCTTTCGCCAGTACATAGTCCTATGTTATGCTCTGCAATTTATATAAAAAAATATTTAAACATAAATGGGAAGATTGCGGCTTTATCTCCTTGTATTGCTAAAAAAGACGAGTTTGAAAAGACTGATTTGGTAGATTACAATGTAACTTTTAAAGCATTAAAAGAATTATTTGAAAAACAGAATATTAATCTTTCTTCATTTAAATATGATGAGGATAATTTGTTCGATAATAAAGATGCATTAGACGGGTCTATATATCCAAGACCGGGTGGCTTAAAATCGTGTATAGAGACACATATGCCGCATTTAAAAGTTATTAATTCAGAGGGCCCGGATAAAGTGTACAAGCAATTGGATGATTATATGAATTGTAGTAAAAGTTCATTACCTTCTGTTTTTGATGTTCTAAGTTGTGAATATGGATGTATATCCGGCCCAGCACTGGGAGAAGAATGTGATCTTTTTACAATGTATAATATTATGCATTCTGCTGAAAATGAAACGAAGAAATTAAGAAAGAAAAATAAACACTTTGGGAAAGACAAGCAATTTGAATTGTTTAATAAAGAATTGGAATTAGAAGATTTTATTCGAGATTACTCAAAGCAAGAGATGGTTAATCTACAAAACTTATCTGATAGACAAATAGAAGAGGCTTTCAAAAAATTAGATAAATATACAGATAAAGACAAAACCATAGATTGTCATGCTTGCGGATACAGCAGTTGTTATGAAATGGCTCATGCCATTGCGGTTAATATAAATGTACCGGAAAACTGTTTATATAAATCAAGAAAGATTGCGGAAGAAAAAACAAATAATGTTTTGCAAATGACAGTAGAAGTTCAGCAAATAACGGAAAAACTGCAAGAGATAGTTGAATCATTAACATCAAATATTCATGCGGTTAAAGAAGATGTTGAAAATATTGATGTTATTAATGAAACAAATACTAATGATATGATGCAATTATCACAGGATATCGTTCAATTAAATGATTTCTCAGTAAATATTAATGTGGCATTAAAAGACATTAAAGATTGCATTGAAAGCTATAGTAAAATGCGAGACGATATTTCCAGTATTGCTTTCCAGACTAACCTTTTGGCACTCAATGCTTCTATTGAAGCTGCTCATGCAGGGACCTTAGGTAAAGGATTCGCAGCGGTTGCAGAGGAAGTACGAAATCTTTCATCAAATTCTAAGAATGCAGTTGATTACGCAGAAGATTCCAGTATTCAGGTAAAAAATGCTCTTGAAAAAATAACCAGCATCATATCAACAATAGAAGATATGGTATCACAGCTTCTTAATATTATTAATAAAGTAAAGGAAAATGTTCTTATAGTTAATGGCAAGGGAAGCTCAATAGCTCTTAATATAGGAGAAATCAGTAATCTTTCTGATAAAGTATCAAATATGATTATTGAAACAAATGAATTATTAAATAATAACAATTAAAGATTAGTACTTAACATAAGAGATTATTGTCATATTAACTTAATAAGTTAGTTTTACATTAATCTCTTTTTTAGATTATTTATATATTAGAAAGGAAACTATTATGGAATTAAGAAAAAAAGCATATATATATTTAGTTATAGCTTTAATCTCTTGGGGAAGTTTTTATGTTGCAGGTAAATATGTTTTGGAAATAATTCCTAGTTTTACTTTACTTTTTTTAAGGTATGCTATTGGAATTTTTGTACTACTTATATTTTATCGCAAATATGAGAAGTCAAAAATAGAAAAGAAAGATTATAAATATATTTTATTAATTGGATTTGCAGGGTATTTTCTTGCTATAGCGTTTCAATTATTAGGAACACACTATTGTAATGCATCTATGGCTTCTTTGATTAATTCAATGAATCCTGCTATGATAATTTTACTGGCGATTCCCATCTTACATGAAAAGATTACAATACGTAAGACTTTTGCAGTTGGAATAACTTTAATAGGAACAGTAGTAATAATCGGAAATTTAGGATATGGCAATACATCTTTAGGAGTATTCTTTTCTTTTGTTTCTATGATTGCATGGTCATTATCATCTGTAATTGTAAGGTTTTCTTGTCAAAAATATGATTCTATTACAGTTACCATTTATGGAATGATTGTTGGATTGATTTTTTCGTTACCTGCATCAATTATTGAATTGATACATTCCCCAGTTATAATAAGTGACATTAAACCAACAGTTATAGTGTGGATCTTTTATATAGGAATTGTATGTACAGCAGGTGGTATGCTCTCTTGGAATAAAGCTTTAGAGTTAATAGATGCAGCTACATGTTCTCTGTTTTATCCTTTACAACCACTTACCTCAGCATTTTTAGGTGTTCTTATTTTAGGTGAAGTATTAAGCTTGAATTTTATTATAGGAAGTATTTTAATAGTAGCTGGCATTTTATATGTTGTTATAAGTGAGAAGATTCAATAACGGAAAAATTAAGGAGGGTCAAAATGTTTAGAGAGTTAAGAAACAGTCCAATAAGTGAATTGGAAACAAAGGAAGTTTTATTAAAAGGAGAATACGGTGTTTTTTCTACCACAGGTTCAGATAATTATGCTTATGGCATTCCTCTAAATTATGTATACCTGAATGGCTGTATATATGTACATGGTGCAAATATAGGTCATAGGATTGATAACATAAAATTCAATCCTTCAGTTTCATTTTGTGTGGTGGATAGTGTAAAAATCTTACCTGATAAGTTTGATACTTTATTTAGAAGTGCAATTATTTTTGGCCAAGCGCAATTAGTAAATGATCAAGAAGAAAAAAAGGAAGCATTAATTGCTTTATTAGAAAAATATTCAAAAGAATATATGGAAAATGGGATAAAATATATGAATATTGAATGGGATAATACTTCTGTAGTGAAGATCGCTATTGAACATATAACAGGAAAGGCTCAAAAATAATTAAACTTGATTTATAAAATTATGAGATATTCAGTATATCATGTATTAATAAAATTTTTATTAATAAAAATTTTCAATTTTGTTAAAAATAATATTAAATTGTAATTTTATTTATACAGTTTATAAGAAAGGAAATATACCATGACTGAATATAAATATACTAATAATTTGATAAATGAAAAGAGTCCTTATTTACTTCAACATGCGCATAATCCTGTTAATTGGTATCCATGGGGTGAAGAAGCTTTTAGTAAGGCAAAAGCAGAGGATAAGCTTATTTTTTTATCAATAGGTTATTCCACATGTCATTGGTGTCATGTTATGGAGCATGAATCATTTGAAGACGAAGAAGTTTCAGAAATCTTAAATAGAGATTATGTTTCAATAAAGGTAGATAAAGAAGAAAGAGCAGATATAGATTCCGTATATATGACAGTTTGTCAAGGGTTGACAGGGCAGGGTGGATGGCCTTTGACAATAATTATGACATATGATCAAAAACCGTTTTTTGCAGGCACTTATTTTCCTAAAACAAGGGTATATAATATGCCTGGAATAACAGAAATATTAAATACAATGACTAAAAATTGGAAAGAAAACAGAGCACAGGTTATTGATACAGCAGATAAAATTGTTAAAACGTTACAAAAAAAAGGTGGAGAAGAAGCTTCTGATAATAAGGGAATATATCAAAATGATAATATAAGACAATTATTTATTCAGGCAAAAGAAGGTTTCACAAGTAAGTACGATAAAATAAATGGAGGATTTGGAAATAGTCCCAAATTCCCTATACCTCATAGTTTAATGTTTCTGCTTAGGTATTATAAATATGAAAAAGATGAACAAGCTCTTAATATGACTTTGTCAACTTTAAAACATATGTATATGGGAGGAATTTTTGATCATGTTGGATTTGGATTCTCTCGCTATTCGACTGATGATAAATGGCTTGTTCCTCACTTTGAAAAAATGATATATGATAATGCGTTGCTTTCTATAACATATTTAGAAGCTTATCAAATTACAAAGAAGGAACTTTATAAAATTATAGCAGAAAAAACTTTAGATTATGTTCTTAGAGAAATGATAAGTGAAGAGGGAGGTTTTTATTCTGCGCAAGATGCTGACAGCGAAGGTATAGAGGGAAAATATTATGTTTTTACTTCAGATGAAATAACTCAATTATTAGGTAAATTGGATGGAAAAGCTTTTAACGCATATTTTGGGATTAATGAAAAACCTAATTTTGAAGATGGTAGTATTCCTAATTTAATAAACAATCCTCTTTTCTCAAATGAAAACGAAAACTATGATAAAAAAATAGATCAACTTTGTAAAAAAGTTTATGATTATAGATTAAAGAGAACGAGCCTGCATAAAGATGATAAAATACTTACTTCTTGGAATGCTCTTATGTTGATTGCTTTTGCTAAAGCATATGGAGCATTAGAAAATAAAAAATATCTTGATGCGGCAGTAAGATGTGAGGAATTTATAAGCCAAAAACTTATAAATAAAGAAAATGGTAAAATTTATGTAAGATACAGAGACAATGACTCTGCTGGAGAAGGTACATTAGATGATTATGCGTTTTATATTTGGTCGCTGCTTACACTTTATGAAGTAACTTTTGACATTAAATATTTAGATAAGGCTATGTTTTATATCAAGGTCATGAAAAATTTATTTTGGGATGAAGAATCAGGAGGTTTTTATCTTACTGCTAATGATTCGGAAAGTTTAATCTATAGACCAAAAGCAATCTATGATGGTGCAATACCATCGGGCAATTCAGTTGCAGGATATGTATTAGTAAAATTAAAAAAAATAACCAGTATGCAAAGTATTGATGATTTGTGTAAAAAACAACTTATCTTTTTAGAAAAAAACATCAAACAATACCCGGAAGGCTACACTTTTGCCATGATGGCACTTATGATGGACTATTATACAGAGGGTTTTCTGTGTGAAAATGGCGTTTGCTCATAATAAATATATTTCTTTGTGAAAAAACTATTATATGTGGAGGGTTTTTAAGATTAAAGGCTCTCCTTAATTTTTAAATTGAACTTTTATGCAAAAAGAATAGTAGTAAAGATATATGAACTTAGTACAAAATGATCATATAAAAGTTTATAAAATTTAGTTATATTAAACTGTACATTTACGAAAATATAAATTTTTATTTGGCAATTTATATTTTTTTTATGTTATTATGTTATTATACGAAGTATAAAGAGAAAAATATTAAGGATAATTGTAATAAATGAATTTAAAACTTGCAGTAATTTTAATAATATGGAATTTAATTGTTTTTTTATTAATGGGACTAGATAAATATAAGTCAATACATAATAAATGGAGGATAAGTGAAAAGACCTTGTTATTATCAGCTTTTTTTATGGGAGGAGCAGGTGCTTTTATAGGTTCTTTAGTATTCAGACATAAGACAAAGAAGATCAAATTTAAAATTTTATTACCGACGGCGGTTGTTTTAAATTTTTGTATATTAGTTTATCTTATTAATTTTATATTATAGTATTATTTTATTAGAAATGAAGGCTTGCTCACAGTATTTAAATATGATAAACTGTTTTTACTAATAAGGGTAGTAGCTTAGAGGTGGCAGAATCAGCTGGTTTTTAATATGCAGAAAATATTACACTGCGATGGATGGAATATAAAAAGGTATATTAACAAATAAGAATATACCAGCAATTAAAATGTGAAAAAATTTAAATTTGCACTTATTATATGATTCTAAATTTAGACTAGAAGCGAGACCTTGATGTTTGTAATAAAGCAGGCATTAAGGTTTTTATTTTTGTATTATACAAATTTTTCGGATTATATTTTAAAAATTATCTTAAAGGAGAAAAAAATTAAAGAGTATTTTTATTATTGGTTTATTTAAGTTTTTAAGTTATTTTAAAATTAATTTATTAAAACTTATGCTAAAGAAAATTTAATTAGTACATAATAAGAACTAAAGATATTATTAAGGAGGTTGTTTTTTTGAAAAAAGTCATTAAATCTATGAAGTGGGTACTATTTTGGATGTGCTTAGCCATACTTTTTAATTTGGGAATACTGGCATTTATGGGTTCTGAAAAAGCACTTCAATTTCTTGGAGGATATCTCATTGAACTCAGCTTAAGTATAGATAATTTATTTTTATTTGTAACAATTTTTACTTGCTTCGGTATTGCCGAACATGCAAGGCACAGAGTTCTTGCTTATGGGATAGCAGGAGCAGTAGTGCTAAGATTTATTTTTATTCTTCTAGGAGTTAAAATTGTAACTCATTTTGAATGGGTATTATATTTATTCGGTATTATTTTAATAATTAGCGGAATTAAAATGTTTAAATCTAAAGAAGAAGAGGGAATTCCGAATAATAGTAAAGTTATAAAGTATTTAGGCAAAATTATTCCAATAACTCCAGATTTTGTAGGGGAAAAATTTTTTGTAAAAAGAGGCAAAATTTTATATGCAACACCTTTATTTGCAGTATTAGTGCTTATTGAGTTCTCAGATATTTTATTTGCCATAGACTCTGTTCCGGCTGCATTTTCTGTTTCAACAAATTTATTTATTATTTATACCTCAAATATTTTTGCTATTTTAGGATTAAGGCAGCTTTATTTTGTCCTTGATCATTTACAAGAACGTTTTCAATATGTAAAATATGGTGTTGCCATCATATTAACGTTTACAGGAATAAAATTGGGAATTTTATATTTTAATATACATATTCCAATATTAACATCAATTGGATTTATTGTAGGTATTTTGATTTTGAGTATTATTATTTCTGTATTATTATCAAATAGAAGTAGCAATACTGTAAAAAGAGGAGTAAAATAGATATTATTCTTGAATAATATTAGCTATAAAGGATAAAATGCATTTATAAGGCTATTGATTTATTCTTATAAAAAAGCCTGTATTTTGAAATTTTTATCCTTTTTAATGGCATTAATATAATATTAAATTTAAAGATGTATAACAATTATATTACTCTATTAGAGAATTTGTTGATACTTGCAATAATAAGAAGAATTTTTATAAAAAAATTAAAAAAATCTATTGACATACATAAGGGAAACTGGTATTATTTTTATTACAGCGTGTCAAACAAAAGAAAGCGCAGTAAGGTATGGCGGTGTAGCTTAGTTGGCTAGAGCGTCCGGTTCATACCCGGAAGGTCGGTGGTTCGACTCCACTCGCCGCTACCATTTTAATATTTAAAAGCACTTATATACAGCAAATTTGGGCGCATAGCTCAGCTGGGAGAGCACCTGCCTTACAAGCAGGGGGTCATAGGTTCGAGCCCTATTGCGCCCACCAATTTTGCGGTCCGGTAGTTCAGTTGGTTAGAATGCCAGCCTGTCACGCTGGAGGTCGTCGGTTCGAACCCGATCCGGATCGCCAATGTATGTGGTGGGTATCGTCAAGTGGTTAAGACACAGGGTTGTGGCTCCTGTATGCGTGGGTTCAAATCCCACTATCCACCCCACTAAATTTTATTAAACAAACATTGGGGTATAGCCAAGCGGTAAGGCAATGGATTCTGATTCCATCATGCGAAGGTTCGAATCCTTCTACCCTAGCCAATTTTATATTAAGTGCATATTATATTAATGCACGATTCGGCGACATAGCCAAGTGGTAAGGCAGAGGTCTGCAAAACCTTTATTCCCCAGTTCAAATCTGGGTGTCGCCTCCAAAGTTGAAACTCTAAACACATTAAATTTGATGGGTTTAGAGTTTTTTATTATGTAGGAAATATCGCTGAAAGCGATATGACGGAATATCAAAAAAAGACTATCCTAAATCAGATGTCATTGTTTTGGCAACTTTTCTTGTGCTTTGCAGTGTGAATTGTTATACTAATCTGGGGTAGAAAACATTGAAAATTTTTTAGAAAGAGGATAACAAAAATGATTCAAGTAGAAAAACTTTCCTATGGTTTTCCTGCAAAAGATTTATATAAAGAGATTTCGTTTACATTGAAAATGGGGCAGCATTGCGCTTTTATTGGAAGTAATGGCGCCGGAAAATCAACTCTTGTTGATATGATTATTCATCCGGATAAGTATTTGTACGATGGAAAGATAATCAAAGATGCAAGTTGCCGTATTGGTTATGCCAGCCAATTTGTTGTGAGAGATAAAGAGCAGGAATGTACTGTTTTTGAATATCTAAGTGAGAGATTCGTGGAAAATCAACAAGCGACAGTTGCTGTGTGTGAAGAAATGGCAGTGGCTGAAGATGTTGAGCCATTATTTGAGAAATATCAGGCTCTTTTAGATGCCTTTGAGGCCATGGACGGAGATAATTATGCAAACAATATCCGTAAACAGCTATATGTAGCCGGCATGCGTGAATTAGAAGAAACAAAGCTATCGAAGCTTAGTGGTGGAGAGTATAAATTACTTCAGGTTATGAGAGAAATGTTATTATCTCAAAATCTTCTTGTTTTGGACGAACCTGATGTATTTCTTGATTTTGGAAACTTAAATAGACTGTGTCAGTTGATTAATGGTTATAATGGCACATTATTAGTTATTACGCATAACAGATATCTATTAAATCATTGTTTTAATAAGATTTTACATTTAGAGAACGGCGATATTCAAGAATATGATGGTAACTATACAGAATATCGTTGTTCCCAGCTAAAGGAAAAATTAAGACTTAAACTGCAGAGTATGGAAGAGCAGGAAGAAATTGAGCGCACTGAGAAAATGGTTGATATTCTGCGCACAAGAGCTACGCTACTTGTCAATCCTGTTATTGGAAGTGCTGTAAATGCAAAGCAAACACAACTTGACCGTTTACGTACAAGACAAATTAAGGAGCCTTTTATTGAGCTTCGTGAGCCAAAGATTGAACTTCCGGCAATAGAAGCTTTAACAGAGCATACTGTTTTAAGCATTGCAGATTATAATGTTTCATTTGATGAAAGTTTACTTAAAAATATCAATTTTGAATTATTAGCTGGGGAAAAAGTAGCCATCGTTGGTGCAAATGGTACAGGAAAAACTACTTTAATCCGTGATATCTTAAGGAATAACCATCCTTCCATTCATATTGATGAGAATACAATCTATGCATGTTTATCTCAGCTTCAGGGCGAGAATATAGATGAAACAAAAACGGTATATGAGGTTATGGAAGACTTAGGTTTTGAGACAAGGGAAAGTATCCGTGAGTATCTTGGAAAATATTGTCTGGAAGGTGATACCTTAAAGCAGAAGGTAGGTCAGTTATCTGGTGGAGAAAAAAATTTACTCCAAATTGCGATGATTGCAAATACAAATGCAGAACTTCTTATTCTTGATGAACCGACTAGCCATTTAGATATTTACGCACAAATGGCTCTGGAAGAAGCCATGTCCGAATATAAAGGAACTGTACTCATGGTAAGCCACGATTTCTATCTTGTAGCTAATTGTGCGGATTACGTTTTACTTGTAGAAGACAATACAATTAGACGTATGCGTTCTCGTTCTTTTCGTAAAATGGTATATGATAAATATTTCGATCAGAAGTATTTAGAAATAGACAAGAAAAAGCAAGAATTAGAAGCCAATATTACATTAGCCTTTAAAAACAATGAGCTGATAACTGTAGAAAAACTTTGCAACCAGTTAGAAGCGCTTAGCGTTAGTACACCGCATAATAAATAACTGGTAAGAAATGCAGGATGAATTTTTAGATGTGGTTTTCAAAAACGCAGTCGTAGCAGAGCTAAAACGAGGCTTTTGGGAGGCTGCATATGGAGATACAGAAAAAGTATTATACCTAGTTACTTTTATATACGCTGTACTAGGTAGCGAGTAGTATGGAGGAAGAGATGACTGAATTATTAGCTCCAGCAGGGAATATGCAAGCTTTAAAAGCTGCAATTTCTAATGGTTGTGATGCAATATACTTAGGAATGCAAAAATTTGGTGCACGTGCATACTCATCTAATTTTGATTTAGAATTATTAAAAGAAGCTGTCCAGTATGCACACTTGAGGAATGTTAAAATCTATGTAACAATGAATACCATCGTTTTCGAGAATGAAGTTTTAGAGATGAAAGCGCAGATGCACGAATTAAATGAAATCGGTGTTGATGGGATTATCGTTCAGGATCTGGCTGCTTTTGATTACGTAGTTAAAAACTTTTTTGATATGGAAGTACATTGTTCAACTCAAATGGGAATAGACGATTTAGATGGAACTTTATTATTTAAAGAACTTGGTGCTAAAAGAGTTGTTATGGCCCGTGAGGTTCCCATTGAAAAAGTAAAAGAGATAAAAAGAATAGCTAAAATACCTATAGAAATTTTTGTTCACGGTGCTTTATGTGTATCTTATTCTGGAAACTGTCTGATGTCGGGTCTTATAGGCTACCGAAGCGGAAATCGAGGAAGATGTGTTGGCTCATGTCGTAAGGAGTATGAACTAATTGATAAGACAACAGATACATCTTTAGGGAAAAACTATATTCTATCTACTAAGGACTTAAACACAATCGATTATATTAATGATCTAAAAGAAATTGATTCTTTAAAAATAGAAGGTAGAATGAAAGAGCCTGCGTATGTTGCTAATGTTGTATCAAAATATCGCATGGCCTTAGATAATAAAATAACCGAAGAAGATAAAGAAAATCTGAACAAAACATTCAATAGAACATTTACTAAAGGATATTTGTTTCATGAAGATAAGAAAGATATTACAAACATTTTAAGACCTAATAATTTTGGTTATGAAATTGGTAGAATTACCAAGATTGTTAAAGACATGTATGAAATAACACTTACACGTACTTTAAATCAAAATGATATAATCAGAATAAGTCATAATAATGAAGATGTTAATTTAACTGTTGTAAAACTGTACGATAAAGATGGCAATTTAATCAATAAAGCAGATGATGTCTGCTATATTAAAATCAAAGAAAAGATTTCTAAGGGTGATTTAGTATATATAACTAAGGATTATTTCTATTACAAAGAGTTAGAATCATCACTGGAAAAAGAATTTATGCGTTTTAAACTAGATATTAGAGTGTATGCATATCCAGATTCAAAGCTTATCATAGATGGTTCAGGCTTAGGCTTTAATTATTTATATGAAAGCGAGGAAATAGTAGAAAAAGCAATTAATAATCCAACGACAAAAGAGAAGGTAATAAAACAATTTTCAAGATTAAATGATACTATATTCGAACTTGATCATGTGGATTTTGAGGAATTGGGTGCATTTATTCCAGCTAAACTTTTAAATGCAGCAAGAAGAGATATTGTATGCGGCTTATATGACTTAAAGCTTAACAGCCAAAAGAAAAGAACCAAGGCTTTGAAAGAAAAAGAAAAAATAAGCTTTGCCCCTGAAAAACCATACCTTACGGCCTCTGTAATGACTAAAGAACAGTATGATGCTTGCGTGAGCTGTGGAATTAAAGAAATCTATTTTGAAAACGTTGTTAGAAGAAACCAGAACGATTATAAGGAAAAAGAAGGGCAGCTACTAATCGGAGGATATGGTGGAATTTATCACTACAGAAAAACTAATCCTTTTGTTACGGACTATTCTCTAAATGTTGTTAATTCTGCTAGTTGTTATGAATTATATAGATTAGGTGCGAAACGAGTAACTTTATCTTATGAATTGAATAAGAGACAAATTGAAGATTTAATAAATGCCTATTATGAAGAAAATGACGGCTATCCCGCACTAGAAATGATTGTATATGGTAAGGCTCCTTTGATGTTTACAAAATACTGCCCGTTGAAGAAAATGAATCAATGCAGTATTTGTAAAAGGTCAAGCTATGAGTTAAAAGATGAGCACGGAACATTCCCTATAATTTGTCATGATGATTGTACAACGACTATCCTTAATGGGAAGACGCTTAATCTTTTAGACGAGATGTCTTGCATAAAAGGAATCGAGGCCTTTAGATTGAACTTTACAGTTGAATCTAAAGAGGAGGTTGTGAAAACCATTAATAAAGCCTTCAGCAAATTAAATGGCGGGATGGATAAAGCTGTCTTTAATCAGGAAACAGACACAAGAGGACATTTTAATAAAGAGATTTTGTAGGGTAATTCCAGTTCCAATCTGGATGTTGCCTCCAAAACTAAAACTCTAAATCTATTGATTTTAATAGGTTAGAAGCTATTTTAAATTATATTTTAAAAACATATTAAAATATGATAATTAGTTCAGGGGGAGCATTATGGAATATAGTAAATTATTTAATAAAAATTCAAAATTATATTTAAGTTCACGCCCGGCTTATCCAAAAGAACTTTATAATTACTTAAATTCAATTTGTAAAGAAAGAGGAGTAGCTTGGGATTGTGCATGTGGAAATGGACAAGTCGCAATTGATTTAATTAGATATTTTAATAAAGTTTATGCTACAGATATAAGTGAGAATCAAATATCAAACTCAATAAAACATGAAGGTATAGAATATTATGTACAATCGTCAGATAAAACGAATTTTAAGGATAATTCTTTTGATTTGATTTGTGTTGCTCAAGCACTTCATTGGTTTAACTATGATACTTTTTGGTCAGAAGTAAAAAGAGTTCTTAAAAAAGATGGTATATTTGCGGCTTGGGGATATTCATGGTTCAACATCGATAAAGAGATTGATACATTAATACAATCTGAATTTCGTGAAAAAATTAGGACATATTGGGCACCACAAAATAAAATCTTATGGGACAATTATGAAAATATAAATTTACCATTTAAAAAAATAAATTCTCCTGATATTGAGATGAGTATTGAATGGGACATAAATGAACTTTTTGCATATATGCAATCATGGTCGGCAACAAGATTATGTATTGAAGCAGAAGGAACTGATTTTTATTCTAATGCTTATAAAAAGATAAAAGGAATTTGGGGTAATGAAGAAAATAAAAAGAAGGTTAAAATGAATTTTTGCATGATTGTCGGGAGAAATGAATATTAAATCTCAATAAATAGCTATAGCTTAGTATGGGAAGTACTGGGCTATAGTATTTTTATCTATTGCAAAATCAAAAGAATTTTTTTGTTAAGATATGCTTTAGAGATAAAGTGACCAACGTTTTAATATTAAATAGTTGATTTTTGTTTTTATATATAAGAAAATTACCAAAATACTAAATTGAAATAGTATTGGAGTGTTATATATTTTATATTAAAGGAACATATAGCACTTTAATTATTATTAATTTTTTAATATTGGAAATAATTAAAATAAAGAATTATGATTCCCCCTGCAGTCTTTCTAGTATGGTATAATACCTAAAGAATTAAAGAATTAAAGAATTAAAATTCAGAAACTTAAGAAATAAGCAATTATTGTAAAGGGCTTAGAGACCAACATTGTATCAGGGGAGAATGCTTCATTAATAAAAAAGTTAAGGTATATATTATATCTATTTTTGATAATGCATATTTTATCAAAGTTATATTCTATTTTTTAATTTTATAATATATATTTAATTTTTATAATTTTAAGGGAGAAATATCTTTATGAATAAAGTAAAACATACATTAATTGTAGCTTTTTGCATAGCTTTTGCATCTCTATTTCATATTGACCTTTTTATAGAGGGCTTTATTATTACTCTATCCGTTATTCTTTTTCCTATTTTTCTAGATAATTATCATAAATTAAATCCTATAAAGACTGCCATAGTTACGGGGTTTGTGTCACCCATATTCAGGGAAATAATAGTGTATTTACAAATGGGTGATTTAAAAAGATCATTGTATTTAGTAGTACCTGATATTATATTTTATTTCACTTATGGAGTTCTTTATTATTTTCTCTATTACAGATCTAAAAAAGAGAATGATTATATTCGGTTTTTCTTTACAGTTTTTGCCTGCGATCTATTTTCTAATATTGCTGAAATGTGTATAAGGACAAGGATTATTGGATTTAGTGCAATTATAATAAAAGGATTAATTATAATTGCATTAGTGAGAGCTATCATTATATTAATAATTATAATTTTTTTGAAAAACTTTAAATCATTTTTAATACATGAAGAACATGAAAGACGGTATATGAAACTAATGATTTTATCCTCTAGTTTTAAAAGTGAAATTTATTTTATGAATAAAAATATAAACGAAATTGAAGATATAACAAAAAAAGCCTTTAAGGCCTATAGAATTATAGAAGAGCAGAAATATTCGGAGGAATTAAAGAATTTAGCACTTGATATTTCAAAAGATATACATGAAATAAAAAAGGATTATATAAGAGTAATAGCAGGTCTAAAAGAGCTTTCAATAGAACAATTGGACGTATCAGGGATGAGTATTAATGATATTATTCGTATTTTGAAAAGTGATACCGATGAACAAATAAGAATTGGAAAATTAGATATTATTTTTACTGTAGATGTTAAAGTAAGTTTTTATGTAGAAGAGCACTTTTATTTGATGTCTATTTTAAAGAATTTGATTACGAATTCCATAGAATGTTTATATAGTAAGAGAAATGGTAAAATCAAACTGGAGATTTTTCAGTCAGGGGAAGATTATATATTTAATGTTATTGATAATGGAAATGGAATTAAGAAAAATGACATAGAATTTATATTTAATCCTGGATTTTCAACAAAGTTTGATAAAGAGACAGGAAATATAGGAATAGGAATAGGACTTACTTTAGTAAGGGATCTAGTCCAAGACATATTTCATGGAAGTCTATCTTTAAAATCGTTAGAGAACAAAGGAACAATTTTTACAATAATGATTCCAATTAATTCCTTGAAAGCAGATCCGCCGATTATACCCGAGAAACATTAATCTATTGTTGAAGCATTGTGAAATAATTTGAAGCATAGAAGTATATTATAAAATAAAATATATGATATTTTGACATACATTTTTTAAGAGCAGAAATCAGTTTATAAAAATGGAGGAGATTGATGAAAAAAAATAGAATTTTAAGTAATCTATTGCGATTATGCAGTGTGCCAAGCATTTCTGAAACTAATGGTGAAATAGATATAGCTCATGAAATTTATAAAATATTAAACGAAATTAATTATTTTAAAAATAATCCTGAGATGGTTAAAGTTTGCCCAATGAATGGAGACCCTTATAATCGTAGTTTTGTTTACGCACTTATGAAGAGTGAAAAAAAGAATTCTAAAACTATAATTTTACTAAGTCATTTTGACGTTGTAGGTATAGAAGACTTTGGCATCTTAAAAGAATTGGCTTTCGATCCAATTGCGTATACACAAAAGTTAAAAGATAATTCTCAAATACAGATGAGCGAAGAAGCAAGAGCAGATTTGGAATCAGGAGATTATTTGTTTGGACGTGGTATTATGGATATGAAATTTGGGATTGCTGCAGACATTGAAATATTATATACGATGGAAAAAGAACTATCAAATTTTGAAGGAAATCTTTTATTTCTTTCAGTACCTGATGAAGAAGCTAATTCTGCCGGAATGTTGGCAGCTGTAGAATTATTGGAATCATTGAAAAAAGAACAGCAGTTAGAATATAGCTGTTGTTTAGTTTCGGAACCTCATTTTCCTAAGTATCCTAAAGATGATACAAAATATATTTATACAGGAACGGTAGGAAAACTGTTACCTTCTTTCTATTGTGTAGGCAAGGAAACCCATGTCTGTGAACCTTTTTCAGGGTTAAATGCTAATCGTTTAACAGCAAAATTAATAGAAAACATTGATTCTAATCCTGAATTATCAGATTATGTTATGGATACGATTGTTCCTCCACCTGCATGTTTAAAACAAGCTGATACTAAGATTGACTATTCTGTTCAAACTCCTACTTCGGCTTACACATATTTTAATTATATGACTTTGGTAAAAACACCACAAGAAGTAATGCAGAGTATGATAAATATTGCAGAAAGTTCTTTTAAAGAAGTTTTATCTGATATTAGAACAAATATTGAAAAATTATCTGAAAGTACAGGTGAAATACTTAACATACCTAATATTGAACCTAAGGTTATCACCTTTCAAGAACTTTATAAATTATGCTATAAAACTCATGGAGATAAATTCCAATTACATTTAAAAAAGTTTATTGATAATCAAAAATCAAATCAAGATTTACGTGATTTATCTATTGAAATTGTAAAGGAAGCACACAAATTTTGCCCTTACAGAAATCCAATAATTGTTGTTTTTTATTCTCCGCCGTTTTATCCTCATTCCGATATTCAAAACTTAGATAACAAAGTTATACAAGTAAGTAAGCACATTGTAAAATTTGCAAAGCAAAAGTTTAATGAAACCATAAAAATAGAACCTTTTTTTATGGGGTTATCTGATATGAGTTATTTGGGATTATCAAAGAACGTAGACATTACACAATTAACAAATAACTTTCCTATTTGGGATATGAGTTATCATGTACCATTAGAAACTATTGCTAAACTTAACATTCCGTTTATTAATGTTGGCCCATTAGGAAAAGATGCGCATAAATATACTGAAAGAATATGCATGTCATATTCTTTTGAAAAAGCAGCAGATATTATTTTGGAAGCTGTACTAAGTTTATTAAAATTAGATTAATAAAAAAGAGAATTAAAGGATTTTTCTATAAGGAAGAAAAACAGTTCAAAGCCAAATTTAAAGTCCATAAAAAATAAAAGTCATGAGAAATTCAGATTAGTACTGAGTTCTCATGATTTTTTTTGAAAAAAAATAAAAAGAATTTTGAAGAATTTTGAGATAATTTGAAACTCATTCATATAATCCAAATAATCAGTTTATTCATCCAAAAGGCATCCTTATGTTAAACATATTGCAAATAGAAGCCCATACTATCAGCTGATCCTACGATTTAACTTTATATTACAAATGAAAAGTTAAGAGAAGACTTCCTTTTGGAAGGAATCATAAAGAGGATGAGCATGACTTTACGAAAAATAAAGAAAACAGTTTGAGGCATTTTGAAGCAATTTGAAATTAATAGATATAATTCAAAATAATCAGTTTATTAGGGGCGCTGGGACAGAAAGAAGGGAGGAATAAAGGAAGATATTGAAAAATATCTGCAGAAAACAGACTGATTTAGAAAAAACTTACAAGTTTTAAAGGAGGAAAACGAAATGGATTTCATATCAATTATAGACAAAATTGTCGGTTTGCTTTGGAGTGTACCCATGATTGTATTGTGTCTGGGTGTTGGCATTATTTATTCTTTTGCCCTTAAATTTCCTCAGATCACCCGCTTCAAAGACATGGTTTATTATTTAATCACCGGCGAAGATTCTGAAAGCGGAATTTCATCTTTCCAGGGTTTTGCAATGGCACTGGGTGGAAGAATTGGTATCGGTGCAATTGCTGGGGTTGCTACAGCTATTTGTTTTGGCGGACCGGGTGCTATTTTCTGGATGTGGATTTATGCTATCTTTGGTGCAGCTTCAGCTTTGGGTGAAGCAGTGCTGGCTCAGATCTGGAAGGAAGACGTTGGCGGAGAGTATCGCGGTGGTCCGGCTTACTATATAGAAAAAGGAGCTAAATTAAAGCCCATAGCAGTGGCCTTTGCTATTTGCGCAATTATATCTTTTGGTTTTACCGGCCCTACTATTCAGGCTTTTAACATCGCAGAAGCAACCCAAAATGCATTTGGAATCAATCCTGTAATCACGGGAATTGTAGTGGCTGTTTTATTTGGGTTTGTTGTATTTGGCGGCATGAAGAGAATTGGACGTTTTGCGGAACTTGTGGTTCCTATTATGGCTGGAGCTTATTTTATAATTATGATTATCGTTCTTGTTTTAAATATTAAAGCGATTCCAGGAATGTTCGCATTGATTTTCAAAAGTGCATTCAATCTTGACGCTGCTTATGGAGGAATTTGGGGTAGTGCCATTCTATGGGGTGTAAAAAGAGCAGTATACAGTACTGAAGCAGGAATGGGATCAGGAGCTCAGGCAGCAGCATCTGCGGAAGTATCTCACCCAGTTAAGCAAGGTCTGGCGCAGGGTTTCTCAGTATATGTAGATACCATATTTGCATGTACGTCTACGGGTCTTATGATTCTTGTTACTGGCATGTACAATGTAGTGGATAAATCCGGAAACTTCATAACAGAAGGTCTTTCAGGTGCAAATCCAGGTACTGCATATGTTCAGGCTGCTATTGATACAGCACTTCCTAAAGGAACAGGTACCATCTTTATTGCGGTTGCCATTTTCTTCTTTGCTATCACAACAATTTTATCTTTCGGCTTCTATGTAATGCCTAATTTGGCTTACTTGCTAAAAGGAAGCAGGAATTTAAAAAAGATTACGCTGTTTATCGGGGGCGTTCAAATGCTATCCATTTTCTTTGGCAGTATCAAAAGCTCGTCTTTAGCATGGAATATAGCTGATATCGGTGTAGGGCTCATTGCTTGGTTTAACCTGATTGGAATGTTATTCCTTATTAAGCCGGTCATGAGTGCTGTTAGAGATTATGATCAGCAGAAGAAAGCCGGTCTGGACCCTATATTTGATCCGGAACGTTGTGGCATCAATAATGCTGGTTTATGGAAAAGTATTGTACAGAAAAATTATTCAAAACAAAATAAAGATGAAAATTAAGAAAATTGGCAAGGGGCTGACACTTATTATAAAAAGGCTTAATTGTTTTGTCTTTTAATATTTTACACCTAGCTATGAGTAAATATTTTTAATTTATATAAAAAAAAGAATACACTATGAATTATTTTGAAGTTTTATGAAACCTATCAATATAATTCGAAATAATCAATAATTTATTGTGAATAAGGCTTTTCCTTTTCACATGAAAAAGAAATTTGAAATGTATTAAATGGAGATAGGAGGAGAGCATCTCGTGAAACCTTTAAAGATTGCATGCACTATGGAGTCCAAAGCCTACCTTCAACTGAAGAACAGAGAGTTGGTTTTAGTTGAGAATACGGATTATACAGATGTGGCAGCAGTGATATTAACTGACTCTGAACAAAAATTTATTTCTGAAATTTATGATACAAAGTTTGATATTCCAATCTTTGTACTATCCAAAAATGGAGTGCCGATGGAAACGGAATTGGCAAAGAAGGTTTACTGCATTATTGACGGTAGTCAAGAGAATTTGGACATTACAATTGAGATTGAAGAGGCTGCTAGTAAATATGAAGCCAAATTATTACCTCCTTTTTTTAGGACGTTAAGCGGTTATGTGGACATGAAAAATTTACAGTATGATTGTCCGGGACATCAGGGAGGAGAATTCTATAAAAAACATCCTGCAGGAAGATATCTATATGAATTTTACGGAGCAAATATCTTCAGATCAGATATTTGCAATGCAGATGTTGCTTTAGGAGATTTGCTAATCCATGAAGGACCAGCAGCAGAAGCACAGCAAAATGCAGCAAGAGTCTATAATGCGGATAAGACATATTTTGTTATGAATGGAACAAGTACGTCGAATACGGTTACGATAAATGCTGTAGTAGCACCTGGAGATTTAGTCTTGTTTGATAGGAATAATCATAAATCAGTATACAATTCTGCATTAGTTCAGTCCGGAGGAAATGCTGTATATTTAGAAACAGCACGTAACCCTTATGGTTTTATTGGAGGGATAGATGCCCATTGCTTTGATGAAGCATATTTAAGAAGCCAGGCAGCGAAAGCAGATCCGGTAAAATCACAGGATAAAAGACCTTTTAGATTGGCAGTGATACAGCTTGGAACCTATGATGGAACAATATACAATGCCAGACAGGTAGTGGATAAGATAGGGCATCTTTGTGATTATATATTATTTGATTCAGCATGGGTTGGATATGAACAATTCATTCCAATGATGAGAGATTGTTCTCCTTTACTCTTAGAGTTGAATGAAGAAGATCCGGGAATTTTAGTAACCCAGTCAGTTCATAAACAACAGGCAGGATTTTCACAGTCATCGCAGATTCATAAGAAAGATAGCCATATTAAAGGGCAGAAAAGATATGTAAATCATAAAAGATTTAATAATGCCTTCAGGCTACATGCCTGTACAAGCCCTTTCTATCCAATATTTGCAAGCTTAGATGTTAATGCAAGAATGCATGACGGAGAGGCAGGAAAAAGATTATGGGCAGACTGTGTAAAGCTGGGAATAGAAGCAAGAAAAGAAGTATTAAAAAGATGCAGTATGATAAAACCATTTATACCCCCTATGGTAGAAGGAAAAAAATGGCAGGAATATGATACTGAAGAAATAGCAGAAAATATAAAATTTTTCCAATTTAAGCCAGGAGAAAAATGGCATTCATTTGAAGGATACGGAGAAAATCAATATTTTGTAGATCCAAATAAGTTTATGCTTACAACTCCGGGATTTAACGCTGAAACAGGAGAATATGACGAATTTGGAATACCAGCAACAATTTTAACAAACTATCTAAGAGAAAACAGAATTATACCAGAGAAGAATGATTTAAACTCCATATTGTTTTTAATGACACCAGCAGAAGACATTGAGAAAATAAATGCTTTAATAGATAAATTTGTAGAATTTGAAGAGCTTGTAAAAGCAGATGTACCGTTAAGTGAAGTATTACCGAGCATTTATAAAAACAATGAAAATAGATATAAAGGATATACAATTAAAAAGCTATGTCAGGAGATGCATGATTTTTATAAAGAGCAGGATGCAAAAACCTATCAAAAAGATTTATTCAGAGAAAAAAACTTCCCAAAACGAGCAATGTCACCACATGATGCAAACTGGGAACTTGTAAGAAACAATGCAAAGTTGGTGAAGTTAGATGACATTGTTGGAGAAATAGCATTAGAAGGAGCATTACCTTATCCTCCGGGAATCTTTTGTGTAGTACCGGGAGAAATATGGAATGAGACAGCACAAAAATATTTTCTAATATTAGAAGAGGGAATAAATAAATTTCCGGGATTTGCCCCTGAAATACAAGGAGTTTATCTGGAAGAAGAAAACGGAAAAGTTAAAGCTTATGGATATGTATTAGATAAAGATAATAAATAAAAATATAGAAGGAGTGATTAACAATGGCAGTTAATTTAAAAGGAAGAAGTTTTTTAACATTAATGGATTTTACCCCACTGGAAATACGATATATGTTAGATCTTGCAAGGGACTTAAAAGCAAAAAAAAGAGCAGGAATTTATAACGATTTGCTAAAAGGAAAAAATGTACTTTTATTATTCGAAAAAACATCAACAAGAACAAGATGTGCATTTGAAGTGGGAGCTTTAGAAGAAGGGGCAAACGTAACATTTTTAGATTCAGGAAGTTCTCAATTTGGAAAAAAAGAATCATTAGAAGACAGTGCTAAAGTATTCGGAAGATTCTTTGATGGAATAGAGTACAGAGGATTTGAACAAAAAGTAGTAGAAGACTTAGCAAAACATTCAGGAGTTCCTGTATGGAATGGTTTAACAGATATAGATCATCCAACACAGATTTTAGCAGATATGCTTACAATTGAAGAACATTGTGCTAAACCATTAAACAAAGTGAAAGTGGTATTCTGTGGAGATACAAGAAATAATATGTCATATGCATGGATGTATGGATGCGCAAAGATGGGAATGCATTTTGTTGCATACGGACCAAAAGAATTAGAACCTGCAAAAGAAGTATTGGACAAGGTAAATGCAGTTGCAGAAGAAACAGGAGCAGTAATAGAATTTTGCAGTGATGATACTTGCCTAAAAGGAGCAGATGTAATTTATACAGACGTATGGGCATCAATGGGGGAAGAAGATCAGATTCCAAAAAGAGTAGAACTATTAACACCATATAAAGTAACTATGGAAATGCTTAAAAAGACAGAAAATCCAGATGTATTATTCTTACATTGCCTACCAGCATTCCATGATTTTGAAACAAAGATGGCAAAATCACAGAAAGAATTAGGATTTGATATAAGGGAAGTAACAGACGAAGTATTCAGAAGTAAGCATTCAGTTGTATTTGATGAAGCAGAAAACAGAATGCATACCATCAAAGCGGTAATGGTAGCAACCTTATAAAATATAGCAGGAGGAAGAAAGATGGCAGACAGAAAAAATTGTCCTCAAAAAGTAGTAATAGCTCTTGGGGGAAATGCACTTCAAGAACCTGGATCTCCTGCAACAGCAGAAGCACAGCTTGAAGTAGTAAAAAAGACAAGTGAGTATATTGCCGAAATATGCTGCAGAGATTATGAGATAGCTTTGGTCCATGGAAATGGACCGCAAGTAGGCAGAATAGTATTAGCATCAGAAGCAGCGGCAGATGTAACACCTGTAATGCCCTTTGATGTTTGTGGATCAATGAGTCAGGGATATATAGGATATCACTTGCAGCAAGGATTAAAACATGCCTTGAACATGAGAAATAGAAATATACCGATAGTATCCATAGTAACACAGGTAATTGTGGAAAAAGAAGATCCTGCCTTTAATCAGCCAACAAAACCAATAGGACCATTCTATAGTGAAGAAGAAGCAAAAAAAATAGCAGAAGAAAAAGGATATGTTGTAAAAGAAGATGCAGGAAGAGGGTGGAGAAGAGTAGTAGCTTCACCAATGCCAAGAAAAATAGTAGAGCTTGATTCAATAAAAAGATTATGGGATTCAACAATAATGATAACCGTAGGAGGAGGAGGAATACCCGTAATAGAAAGAGAAGATGGCATATTAGAAGGAATCGCAGCAGTAATCGATAAAGATTTAGCAGCAGAAAAACTTTCAGAAGATGTTGATGCAGATATATTGATGATATTGACTGAAGTTGAAAAAATAGCCATAAACTTTAATAAGCCAAATCAGGAAAACCTTGATAAAATGACATTAGCACAAGCAGCGCAATATATAGAAGAAGGTCATTTCGCACCTGGAAGCATGCTTCCAAAAGTGCAGGCTGCAATGAAATTTGTAAGAGCAAATCCAACTAAAAAAGCTATAATTACCTCTTTATATAAAGCAGTGGATGCGCTTGATGGAAATGCAGGGACAGTTATTACTTTTGCATAAATTCTAAAAATAAAATAAAAGATATTAAAATTACCCGCTAGCTCTAATCGGCTAGCGGGTTTTGTTAAAATGATTTTGTATAATTATAGTATTTAAAACAGTATAATTATAAATAGTTTAACTATATTTCAAAAAATAAAAATACCCTGCAATTTATTATTTGCAAGGTAAATAGATAAAAGGTTTTAATATAAGAATGTTATAGATAAAATATATTATTTCATTTGAAATAGTTTCTTATAAATTCCTTTAGGGTCACTGATTAATAATATAATAGTCCATGCTAGTAAACCACATATAGTAACCGTAATTCCTAGCAATGTTGCATCTAATGATGTATCGAAGAATTCTCCTCCTTCAGTTAGGAATGCTATTACATGATCAACTAACCACATAAGTGTTGCACCCCAAAAAATTAAAGTCAATGTACCAAGTTTATATTTATTGTCCGGTGCATTAACATACCATATGATTGTTGTAATTACAGCTGCTAATGCAGTAATTATTAAATACATTTTATACCCTCCTTAAATTTTAGTACTTAAAGTAGCAGAAAAGGCTTTATATTTTTGATCAATAATTAATACCATAATATACCATACTACTGTTACTAATATAGCCATTGTTGTACCAAACGTCGCCATTTCATGTAACATAGGTCCTACATCGGCGGGATTATTCATTGCCGTCAGGAATGGCGGCCAAGGAACAACTTCTCCATGCCATACATGCTCAATTGCCAGAAGAAGTACACCACCCCATAATAATCTGGTAAGCCAGCTTAATTTACGGCTCCAGCTTATTTCTGACTTTGAATTTAAGATGGAATTTGATTGAGAGTCCGAATGATATACTGCATCTTCTTTCTTTTCTTTCAAAGCAGCATTTCTTTCTTTTTTCTCAATAGTTTTTTTTACTGCGGTTACTACGATGGCTTCTGCCATCGGTACAAGGAAACATGCCATTTTTTTTACCTCCTATAAATTTAAAGTTTGACAAAGGCTTAGTTATAGTTATACATCATGTTTGTTAAGGAATGAATTTCTATTAAAATAAAAAAACCTAAAAAGAAATGCTCTCAAGCATTGCCTTTTAGGTTCATCCCAAGTTTATGATTGTTTTTTTATGTATAATTTTCTTAAAGCCTTCTTGACTTTTATATCGTAATGACTTTATCATAATAAATTAGATTAGTCAATATTTTATTGTTAAAAATTTGTTAATATATTTATAAAAATGTAGAATCTTGTATTATGTAGCCAATCAAGGAATTAAATCTGTTTAAAAGTTAAAAGAATGTATGATTCTATTTTATTAATAAAATTAAGTTGAGAGGTAAAAATTATGAATATTAGTCAAATAAGAGAATGTTGGGTTGAACATGCCGATAAAAATAATGATGCGAGTATTCAAATGTGGGATAGTGCTTCTAAGGATTATAGAGAAAAAGCAAATTTAATTTGGAAGACAGATAATTTTTTGAAATTATTAAGTTGTTTTGTTAATTTTTCAAATATTAAAAGCGTTCTGGACATTGGTTGTGGGGTAGGATTATATACAATTGCTTTAGCTGAAAAAGTTAATAAATCTATTGGCATAGATTTTTCTCCAAACATGATTAGATATGCAAATGAAAGAGCTAAAAAAGGAAATATAAAAAATGTTCAATTTATATGCAAGGATTGGTGTAAGCTAGATATAAGAAAAGAAAAATTTGAAAAAGATTTTGATCTTGTTATTGCATATATGTCTCCAGCAATATGCAGCGCTGAGACATTTGAAAAGCTTATTGCATGTTCAAAAAAGTATTGTTATTTTGTTAAACCGACTATTAGAAAAGATTGTATTTTCCACGAAGTGGAAAAGTTAGTAGGTTTGGAAAAAGGTTGTAATGGCTCTGATGAAACTATATCTTTTGCTTTTGATATGGCTTTGCAGTTAGGTTATAAACCAAATTTAACTTATAGAGATGAAATATGGAAATTTGAAAAGACATTAGAAGAAGCCTATGCTTGGTATATTGGAAGAGTTAAAACTTATAAAAATTTGACAGATATAGAGGAGAAAAAGTTACGGGAATATCTTAATTCAATATCAAATAATGGCAAAGTAAAAGAAACAATAAAAACTACGATAGTTTCAATGTATTGGGAAGTATAATTAGTCTTAGAAGTAAGTAATAAGAAACTAAGAAAATTTTTCCAATTTATATTGACATTTTGAAATAAAAATACTATATTATTGATAATTAATAAACGTTATTAATAAATGTTTTTTATTACAGTTGGAAATGTTAACGAATTCCTTATATGTGGGCACCTAAGGAATTTTGAATTAGTGGTGCAACCGACCAACAATTAAGTATTTAATTGTTGGTTTTTTTATTGTATAGCAAATATTGAATTTTGATATCATTTTAATTAATAATTGGAAGATAATTATTATAAGGAGGATAGAAGTATGAAATTATCATTGTGTTCGATATATTGTAGAACAGGTCAAATAAATAGATTTTATAATTGAAATATTAAAAAGAATATGCATGTTTATATTTACAGAGAACTAATACAGGAAAATATAATATTGATTTTATAATTTGAAAAAGTGTGTGAAGTAATATAAGGAGTATTTTTATGAAAAGAAAAAAATTAGGCATTAAACAAAATTTATTAATATCAATATCACTTTTATTGTCTATTTCACTTATTGTAATTGCAGTAACAGGATATAGTTTTTTTAAAAAGGAATTATTACAGCATAGTGAGTCAGAGGTTAAAGAAACAATTACTAAATATGGAGAGCAATTAGATTCCTGGCTTCTTTATCAAGGTACATTTGCTCAAAATCACTCACAGGCATTTTCTCATTTGGAAAATTTAAATGTGGGACATGAGCAAAATATTACATATCTGAAAAAGATTTTATCTGCCAATTCAGATTTAATGGATTGCTATACAGGATATGAAAATAAAGAAATGTATGTTGCTGAAAATCCTGTTTCACAAGATTATGATTGCACAACACGTGACTGGTATAAGGAAGCAAAAGAACAAAAAAGTACTATATATACACAACCTTATATAGATGTATCCACAGGTAAAATGGTAATTACTGTTGCTGCACCTATTATGAAAGATGACGAATTTGTTGGAGTTTTTGGTTTAGACATAGACGTTAATGAGCTTACAACTGTAGCATCAGGTATTAAGATCTATAACAATGGGTATCCTGTTTTGTTAGATGATAAAAATAATATTATTTTACATAAGGATAGTGAACTTATACCTTATATAGATAATTCAGGTAATGAACATAAAACGAATATTTCTGAAATTAAAGGTGACTATGAAAAAATCCTTGATTCATTACAAGTTGATACAGTAACTTTTAAAGAAGGTCAAGACATAGATGGAAACAATGTTATATTTGATTTTATAAAACTGGAAACTACTCCATGGAGCTTAGGTTATATTATCCCTGATTCGGATTATTATAAAGCACTTAACAATATAAGAGTTTTATATTTTGTATTGGTTTTAATATTTTTAATAATTGGAAATGCTATTATGTGGAATTTACTAAATAAAAATTTAAAACCATTGAGAAAGATTTCTGCCTTAGCAGGTGAAATGGCAAAAGGTAATTTGAATGTAGATTTTACACATAATACAAATGATGAAATTGGTAAACTATGTGAGGCTTTAAGTTTATCAAGTACAAGTATAAGTGGGTATGTAAATGAGATTTCTGATATAATGGAAAAATTATCAAACGGAGATTTCAGAGTAAGCATAACTAAAGAATACATAGGAGATTTTAATAACATAAAGAAATCAATAAATATATTTGTAGATAAATTTTCCAATACTTTTTCTCAGATAAACAGAGCATCAGAGGAAGTTTCAAATGGTTCAGAGCAAGTATCCTTAGGGGCAAATGCATTGAGCCAGGGAGCTATAGAGCAGGCTAATTCTATTGAGGAATTGTCAGCTACAATTAATGATCTTTCAGAGCAAGTTCATAAAAATGCAGAAAATGCAAAAGATGTGGATGTTCAAGTTAAAAATCAAGGAGTACGCGTAGGTAAATGTAATGAACAGATGGAAGAATTGTCACAAGCTATTTCCGAAATCAGTAAAAAATCTGATGAAATTGGTAAAATCATAAAAACTATTGATGATATCGCATTTCAAACTAATATTCTCGCTTTAAATGCTGCTGTGGAAGCTGCTCATGCAGGAGAAGCTGGTAAGGGATTTTCTGTAGTGGCAGATGAAGTGGGCAATCTTGCCAATAAATCAGCTGAAGCAGCAAAGAATACTACAGTGTTGATTTCAGAAACGATTAACATGGTAAGCAATGGTTCGAAATTAGCGGGTGAAACGTCCCAAACTATGATTGAGGTAGTAAGCGGAGCTAAGCATGTAGTTGAACTTATAAAGGATATTGCCGATGCTTCTGAAGTTCAAGCTTTAGAAATTTCACAAGTAAATAAGGGTGTTAATGAGGTATCCGCTGTAGTTCAGACTAATTCAGCTACAGCCGAAGAGAGTGCAGCTACATCAGAGGAATTAAGAGGACAAGCTAAATTGCTTAAAGAATTAGTGTCTAAAGTTAAATTCAATGGTAATAATGAAAACTACAGTGATGCTGATATAAACTAATCAGGAAAGATAAATATAAATTATAAATATATTTCTGATTTATATTTAATATTATTAAATATGAGTATAGAAAACAAAAATAAAACTTGAATAAGAGGCTTTTACAGCCTCTTATTCAGAATCAAAGAAAATTTTTTCTATTGTGTAAAAATCCCTTTGCCATATTTAGGGAAGATAAAAATATATAAATACATTTAACCTTGTTTTTTTCTTTATTCGTTTATATAATGATGATGAAAATCGTATAAAAGTAAGAGGATAAAATATTGGGAGGGATTTTAGATGATTAAAAAAATGTTTGCAGTAATATTGATGTTATGTGTTGTTAATGGCAGTTATGTGATAAGCTTTGCCGCTGAACCTATGTTAAAAATATGGGTGTACGCACCAAATTATATGTTAAACTGTTTAGATAATGTGGTGTCATATGGTGTGGCATATACAAATTCTGAGGGAAAACAGAAAACGATAAATTTTACAAAAGAATACAGAAGTAATAATTCATTGGGTAAATATGAGAATAACAAGGAATTTTTTATACCGGCAGGTCAAATTTTTAGTACTTATATAGATTATGTCTATGTGAATGTACTTACAAAAACAAGCGGTGGAGATTACGAAGATACTACATATTATTATAATAGCGATGGTACTTCAAGTTTATTTAAAGAAGGTTTTGGCTGGGATAAGAAAGAGGATAAAAATATAATGGTTTATCTGGATTCTCCATATGTTATAACTATAAAAAATGATAAAAATATAAATTCTTATTATATAAAATCCGGGGGCAAAAGCAGTGATGAATTTCTTGGAACGGGAATAGAATATTCCGGTTATGAAAATGAATGTGGTAAACAAGTTTATTTTCATAAAGATAATAGAAACATTACAGTTATAAATAAGGATTCTCATGTATATGTTCCATTGGAAAGCTTAGCAGAATTATTTAAATTGAAAATAAACTATTCTGAACAAGATGATAATACGATAGCAAATATACTAAGTGCTGATGGTAATATAAGTTTGGTGTTAAATACTAAGGATAGCTCCTATACTAAAAATGGAAATATTGAATATTTTAAAGATGAACAAAAGGCATTTATATCGGAAAAAAGTTATTATGTCCCATTAAGATTTTTAGAAGGTTTGGATATGGGTATAGAATATAGCAAATCAAAAAGTATGATTTTTATAAAACCAAGAACCTATAAAATATAAATTAATTAAAAAAGTAAAATTAAAAACAGATTATTCAAATTCGACAAAATATAAATTATTTTGTCGAATTATATTAAATAATGAATATAATTCTCTAAACATTTAATGATATAATTTATATTAAATTTTAATTAGAGAAATATAATTAAGGAGCTAAAATTTGAAAAAGGGTAATAAAACTATTGGTGATATATTAAAATTAAGTAAAAGTCCCAAATTGATTTTTTTGATAGCATTTTTAGGATTTACAATAATAAGTTTTATTTATATACGTTATACATGAATTACAAGTATTAATATAGCTTCAAAGCAAGCGTTAACATCAGCAAGGATAATAGAAGCTTCATTAAATGATGAAAGTCTCAGTAAGTTAACTGCCACTAAAGATGATATAGGTACTAAAGCATACTTAAGTATAAAAAAAAGACTTATGGATTTAGTTAATTTTGAGGAAGGCGTTCGTTTTGTTTACATTTATACAAAGAGGGATGGAAAACTTTATTTTATTGCTGATTCTGAACCAAATTACTCTAAAGATTATTCTCCTCCGGGTCAAGAATATTTAGAACATAATGAAATAGATGCAGAACCATTTAAGGATGGAAAAACTATTATTACTAAACCTGTAACTGATTATTGGGGAACTTGGGTCAGAATTCTTGTCCCCATGAAAGAATCAAGTACGGGGGAAATTATTGCAGTGTTAGGAATGGATTATCCGGCTAAATTATGGTCAAACAATGCTTTTAACAATACAATACATGCAATTATATCAGTGATTGCATTATTTTTAGTTTTGATTGCGTTTTACATAATTTTCAGTAAAAATATAATTTTAAAAAAAGTTAATGGAATAATAACCGTATCGGAAGAAAAATTTTCTAAAGCTTTTCATTCTAATGCTGCTTTAATGGCAATTTCAACCGTTACTGACGAATTATTTCTTGATGTAAATGAAATGTTTTTAGAAACATTAGGCTATAAAAAAGAGGAAGTAATTGGGAAAAAAATTACTGATTTAAATATTTTTATAGATGATAGGCAAAGAGAAAAAATAAGAAATATATTTGAGAACAGTAAAGTAATCAGAAATGCAGAGGTGTTTGTCAATTCTAAAGATGGATCTATACATAGTTGTTTTTTTTCAATAGATAAAATAGTCATTGGTGAAATACCGTGTTGGATTACAATGATGATAGATAATACAGAACATAAAAAAGCAGAAGAAAAAATCTTTTTTTTAAGTTATCATGATCAATTGACAGGTCTTTATAACCGTAGATTTTATGCAGAAGAATTGAAAAAACTTGATAATAAAGAAAATTTACCTTTGACTGTAGTAATGGGTGATGTCAATGGCTTGAAACTAATTAATGATTCCTTTGGTCATGAGAAAGGCGATTTACTATTAAAGAAAGTGGCTGAAGTATTAATAAAAGGATGTAGGAAGGAGGATATAATCGCTAGAATTGGCGGAGATGAATTTGTTCTTTTATTACCAAAAACTGATTCGTGTCAAGCTGAAAAAATTGTTAATCGTATTAAGAATATAGCTTTAGACGAAAAGATAGATTCGATTGATATTTCTGTTTCATTTGGTTATGAAACTAAATATAATGAATATGAAAATATAAAAGAAATATTTAAAAATGCCGATAAATATATGTATAAGAAAAAATTAGTTGAAAGTTCAAGTATGAAAGGTAAAACAATTAATGTTATTATAAACACCCTTCATGAAAAAAATAAAAGAGAAGAAGAACATTCTCTAAGAGTTTCTGAATTATGTAAAAAAATGGGTAAAGCTCTTGAATTACCTGAATATAAAGTAATAGATCTTTCAATGGCTGGACTATTTCATGATATAGGGAAAATTGCCATAGATGAGAAAATTCTTAATAAAGAGGGAAAACTTACTCATAGTGAATTTGAAGAAATAAAAAGACATTCTGAAATAGGGTACAGAATATTAAGTTCTTCAAATGATATGTCAGACATAGCAGAATATATATTAGCACATCATGAAAAATGGAATGGAAAGGGTTATCCAAAGGGTTTAAAAGAAAAAGAAATACCATTTGAATCAAGAATATTATCTATTGTTGATACTTACGATGCGATAACCAGTGATAGAAGCTATCGGAAAGCTTTTTCAGAAGAATTTGCAATAGAAGAATTGCAAAAAAATGCAAGGATTCAATTTGATCCCGAGTTAGTTAATATCTTTATTAAAAAGGTATTATTAGATAATGATTTTATTGATTAAAACAGTTGTTGATAAAATAAATATTAAAGCAGTGCAAATACAAAGAATTTATTTTGTAATTTGCACTGTTTATTATATAGCAAATATCCCTTTGCCATATTAACAAAATTTAAATATTAAAAAATATTAATTTGAGTTTGATGGGCGTCCTTAAATTTTGATTTATAACTGTCTTTCTATGGATAGCTTTTTATTTATTTGAATTAGCATAATTAAGTAAATAATCTTTAGTAAATTACTTTTAAATGTTTTCAGAACTAATTTCAGGATTATTTGTCTCTTCATTTTTATCTGATGTTTCATCAGTTACTTTTATTTTCGATTCATTTATAGTAACTACAACATGTTCCGGATCATTCTCACAAACAATTCCTTCAGGGAATTTAATATCTGCGATGGTAACCACTGATCCCAAATCTAGATGAGATACATCTATATCAATAGTATCAGGGATGTTTTGAGGTAATCCTTTTACAGAAATAGTATCCATTTCATGTACTAAAATTAATTTCTTTGATTCAATAGATTCTTTCCCTACAATCTTAATTGCTACGTTAGATCTAATTTCTTCTGAAAGTGATACTTGTTGAAAGTCAACATGAAAATCACCATCCATTAAAGTATTTTGTATTTCTTTTATTATTACTGTAAAAGTTTCTTTACCTGATAAATCAAGCTTAAAAATAGCATGTCTTCCGTAATTGTTTATTTTTTTTCTAAGCTCACTCTTGTCAACTTTAATAGAAATAGGTTCAATTCCTTTACCATATATATTTCCTGGCAAATATCCCTCTTTCCTTAATCTTCTGTTTGCTCTGCTGTTTGTATGATCCCTTTCTTCAATATTTATTATTGCCGTTTCATTCATATTAATAGCCTCCTTAAATTTAAATTATAGAAATCCAAATAAACTTTGAATTATTCGTATTACATTAATTATTGTAAAAAAAGATGCCCATCTTAAAATATAAATAATCCTTACATATAGTGTATACCTATTGGTAAAAATTTCAAGAGATAAACAGGTTATATAAAATAAAACATAGCATTTCTTTATATTTAATTTTGTAAAGTATATATTGTTTTAAATAGTAAGATTGATATAATAGATTTATAAATAGTTGTAAAAAACTTTATTTTTATACTTAAAAGGGGACCATACTTTTATGAAGTCAAAAATTATTTCAAAATTTTGGCCATTTTTAACAGAAGATTTTAAAGCTGCTGAATTATATTTAAAAGAAATGGCAAGTGAGGGCTATGAGTTAATTGAATTAAATAATGATATTAAGGGAGCTAAATTTATAAAAAGTAATTCTTATAATAAAAAATATACGATTGAGTTATTTAATGAAAAGAATGAAGAAATAGGTAGAAATGAATTTATAAGTATATATAAGCAGAATGGATGGGAATATATTAATAACTTTAATAATGATACTGATACTATGTATATATTTAAGTCTCATAATCCTAAACCTATAGAAAAAAATATAGAGCGAGAAATAAATTGTATAAATTCAAAAATATTAGAAAATGAGATTTTTCCGCTATTAATGTTAGTAATATTATATATTACATTAGTAGGTTTTTTTAAACTTTCAATTAGTAACGATAAATTAGACAATCTAATTTTATATTATGAAATTTTAACAGTTATAGAAATCTGTATTGTATCAGTACGTTTTATTTATTTTAAAATATTATATAAAAAAATATTTAAATATCAAACTCAATTTAAAAAAAATAACATTATAAATGCAAAAATTAAAGGATTTTTATTTATGTTCTTTTTAATTCTAAATATGGCTTGGTATGTGAGCTTTATGACAGTTTTAAATTGGGAACCAAGTAATGCTAAATATATTCCATATGAAATTTTACTTTTGATTTTTAGTTTTATAGTTTTATGGCTTGGTAAAAATGTTGAGTATGACATTCATCTTAAAGATTCTGTAATATCAGGGAAAAAAGCCATAGCATCATTATTTTCAATGTATTTATTATTTGTACAAATAGCAATATTTTTAGGGGTGTTGGCATTATCAATAACAGCGGTATTTCTAGTTTTAATTAGACTATTATCTAAGAAATTATATTGGCTGGAAGATGTACATATAATTGTATTTAATATTATTATTTTATTACCTTTAGTTTTTTTTATAAAATATTTTATAATTTAATTAAATATTATTAAAAGTTTTTTTAACTTTTCTGTAAATTTTGCATGATTATTCTTTTTTTGGCAATACTATAGAATGTAAGATTTGACATTTTATTAGTGGAGGTAATTACATGCAAATTAATACACAAGATTGTTTAAAAAAAGCTTTATTGGATACTCAAGAGAGAGTAAGAGATTTTATGAATTATTCTGATAAAATTGATAATGAAGAAATGAAGCAATTTTTTCGTCAATATGCTGTAACGGAAGGCGAGCAAGCTCAGAAATTACAAAAGTATATCGAATCAATTCAACAGTAAAAATGAGAAGATGTAAAACTAATTACAAATAAAAAAACAAGTAAAAGTACCCATGAATTATGAACTGATCCTCAAAAGGTAGACATAAAAATTTAACTTTTGGGAGGTCAGTTCAATTGTTTATAATAAAAGGGTACTTTTATTTAGTTGCTTTAATATTATATATTTTTTAATCTGTTATCAAATTCACTTAAAAAATTATCGACTTCTTTTTGACTAATTAAGCTGATCATCATATAAGCTTTTAAAAAACTTTTTAATTTCATTTTTTGTATTTCTGCGGTATCTTTATTTACATTCATACAATTAGCTTCCATATTAATATAATATACAGCCAATTCTCTCATTGTATTTGTTTCGTCTTTCATTTGAACCTCCCAAGTTATCTTATGATTGTTATATAGCCACTTATTATTATAGAGAAAATTATAGATAAAAATATAATTTAACTTACTTGTTATTATTTGTTATATTAATTATTTAATGCAGATTAATAAGTTCTAGTTTTATAAAAATATGTTTATATAGACAAAATAATTTAATAAATGAGAAAAGTATCAATATTTAGCAAAAATTACTTTGGTTTAATGTCAGATTTTAAGGTATAATATGAAATATCCTTATTTATTAAAAATATAGTTGAGATTTTATTATATTCAGATTAATATAATAATAAGTATAAATAAAACTTATTAAGGTGGTACTAAATGTGTTTCAAAAAAAATACTTATAATTGATGATAGCAATTTTTTTGTAAAGTGTATAACTGATATTTTAATTGATGCAGGGTATGAAGTTATACATGCATCTAAAGGTGAAGATGGTTTACGTTTGGTAAAAGAAGAAAAGCCTGATTTAGTACTTCTTGATATAGTTATGCCCGATATGGATGGTTTTGAAGTATGTCGTATTTTGAGAGAGACGGAAAGCAATAATCTTATGCCTATAATAATTTTAACCTCTCAAGATAATCAAGAGGATAAGTTGATTGGTTTAGAATTAGGTGCTGATGATTATATCACGAAACCTTTTAACAATAGAGAATTATTAAGCAGAGTCAAAAATACATTAAGAAGAATAGATAGAAACAGAGGTGCTAATCCATTGACTGGATTACCGGGAAACTTAGAAATTCAAGCTGAAATTAACTCAAGAATAGTAAAAAAAGTGCCATTTTCAGTAATTTATGTTGATTTAGATAATTTTAAAGCTTTTAATGATGTATATGGCTTTGCAAAGGGTGATATAGCCATAAAACTGACAGCTGATATTTTATCTGATGAAATAAGATATAATGGAAATAAAGATGATTTTATTGGTCATATTGGCGGTGACGATTTTATTGTTGTTACTAATTGTGAAAAAGCTTATAAAATTTGTAAAGGTGTTATATGTCAGTTTGATAGAAGGATTAAGGAAATTTATGAAGATGAAGATGTTAAAAGAGGATACATATTTACTTTTGATAGGTTCGGGGAGTTTATAAAGTATCCTATAATGACTATATCTTTAGCTATAGTATCAAATGAAACTCAAAGATTTGAAGATCATATTCAGATAGCTGAAATTGCTGCAGAAGTTAAGAAAAAAGTGAAATCGTTTTCAGGAAGTAATTTTGCCAAGGATGATAGTAATTAAAAATTAGATAATATAATAATTACTTCCTCTATCTTTATTGTTTTTACTGTTTCTGGGTAAATTTTTATTAATTCTTTAAAGTTTGTTAAAAATAGTAATAGGTACAATATTTAAGGTGGTTAAGGATTTTTTTCCTAATTTTACATTTTTATATTTAATACTGTCTATAAAATTATTTATTAAACTGATTAGTATATTGCAGTTATTTTGAGTATACTTATTATAATTAACAATATAATTATTTTTGTTTATAAATTGTTTTTATTATTCTTTAAAAATTCTTTATCATATCTCCAATAGTTATGAATTGGAAATCTTTTTCCTTTAGCAAAGGAATAAAAATATCTGAAGCAGCTGCTGTACTTTCTCCATGATTGTGTAAAAGAATAATATCATCATTAGATACTTTTTTTATAATATTATCTACAATTTTATTGGATGGGGGCAGTTTCCAATCTTTTGGATCTATAGACCATTGAATACTGTAAATATAGCCTAATGAACCAACTAATTGAAGAACATTGTTATTATAAGATCCAAAAGGGAATCTGAAAATAGGTTTCGGATTAATGCCAATAGTTTCTTTTATAATGTTTTCTGCTTTATTTATTTCCTTTATAATTTCATTTTCACTTAATTTCGTAAAATCAGGATGACTATAAGAATGATTCCCTATTTCATGTTTTTCTTCTGCAATTCTTTTAGCTAGAAAAGGGTAACTCTCTATCCATTCTCCGCTTAAGAAAAAGGTAGCCTTTATATCATGCTTTTTCAGCACATCTAGTATATATGATGTTGAACCTTCAGATTCTCCACCGCAATCATAAGTTATAGTTAATTTTTTAGACATTGTGTTACCTTTTGCTATTAATAAAGATAAGTTATTATTATTTGAATTTTTTAATATCATTTAGAACACCGCTCCCTTTATAAGTTTTTATATAAATTATTCACAAATATAAAAGATTGATACTTTTTATACATGAGGAACATAAAAATGATTTAAGCATATTTTGAGTAATATGATTGATTGAGATTTTTTTATTGATTAATATATTGATATTTTAATTATAAATAAAATATACAATACAAAATATTATATAAAAATTAGCTGAGGTGTAATAAATAATATGAGAATACTATTTTTAGAAAATCATCCCATGTGGATCTATGGACTTCCTAATGGATTTATAGAAGCTGGACATGAGGTTAAAGTATCAGGGGAATTAACTGAAGAAAAATTAAAAAATTTAATATCTGAATTTAAGCCTGATTTAATATTCACATTAGGATGGACTGATGAGCACACCTATAAAAAGAAAACTTTAATTAGGTATTATGTTGAAAAATTTAAGATACCACATATTTATTGGGCAACAGAGGATCCTACTCATTTTGAGTCATTTACAAAACGTTTTGTGAATGATGCATGCCCGAATTTTGTATTTACAATTTGTTCTTCAATGGTTGAGACTTATAAAAAAATGGGTATAAATTCAGCTTATTTGGATTTTGGATATGAACCAAGTATTCATAAAAAATCAAAAGAAGATTATAAATATAAAGCTTCAATAGGTGTAGTTGCTAATGCATATCCAAGGATTCTAAAAAAAAATCCAAAACATTATCGAATTCAATCGTTAAATACGTTGCTACGATCAATTATTAGAAATGATATTAGAATTGATTTTTGGGGCAGAGACTGGGATAGAATGCAAACATTTTTTGATTATAATATACCAAATGAATGGATACATGGATATATAGACTATATATATGCAAATAAAGTTTACAGCAATACGGATATAGTAATTGGTTTGCAAAACAGTAATACTCAGCTTACTCAACGTACCTATGAAATTTTAGGGTCAGAAGGCTTTTTGATTACTTCTGATACAATGGGAATTAGAAAATTATTTACACCGGCAAAAGATTTAGTTGTATCATCATCTCCCGAAGAAACACTGGAATTAGTTGAATATTATAAAAATCACGAAGAAGAGCGAGAAAAAATAAAAAGAGAGGGTAATTTGACAGTTCAAAAAAATCATACTTATAAGCATCGGGCTATATATATTATTAACGTATTAAAAAATGAAAATATTATATAGGGGGATGAAATGGATAAGAAAGTTCATGTAATGGCAATTGGTGCGCATGCAGGAGATATGGAATTAACATGTGGTGGTGTTTTAACTAAATATGCAATGGAAGGGCATAGAGTTACAATTGTTCATATGACACCTGGAGAGAAAGGATATTCTAAGTTAAATGCTAAAGAATATAAGGAACAAAAAATAGAAGAGTCAAATTTATTTGCAAGTAAGATAGGAGCAGAATCTTTAATTCTTCCATATAAGGATGGAGAATTAGTAGCTGATGATAATACAAAATTTTCTGTGTGTGACATAATAAGAAAATATAAACCAGATATTATCATAACACATTGGAAAAATAGTATTCATAAAGATCATAAAGCAGTATATAAAATTGTACAAGATGCTTATTTTTATGCTGCAATAAAATCTTTTGAAAGAGATCTACCAGCACATGGAATAAAAGGCTTATATTATGCTGAGAATTGGGAAGATGCTTATGACTTTAAACCTTATATTTATTTAGATATATCAGGTGCGTATGAAAAATGGTTAGATGCATTAAAATGTTATGAATTTATTAGATTAGGCAAGGAATTTAATTATTTAGATTATTATAAAGCATTAGCCATTGTCAGAGGAGCAGAATGTAGGAAAAAAAGTGCAGAAACTTTTGCAGTAGATGCTCTTAATATAAAACAAACATTAGACTATTTTTAATAATATTACAAAATATAATTGATGATCATTTAGCCCAAGTACCGGTAAAATAATGTATGGTGTGTGTATTTTCCGTTAAAACTATTTCTTTTGTTTTCCATATTTTGGGACAGAAGTAATCATTAGGGAAAATATATACATCATTTTTTAATATTTGAAATTCATTATTTCTTCTTAAGCCAAATTCATTTTCTGATATTTGAGTCATAAAACGTACATTAGCTTTAAGATCCATAGAGCCGTCATTATTATAAAAGCCTCTATCTTTATAATAATCTAAAAAACGTTTAACCCATGGATGTTTGGAAATAGAGCCCATTATACCTGTAGGAATAAAACTTGGGTTTTCAAATCCCGAAAAAGCAGGATATTTAAGGAATTCATCAAGGTTTTTTAATACTTCAACATCGGTATCCATATATAAGCCTCCATAATTATAAAGAGCGTAAAGACGAACATAATCACTTACAAAGGCATATTTTTTACATTTATATGCCTCACGGGTGAATTGATGTGATTCAACATCAAATGAATTTTCATTCCATAATACTTTTTTATATTCGGGTAAATAAATATCCCAACTTTTTATACAATTTTGTATAAGCTCCGGCATTGGATTACCTCCAAACCAGCAATAATTTATTGTTTTTGGTATTAAGTCCATAAGAATTCCTCCTAAAATATTATATTATGATTAATAAAAAAAATAGTGCAGTTGTAAAATTTGAGATTATAACAGTATCAAATTATTCAAATATCAATACTATAATATTGATAGGTCAAATTATTTTTTAAATAGAGTAAAGGATATATATAATAATGAATAATTATTTTATTTCATTAAGTCCAAGCAAAGAAGATACAGCTTGGTATAAAGCAATTGCTGATGTAGAGTATTTTTTAAATTCTATAAAGTTTAAATCAATTCCCTTAAAAAAATGTAAAAAAAATATGGAGAGTTGTCTTAAAAATAATATAAATTGCTGTAATGAAGATAAAATAAAAAATAATGGAATTATATTGTTTCAATATCCAAGAGCTAGATTAGAAGGATTGGATTTATTTAAGATTACTGAATATATAAAATCTAATTACAGTGGATATAAATTGACAGCTTTAGTGCATGATCTTGATTCAATTAGGTATGGTAATTTTTTTGTTACTAATGCTTTGACAGAAGTAAACGAACTAAATCAATTTGATTATGTTATAGCAGTTAATAATGAGATGGCTGATTTGTTAAAAAAACAAGGAGTTTTTTCAAAAATATTATCACTTAATATATTTGATTATGTTTTATCAAATAAAATAGATGATTTTAATAGTTTTAAAAATTATAATATTATAACTGTTGCCTATGTAGGAAATTTAAAATATAAAAAATCCCCTTTTATTTATCAGCTTGATAAGGTTGATTTAAAAAATATTAATATTAATATATATGGACCTTGGTTAAGCAGTGAAAAATTTCATCCTTCTGAAAATATTAAATATATAGGATCATTTTTTGCAGATGATTTAGCTAATAAAGTAAATGCTGACTTTGGGTTATGTTGGGATGGAGATAATTTAGATAAATGTGAAGGTCAAATTGGTAATTATTTAAGATATACTAATCTGCATAAAGCTTCTTTCTATTTAGCAATGGGTATGCCTATAATAATCTCTAAAGATATTTCAACAGCTAAATTTATAAAAGATGAACAGGTTGGAGTTTTAATTGATTCTGTATATGATATACCAAACGTATTAAATAATATTTCAAATGAAGAATATTATTTTCTAAAAGATAATGCATTAAGATTATCAAATAGGCTAAAAAATGGATATTTTATAAAAAAAGTAATTCATGATATAGAGAAATTAATAACATCATAAAATTAGGAGAGGAATAATGTGTCAAATTATATACAAACGGAAGAGTTACTAGAGAAATGGATTGAAATTATTGAAAGCAAAGTTTCTCATGCTTCAATACGTATTGGAGATGGTGAGGCTGCAGTTGCTGCACATGAAAAAATATTGACTATGGATTTTGTTAATAAAGTATATCCATGGGTCAGAAAGAAAAATATTTGTTATTGTGGAGTTATTTTACCAAATAAAGATATTAGAGAACAACTTATTTGGTCATTAAGACAGGCGGATTTTTTGGGAGTACTTTCTCAAACAAGCAGATGGGTGTTCAAGCCTATTGCAGATATGATTATTGAGTACTATAAATTAAATCCAAAAAGCTATTTTTATGCTTTTGACAATTATAAAATAAGTACAATGAAAAAATTTTATAAAGTATTTAAAGATATGAGTGTATTACTTGTGGGAGTAAAATCTAAATATTTTAAAGAAGTCCTTGAAAGAAGATATGGCTGGAGTAATATTGCAGGATGTGTGGATTGTCCCAATTGGGATTATCTTAATGATGCAATAAAAGAAATGGATAAGTATAATTATCGAGTAGCTCTTGTTAGTGCCGGAGTGCCGGGTAAAATTTTGTGTGCACATGCTAAGATAAAAGGTAATGTAGGTATTGATTTTGGAAGCGGTGTAGATACTTGTCTTGAATCAGATCTAAATGGATTGTATGCGTGGGAGCTAAAATATGTCCCAAAAAGAAATTATATATCTATTAAAGACTAAAAAATAAATATTGAGGCAGCTTGATGGCTGCCTCGTTTCATAGTCTTTCCATAATGGTATATTTGTATTCTTATATATTTTTTTTATTCTCATCAATAATTCCCAAATGTTTATCATATGAATATACAAAATCAGCTTTTGATAAAATTTCTTCGTTCCCATAGAGGAATTGTAATCTTCCGTAGCTATTTGGCAGAACTTCATTATTGTTCTTTATTATTACATATATTAAACAATTTTTACAAAGTAAATCATATATAAGATATTTAACTTTAAAATCTTGAAATTCTGAGATACTTTGAAGATAAATTTCAACTAATTTACTTTCATTTATATGATATTCTTTTTTTACATCAATCATAGATTCTATGATTTGCATCCATTTTTTTTCCCAATTTGATTTGGAAAACACCTTTGAAACTTCTAGAGCATTTTTTTTAAGTTTTAATACTTTTTGAGGATTATCAAGTAAATTCATGATGGCATTTTTTAATTCTCCTTGGTCGGGATTAATGGATATACCATTGTAATTGTTGATTATTAAATCTGTTAAGCCACCTACTCTGGTTGCAATAATAGCATTTCCTGATGCCATTGCTTCAAGGCAGGATAGACTTGTTCCTTCACTGTAAAGCGTTGGTATAACAACAATATCTGCTTGTTTGTATGCTTTTGGCATTTCATTTAAAGGTAGGGAGTACCATCTAACTCTATCACCCCATTGCTTTATTTTTTCTATTACTTTATTCGTATCATTTTCAAAACCTTTACCAACAAAATGAATTTCTGTGTTGGGATATTTTTCGAGTATATCATCTATAGCTTCAAGAAATATATAAAAGCCTCTTGCAGCATAAAGCCTGCGAGGATACATTATAATTGTTTTTTCTCCTGCTTTTTCATAATTATCTCTTGGCGAAAATTCAGTGTCATCTACGTAATTTGGTATTACTTTTATTTTTGAGGCTACATTATAGTCTATAGTTTGATACCAATTTGCAGTATTGGTATCTACAGATACTATGGCATTACATAATCTGAAAGATTCAATAAAACGTTGATTACTATTCCAGAATTTTTCCCCTGAATTAAATACGCAGTAAGGTGAGTCCCAAGCAACTCCATGACTGATACCTATATTTATACCTGATGGTTTTGGATATACTTCGAAAAAAGCAGAATAAATGTTTAGCATTGTACTATAATGAGTCAAATTATAAAATTTATCATTAAAGGTTTCAGGAGTACTTTCAAGTCCATCTGAAAGTGATATTACATCCATATTTTCATACCGTCTTACCCATGTGGAGTTCCCATATTGGTATATTTGCATTCTTAATCCTAATTTTTGAAATAGTTTAAACAGATCAAATAAATATCTTTCTGCACCTCCTGAATAAAAGTTCTTTCCATTGAAATCAAAGAATGAAGCAGTTAGGGCAGCAATTGTTTGTGAATTATTGATATTAGAATAGGATAACAATCCTTTTGGAAGTATTTTAATTGCCTGCTCTACTTGATTTGTTCTTTCCTCCCAAGTGTTTTTATCAGCAAATTTTACGCCTTCAACGGCAGCTGTAGATTGAGTGCTTTTTTCTAAACACTTTTCTATTTTTTGCTCAAAGTCGTAACTATTATTTGCAATATATATACATTTACTTTTATATTGCTTTAACTCTGTTAAAGCGGAGGATACTATTGGTTTACCCAGTGAAGCGTATTCAAATAGTTTAACAGGAGATACGCTGTTTGTTAGTTTATTTACTTTAAATGGTATTATACATACATCAAAATATTGAGCATAATTTGAAAGATCTTCATGCTTAATTGGCCCTAATAAATTAATATTAGGTGAATTTAAAAGTTTTCTTTTTTCATCACTCACATTTCCTATTATAATAAATTGCCAATTTTTTTGTCTGATAGCAATACTTAATAAAAGCTCATCATCAAACCATTCTTCGATAGCACCAAAATATCCAATAATAGGTTTATTCGAAGATACTATATCTTTTATTTTATTTGGTATAGATGTATTTGATATATTTACAAAGTCCTTTGGATTAACAGCATTAGTTATATAAAGAGCATCTTTTCGCTTATTAGTATACTCCTTTAATAATTTTGCAGAATAAGTTACTATGTCAGCCTTTTCTATTAATTCATTATGTTTTTTCAGCATATCTTCATCATAGCAGCTAAAAAAATCAATTCTATCTAATATATCATACCAAATTAGTTTGTTTGGAATATAGTCAGCCCATGCTAATTGGATTAACCAAGTACACAATACAATAACATATTTATCTTTTATATATTGCAGTAGAAAATCTTCATTACTAACTACATATAGGTTTTCTTGTATTTCTTTTATAAAAAATTTTTCATTTGGAGGACAACAGAAAAAACACAAGTATCCTCTTGTTGATAATTCTTTTAAAAATTGCTGTGGCCTTTGAATTGGTTCCCAGTATACAGCGGTAGGATAGACTATTATTCCTTTATAATTGCATTTTTGCACTGTTTCAGATAATTTTTTAGTTTCTTCAGTTATGCCGGATCCTAAATAATTGCTAAAATATTCGGATTTTGTGTTATAAAATTCGGTAAAAGGAATTTTATTATCTGATTTTATATTGTTTTTATATTTATATTCAATTACTAAGGTTGGACTTAATCTTTTTTTATGAAAGTTTTTACCTGGAAATCCTATTAAGCTGTTAATATTTTCTTCTCCTCTTATTAAGATTCCATAATTAGGTATACTTTTATTTATCCAGCCTTTTATTAAATCTGTAATATCTATTTGTATTGGGCCAGTCTTTGCATAAGGGATTGAAAATGCAGCAGATACTTCGTTATAGGGTAAAGGTTGATTCTCCCAATTAACAGTATTAGAGTTAAAGTTTTCTATTAGTCTATAAACATATATATTTGATGTTCCTGGATTCTTTGGAACTTCATTTCTGGTTAAATGAAAGCATAAATATGCTTTTTCAATACTCATATTTAATAATTTTTCTTCTATGCTATTGAAATCAAAATTCATAAAAAATCTGTATATATCATTTATTTTCTTATATCTTCCTGTAAAAACAGATGTGTTGCTATTGTAATTTTTTTTTGGTGATGCTTTTGTTATATATACACAATTTGTTGCTTCTAAAGTTATTTTTAACATTATTAACCCCTCAATTATTTTAATTATTAGTTATTCTCATTATATGAAATATAGTTAATTGATGATAATTAAAAAAACTTTTTTATATTTTAAAAAATTATTAATTTTTATTCATTGGCAAATATAGCTAATGATACTAATTATTACTTGTAATATTAAATATTTTTTAGGTTAAATTAATTTTACAAAGGAGGTGATATTAATGCAATCAAATTCTAAAACAAATGCTAAAACTGGTTTAAAAAACATGAAGACTGAAATCGCAAGTGAGCTTGGTTTAGCAGATTATGAATCAATGGACAAAGGAAATCTTACAGCTAGACAGAATGGCTATGTAGGTGGTTATATGACTAAGAAGTTAGTTGATATGGCTGAACAACAAATGTCACAGAGATAATTAAACAATTTAATATAATATAAAAAATCGGTTTAAATTAGATTTTTAATTTAAGCCGATTTTTTACTACAATTTTAAATTTTTCTTTTTTTATTGTTTATTAAATAATTTTAATGATATAAAATTTATATTATGTTATGATAGTAAAAATATTTTATATAAAGTATACTGCTAAAATAGTATAGTTAGTATAAGAAGGAGATTATTTAATGAACAGAATTGAAGAAATATTGGAATTTAATAAAAGTTTTGTAGAAAATAAAGATTATGAAAATTATATAACAACAAAATATCCAAATAAAAAAATAGCAATATTGTCATGTATGGATACACGTCTTATAGAATTATTGCCGGCGGCCTTAAATTTAAAAAACGGAGATGCAAAGATTATAAAAAATGCAGGTGGTATTATCACTCATCCTTTTGGAAGCGTAATAAGAAGCTTATTAGTGGCAATTTATGAATTAAATGTAGAAGATATAATGGTTATAGGCCATTATGATTGTGGCATGCAGGGGTTAGATTCTGAAAAATTAGTAAATAAAATGTTAGCGCGCCAAATAAGCCAAGATAAAATTAATATGATAAAATATTGCGGAGTGGATTTTAAGAATTGGCTTAAAGGTTTTGATGACGCTGAAACTTCAGTTTTAGAAACTGTAAATATTATAAGAAATCATCCGTTAATACCATCTGATGTGAACGTCCATGGATTTATAATGGATCCTAATACGGGTAAGTTAGAAAAATTATAGTAACGCTAAAATAAAAGTATCTACTAGATACTTTTACTTTTACATATACAACAGTTATTTTTTATTAAACAAAAAATAAAAGCATAGTATTGTGATGGGTATTTAAAAATTTTTAAAAGTATAAAATAAAAAAGCAAAGGAGAGTATACATGAAGATTTTATTAATTAATGCATGCACAAGACCAAAATCCAGAACTTTAAAATTGGCAAAACATTTTATAGAAGTATATAAGAAGAAAAATTCAGAAGATGAATTCACAGAATTAAGGTTATATGACGAAAAGGAACTTACATATCTTGATAGGAGAAATATAAAGTTAAGAAATGAATTGATTGAAAAAAAACAATGGGATCATCCAATGTTTAAATATGCAAATGAGTTTGCTCAAATGGATCGTATAATCGTTGCTGCTCCGTATTGGGACTTAGCTTTTCCTGCTATTTTGAAAGTTTATTTGGAGAATATTTTTGTTTGTGGAATTACATTTGCATATGATGAGAATGGCGAAATTGGTCTTTGTAATGCTGATAAATTACTTTATATTACAACAGCAGGCGGACCTTTGCATGGCATGGATTTAGGTAAGCAATATATTGAAGCCGTATGCAAAGAATTTGGAATTGATAAATTTGATTATTTGCTTGCAGAAGGTTTAGATGTAAAGGAGTGGGATACTGAAAAGATACTAAATGAGGCTATATCAGAAGCACAAGAATTATCTTTGATTTGGTAACATAGTCTAATTTTATATAGCATTTATCTATATAAAATATGTATATAATATTAAGGAATTGAATAATTTTCTGTAAATGAACAAATTAAAAATTGCCTAAGTCATAATATTATGATAAGTTAAAATAAGAAGTAAATAAATTACTATATATATTCCATGTATACTATGGATAGGGGTGGTAGTATATATTCAGGGAAAAAGCAATTTTATAAACTGTTTTGCATATATTTGTGATGCATTTTAGAAGCTTTTGTTTTTCCTGTAATATGACAAAGATTAATAGAAATAATTTCATATTCGACATAATAAATGTTTTGTAAGCTATGGTAATTTAAGGTATATAAGTTAAGTTTAAATAGAATTTATGATTAAAATTAACATAGCGAAAAAAGGAGCAGTTGAAAGAGAAAATGAAAAGAGGATTGGTAAAAATGGATAAGCTATTAATAATAGTAATTGATGGATGCTCTTCAGATTATATTTCAAAAGAAAATACACCTAATTTTTATCGTATTGCTAAAAGTGGGTTTTGTAAATGTGCAAAATCATCTATTCCATCAGTAACTAATGTTAATCATGCAACAATTCTTTCAGGTAAATTTCCCTATGAGCACGGTATCGTTGGAAATTATTATTATAATAAAGAGACAGGAAAACAAGATTTCATTGAAAATTCAGGATTTATAAAAACTGATACAATATTTGATGTATTACATAGAAAGGGTGCAAAAACAGCACTATTAGCAGTGAACGCAAATATTATGGAGGTGTTTGGAAGAAATGTTGATTTTAGTATTAGCGTGCAAAAACCAAATGAAATTCTGGTAAGATTCTTAGATATGGAAATGCCACCCAAAGTAGGTACCTTAAAAGCTAGCGGATGGATTTTAGAGGCATGTCATAATTTAATAAAGAAGAATAATCCAGATGTTGTATATTGTACAACAAGTGATTATATGATGCATAACTTTGCTCCAAATACAAACGAAGCAATTACTCATATGCAGGAAATAGATAAATGGATAGGTAAAATTTATGATCTTGATCCAAAAAGAGAAATTTATATTACGGCAGATCACGGCATGAATAAAAAATCTAAAATTGTAAATTTACAAGCAATAATGGATAGAATGAAATATGAGGTAGTTTGTCATCCACCAATAAAAGACAGATATATAGAAAATCATGTGTATCAAGAGGGGGGAGTACTGTATTTATATTTTAAAGAAGCAGCAAAGGATAAAAAAGATGAAATAATAAAATTTATAGAAGAATATCCTTGTGTTGAATCTGTATGTACAAAAGAAGAAGCAGCGAAGAAGTATAACCTTCCTATGGATAAGATAGGTGATTACGTGGTTTTTGCAGGAGAAGACTATGCATTTGGAGAACTTGATGGAGAAGAGCTTGAGACGGACTGTATAAGAACACACGGGTCCCTTTATGAAAGGGCAATACCACTAATTGCAGTAAATGCCAGAGAAGAAGCAGCAAAGTACCGGTACAGCAGAGATATTGTAAGAATTATATTAGAGAAAATCGAATCATAAAATAATAAAAAGGGTTATTTCAGGATTGAGGGTTTTTAAGTTTAATTTGAAATAATCCTTTTGTAATATAAGTATTAATTAACATAATTAATGAAATTCTATATTTCATTTTTTCAAACTATCATAAATATATTTTTTAAAATAAAAAGTCTGTTTTTACAACAGATTTTTTATTTTAAAACAGCACTTTATTGAATTTATAGATTCAAGTATGTTACTATTAATAATAAGTATGTATATAATTATAAAAGACTTTTTTATTGTCTTATTTAGATGCTTTTTTATTGTTAATAAAGGTGACTTTTATTGTAAAAGTAGATTTTAACAATAAGGGATTTTAATTGATTTATGCGAAGCTTTATTTTAATCTTATAAATTTAAATGTGAGTTTGTTATAAAAATAATCTGATAACAAAAGGGAGTAATGGATATAAATTATGCAGGGTAAAGGAAAAGATTATATATTTATAAAATTAATAAAAGGATTCATAATAGGTTCGTCCATGTTGATACCGGGAGTAAGCGGCGGAACTATGGCAATTATATTGGGGGCTTATGATGATTTAATTCACGCTGTTAGTTTTTTAAAGAAAAATGTAAAAACTAATGGTTTGCTTCTTATTGAGTACAGCTTAGCAGGTCTTTTAGGTATTTTATTAATGTCAGGGCCTATGCTTGATGCTGTTACTGCATGGCGTAAACCTATGATGTTTTTATTTTTAGGTGCTATTTTAGGGAGTATTTCGCCTTTATATAGAAAAGCTACTATAGACAGAGTGAAACCAGTAAATATAGGTGCAGTGATTTTAGGAGGATCTGTTGCATACTTAATAACTTTATTTCCTAAAGGATTACTCTCTTTTGATTCAGGGTTTAATGTTAATAGCATGGGTATGCTTTTCATTGCGGGTATTATTATTGCAATAGCATTGGTATTACCTGGTATTAGTGGATCATATATTCTTCTAATATTTGGGATGTATGATTTAACATTGAAAGCATTAAGAGATTTTAATATATTATATTTAAGTCCCATTATAGTTGGTGCAATTGTAGGCACATTTTTGACTGCCGGTATAATAGAAAGGGAAATGAAAAGACATCCTCAATTTACATATATGCTTATAATTGGTTTTATGATGGGGTCTTTAATGGAAGTATATCCAGGTTTGCCAATGGGAGTGGAAATATGGCAATGTATAGGTACTTTTTTATTCGGACTTATTATTATTTTATGGATTAGCAAGTTAAAAGTAAAATAGTTTATTGAATAAAAGTCAGCATTATAGACACTTTAAATGGATTATTATAATATCATTATTGACTATTTTATAATTTTAATTTATATAGTTTTTATTCAAATTCATGTAGATATTCCTTACATTGATAAGTCAGATGCTATAATTGATAGTGAAGGTCATAAACAGAATTTAAAATCAGAATAAAATAACAGTTTTAATACGTATATAATTAACATTTTCTATATTCCTTAAAAGCTTACAAATAATTATATAGGATAAGGTGTACAATAGAAACAGAGAGGAAATTGAATATGAAAACAAACATTAAAAATATGACAGTCAAAGAACTGGAAACATTTTTTGGAAATATAGAAGAAAAAAAGTTTAGGGCAAAACAACTATTTCAATGGCTTTACAGGGGCGCTTACAGTTTTGATGAAATGACAGATTTATCTAAGGAACTTAGAGAAAAACTTGAAAAAGAAGCTTTTATAGAGCAACTGAAAATTGTAAAGATCCAAAAATCAAAAAAAGACGGTACACGAAAATATTTATTTGAATTATCAGATGGAAATACAATTGAAAGTGTATTTATGAAATATAAATTCGGAAATTCCGTATGTGTTTCTTCTCAGGCTGGATGCAGGATGGGATGTAGCTTTTGTGCATCAACAATTGGAGGTTTAAACAGAAATCTTACTGCAGCAGAAATGGCAGACCAGATATTATCCATTGAAAAAGATACTGGTGAGAAAATCGGTAATATAGTTGTTATGGGTACGGGTGAGCCTTTTGATAATTATGAAAATCTAAGCCAATTTATAAGAATTATTAATTCAAAAGAAGGATTAAACTTAGGAATGAGAAGTATTACCGTTTCCACTTGCGGTTTAATACCAAAAATTAAGGAATTTGCAAATGATTTTCCTCAAGTAAACTTAGCACTTTCACTTCATGCTCCTAATGATAAAATACGAAATATGCTTATGCCTATTAATAATAAGTATAATGTTGATGAATTGTTGGAAGTGTGCAGAGGATATATAAATAAAACCGGAAGAAGAGTTACCTTTGAATATGCTTTAGTAAAAGGAATAAATGATAATATAAATCATGCAGAAGAATTAGCTTTAAAATTAAAAGGCATGATCTGTCATGTTAACTTAATTCCTTTAAATAATGTATTAGAAAGCAATTTAAAAGGAACAGAGCGAGATGATGTGGAAAAGTTTAAAAATGTACTTGAAAAAAAGGGTATACAGGTTACAGTAAGAAGAGAAATGGGAAGTGACATAGATGCAGCCTGTGGGCAGCTTAGACTAAGAAATTAAAGGAAAATATCAAACTAAGATTAGTATAATTTGTAAAAATAAATACCATATTTGGTGTTTATTTATTGCTCGTATTTACTTAATGGTGTATAATAAAAGGACAATATTATAATATTTAAGGGGGCGATCCAAATGGTTAAGTTATTAATTGGACACAAAGGTAGTGGTAAAAGCAAAAAAATGATAACTCTTGCTAACAATTATGTGGAAAAAAGTGATGGGAACGTGGTCTTTATAAACAAAAATCATAGACTCATGTATGACTTAAAATATCAAATTAGGGTTGTATGTATGGAGGAGTATGAAAATATAACTAATAGTGACGAATATATAGGTTTCCTTTATGGAATTATCAGTTCGGATCATGATATTGAGGTTATTTTTATAGATAGCATTTTAAAACATGCAGATGTAAATCTTTCCGATGTACCTGAATTTTTAAACAGATTAAAAGGATTGTCAGAAAAATATGGTATTGAATTTATAGTAAGCCTAAGCGCAGATTTAAGTGAACTAGGTGATAATATAAAAGAATTTGAGATCTTAAATTAATTTATTGTGAAATATAATATTGTAAATTTAAGCGGTGATTGACTCACCGCTTTATCTTTGAAGAATATATGCAAATATTAAAGGGAAAAGATTATGAAAAAAAATATTTTGGTATTATGGGATATTGATGGTACGTTAATGCATTGTGGTGCTGATGGCACTACAGCATTAAATATGACTTTTAAACAACTTTATGGTGAAGAAAATGCATTTTCAAAAATAAAAGTAGGAAGTACTATGGATGCAATAATTCTTGATAAGATTATGGAAGAATTGGGATATAATAAAGGTGATTTGGAGCAAATAAAAAAGACGTATATAAAAAATTTAAAAAATGTATTAAGTAAAAATAAGCAAATAAAAGTACTTCCCGGTATTTGGGAAATCTTAGACTATATAGATGAGAGTGATTATTGTTATAATGCATTGTTAACAAGTAATCTCAGGATTGGTGCAGAGACAAAACTTGAATCAGTGGGTTTGAATAAATATTTTAAAGTCGGTGGTTTTGGTGATGAATATGGAGAAAAATGGGATGCGGCAAAGAAAGCAGTAAAAGAAGCTGAAAAATACTTTGGTGTTGAATTTGAAAATAAAAACATTTATCTAATAGGAGATGGTGTATATGATATTGAAACTTCCAAAAGAAATAATATAAAAAGTATTGGTGTTGCAACAGGGTGGATGGATTATGATATCCTTAAAAGTCATGAACCTGACTACTTATTCAAAGATTTGAGTGATTATAATAAAATAATTGATATTTTTAAAATTTGATTAGAGAAAATTTAGGAGATGATAAAGTGAAAAAAGTAGCAATATACATATTTATATCAGCATTTTTATTTGGTACAATGGAAGTAACTTTGAAAATGGCAGGAAGTGAATTGGATTCATTCCAACTGACATTTATAAGATTTTTTATAGGAGGGCTTTTATTACTTCCTTTTGCAATAAGAGAAATAAAATGCAATAAAACGGTAATCACTTTTAAAGATTATATGTATTTGCTTCTACTTGGTATTGTGTGTATCCCTCTCAGCATGTTATTTTTTCAAATAGGAGTTATGGGTGCAAATGCTTCTACAGCTTCTGTATTGATTTGTGTTAACCCATTATTTACCATGGTATTTGCACATTTTATGACAAAAGATGATAAAATGAATAAAATAAAAGTAGTAGCCTTTATGTTAGGTTTATTAGGAATTCTGTTTATGGTATCACCTTGGAAGCTGCAAGAAGGAAATACAGCAATGGGTATATTTTTAGTAATTTTAGGTGCAGTTTTCTTTGGCCTTTATACAGTAATGGGAAAAATCAGTATACAAAAAATGGGATTATATGCCCAGACAAGTATTAGTTTCATATTGGGATCTTTGGTTCTGCTTGTGATTTTATTATTTATGGGAAGACCTGTAGTTTTAGGAGTAGCAGATAATATATGGCTTGTTTTATACCTTGGTATATTTGTTACAGGACTAGGATATTTATTTTATTTTCTTGCTATTAAAAATTCCGATGCAACAACAGGATCTATTGTATTCTTTGTAAAACCTGCAATTGCCCCTGTTATGGCTGTCATTATACTTAATGATGTCATAACTTGGAATGGATATTTGGGTATAGCATTAATATTATTTGCCTCTTATATAAGTATAAGAGAAAAAAGAAAGGGTAAATATGAAGAACTTCAAGATTGAAGATTTTGAAAAAACTTTAAAAGACAGAAAACCAAAAGTTCTTGGATCATATAATTATTATTCAGTTTTAGTTCCACTTGTTGAAAAAGATAATGAACTTAATATTTTATATGAGGTACGTTCAGAACAATTAAAGAAACAGCCTGGAGAAGTTTGTTTTCCCGGAGGAAAGATGGAAAAAGGAGAATCTCCAAAGGAATGTGCCATAAGAGAAACTTCTGAGGAGTTAAATATTTTTCAAAAAGATATAAAAGTTATATCAAAGTTGGACTATATTCATACTTATAGTAATTTTACCATGTATTCATATCTTGGAGTTATAGATTATGAAAAAATTAAAAATACAAATGTGAATAAAGACGAAGTTAAAGAAATATTTCTTGTTCCTGTATCTTTTCTGGCAGAAAATGAGCCAATTATATATTATTTTGATGTAGTACCAAAGATTGGATCGGATTTTTCCTATGAAATGATAAATTCAAAAGAAGGATATAATTGGCGTAAAGGGAAATATACGGTACCTATATATAGATATAATAAATATGTGATATGGGGTCTAACTGGCAAAATCACTTACAATTTGATGAATATAATGAATCATAAAAATGAGAGAAATAGGTAATTATTTAGCTGTTTCTTTTTTTATGGTAAATTTTGAGGGGTTTTATTATGTAAATGATCAATATATAATTCCATACATGGGTACTGGGAATTAGAAAATATGTTGAAACCAATTAGTTGTAGAAATTGTGAAATCAATAGGATACTGAAAGGAGGCAATATGAGAAATTCATTTGTCAAGATTACGTTAACCCTATGTACGCTGTTATTTATGTTAGCACCAGCACAAGCACTTGCTTTGGAAACACCTCAGTCAAATAGCAATTGCAGTGCAAATGCAATCAATAATTGCAATACTTCCCAAAATTCATGGCAAACATTGTTTAATAAAGATTGTGGAACATTATGTCAACAAGATTTTAATTATTCAAAAGTTAAAAAGTATTTTGAATGTGGACAAAATTTTGATTGCACAAATACTGAATGTGATGTAAATACAAATGCGGATTGTACAGTAAATAATTGCGAAAATAATACTAACACTAATATCAATATTGATAATATAAAAGATGAAATAAATAAAGCAAATGTTGATACAGATAAAAAAGACGCAGAAACAGAAAAAGATAATACTCCTGCAAATGAAACAGAAAAGCAAGATGTGCAAAAAAATGAAACTAGCGATAAAGCCGATACTTCAAATCAAGAATCTGTAAACAATCAAAGCAACAATAGTGTAAATAATAATTCTAGTGCTGATAATGCTGCTAATATAGGAGACTATGAACAGCAGGTTGCAGATTTAGTTAATAAAGAAAGAGCAGCAAATGGTCTTTCTGCATTAACAGTAAACAGTAAGCTTTCTGAGGTGGCTGAAAAAAAAGCAGAAGATATGAGAGATAAAAACTATTTTTCTCATACATCTCCAACTTATGGGTCACCATTTGATATGATGAAACAGTTTGGAATAACATATACTGCAGCTGGAGAAAATATTGCTAAGGGTCAGAAATCACCTGAATCAGTAATGGATGGGTGGATGAATTCTGAAGGACATAGAGCTAATATTTTAAATTCTAACTTTACTGAAATTGGTATAGGATATGTAACGGATAGTAATGGAAATACGTACTGGGTACAAATGTTCATTAGACCATAAAATCTAAAGGGAAAATAAAATATTTAAGGGGATTAATATGACGGCATGACGATAAAATTGCCGTCATATTTTTTATTTATATAATCCAATTTATTAAGTTATCTTTGATACGTTAGCACGGTTATGTTAATATGATATTATAAATTTAAAATGTATAATATATGAATAAGAATATAAGTGAGTTATAATACTATTTTAATGGGGGTGAATTTATGATTATTAAATTAGCATTATGTCAAATGATGGGAGATATGAAAAAGGAAAAAAGTTTAGATAAAGCAGAAAAAATGATAAAAGAAGCAGCCAAAAAGGGCTCTAATATAATTGCCTTACCTGAAATGTTTAATTGTCCGTATTCAAATAAATATTTCAGAGAATTTGCAGAAGATGATAATGGACAAACGGTATCACTTCTATCTTCGTTGGCAAAAGAATTAAATGTATATATTATAGGAGGATCTATTGCGGAGCTTAGTAATGATCTAGTGTATAATACCAGCTATTCTTTTAACAGAGAAGGAAAGATTATCGGAAAGCATAGAAAAATACATTTGTTTGACATTGATGTAAAGGGCGGAATTACATTTAAAGAATCAGATACTTTAACAGCAGGAGACAGCACTACTATTATTGATACAGAATACGGAAAAGTTGGAGTGGCAATCTGTTATGATGTGCGTTTTCCTGAGCTTTTCAGAAAAATGGCTTTGGCAGGAGCTAAATTAATAGTATTGCCGGCAGCTTTTAATATGACCACAGGACCTGCTCATTGGGATATAACCATGAGAGTAAGAGCATTAGACAATCAAATATATTTTGCAGCTGTTTCACCTGCAAGAGATTTAAACGGACCATATCAGGCATATGGAGGCTCATGTGTTGTAAACCCATGGGGAGAATTTTGTGCTAAGACAGATTCTAAAGAGACTATAGTATACGCAGATATTGATACAGATTATATAGATACTATAAGAGATCAGCTGCCATTACTAAAACATAGAAGACCAGAACTTTATTAAATTATTATATAAAAATGAATTTGGTTTATTTAGTATATTGTAAAAATTTGGGTTTTTATGCTATACTAAAATAGTGCTGCCATAGAGATACGGTAGGCGGTTATGCCCTTTTGAGGGGGTGATGCTTATGTCTACAACGGAAACGATAGCCTTATTGGCGTTACTTGTTAATGTTGTATTAGTTACATATACACTCACAAAAAAGAAATAATCGCCCCGGTCTGGAAAACTAGGCGATTATTTTAATCTTCTATTAATTCTGGGCTAACCGTCTATCGGCAGCACTTTTTATATATCTATTATATGCTAGAAGGAACATAAAATGCAAGTGTCTTTATTATAAAATAATTAGCCTGTTTTCTTTTTATATATTTTAATATATAATTAACTTTAAAGTCTTAATTTCTAATAAGAATTGATTATTATGAAATAAATAATTTTTATATTATAAGATAAATAGATAGGAGAAATATGTCCTTTTTACCTACCACAAAAGAAGAAATGAATAAAAAAGGATGGCAGCAAGCAGATTTTGTATTAATAACGGGTGATGCTTATGTTGACCATCCTTCTTTTGGTACAGCCATTATCAGTAGAGTACTAGAAAGCAGGGGGTATTCTGTGGTTATTTTGGCTCAGCCTGATTGGAAAAGTGCAGAAGATTTTAAACGTTTTGGAAAGCCAAGATTAGGATTTCTAATAAATTCAGGAAATGTGGATTCTATGGTAAATCATTTTTCTGTATTTAAACATCGCAGAAAGACTGACAGCTATTCTCCTGGAGGAAAAGCAGGCAAAAGACCTGACAGAGCTGTGATGGTATATAGTAACCGAGCAAGAGAGGCTTATAAAGATGTACCAATTATTATAGGAGGGCTTGAAGCAAGTCTGAGACGTTTTGCCCATTATGATTATTGGGACAATAAAGTGAGACGTTCTATTTTAATTGATTCAAAAGCAGATTTACTCATATACGGTATGGGTGAAAGGGCAGTTGTGGACATAGCTGAGGCATTAGATTCCGGTATTTCTGCAAAGGATATAATTTGGATTAAGGGAACAGTTTGTAAAATGGTTAATACTATGCACAAACAAGGTATTTCCTCATCAGAATTTGAAAAAGAACAGTTTGGAGATAAAGAGACGATTCTATTACCTGATTACAGTGAATTAGTAAGTGGAAAAAATAGTAATAAAAGTGTAGATAAGATGAAAAAAGCTTATGCAGAGAGTTTCTTAATTCAATATCAAAACAGTGATTATATAACAGGTAAAAGACTTATAGAAAAGTATGATGATACAGTATACGTTGTTCAAAACCCACCTCAGGAGCCTCTTTCTACACAAGAACTCGATGATGTATATGAACTTCCGTATGAAGGGACATATCATCCATCATATGAAGCTTATGGCGGTATTCCGGCTATAAAAGAAGTTCAATTTAGTATTACATCAAATAGAGGCTGTTTTGGCGGCTGTGCTTTTTGTGCTTTGACTTATCATCAAGGTCGTCAGGTTAGAGGCAGAAGCAAAGAATCAATATTACGTGAAGCTAAAAAAATTACCGAAAATAAAGACTTTAAGGGATATATACATGATGTAGGCGGTCCCACAGCTAATTTCAGAGGCCCTGCATGTAAGAAACAACTTAAATCTGGAGTATGTAAAAACAAAGATTGTTTATATCCGCAGCCTTGTAGTCAGCTTATTGTGGATCATAAAGAATATTTAGATATATTAAGATCAGTAAGAAAACTGGATAAAGTAAAAAAGGTATTTATAAGATCGGGAATAAGGTATGATTATTTGATAGCAGATAAAGATACAACTTTTTTTAATGAACTTTGTAAATATCATATAAGCGGCACACTTAAAGTAGCACCGGAACATATTTCAAAAAATGTGCTTTCTAAAATGAGAAAACCCTCATCAGATGTTTTTGTAAAATTCAGTAAAAAATATAAAGAAATAAATGAAAAATTAGGAATGAAACAATATTTAATTCCTTATCTTATTTCTTCCCATCCGGGCAGTACTTTAAATGATGCAGTTGAGCTTGCTGTATTTTTGAAAAAGACAGGTTTTATTCCTGATCAAGTGCAAGATTTTTATCCTACACCGGGTACTCTTTCTACATGCATGTATTATACGGGTATAGATCCCATTAGCGGAGAATCTGTATATGTACCTACTAATATGGAAGAAAAAAAGATGCAGCGTGCTTTAATGCATTTTAATAAGCCTGAAAATCGTTCATTAGTAAGAAAGGCATTGGTAAAAGCCAACAGACCGGAGCTGATAGAGTTTCTTTTTAGGAGGAATTAATAAATGAGCTTAATTGCAGCACTACCTGGAATTTTAGAAGAATGTAGAATTGAATATGAAAGATTACTTAATAAGAATATAATTGATTTAAATATTTCAGAGATAGTTAATAAGCCTGAAAACCGTCTTGTTAAAGGTGATAATTTAGAGTATATGAAATATTTGTTAAAAGCTGAAAATATGGCTGGAAAGATAAATCTAATATATGTAGATCCTCCATTTTTTTCTAAAGCAGATTATGGAAAACAAATAAAACTTGAATCAAATAAGTCAGATAAAACCTTGAAAATGCAGCAGTTAGCTTATGTAGATACGTGGGAAAATGGATTAGAAGACTACTTAAAGATGTTAACTGTTAGATTTTTTATGATGAAAGATTTGTTATGTGAAGAAGGTTGTTTGTGGGTTCATTTAGATTGGCATGCCGTGCATTATGTTAAGATAATTTTAGACGAAATATTTGGCGCAGATAACTTTGTAAATGAAGTAGTATGGAATTATAAATCAGGTGGAGTCAGCAAAAAACGCTTCTCAAGAAAGCATGATACTTTACTTTTTTATAGTAAAACTCAAAATTACTATTTTAAACCTCAAAAAGAAAAGTCATATAACAGAGGATTTAAGCCATATCGATTTAAAGGCGTTAAGGAATATCAAGATGAAATTGGCTGGTACACTATGGTAAATATGAAGGATGTTTGGCAGATAGACATGGTAGGAAGAACATCTGGAGAGAGGACCGGATATGCTACTCAAAAGCCGGAAATATTGCTTGAAAGAATCCTTGAAAGCTGTAGTAAAGAAGGAGATTTGTGCGCTGATTTTTTTGGAGGATCAGGTACTTTAGCATCTGTTGCAAACAAAATGAACAGAAATTGGATTTCATGTGATAAAGGAGAAGCATCATTTTTAAATTCTCATAAACGGTTGATAAATGAAGAGGCAAAATATGCTGTGTATGAGACTAATTTACGAAAACAGAGATATACTAACATTGAAGAAGGCATTGATATAAATATACAGATTGAAGAAGCAAATACAAATAATAAAGAAAAATTATTAAAAGTGAAATTTATATCTTATAGACCAAAATATATTGAAGACATTCAATTTTTAAAAAATATTTCAAAAGATATGAGAATGATTTTACAAGAAGATTCCCTTCAGCTTATAGACTTTTGGAGTATAGATACTGATTATGATGGTCAAATTTTTAAATCCTCAGAAAATTTTATAAGAACAAAAAATGGTATCAAATTAGAATATGAAAAAAAGGGACAAAATATTGGAGCTGCTGTATGTATTAGAATTATAGACGTATTTGGATATAGTAATTTTATTGTATTTGATAGCTAAAGAATTGACTTTTAGATATTTAATAGGTAAAATAGAGTGAATATATTTTATGGGGCACTAGCTCAATGGATAGAGTCGCAGACTTCGAATCTGTCGGTTGGGGGTTCGAGTCCCTCGTGCCTCACCACAAACGTTTAAAAATGCACGTTTTCTCACTTGAGAATGACGTGTATTTTGTACTTTTAGCCATTATTTAACCACTTTGATGTGGGAAACTAACTTTCTATTGCGATATATACCAGCCTTTGCTATACTATCCGTAGTGCTACCAAAGCAAAGGTAGGCGGTTATGCCCTTTCTAAGGGGGTGATACATATGTCCGCAACAAATATTATAGCTCTATTAGCGTTAATGGTTAATGTTGTGTATGTTACATATATTGTCACAAAAAAGCGATAATCGCCCCAGCGTCCAAACTTAGGCGATTATTTTAACGTAATATTTGGGCGTACCGCTTACTGGTAGCACTTTTTTATACTAAAATTATATCATTGCTAGTGAAAAAGTACAATACTTATAAATAATTATATTTTATTTATTTTCCGCTCCTATTTATCAGCATTTTCAAAGCTTTCAAGTATTATAGCTAATAGGCGTTTCTTACATTTCAAGTTATAGAAAATTATCAATATTGTATGCCATAAATGAAATCTCACTTTCCCACAATATAATTGTGATGACAACATTTAATAAAATAAAGATTGATAATATAACTTTACCATTTATTTTATTTTTTATATTAGCATTGTTAATATGTTTTACAATTTTCAAGATATCACCTGCTTTAAATATTATAGAGTATAACTAAAATTAAATCTTCAACTTGGATATTGGCAGTTTTTCTATAGCTTCTCGCTTTTCCTCATCGTCAACATTCACATAATACTTGGCTGTGACATTTATGTTGTTATGTCCCATGAGCTTCGAAGCCGTGATAAGCTTAACGCCGTTCTTGGCCAAATTGCTACAGAACATTCTGACAGACTATTCCTCTTTAAATTCAAAAATATCTTCCACTTTTGTTTTAAAGACATTTGCAATATCCATAGCCAACTTTAATGAAGGATTATATAATCCACGTTCGAGTTTATTGATGGTCTCTCTTCTAACACAAACTTTTTCTGCAAGTTCATCTTGTCTTAAATTAAATCTTGCTCTATATTCTTTGATTTTCGTAACTAGCATTTTATTTGCTCTCCTGACTTTTCATATTTAAGTAAATACACTTCTCTTGCTATTACACCTAAAAATGCAAAACAGATTAGCCCTGTTACTATATTTTTAATACTAATACTTTCTGTAAAATAACGGTTAAAAATAATAAATATTATAGTTAAACCACATACTATTTTTAACATAAACAAAAATGCTGACTCTCCGGCTTTAGTGGCATTCTCTTGACTTCTTTCATCATTTATTTCAACCTTAATAATATAAGATTTAACAATTATAAGACATACGGCAAATATTAATAGTCCAAATCTACAGATCTCCATACAAAGAGGTAAATCTTCTTTAAACAATAATTGTATAATACAAGTAAGAATTAAAAGAGTGGAAGCTACAATTTGCAACTTACTCATTAATTCTCTGTTGTATCGTTTTTTAGTGATACCCATGTCTTTTTTATAGTCTTTAAATCTTTCCATATTAATCATCCTCCATGATACATTAGATATAATTTGCTCGTGTGATATTTATATAACATTATGTGATAATTATATCACAACAAAAATGAGATGCAATACAAATTTTTACATTCTATCTTTACTTTCTTACTTATACCTCACAAAATTGGGTTATTACTGTATTGTTATCAGCTTCTTTAATTACTTGCTGAATAGTTCTAATTAGTATCGTTATTTTTTTCTTTTTATTTTATTGAAATATAAAAAGTCTTATTCTAATTTTTACTAAATTTTGGTATAATTAATATATACTATGTGTTAAATAATGTAAATTAGTTTTTTATTATAGATGCTAAGAGTTTATAGAGATAAAATATGGCATATTATAAAAAATAGATGGTCAGGAATGGATATAGAACGGATTTCATTTTTACTACTCAAACGGGTGGTTTCTATGATAGGCAGAATATAAATCGTGCTTGTAAAAGATATTATAAAAGCATAGGGGTTGAAAGCAAAGGCTTTCATACTTACAGACATACTTTTTGTACAAACCTATGTAAAAATGGTGTACCAATTCAGACAGCTTGTAAGCTCATGGGACATTCAAATATAAATATAACGGCTCAATTTTATACTAATATTGATGATCAACAGAAGATTGAAGCTATTGATAAAATTACGGATATAATGTTTTAAAATTAAATTCAAGTAAAGAAATTCTGGTATCTTGTATATCCAAAAGATAATGAAAGCTTTTATTACAAATTCATAAGTTTCATGAGGATGTTAACATGATATTAAAAATTTAATATATTTATTTCAAGGGTTAGAAAAATAATTTCAAAAGAAATCAATAAATATGAGGTGAACGCCATGAAAAACAATAATGATAAAAATACCCAAAATAGTTATCTAGTTAATATTGGAGGAAATACTACGGGAGTTCAAATCCAACAAAATGCTGTTGATTCCAACCAGTCTCAAATAATAAATGAAAAATTTGATTATAAAAAAGTAGCAAATATCTTAGATGAAATCAGTAAATTTAAGCCTATGTTTAAAGATACATATGGAGAGACTGCAGATGAAGCAAACGAAATCTTAGAAATTGCAATGGAAGCTGTAAACAAACAAGACCACCCATCAAAAATAAAAAGCGCTTTAAATAGGCTAAAAGACTTAACACTTGGTGTATCTAGTAGCTTAATTGCTACAGGGATTTTAGGTCTTTTAACGCAGTTAGGAATGTAGGAGGCATACATGGCAGGTATTATAATTGAATTGCAGAAAGAAGCACTTAGAAATGAGGCAGATATTTTGAGTTTACTTAGAAAGGCGTATCTCGTTGCAAGGAAACTAAAGTTAACAGAATTTAAGGACTGGATTGATAATGAACTAAATGGTTATACCGATATAAAAAAAATACCAGATTATCGCAAGATTAAAGGTGAAGTAAAAGCATGGAACCCTTGTCAAGGCTGGATACCTGTGCTTAACAGTAGCAAAATATCAAGTCGTTCAATAGGTGACTCTATTCCTAATTTAGTTAATGTTTATAATGATAAGAACGGTTCACCATATTTAAGGTTTAATGATGATGACAACGATTATCTTTCAAACGCTATTGATTTTGAAACTCAATATGCATTACATGTTGGTAGAAATCAAATTTATGAAATATTAGAAAAAGTAAGAAATTTAATTTTAGACTGGTCAATTACACTTGAGGAAAATGGAATATTTGGAGAAGAACTACAGTTTACAAAAGAAGAAAAACAAATAGCTACTAGCACCCCCACTATATACAACTATATTAACAATTTTTATGGTAATGTCAGTGATACACAAATTCAGCAGAATACTGATCGTTCAACACAAGAATAAAATCTATAGCCATGCGTTTTGTAAGAACTTATACAAAAATGGTGTCAATTCAGACTGCTTGTAAGCTCATGGGGCATAATAATATAAATGTTACGGCTTGGTTTTAATTCGAATATTAACGATGGGTAAAAGATTGAACCTATTGGTAAAATTAAGGATATCGCGTTTTAAATTATAATCAAAATGACATTTATAGGAGAATTAGAAAGGAGGAATAAGGTGACTTCAATTTTCACTAAGGCACATGAAATATTAAAATTAATTAGTAATATGTCAAGTTTCGACGAAGAATTAATAAATGAATTAGAAAAAGAATTAAGTAGCATAGATGAGGAAATTTCAGATAAAATCTTTATTAGGCTAGGAGTAAAGATTGATAGTTATATGAAAACAAATCCAAAGAGTATATTGCAAAAACTGTTAAACTATTTACATGATTCTAAAAACCTATTTCTAGTCCATTATATTGAACTACTCGAAAGAAATAATACGCTTGAGATTAGATTTACTAATTTAAGAATTATTATTTCGATTATATTAAAAATTATGATGGAATCTAATACGGTTATCCTAAGTAAGTCATTTTTTGAAAATATTCTAATTGATATTGAAATTTCAGAACTAAAAAATTTACTTCTATTAGGTTATAAAAAAAGACCTCCCTTTAGAGCAAAGAAAATTGAAGATGATAATTTAACATATTTTAAAGAAATAGATATTAATGAGTTACTTTGCAATTTAAATAGTAAAATAAAAAATACATCAGATGTTGAAAGCTTAAATATTAACCAAATAGACTCAATATCAGAATATGCAAATAATTGGTGGAATTTTTATAGAGAATACATAGATGTAAACTATTATGAGATAAGAGGTCTATTTAAATATTATAATGGTATTCACTTTCATTATGTTGCATGTAAATCACATATAGAATCTAAGTACATTGATGTATCATCTGGAATTGCATTAATTGAAATGAAATCAAGACTTGATGAAGGAATAAAGATAGACATTGATGATTCCATAAGAAACGTGTATGAAATTTCAGATGATAATAATGAATATACTATTACTTTAGGATATAAAATTGACGTATCAGAAAGGGAAAATCTTAATACAATAGAAAAAAGTATCAATGGTGAACTTATAGATATAATGAGGAATATTAATAGTCTCGACTTTATTGATAATTTTGCTGATGTGATCCTTTCCTTATATGGATATGATAAATACAAGTTCGATGATTATTACCTGAAAAGGAACATTTCCAATAATGACTGTTCACAAGTGATGATTAAAAGAATAGACGATAGAGAGAGTTTGGAAATCAATAATTTGAAAACTATACTGGGAAAGTATAAGAAATATGAAACTATATTTTTATCAAATGAAATAGTACCATCTTATATAAAAAATGAATTTCAAAATAATAATAAAGTAACATTTATCGATAAAGATTCATTAGCTGTAGCTTTAAAATTTAAAATAAATGAGTCTGCAATTTCGAGACTATTAGTTAACCAATTAATAGTTCCGAATTTTAGAAGACTTTTACCAAATGAAGAAGGACTAAAAAAAATTAAAACTGCTGATATTATAATTTCAGATTTGAACAACTGTTCCAAAGGTAGTGGGTGGAAAGAGTATGAGAGTATTTGTTACAAAGCCATTAGATATTTGTTTGAAGATAGTTTTAGCTATTTTAAAGCAGAATATCAAGTATCAAACAACAGTGGAACGGATATAAGAGATTTGATTGTAGCAAATACTGGAGTACATGATTTTTGGAAATCAATTAAACAATTATATTATTGTAATAATATTGTTTTTGAATTTAAGAACTATAGTCAAGAGATTAATAACGATGCGTTAAGACAGATATCTGACTATCTAGAAAAAGAAGTATATGGTCAATTTGGGATTATTTTTACCAGAAATGCAATAAGTAAAAGAACTAAATTGAAACAGGCTGATTACCTGAATAATCGAAACAAAAAAATGATATTGATTATTACAGATGATATTCTCATAGATATGATTAAGATAAAAAGATCGGGTGCAGATCCAGAGAATGTTTTAATAGATTTGAAGTTCGAGCTTGAAACATCGTTATAAATCTATAAATGACTTTGACTAATAAAACAAAGATGAATGATGCATCAGACTATTTATATATTGCTATAGTCCAAATAAAACAATGAAGGTAATATTGAATAAAAAACTAAAATGATTCTAAATAATAATTCATTGACTTTTAACGCTTAATGTGGGAAAAATAGGGGAAATTCTAAAAAACACAACATATAAACGTTTAAATTTAAATATGTATAGACAATATTAAACCATTCTGTCGGTTAGGGGTTCGAATCCCTTGTGCCTCACCAAAGACCACTGCAAGAGCAAGTGGTCTTTCTATTTTTTAAAATTATACTATTTAATTATTTATGATAATATGTTATAATCAAGATATAAAAAGTGCTACCGATAAACGGTTAGCCGACAAATAGAATCGTTATAAAAATAATCGCAAACCTTTGCCGAGGGCGATTATTTTTATTTACGTTCCATATTTATTATTAAAACGATTAATGTTGCAACTGCAATAATAATCATAAATTCTTCATATGTACTAATAAATTACCACCTCCTTATTCTGCGATTGGTTTTTCGTAACCTAATGCAGTAATAACGGATAGTGGCTAACCGCCTACAGTGTCTCTAGGAGCACTATGAAATTATATCGTATAAAGCCAAATTTTTACAATAGAATTAAAAAATATAAAAAATTTTTTAATTCTATACATTTATTTAAATGAATTGCAAAAAAATAAGTAAATATGCTATAATCATTTATAGGGATTGGTGTGGTAACAGGTATGCAAAATATACTTGTTAAACATTGAAATTTTAACATTGAAATGTAGACTTTAAATCTGTAGGTTGGGGATTTAAGTCCCCAATGCCTCACCAATAATACCAGTATGTAACTTCATGCTGGTATATTTAATTAATTTTTAGAAAAGAGGTAGAAAAGGATTAGATAAGGTGATACAAATGAAAAAAATTTTTATACTATTTATAGCAGTGTTATTCTTTAGTGTTTTTAATATTGATGGAGTTTTTGCATCAGATGATGTTACACAAGAAGAAATTCAAAGTGGCATTGAAGTATGCAGGGAATTTCCTGTCGGTCTAAATTTAGATGGGAGTGTAATTAATACAGAAACTCCACCTATAATTATTAAAGAAAGAACTATGATTCCTGCAAGAGCTTTTTTTGAAACCATGGGAGCTACAGTAGGATGGAATGAGGAGCAGCAAGAAGTTACTGTAAATTTAGGATCATCTTATGTAACTTTAAAGATAAATATGGACAAGGCTGTTGTAGATGGAGTTTCAAAAGATTTGGAGTTACCAGCACTTATTATTGATACAGATGGTGATGGTTATGGTAGTACAATGATACCCTTAAGATTTGTTGCAGACTCTTTAAACTGTAATGTTGAATGGGATGAACTTAACAGAATTGCTTCTGTTAATTCACCTAATACTAATAATGTAATTGTACCTGTAAACAGTACTAATGTGGAAATAATTTCAACTTCCACTGCAATTAGTGATACAACAACGTCCGAAGCAGTTAATACAAATGATTCTGCTGGAATTAATGATAAAATAACTACAAAGCAAGGAATAACCGTTAATAATCTTCCTTCATTGGATGACAGATTAAAACAAAAGCTTATAGTTATTGATGCAGGTCATGGAGGAAGCGATCCCGGAGCTTTAGGGGAAGTTAACGGGAATGTGGTATTGACAGAAAAGGAAGTTAATTTGGATATAGCATTAAAGCTCAATTCATATTTGAAATCCGTTGGTGCCAGTACATATTTGTTAAGAGAAAGCGATGTTTCCATAGGATTACAAGACAGACCTAAGATGGCAAACAGTGTAAATGGCTATTTATATGTATCTATTCATAATAACTCTGCAATTTCAAGCAGTGTTAATGGTACAGAAGTTTATTATTATTCTAAACAGTCCGAAGCAAATTATGGAATTTACAGCCAAAATTTAGCACAGGCGATTTTAGATGAAATGGTGGTAAATATGGGACTAAAAAATAGGGGAATAAAGAGTCAGCCAGCTTATGCCGTACTCAATAAAACAAATATGCCTGCAATTATTATTGAAGGAGCTTTTTTATCAAATAATGATAATCTTCAGTATATGTTAACCGATGAATTTAGAGATAAATTTGCATATTCAGCAGCTAAAGGTATCATTAAAGTATTAAATGAAAGCATAAATAATTAAAATTTATGGGGTGGATTAAGAGGGATAATTATGATGAGTTTATTATTATATTTGAGTATGCTTATTATAGGCAGCATTATTGGGAAAAAAATAATGTCAAAAGAAAAAGAATATAAATGGATAAGTAATACACAAGTTGTTGTTATTATTGTGTTAGTATTTACTATGGGTATGCGTATTGGCGCAGATGACAGAGTTCTTAAATCATTAAAAGAAATAGGTCTTTCTGCATTTATTATTACAATATTAGTAATGACAGGCAGTGTATTAGCCATACTTATATTAAGAAAAATTATTAATTTAGATAAAAAAGGGGCAATTAATGAGTAAATCAATTGTTATAGCATTATTAATAGGTGTTTTATCGGGGTATTTGTTTATTCCTGATGTTATAATCAATCATTCTGAATATATGCTGAGTGGCGGATTATGTTTACTTTTATTTCTTGTTGGACTGGATATAGGAAGGCAGGATTCCATATTTAAAGATATAAAAAAGACGGGATTTAAAATTTTGTTATTTCCTATTGCTACAATTATAGGAACATTAGTTTTTTCTGCAATTGCAGGCTTATTACTTCCTATAACTGTAAGGGAATCTATGGCAATAGGTTCCGGATTTGGATGGTATACTTTAGCCCCCATAATTTTAGCTGACTATTCTTCTTCTATAAGTGCTATTTCATTTTTGCATAATGTAATGAGGGAATTTTTTTCTATTTTAATTATACCTATTGTTGCACAAAAAATTGGATACCTTGAGACCATATCTTTGCCAGGTGCAGCGGCTATGGATGTTTGTCTGCCAATAGTCGAGAAGACAACAAACAGTAATGTTGCAGTCTATTCTTTTGTTTCAGGAGCAATCATAAGTATGGCAGTGCCAGTTTTGGTACCGTTTATTATTGGATTATAAAATATCAATGATGGTAATTCAAATCCTAGGCCATACTAGTTACTAATCTGTTTTTCCTGATTCCGTAAATAATACGATATTTACTGCATAAAAGAAAAGCTTTATGAGATCTTCTAGTTCTGATGGGGGGGTAATTAAGTTTACAGCATTTTAAAAGCTTATAATATGGTAAATGTAATTTATTATTTATATAATAAGTAACTTTATGAAAAAATATTTTTTATGAAACTAAGTCAATATCGCAGGTGTGATATTTCCTGCGTTTAAAAACTATATATTATTACTATTTATTAATTTAAAGGAGAAAATGAAAAAAGATGACCAATAATATGAATCTATTTAAAGGAAGCAGTGAATATGTTGTTTCAAATGAACTTATGCATGCAGTAAATGTTTCAATTGCTTTAAAAAAACCATTACTTATAAAAGGAGAACCAGGAACAGGCAAAACGATGCTTGCAGAGGCTATTTCAAAAGCATTAAACAAAGAGTTAGTTATTTGGAATATTAAATCTACAACAAAAGCGCAAGAAGGTCTTTATGTATATGATACTGTTCAAAGATTATATGATAGTCAGTTTGGCGAAGGTGATGTTGCTGATATTAAAAAGTATATAAAACTTGGTAAACTTGGAGAGGCATTTACAAGTGATAAACAGGTAGTTCTATTAATTGATGAAATAGATAAGGCAGATTTGGAGTTTCCCAATGATTTACTTTGGGAATTGGACAAAATGGAGTTTTATGTAAATGAAACAAAAGAATTGATAAAAACAAAAGAAAGACCTATTGTAATTATTACTTCTAATGCAGAAAAAGAGCTTCCGGATGCTTTTTTAAGAAGATGTATTTTCCATTACATTGAATTCCCCGATGCAGAAAAGATGAGAGAGATTATAAATGTTCATTACAGTAATATTGAAGAAAAGCTTATTGCGCAAGCTTTGGAAACTTTCTATTGGCTAAGAGACATGAAAGAACTTCAAAAGAAACCTAGTACATCCGAGTTATTGGATTGGTTACAAGCATTAATGCTTAGCGGTGTTTCTGTTGATAAAATTAAAGAACAAATTCCGTTTATAGGGGTTCTTTTAAAGAAAAATCAAGATATTGAAGTTATGTCTGAAATAAAAGAAAAGGGATTTTCCCTAAAGAGATGGTTGTAAAATGTTTATTACGTTTTTTTATTTATTAAGAGCCCGTGGACTGAAAGTTTCTCTGAATGAATGGATGGTATTAATGGAAGCCTTGGATAAGGGCCTTTGCAAAGCAAGTTTATTGGACTTCTATCATTTGTGCAGAAGCGTTTTAGTAAAAAGTGAGGCGGATTATGATAAATTTGATATGGCATTTGCAGAATTTTTCCAAGGAATTGAAAGTCCAGAGGACTTACCTGAAGAATTTTGGGATTGGTTGAATAAAGATGTAAAAGTAAGAGATATTAATGATAAGAACATGCTTGATGATTACGTATTGGAACTTGAAGAACTGATGAAAAGATTCAGAGAGCGTATTGAAGAACAAAAAGAACGTCATGATGGTGGAAATTATTGGATTGGAACCGGAGGGACATCTACTATGGGTCATAGCGGATACCATGAAAGAGGTATCCGTGTAGGAGGAGAAGGCAGACATAAAACGGCGGTACAAATAGCAGGCGAAAGAAATTTTAGGGATTTTAGACAGGATAATATATTAGATACCAGGCAGTTTCAAATGGCTTTTAGAAAGCTAAGACAATTTTCTTCTAAAGTTGAAGGTGCAAAAACAGAGTTGGATATTGAAAAAACCATAGATGAAACTTGTGATAATGCAGGCAGATTAAAGCTTGTCTGGGACAGACCAAGAAAAAATACTGTTAAACTTCTTATCTTGTTTGATGCTGATGGTTCTATGATGCCTTACAGCAGGCTTTGCAGTCAACTTTTTCAAGCAGTAAGCAATGCTAATCATTTTAAAGATTTAAAGGTTTATTACTTCCATAATTGCATATATGAGCATTTATATACCACGCCTCATTGCAGGAGAGGAGAATGGGTTGATACAGAATGGGTACTTTCAAATTTAAAGAGTGAATATAAAGTTATTTTTGTTGGAGATGGAACTATGGCTCCATCTGAGCTTATGAGTAAAGGCGGAAATTGTTATATAGGTTTATATAATGAAGTTCCAGGTATAGAATGGCTGAAAAAATTTAAAAAGAAATATTCAAAAAGCGTTTGGCTGAATCCAATTCCAGAAAGAGAGTGGGAATATACTTATGGATCTCCTACTTTATTAAAGATAAAAGAAATATTCCCTATGTTTGAATTAACTATTGATGGACTGGAAGCTTCAATAAAAAAATTATTAGTCAGCAGATAGGATTGAGAAGTGAAAATCTATGTATAAATTAACCGATAAAGATATAGAAATGTATCTGGAAAGTATCCCTGGAGTTGTTGTTATTGACATGACTGGTATAGTTGTCTATGTCAATGAACAATGTGCAGGATATTTTGCTAAAGAAAGAGATTTTATTTTAGGTAAACATATTTTAGAAATATTTCCTGGCTCTAAAATGATTGAGGGGCTAAATCGTGATGATATAGGATTGGAATTTTACAGCTCATATTTAGGTATTGGTATTACAATTCAAGTACCTTTATTTAAAGATGGACAAAAGATTGGACTTTTAGAATATGATGCAACTCAGGAATCTCAATTTTTATATGAGCTATCGGATAGTTACAACAGGTTTTTGGACCGTGAATTAAAAAATCTTACTAAACAAATAGTAAAGCTTGAAGGAACAAAATATTCTATACACAATATTGCAGGAAGTTCTAAGCCTATTATGAAACTAAAAGAAAGTATCATTTCTGCAGCAAAAACAAATTCTACTGTTATGATTACCGGTGAAACGGGAACTGGAAAAGAGCTCGTGGCACATGCTATTCATAATTTAAGCAGCCGCAGAAAAAACAGGATGATAAAAGTAAATTCCTCTGCAATACCTGAAAATCTGGTAGAATCAGAGCTATTTGGGTATGAGAAAGGAACATTTACAGGTGCTGTTAAAGAAGGTAAAAAAGGTAAATTTGAATTAGCCAATAATGGTACTTTATTTATAGATGAAATTAATCAAATGCCTATGAGTGTACAGCCAAAGCTATTAAGAGTTCTTCAGGAGAAGGAAGTTGATCGTATTGGATCAGATACTAGTATTCCAATTGATGTTAGGATAATTGTTGCTGCTAATCAAGATTTAAGAAATTTAGTAAATAGTGGAATGTTTCGTGAAGATTTATTTTATCGATTAAATGTTATAGAAATTAAGATACCGCCACTTAGAGATCGACTTGAAGATTTAGAAGAGTTAATCCAATCCATATTAGAAGACCTTAATGAATCGTTAGGTCTTTCTGTTACAGGCGTTGATAAAAGTGCTATTGAATTATTAAGAACATATCATTGGCCGGGAAATGTACGTGAATTGCATAATGCTGTTGAACGTGCTATGAATTATACGTCAGGCCCATTGCTTACGGCAGAAGATTTTGATTTTGATATGGTAAAAGAAGGTAAAGAATTAATAGAGTATGTAGAAGACAATAACAGTGATAATCCTATTGAACAAGTTAAGCGTAAAGCAGAAAGGGACTTGATTATTACTTCATTAAGGAAATTTAATTATAATAAAACAAAAACAGCAAAATACTTGAATATTTCAAGACCTTTATTATATCAAAAAATGAAAAGATTAGAAATTTAATAAAAAAATCGACATAAAATATAAAAAAATTCAGTAAATTTGAAATTAATATGTATGTTATTAAATACAGTGTAAGTATAAAATTACACTGTATTTTTTATTTAAGAACTCTTTAATTAAATGAGTTTCAGAGATTAAGTAAACTTATAATTCTCATATGTGTAAGTTTATACTAACACATGAGCATTATAAAAGAAAGAAAAGTCTGATTTTTCAACAACTTTATTGAAATTATATTTGGCATAGTACTTGCGATATATAAATAGCATAAAGCAGTTAAAGCTAAAAATATGATTTTAAAAGAGAATATGGAGGAAGAAGAAATGAATAAAGGAAAAGTTAAAGTTGGAATGACTCAATTTGCTTGTGTAGCAGATAGAGATAAGAATTTAGCTAAGGCTGAAGAGCAAATACGTGCTATGGCAGAAAAAGGTGCAAAAATAATATGCACTCAGGAGCTCTTTAATGGTCAATACTTTGCACAAATAATTGATTACACTAAATATGATTGGGCAGAACCTATGGATGGTCCAACTAATAAGAAGATGAGTAATCTAGCTAAGGAGTTAGATGTGGTAATTGTAAGCTGCTATTATGAATATGCAATGGACGGTGTTTATTATAATTCAGCAGCAGTATTTGATGCAGATGGAAGCTTGCTAGGAAATTACAGAAAGCATCATATCCCCGAAGGGCCGCAGTATATTGAAAAATACTATTTTACACCCGGTGATTCACCATATATAGTATTTAAATCAAAATATGGAAACTTTGGAGTTTTAATTTGCTGGGATGAGTGGTTCCCAGAGCCAACAAGAATTTTAGCCCTTAAGGGAGCTGATTTCATATTTTACCCTTCTGCAATTGGATCAGAACCTGACAATCCAGATTTGGATACATCACAAACTTGGATGGATTCTATAAGAGGTCATGGAATTCACAATAACTTTTATGTTTGTGCATGTAACCGTGTAGGTCGCGAAGATGCTATTGATGGATCCGGCTTTATGGAATTCTATGGAAGAGGATTTGTATCCGATCCTTGGGGCAAGGTTATTACTGAGGGAAAAAGAAATGAAGAGGATTTAATTGTTGCAGAATTAGATTTAGACGAAATTAAAAGAGCAAGAGATATTCTTCAATTTCATAGAGACCGAAGAACAGATTCGTATAATGAGATATTAAAAATGCATATCTCAGAGTAATAAATTTATAAAATAAAAATAATATGTAAAGTATAATTATTTTTTATTACTGGTTAAATACGTTCTAATTTATAAAAATTATCGTGTTTACAAAGTTGGAATTTTATGATTGGAGGAAGAATAATGGATGCAATAACTAACTATGGTGCATTAAGCTTGTTACCAGTAGCAGTGGTAATTATAAGTGCAATTATTACAAAGAGGGCTTTAGAACCACTTATTTTGGGAACAATGGTGGGATTCATTATCATAGCAAAAGAGAAATTTGTATTTTCTTATTTAGATTCATTATATGGAGAATTAGGAGAATCCGCTTACTTTATTATTATATTTGGATTATTTGGAATTTTTATTAAATTATTGGAAACCTCCAATGCCATATCAGGCTTTACGAAATTAGGCTTAAGATTTGCTAACAATAAAAAGAAAACTGGAATTTTAACTTGGGTAATGGGAATTGTATTATTTTTAGATAATTATTTCAGTATTTTGGGAGCAGGAGTTTCCAGCAGAAAGATTGCAGATGAAAATAAGATGTCCAGAGAGATGTTTTCTTTTGCAGTAAATGCAGTAGCATGTTCAACTTGTATATTAGTTCCCCTTTCTCTATGGGGTGTATTTATGGGAAGTCAGATTGAAGATTTGAATCTTTTGCCTGGAACAGGGATTGATGCAGTTGTAAAGGCTGTACCTTTTATGTTCTTTGCATGGATGTCTTTACTGTTTGTACTTCTTTATCAATTAAGGATCATTAAACCTTTTGGCCCAATGAAATTGGCTGAAGAAAGAGCAGAAACCACAGGAGAAGTTTTACCTGCTGATTCTTTAGCAGTAGAAGTTGCAGAAGAAGAAGAAAAGAAGGTAACCAGCGTTTGGAATTTCGCGGCACCGATGATTATTCTAATAGGTATTACATTATGGACTCAAGAATTAACTTATGGGCTTTTAACAGGTATACTGGTTTGTCTTATCTTATATATTCCTCAAAAGTTGTTGAAGTTTGGAGAAGCATTTGATTCAATATGGGCAGGATTTCAAGATATGTTCGTTGTGACAGCTATTGTAATTAGTGCATTTGTACTTCAAAATGCAAATGACGAGTTAGGACTTGCGCCATATGTTATTGAAACAGTCTCTCCAATTATAAGTGTAAATTTATTACCACTTATTGCATTTATCGTTTTGCTAGTGCTTGGATTTGTTACAGGGAGTTTCTGGGGAATGGCAGCTGTATGTTTCCCAATTATGATACCACTTGCGAATACATTGGGTGCAAATATGTATTTGACTATTGGTGCTGTTATTGCAGGATCAGCTGCAGGAAGTGCAACTTGCTTCTATGGTGATTCTGTTACATTAACCTGTGGTCTTGCAAAAATTAAAAATATAGATTATGCAAGAACAGCATTACCAATGATTGTGCCAATTTTAATTATAACTTCAATATTATATTTAATTGCTGGTTTTATTTTATAGTTAATTCCTTTAAACAAATAAAGACTTGTTAATAGGCTTAAAGTTTTATAACTTTTGCTTAAAATCGGAAATGGAGAATATTATGAAAGCGAATATTGTAGTTAAAAGTAATTATATCTTTGATAGTATATCAGAACGTCCTTATGCGGGATTTGTAGCGGCAAAAGGAAATAAGATTATTGCTGTGGGCCCAAGTGATGAAGCTAATAGATATATTGATTCGGATACAGTTATATATGAATTTGAAGATAAATTGGTAATGGCTGGATTTCATGATAGCCATACTCATCTTCTTATGGCTGGTATGTTTAAAATTTATGTAAACTTAGGTTCTGCCAGATCAGAAGAAGAAACAGCAAAGATGGTAAAAGATTTTTATGATAAGAATCCTTATGACGGATGGGTATTTGGATTTAATTGGTATCATGTATTTTGGGATATAAAAGAATTGCCAAATAAAAAAACCCTTGATAAGTATTTTCCTGATAAACCTGTTTTTTTATTAGATGCGGAAGCCCATGGAGCTTGGGTGAACAGTAAGGCTTTGGAAATTGCAGGTATTACAAAAGACACACCTGATCCATTTGGTGGAGAGATTGCCAGAGATGAAAATGGTGAACCTACAGGATTTTTATATGAATCTGCCATCGCGATTGTTGCTAAATATGCATTTGAATTTAATGAAGAGCAGGAAAGAGCTTTCTTAAAAAAATTTATGGAGGAAGCTGCTGCTTTAGGAATAACTTCTGTTGTAGATGTCCAGCCTTACTTTGGAAGGAATTTAGGATCTTTAGAAGTTTATTCAGGATTAGAAAAAGATGAACAATTGACGGTTAGAATTACTGCTGCAACAGATCTTTTAGGTGACCTTGATGAAGCTGTGAAAAATAGTGTTAAATATAAGAGTGAAAAGTTAAGAGCACATATGTTAAAGCAATTTGTGGATGGTGTAATTACAACACATACGGCACTTCTTCTTGAAGATTATGAAGATGCTCCGGGGAACAGAGGTATACAGCTTTCTGAGTTAGATAGAATAAAAGAAGGAATATTGGAAGGTCATAAAAGAGGTTTATGGATTAAAATTCATGCAATAGGTGATAGGGCAATACGATTCACAATTGATAGTTATGAAGAGGCAATGAAAAAATATGGTAAAAAGAATGTAAGGCATGCCATTGAACATGTTGAATTAATTAATGAGAAAGATAGAACTAGATTCAAGGAATTAGGGTTGATTCCTTCAGTACAACCTGAACATTTAGGATTAATGCCTACTTGGGAAGGTGAGGAATATAGAATCACTCTTGGTGAAGAAAGGGCTGGAACAACTTGGCCGTTTAAAACTTTACTTGAACAGGCAGGAGTCTTGGCCATTGGAAGTGATTGCCCTGTAGTTGATAATAATCCTTTCTTTGAGATTTCCAGAGCTATAACTAGACTGCATGATGATGGTTTACCTGAAGGAGGATGGAATCCAACTGAAAAATTGACACTTTATGAGATCCTTAGATCTTATACTTATGGTTCAGCATATGGAATAGGAAGGGAAGATGAGTTGGGGACTTTAGAAGCAGGTAAATTTGCAGACATTGTAGTCATTGACAGAAATCTTTTTGATACAGATCCGCTGGAGATAAGGGAAGCTAACGTAGAGATGACTATTATGGATGGAAAAGTAATATTTAAAAGATAAAATATAAATAATTCGATTTTTTTCACATACTAACTAATAATAAAAAAATAAAGCAATAGATTACAAAGTATTTTGTTTATCTTTGCTTTATTTTTTTACCTAATCATCTATCATACTGTTTGCTGATAAATATATTTTGTTTAAGCTTTCTTTTTTTATCATTTTTTCAATTAAGAAAGAACCAATTAAGAAAATTGTTAAATTAGATATTACATGTATAGTAGTAAAAGTTCCTCCAAATGAAGTATATTCATATAGAAGCAATGGCAATTTTGAACTTGACCAAACTCCTAAAAAGAATAAAATGTATGCAAATCGTGCTTCTTTTTTCATTAAAATTGCTGCTATGGGAAAGGCTGCATATAAAGGTCCTGCTGCTAAAGAACCTAATAATAAAGACATAAAAATTCCTTTTATGCCTGAGCCATGCCCCATATATTTTATCATTGTTTCTTTTGGTACCCAAACATCTAAAAGACCAATTAATACTAAAATAGGAGGCAGTACACTGAGCATGGATTTGAAATTGGATAATGTTTTTATTGTGGCATTTTCGCCCAAGTTACTGTTTATAAAATAAAGTATTGCCAGTAATATTAAAAGGATAATTGACCATTTGTATTTTTTAATAATTGTTTTAATCATTTACATCACTCCCCATATAATTAAAGAAAAAATTACAGATGTTATTAAAGCCAAAATATTTCTTGATACTGCTGCCTTTTTACCAAAATATTGAATTTCAATAGCTAAAGAAACTATACCAACTGCCATTAAGCTTGAAATAAAAGCAGCTATTTGAGGGTATCCAGCTCCATGTGACAATAAACTTTCTCCCAGAGGAAAAGCTATAAAACTGGGCATAAATGCTATAGAACCTGTTATTAAACCTACTATTATACCTAATCCTCCAGATTGCTTACCAAGTATCATACTTATTGATGAAGGACTTAATATGGATAATGTAATTCCTATAAAAATCATTACAGGTGTAATTGAGGGTAGTAGTTTTTTAAATGAATTAAAGCCGATTTTTATAGCTTTTTTAGTTTTATCTATATCTACAATTGCAGATATTATTGTAAGAATTATAACTAATCCGTAAATTATATAACTTGTCATTTTTTTCTCCTTTATTTAATATTTATATTAAATAGATATTAATTATATACAGTAATATGTTAATAACATATTACTGTATATAACATTGTGTGTCAATATAAAATATTAGGTTAAAATTTCTAAATTTGTTCATTGTTTAAAAAGATAATTTAATTATATTAAAAAAATTATAAAAATTAATTTCATTAAGCATTTTTACTTTTATTAATTTATAAATATAAAATCCTATAATTAAATAATCAATTTATTATTTGACAAATATTATAAATTACAGTAATGTGTAATTAACAGATTCTAACGGAGGTAATTATATGAAAATCAAACCTGGTAGACATACGGCTGCATTTGTATTATTATTTTTAACATTGAAACCGTCATATGGATTTGAATTATTAAAAGAATTTGAAACAAATTTACCTAATAATAAAATAGACAGTGCTGCCATATATAGAGCATTAAAAACTTTAGAGACTAATGGCTCTGTAGAATCAAGATGGGATACATCTGAAGCCGGAGCAGCTAAAAAATATTATTCTATAACGGAAAATGGTTATAAAGAGTTGGAAATGTTTAAAAAAGATATTGAACTAAGATATGAAAATTTAGGTTTTTTCCTTAAAAATTACAAAAATATTAATGACAAAAAATAAATATTACAAGTAGTCATCTATTATAATAATATGATCAATTAATGGATGGCTTTTTTATTGCTGATTATAATATCCTTTAGAGATCAACGAATTAAAAATTTCATCAAGATATTTGTTCATTCTTCTTTTGAATCAGAGTTATTATTTAAAATGTTGCTCATACTTCGTTGCTGTGAGATTGTAGCCAATGTATCTCCAAGTTGAGTAAACATTAAACTTAAGAGGGTTAGTTCATCTTCATCAGTTATGTCGTTTGCTATCATTATGGCAATACTAGATATTGTTGCAGTTAGTTTACCATAATTCATAATTAATCACCTCATTTTAATATATAAAGTAAATTATGAAGTTGAATATTTATATAAAATATTTATAGATTGATAATTTAGCGAACTGCCAATTATTTTTATTATGATTAATAAATTTTAATGATATTTTTTATATCTTAAGAAGAAATAGAAGCTGATTAATAGTATCTATTTATTAAGGGTTATAGTATCCTTTAAAACATTATTTACATCATACGCTTTAATTGTTATTTGATTATTATTTATTGTAACTGCAATGTACATTTGAATATAAGGCTGTAAGTTAACTTCTTGCCAGTTACGGAGTTTTTGGGGATAAAATTTTATTCCTCCTGAGTTGGCAGTTATATATATAGTACCATTTCCTAAGCTGGATATTTCATTGTTTTTCATAGGATATGTTCTTACATAATTATGATCATGACCTTGCAGGACAAGGTCAATTCCAACTTTGTCAAAGATAGGTGCCCATACATCCCTTATTTCAGAAGAGTAATAGGTTGCTCCATAAAGACCTCTATGTACAGCAACTATTTTCCATAGCTTATCTGTTTTAGACATATCAGATATGAGCCAATCACCTTGCTTTTTTAAATTCTTTCTGCTACATTCAGTATTCATAACAGCTATATGAGCGTTGCCGTAGTCAAAAGAATAGACAGTCCCATCTTCTGTTCCTGTATTATTTTTAATTGTATTTGGGATATAAAATATATCGTTAAAGTTTTTCGCTTTAGGATTTGAGCCATTTTTATTTAATTTATCATGATTTCCTAATGTGGGAGCAATTGGAAGATTCATCAATTCAGGTATTACGGCATGAGTAAAAGCATCCCATTGTTTAATTTTATCTCCATCGTTTACCATATCTCCTGTATGGATTAAAAATTTTGCATCAGGAAATTTTCCTAGAGCTTTTTTTAATGTATTTGCCCATATTAAATAATCACTCTTATTAAAACCTTGAGTATCTGTTATTTGTATGAAAGTAAATTGATCTAGTTTTTCTTCAGCAGTTTTAAAAGTTGCTTTAGGACTATATATGTTAGGTGCATACATAATTCGATATATATACTCAGCTCCGGGTTTTAGATTTTTTAAAGAAATTTTATGAATAACTCTATTGTCTGCATCAGTTTTTGTTTCATAGCTTTTTGCAGTAACTTTCTTAATATTAATATCATCAAAGCTATGAAATTCATCTTTGAGGCAGTATTCCAATACATCTTTGTTATTGGATATGGGAGTATTCCATGTAAAATTACGCTCAGTTGCAGGGTTTTTACCAAAATTATTTATGACACTTATAGATGTTAATCCATGATATGAGGCTGCCGATATAGAACTGTTATTAGATTCAGTTGAATCTGTAAGTTGGTGTAGATTATCGTAGATGATTACTTCCAAATTATCCACGGTAATGGGTTTTACTAATGTTACAGAAACAACAATAATAAAGATTATTAGTAAACTTAATTTTTTCTTCATAAAATATCCTTAACCTCTTTCTTCAGATTATAAATCTGTATTCAACTTTAATTTTAAATCTTAATAAAGAATATGATAATTGTAAGTTTATTTATACCTGAATTTTAATAAGGACTTTAAAATTGTAATTAAATTATTTATTACTAATTTAAAAATGAATTATTTTTCTTTAATCTTTTAACGTTCAATTTAAAAAATGTTAAGTATAAATAAAAATATGCTTTGTGGAATTAGTCAATGTTTTTTAATCTAAACTAGCTTAATTTAGTTTACATACATTTCTGCGATTTTAGCATTTTATACATAATAAAAGCTGGTTTCTGTAAAATATAGAAACCAGCTTTTATTGCCGCCTAATTATTTTATTTTTTATAAGAGCTTTATATTTTAAATTAATAGGTTAATTTATATAACCTTATTTGTATGCTTAGACTTTATATTTTAAAAATATCTGAAAACACCTTTTACTAAACCAAGGATTTTAACCTCAGAAACGATAATAGGGCTCATGGATTTGTTTTCTGGCTGTAATCTAATATAAGTATTTTCTTTATAAAAGGTTTTTACAGTAGCTTCACTTTCAAAACCATCTACCATAGCAACGACAATATCTCCGTTATTAGCTTCATTTTGTTGTTTCACAAGAATATAATCTCCGTCAAATATTCCTGCTTCTATCATACTTTCTCCTTTAACAACGAGCATAAAATTATTTCCCTTAGATAAAAAGCGTTCTGGAACAGGAAAGGAGTCTTCAATATTTTCTTCTGCCAAAATAGGTGTACCAGCAGCAATTCTTCCTATGACAGGAACTTCTACAACGTTTGTATGTTCTGTATTTGATAAATCATTACAAGTATTATTTAAAATGGGCTGTTTCTGATCTAATGCTAGATCGGTAATCATTAATGCTCTTGGTTTAGATGGATCTTTTTTTATAAATCCCTTTTTCTCTAAGTTCTCTAAATCCTTGTGTGTCGTAGATGTGGATTTTATGTTTAGTGCACTGCATATTTCCCTTACAGTAGGAGGATAGCCTTTACTTTTTATTTCGGATATCATATATTGTAATATTTTTTTTTCTCTTTCTTTTAATTGTTCCATTTTAAGCTCCTTTCGATATAAAGGGATCAATTTACGAACATATTATCATATTTTAACAAAAAAGTAAACGGATGTTCAGCAATTTATTATAAATAAAAACCACTCAAATTGATATGGTGGAGCTTATTTTATTAGTACAGTTTATACAATAAAATATAAAATTACATATTATAGGGAATAAGCTATATCATAACAGATGAGTGGCTTTATGAAATTTTAAATTGATATCTATTGTTTAATCATATTATCAACAGAATCAAGGACTTTATCCATAATAGTCATAGCGTCTGTCAATTCTTCAGTAGTAATAATTAATGGAGGAGCAATGATAATCATGTTTTCGTGAGCATAAGTTGAAAATCCTTCAACTTTTAACATTCCCACAATTTTGTTCATAGTACCTTCAGGGTCATTATTAAATGATACGATAGGAGTATGTGTAGCTTTATCTTTTACTAATTCAATAGAAGAGAATAAGCCTATATGCCTTACTTCACCAACGCATGCATGTTTGGTTACATATCCATCGAGTATATCAGCTAGTACTTTACCTTGTTTAGCCACATTTTCTTCTATTTTTTCTTCCTTATACGCGTTAAGAGTGGCAATTGCAGCAGCACAGCCTACTGGATGAGCACTGTAAGTTAAGCCGCAAAGCATTTTCTTTTCATCAAAGATTTTTGCAATCTTTTCGGAAACAATAACGCCACCAAGAGGAACATAACCACAGGTAGAACCCTTAGCAAAAGTTATTACATCGGGTGTAACATTAAACTGCTGAAATGCAAAGCAAGTACCTGTTCTATACCAGCCAGCCATAACTTCGTCACATACCATGATAATATTATATTTATCACAAAGAGCCCTAACACCTTCAAGATAACCGGCAGGAGGAATTAAAATTCCATTGGAACCAACAACAGTTTCTAGGAAAATACCGGCAATTTGCTCAGGACCTTCGTCTAGCATTTGATTTTCCAAAAGTTCAAGATAGAAAGCAGTAATGTCTGCTTCCGATTCAAATTTACAAGCTTTAGGAGCTCTGTAAGCATAAGGACCATCAAATTTAATAAATCCGG
>NZ_KE384518.1:214934-276189 GCF_000426305.1 Anaerovorax odorimutans DSM 5092 | reverse complement strand
TTTTCACTCAGATCAAGGCTGGGCTTACCAAATGAAGGCATACAGTAGTAATCTTAAATCAAACCGTATATATCAAAGTATGTCACGAAAAGGAAATTGCTACGATAATTCAATAATGGAGAATTTTTTTGGAGTGATGAAACAAGAAATGTATTATGGCTGCGTTTACTATAGTTATGAAGAATTGAAGGATGCAATAGAGAAATACATATATTATTATAATAATCAAAGAATCAAGCAAAAACTATCTTGGATGAGTCCTGTTGAATATCGACTCAGCCAAGTAGCATAAAAATGGCGAAGCAGTAAAAAATACTACTTCGCTATAGAGTCTAACTTATTGGGGTCACATCATTTATAAGAAAGTCTATTTTTTTCATATAAATATTTAATTATTAAATTTAATAACACCCACAGGGCATTCATTAATACACATTTTACAATTTTTACATTTATCGTAATCAATAACTGCAAGATTATTTATAACATGAATAGCATCGAATTTACAAATCTTTTCACATTTCTTACAGCCTATACAACCTATAGTACATTTATCTTTTGTAACAGCACCTTTTTCATTTGAAGAGCAGCCTACATAAACGAAATTACTGCCCGGTACTATATCAATCAAGTTATTTGGACACCTCTTTGCACAAAGACCGCAGCCTACACATTTATCATTGTCAACAACGGCTACTCCGCCTTCGATTTTTATAGCATCATATTCACAAGCATCAACACAGTCTCCATATCCTATACAAGAATAATCACAAGCTCCTCTGCCACGATAAAACATTTTATTTGCTGCACAGGATTGTAATCCTCTATAATCCATTACATAGTTGGTTTTTGCATAAGTTCCCGAACATTTTACTACTGCTGTTTTTCCGGCAACAGCTTCAAATTCTATGCCTAAAGCATTACTGATAGCAAGGGCCACTGAACTTCCTCCCGGGGTGCACAAATTTGGTTTTATTGTAGGGTCGTTGGCTAGTGCTACAGCATAGTCTTCACAACCTGCATAGCCACAAGCACCGCAATTTGCACCTGGCAATATTTCTTTCACTTTAACAACTGTTTCGTTTACTTTTACTGCCATAAATTTTGAGGCTAAGGTTAATATAGTACCTGCTAAAAAGCCTATTATTATAACAATGATGATTGGTAAAAAATATTGTTGCATAATCCTACCTCCTATTTAAAAATTCCATCAACTACACCACTGAATCCCATAAAAGAAACAGAAACTATAGATGCTGCAATTAGAATTGACGGAATTCCTTTAAAAGTCGCAGGAACGTTACAATATTCGATTTTTTGTCTTACGCCAGCAAATATTACCATTGCTAAAAGAAAACCAATTCCAGCACCTAGTGCATTGAAAATTGATTGTATATAAGTATAGTTTTCATCGATATTCAGTATAGTAACACCAAGTACTGCACAGTTCGTTGTAATTAGAGGAAGAAATACTCCAAGAGATCTATGAAGCGCAGGTATATATTTTTTTAAAGATATTTCTACTAATTGAACTAATGAAGCTATTACCAAAATAAATACAATAGTTTGTAAATATTTTAAACCGCTTGGTTCTAATATATATATATATATTGGATAGGTAACAATAGTTGCTAGAACCATTACAAAGATAACAGCTCCGCTCATACCAACGGCAGAGTCTAATTTTTTAGAAACTCCTAAAAACGGACAAATTCCTAAAAATTTTGTTAGTACAAAGTTATCAACAAGGATAACACTGAACATAATCATTAAAATTTCTTTCATTAGTTATTGCACTCTCCTTTCTCAGACTTTCCGCATGCTTCGGCAGAAGGACAGTTGCTGCATCCCATTTCAGTTTTTTTAATTGCACGACCTTTAGAAATAAAGTTTATTAATGCAACCAAGCAGCCGAAAACAAAGAATCCTCCCGGAGGTAAAGCAAAAATAGTCATAGGTTTAATAATATTCGCTGTTATAGTAAATCCAAACAGTGTACCAGCTCCTAAGAACTCACGAATTGCACCCATTAAAAACAATGCTAGAGTAAACCCAAGCCCCATACCGATACCATCTGCGGCAGAATTAAGAACAGAGTTTTTACTTGCAAACATTTCTGCCCTGCCTAAAATTATACAATTTACAACTATCAGAGGAATAAATAAACCTAAGGAATCGTATATATCAGGAACATATGCATTAAGTAAGAAACCTACCATTGTAACAAAACCCGCAATTACTACTATATAACAAGGTATTCTTACTTTAGGTGAAATAACGCTTTTTAAAAGGGATATTACAATATTTGAACAAATAAGAACTGTCATAGTGGAAACACCCATTCCAAGTCCGTTAATAGCTGATGTAGTTACAGCCAAAGTAGGACACGCACCAAGTAATAGAACTAAAACAGGGTTTTCTTTTATAATTCCGTTTTTTATAAGATCTAATTTAGTCATTTTTAACACCTCTCAATTCATCGTATTGAACAAGTGCATTATTTATAGCACCATAGATTGCTTTAGATGATATAGTAGCTCCTGTTATGGTATCTATATTTGTAGCATCAGGTTCATTTGTCAAAGTTATTTTTGATGCAGAGATGTACTGAGATAGATATTCAGGGGTCATAGCTTTTGTTCCAAGACCCGGAGTTTCGGAATGTGACAGTACTTTTATACCTGTTATTTCGCCTTTGTTGTCAATTCCCACCATAGTATAAACCTTGCCTCCGAAGCCCTTGTTATAAGAAGTAATCGCATAACCACTGTTATTATCAGCTGCATATACATCTTGAATTCCTTCGGTATAATTAACATCAAAAGCGGTAAAACCGTCTTTACCTGATGGAAGTACTTCTGCTCTTGAAGCACTGGCTTCAGCAGCAGCGCTTGCTTCAATTATTGGTGTAGTTATATTATAAGTAACAGCCAAAGCAATTGTAACGCATAGGCAAATAATCATTAAAACAAGAGTTGGTGCAAAATAATCTTTAAATTTAGTCATTTTTAACACCTCCACCGTATAATTTTCTTCTTGAAAGGTTATCAATATGTGGAACAATTAAATTCATAAACAATATTGAAAAAGATACACCTTCAGGATAGTTTCCAAATAGTCTTATTACCATGGTAATAAGACCGCACCCTATACCAAATATTATTTTACCGTTTGTAGTAAGTGGAGATGTGGAATAATCAGTTGCCATAAAAAATGCACCTATCATTGCTCCACCTGCACAAATCTGGAATATAGGATCTATACCTGCAATTAGAGAAATAACAACCATTGTCCCAAGAAAACTAACAGGAATTGTAGGTGAAATTATTTTTTTAAACAATAAAAATAATCCGCCTATTAAAAGTGCTAAAGCACTGGTTTCTCCTATACAGCCACCAATTGTTCCTAAGAACATTTCTGTATTAGAAGGTAGTTGATCAAAATTCTGTTTAGCAAATAATGCAAGAGGTGTTGCACCGGTTACTGCATCTGTCGCTAAGAAAATTCTTTGTGGGGTAGGCCAGCTGGTCATTTCTGTAGAGAATGCGAGAAATAGAACTACACGAGCTGTAATAGCAGGATTTACAAAATTTTGTCCAATTCCTCCAAACAGTTGTTTTGCAATAATAATAGCCACAAAACAACCTATAATAGCCATCCAGTATGGAAAATTTACAGGGACATTAAATGCTACTAAAATACCTGTTACTACAGCACTAAAATCACCAATAGTAGAAGGTTTTTTAGTTATTTTATTAAACAAATACTCAAAAACCACACATGCGATGATACATATTCCTGTTAAAAATATTGCTCTTGCACCGAATACCCAAATAGATACGGCAAAGGCAGGCATCAACGCGATAATAACCATTGCCATTATTTTTGAAGTAGTTATACTATCAACCAAATGAGGCGAAGATGCTACAATAAGATTATCATATTTATAGTTTTTCATTTTATTTTCCCGCCTCCTTAACAAGTGCTTTTGATAGTTTGTTTACTAAACTTAATTGTTTTTTTGCAGGACAAACATAGGAACAGCATCCACATTCCATGCAAATTGCAACATTAAGGTTCTTTAAAGCATCAATATCATTTCTTTTATATGCTTTATCAATAGCAGTAGGCATTAAATTTAACGGACAAGCTTGTACACAACGCCCACAGTTAATACAAGCAGTTTCATTAGGAATTAATGCTTGATCTTCGTCAAAAGCCAAAATTGCATTGTTATTTTTTATTATTGGTTTACCATCGTCGTAAATTGCTCTACCCATCATTGGTCCGCCGAAAATTATTTTTTTAGGAGGTTTTTTATATCCTCCACAAAAATTAATTACTTCATAAATCTTTGTCCCAATAGGAACTCTGACATTCTTTGGAGTAGAGACAGCATCTCCGTCAACCGTAACCACTTTTGAAATAAGTGGTACACCTGTTCTAAAATATTTAGCTAAAAAGGCTATGGAAGTTATATTTGATACAATAACTCCTATATCAGCAGGAAGTTTTCCCGGAGGTAAAACTTTACCTGTTGTTTCATAAATTAATACACGTTCAGCTCCTTGAGGATATCTTGAATCTAAAGTTATAACTTTTATATTAGGAAATGTAGACAAAAATGAATTTAATCTTTCAATAGCCTCAGGTTTATTTTCCTCAATTCCTATATAACACTGTTTAAGCTCCAAATGCTTCATGATTAGTAAAATACCATTTACAATATCTTGAGTATGTTCAAGCATTGTTCTGTAGTCTGAAGTAATATATGGCTCACATTCGGCACCATTTACTATTAAGGTATCTACTTCATCCAAATTTCTAGGGTTATATTTTACGTGAGTTGGAAATGCAGCACCGCCTAAACCAACCAAGCCACTATCCCTAATAGCCTTAATAAATTCTTCTTTTGTTTCAGCTGTTGGTATTTTAATGTCTTCCCATAGTTCTTGTTTTTTATCTGTTTTAATAATTATGGTCTTATCCATTGTTCCAAGTGATGACATGACTTCTTCAATATTAGTAACTTTTCCCGAAACACTGGAATGAACAGGAGCACTGATAAAAGCCTCCGAATTGCCGATAGGCTGCCCAATTTTTACATGATCTCCCACAGAGACTAATGGCTCACAGGGAGCGCCAATATGTTGAGACATACTAATATAAACTATATCCGGTGTAGGCATAGTCTCAATAGCATGGTTCATTGTATTTTTTCTGTGGTCAACATGAATTCCCTGTAAATGTTTTTTTAATATTGACAAAATTTGAGTCTCCTTTCTTGTGATATGTTTTTTTTTTCACAAAATACTGTTTTTTTTTATTATATGGGGAAAATATAAAACTAAGGTTAATCTAAAGTTAAATTATAAAATAAAAAAAATTATAAAAAATTATTTAATAATTTACACTCCAATAAAAATAATATCACATAATTTAAAAAAGAACAAATTTAAACAAATCTTTTTTAAAATTTTTTTAAACTAATTATTATACTATATATATGAAGGAATATTTAAATATCATTCATTTTTTTCCAAATTTAATTATTATAAATTGAAACTAAATTAAATTTTTGATATAGTATATTCTAATTATTAAAATAGAGAAAATAAAATAATAGTATTACGTTGGAGGACATTTATGGTATTGGAACGATGCAGAGAGTATTCTATCCCGTTGATTTTAGGAGTGATAATATCATTGATATGGACAAATGTATCAATTGAATCGTATCATCATTTTATTCATACACCAATTTTTTTTAATATTGATTTTCATTTTTTAATAAATGATATTTTTATGGTTTTTTTCTTTGCAATAGCAGGAGTTGAAATTCTAAACAGTTTATCAAGAGGTGGGGCTTTAAATCCTATTAGAAAAGCTGTAACTCCGTTAATGGCTACAGCCGGTGGAGTTATTGGTCCTATTTTTACATTTTTTATTTTGAACTATTTTTTTGGCAGTGATGAATATATTAATGGATGGGGTATATGTACAGCCACAGATATAGCTCTTGCGTGGCTATTAGCAAGAATTGTTTTTGGCAAAAAACATCCGGCAGTAAGCTTCTTATTACTTTTAGCAGTTGCCGATGATGCCATTGGCCTTATTATTATCGCAGTTTTCTATTCAGATCCAACTGAGCCGGTGAAACCCTTATGGTTATTGTTAATAGTTGTGGGAATGTTAATAGCTTGGACCTTAAATAGAAAGAGAGTTAAGAGTTATGTACCATATATCTTTGGTGCAGGGACAATTGTATGGATTGGTATGTATGCTGCACACTTGCACCCAGCATTGTCTTTAGTATTTATTGTTCCTTTTTTGCCTAAGAAAGGAGTATCTACAGAATTAATTGATATGCATGGAGTTAATGATGCACCAATTCATACAACTTTAAACAAATTTGAACATCAAATATCTCCACTTGTTGATTATGGCTTGATATTCTTTGGGATTTCAAATGCAGGGGTTGAACTCTCACAGATTTCTAAATTAACATGGATTGTATTTGCTTCTTTAGTTATAGGAAAAACTATTGGAATTTCCTTATTTACTTGTCATGCTGTTTTGTTAAAATTTAAACTTCCTGAAGGTATGCGGGCAAAGGATGTTTTTTTAACAGGACTAATAGGTGGTTTAGGTTTAACCGTTGCACTCTTTGTTGCAAGTGAAGCTTATTCAGATGTATCATTGCAAGGTTCAGCTAAAATGGGCGCTCTATTTACCATATTTTTATTTATATTTGTAATTGCTTTAGGTAAGATAATGAGAATTAAAAAGATTGACAATTAAATATATATATATATTATAATTAAATGGCATTAATATTTTTAAAGTTAAAGAAGTAATTTGTATTATTTTCTATAAGGAATAATTATTAAAATAGGATTAAGGATATTTTATGGAGTTAAATTTTAAAATCTTCAAGATATGTATTACTTGCATTATATTCACAGCATTTATATGTTTGGGCTTTATTTTTTGTCTTAGATTAGATGAGCCTGTTTTTTTAAAAACTTATTGTGAATATGAAGTACAGGAAGATGTTAATGATGAAAATCATTATGAAGATACTCAGTTTATAATTCGGTATATAACAAATATTGATGATAAAGCCAAAGTAACAAACGTTACATTTTTAGAAGCTCCAGAGCTTGACTTTTGGGCTTCAGAAGATAAACCTAATTCATCATTTGTGTTTAGCTACAATAATAATGAAAATAATGTAATAGGTGAAAGGTGTGGAACTTATAGTATCAGAACGGTTTATGTAAATTTACTGTCTAGAGAAGATATATTTAATGATAATAGTATATTAGAATTAAATAATGCAGAAGTAATGTTTAGTGACGGCACTAGTATGAATGTACAGCTTGGAAGACTTTTATTCTCAAAAAAAACAAATTCTACACAGCTTTTGACAAATGATTATAGTGGGAGCACTTCAAGTGAAGGTTCACATATTTCAGAAGAAAAATATATTGTTGAAAAAAATTTGAAATTACTTTCTGTTAATAGTCCTTTATTTAAAGAGACCAATGAATTAATTGAATTAACGATAGATGGTAATAAGTTTGATAAAGTAAATAATATACAGTATGAAAAATTTGATACAATCGATGTAAAATCAAGATTTAAAGATAAATTAGATACTATGTCCTATTATACAATGTATGATATTAAGCCAGTAATTGCTTATGAAGATGATTTTGGTAATACATATGAATTAAGAATTTATAATATTGAAAGAAATACATATAATCTTGAATGTGATTTTATAAAATTAATAAAGTATTTAAAAGAAAGAGGATCAATATAAATGGGAGAGGGATATAGTAAAATCTTTTGGGGATTATTTTTGACAATGTTTCATATAAATTTAGGTTCTATTCAGCTTCTCCCTAATTTTATAGGTTTATTAATAGTATTAAATGGAATAAAACAAATGTTATATAAATATGAAAATATAAAAGAGTTAAAAAATGCTGTGGCTTTTTGCTATATGAGCATTATTATAGAATTTATTATATTCTTTATTAAGTTAATTTCTTATGAAGGTATAGCATTAATTTTCAATTTGATTATAATAGAACTAGGAATAATTTCAGATTTTATAATGATTTTTTATATATTATCAGGAGCTGTTAGAATATTAGAAAGATTAGAGCTTACTATAGCGGCGAATGAATATATTAAAAATATTCGTATTTTTACGGTACTATATAGTATTTTATGTATCATTTTAGCTATTTCAGTTAGTTTTAATTTTGAGATTATTGCAGTATTGAGTATAATCTTTTGGATAATTATTAACATATGGCTGCTTATAATTATACGTGGTTTGAAAAATTTAAAAATAGATGATGAAGTAAACTATACGATATAAAGGATTTAACATATTAAGATGAAAAAAACTTCTCAAAAATTAAATTATGTATATTTATTACGCTGTAAAGACGGAACATTATATGGAGGCTGGACAAATGATTTACAGTCAAGAATAAAAGCTCATAATGACGGTAAAGGTGCAAAATATACAAGAGGACGAAGACCTGTTACTCTAGTTTACAGTGAGTCATTTGATACGAAGGAAGAGGCCATGAAAATGGAGTGGAAGATAAAACATATGGCTAGAGCTAAAAAAATAAAATTAATAGAGGAAAAAGGTAAGGGGATTACTATAAATGATAGAAAATAATAAAATAAAACTTGATTTCGAAATAAAGAAAGAAGATTATAAAGCACTCAGCAATTTTACCTTGTTTTTCAGAAAAAGATGGACAATCTTTGCTTATGTTTTTATATTTGTTTTAGCACTTGTTATGATGATAGGAAGAGCATCCGGAAAATTAGATATGCCGGATTGGTATTTTTATTTTTATGTGATAATGATTTTCTTTATTATTTTGATATTTATTATTCAAGAACTTATGATTCGTAGAGTGTTAAGAACAGATAAAGTTTCTTTTCATATTAAAAGGCAATATATAATTGATGAAAATAAGATTCAAATTAAAGGCGGCAAAGAAAATAGAAACAGTGAATATAAATGGGATTTATTTTATAAAGGTTATGAAACAAAAAAATATTTCTTATTATACGTAAATATTCAGCAAGCCTTTATATTGCCTAAAAAAGCCATGACGGAAGAAGAAATTATAATGACAGAAAAAATATTAAAAGAAAATATGGGAAGAAATTTTAATAAAAGATGCAAATAAAAATATTTATGTTTATCAAATGTTAATATTGATAAAATATTAGTATCTAAAAAATGAAAAGGAGATAAAAATATGAGAAAAATTGTTTCAACAAAGGAAGCTCCGGCAGCAATTGGTCCATATTCACAGGGAAATATATTTGGTAATTTACTATTTACATCAGGTCAAATTCCAATTAATCCATCTTCAGGTGAAATCGTGGGAAAAACAATAGAAGAACAGACAGAACAAGTTTTTAAAAATGTAAAAGCAATTTTAGAAGAAGCTGGAAGTTCTCTGGACAAAGTTTTAAAAACTACCGTATTTATTAAAAATATGGATGATTTTGCAGCTATGAATGGTATTTATGCAAAATATTTTAAAGAAGGAGTATTGCCTTCAAGATCAGCAGTGGAAGTAGCAAGACTGCCAAAGGATGTATTAGTAGAAATAGAAACTATAGCCTATGTATAGATAAAAGCTGTTACAAAGTTGGTAGAAATGGAATGAAATATGAAATTAGCAGATCTTAACATAAGAAAGTATAATGAATTATTAGCTTCATCAGAGCCAGCTCCTGGAGGCGGTGCTGCCAGTGCACTTGCAGGGGCACAAGGTATTGCACTTTCTCTTATGGTGATAAATTTAACAATAGGGAAAGAAAAATATAAAGAATTTGAACCACTTTGCTTAGATGTTAAAATAAAGGCTGAGAAGTTATTAGAAGATTTAATTTTAGGTATTGATAAAGATAAGGACGCATTTAATTTGCTTTCCTCTGCTTATAAAATGCCTAAAGATACAATCAAAGAAAAAGTATTAAGAAGTAATGCTATAATTAAAACTACGATAGGAGCTACTGAGGTTCCTCTTGAAGCTATGCAGCAGGGACTGGAAGGGTTAAAATTAACATATAAGCTGATTGGAAAATCAAATAAAAGTGCCGTAAGTGATTTGGGAGTTGCTGCATTAAATCTATTATCCTGTGTAAAAGGTGCATGGTTAAATGTGTTAATCAATATTCCCAGTATAAAAGATTTAAATATGGCAGAAGATTTTAAGAAAAGAGGTCAGGCAATTTATACAGAATCAGAAAAATTATGTGAAGAAATTTATAATAAAGTTGCCTCCAGTTTTTAAATGAAATTATTAAATAAAAAATAAAACCGGCATTAATTGCCGGTTTATTAAATATCAGCTTAATATTTCAGCTTTTTTATTTACGAAATCTTCTACTTTATAATAATTTTCTGCTGTACATATAAAACAAATTATATCTCCTTCTATAAATTCAAAATAAGGCCCAGGTGAAATAAAGAGCTCATAATCTCTTTTAATAGCTGTTATAGTTGCCCCTGTATTATGCCAAAATTGAAGTTCGTTTATAGTTTTTTTAATTATATTACTTTGTATAGGTACTGGTATTTCATAACTTGATCCAAGATTTATTTTTTTTTGCTGCATAAAATATTCAAGTAAAGTATCTATGTTCTCATCTATTTTTTTTTCAATATTTTCTTTTTCAATTCGTAATTGCTTTATAGCATTTCTTGTTTCATCAAGATTATTTTTTTCATTAAATTTTTCTAAAAAAATTCTAGCTTTTTTAATAGATTTAATAAATATGCCGCTTTTTTGGGTTATTATAACAACACCCATGTCTTCAAGAAGCGAAGCAGATCTTCTTATTGTTTCCGGTGATACATTATATTCACTTGCCAAAGTGGATCTTCCTCTTAGCTTTGCACCTTCTTTAAATTCAAGATTATCGATTCTTCTTGCTATATCAAGTGCAATTTTGATATACCTCGGTGTCTTGTTCTTTATTGTACTCAACAATTATCCCTCTTTCATATTACAATATTAATCTCATTTTATCATAAAAGCATGTACTGTCAAGATATGTAAGCCAGAACATATATAAAAGTATATTTGAGAATATTAATTAAAAATACGTAAGGCTTAATTTAAAATTAATATCATAAAAATTTTACATCTGACAACTTTTATGATATAATAAAGTTGTCAGATTGAAGAATATTTACAAAAGGGGGAAATTATGTACGATAGTATAACTAATATAGACAATTCTGAAATACAATATGGATCTGAAAATAATAGAATCTATCTTATGCATCTTGCAAAAGAAGATATGCCTGATATTTTAATAAAACTTGATTTAATGGCAGATAAACATGGATATACAAAAATAATTGCAAAAGTTCCAAAATCCGTATCAGAGGATTTTATAAAAGATGGATATGCTAAAGAAGCTGAGGTTTTGGGTTATTTTAAGGGAAAAGAAGATTGCTTGTTTATGGCAAAATACATGGACAAAAAAAGGCAAAGTGAAGTAGATAAAGAATTAAACAAAAAAGTTTTAGATATTGCTGAATCAAAAGAAATATTTGATATAAATAAATACCATTTTTCTGAAGAATTTTCGTTTAGAAAAGCAAATCTTTCAGATGTTAACAAAATGGCTGAATTATATTCTAAAGTGTTCGATTCCTATCCTTTCCCTATAACAGAACCGGAATATATCATAGAAACGATGAAAACCAATGTTATATATTATGGTATCTTTAGAGGAAATAAATTGCTGGCTCTTTCCTCATGTGAGATGAGTTTAAAAGATGAAAATGTTGAAATGACAGATTTTGCAGTATTACCGGAGTATAGAGGCTATAATTTTGCAAATTTTTTACTAAGTAATATGGAAAAAGAAATGAAAAAAATCAATATAAAAACAGCATATACAATTGCTCGCTCAGCATCCTACGGAATGACTATTACTTTTGCAAAAGGCGGATATACTTATGCGGGAAGACTTAAAAGTAATACCCAAATAGGCGGGAAAATTGAAGATATGAGTGTTTGGTTTAAAGCTTTATAAATTTATAGAATAAGTTAATTTTTAAATAAAAACTGAATAGGAGGTTTTATGAGTACTCAATTAAACTTAAAAAAAATAGATTTAATTAATAATAATTTTTTTAAAAATATTGATCCAGAAGATTGGAATAGTTGGTCGTGGCAAATGCAAAACAGAATAGAAACTGTTGAAGATTTAAAAAAACATATAGATCTTACCCCAGAAGAAGAGAGTGGAATAAAAAAATGCCTTAACACATTACGAATGGCAATAACACCATATTATCTTTCTCTTATAAATCCTGAAGATCCAAATGATCCTATAAGAAAACAAGCGATACCAAGTTCCTTAGAAATTATGAGAGATAGCTTTGATATTGAAGATCCTTTACATGAAGAAGCAGATTCACCGGTTCCAGGACTTACACATAGATACCCTGACAGAGTTCTTCTTTTAGTTACAGATCAATGTGCAATGTATTGCAGGCACTGTACTAGAAGGAGATTTGCAGGTCAAAGTGACAATTCACTTCCTATGGAGCAAATTGATAAGGCTATAAAATATATAGCCAAAACTCCTGAAATCCGAGATGTTCTTATATCAGGAGGAGATGCACTTTTAATCTCTGATGAGAAACTTGAAAAGATAATTAAAAGATTAAGAGCCATAAAACATGTTGAGATAATAAGATTAGGAAGCAGAGTGCCCGTTGTTATGCCCCAAAGGATTACCCCAAAACTTGTCTCCATGTTAAAAAAGTATCATCCTATATGGTTAAATACACATTTCAATCATCCTAATGAGATCACTTTTGAATCAAAAAAAGCATGTGAAATGCTTGCTAATGCCGGAATTCCTTTAGGAAATCAAACTGTTCTTCTAAGAGGCATTAATGATTGTGTTCATGTTATGAAAAAATTAATGCATGAACTTGTAAAGATAAGAGTTAGACCGTATTATATTTATCAGTGCGATCTTTCAATGGGTATAAAACATTTCAGGACTAAAGTTTCAAAAGGTATAGAGATAATAGAAGGGCTGAGAGGACATACATCAGGTTTTGCAGTTCCTACTTTTGTAATAGATGCACCTGGCGGAGGAGGAAAAATTCCCGTTATGCCAAATTATGTTATTTCGAGTGCCGAGAATAAAGTGATTTTAAGAAATTTCGAAGGAGTAATAACAACATATAATGAGCCGGAAGATTATTCATCGGAGTGTACTTGTGAAGTTTGTTCGGGTAAAAAAGACATAGAACCCGTAGGCATTTCAAGGCTTGTAAATAATGAGAAAATATCTTTAGAACCATCAGGGCTTAGAAGGAATATAAGAAATGGTAATGAAAGTGAATAGACTTATTAAAAATATAATAAAAGAGACTGTTTAAAAGCAGTCTCTTTTAAATGCTAAACATTATTTTAATGATTATTTATCTTTAACCTCAGATATTAATTCTTTAAAGTTTGGTAGAGAATTTATAATAGTATCATATGCTACACAATAAGCTATTCTTACATAACCGGGGCAAGCAAAAGAAGTACCGGGTACCATGAGAATATTATATTTTTTTGCCATTTCACAAAATAACTTATCATCTTCCACAGGAGATTTTAAGAAAAGGTAAAATGCTCCCTCAGGTTTTATACATTCATAACCTAAAGATACTAATCCGTTATATAAAGCTTCTCTGTTTTTATTATAAGAGTCTATGTCTACTTCGGCATCTACACATTTTGCAACCGCACGCTGTATAAGTGAAGGTGCATTTACAAACCCTAGGATACGATTTGCCACATTAGCAGCAGAAACTACATTTTCAAAATCAGCAACTTTATTTGGAATAACTAAATATCCGATTCTTTCTCCTGGTAGAGAAAGAGATTTACTGTAAGAATACCCCACAATAGTGTTATCGTAATATTTTGTTACATATGGCACATTTATTCCATCATAAGCAAGTTCTCTGTATGGTTCGTCAGCAATAATATAAATATCTGCACCAAATTCAAGCTGTTTTTCTCTTAAAATGTTTGCCATATCTATAATTGTTTTTTCTGAGTATATAACTCCTGTAGGGTTATTTGGTGAATTAATTATAACAGCTTTTGTTTTTGCAGTTATTTTGTTTTTAAACTCTTCTAAATTTGGCTGAAAATCTTTTGTATTTGGAGAGACTACTATTAAATTACCATCAAAATTTGAAGTATAACTTCTATATTCCCCAAAGAAGGGTGCAAAGGCTATTACTTCATCACCTGGGTCTAAGAGGGTTTTTAGAATTACATTTATACCTCCGGCAGCACCTACAGTCATGATAATATTTTTTTCATTAAAATCAGTATTAAATTTATTGTTAATAGATTTAGCAATGGAATCTCTAACGTCCTCATAACCTGAGTTATTCATATAACCGTGTACAAAGGTAGGAGATTCACTGTTTAAAATATCAAGAATTGCTTCTTTTACCGCTTGAGGAGGCTGTGTATTTGGATTTCCAAGGCTGAAATCATATACATTTTCAGCTCCGTGTATATCAGATAAACGTTTTCCTTCTTCAAACATAGCCCTTATTATTGAGCTGCTTTCTACGTAGCTAACCATTTTTTTTGAAATCATATTTTACACTCCTAAATTATTTTCATTTGTATATTATAAAATTACTATTATGATAACTTAAAATAGTAATAAGTTTAATTAATAAATAACTTATATTATTATATCATTCTTATATTGGAAAAAACAATTCTTATATAAAAATAGTAAGAAATCTGGTATAATTAAACATAATAATTACGAAGCAATAAGAATTAAAAGAGATAAAAGAGCCTTAAAAGAGGTTTTTTATAATAACTAAAAAATAAGTAAATAAGGAGAAAGTCTATGGAAGCAACGCTAAAAATATGCGGCAGAGTGCTGCTTATATTAATACTTATGATAATAGGGGCTTGGCTGAATGCACAGCTTGTGGGTGCAGGATCATACGTATACTTAGTATTATATATAGTTTATTTTTTAGTTGGAATATGTGTAGGAACTATGATTAATCCAAGATTTACGAAGGGGAATAATAAATGGGTTTATTTTATCCCTGTTGTTGTTTTTGCTGTTATCGGAGCACAATTCTTTTTTTACCCATTAATTCCCATAGCTTCATTGCCTTATGGAATAGGAAATTATCTAATGCAGTTTTCATATCTTTCATGGACACTTGTAGGAATCTTTGCAAACCTCGCATTTAGATGATTATATGAAAATATATAAAACAGAAAGAGTTTTCCCCTATTCTATTAAAATTAAATCAACGGGAGTTTGATAGACATATTAATTTTTGTCCTATTGAATAGGCATGTTAAAGGTGAGATGAAAAAACAAAGAACGAGTATATGTATAAAATAGCCTTTAATAATTGTAATTCAAACCATTGACGTCTAAACTTTAAGCTGTATATAATAGAAATATAAGAATGGAGGTGTGAAATATGATAACTATTAATGACATAAAAAAATCTGTAGAAGCAGTGGCGCCGCAATTTCCAGTTAAGAGGATAGAGTTATTTGGATCATATGCAGACGAAAGAAATAATGAAAATAGTGATATTGATTTATTAGTAGAATTCATGTCACCATTTACATCTTTGATTATACTTTCTGGATTGAAACTATCTTTAGAGGAAAAGTTAAAGACGGAAATAGATATTGTGACACTTCCTATTAGTAAGCAATCTATATTAGAAATTGGGAAGGTTGTGCCTATATATGAATCATAGAGACAAAGTAATAATTGAGAAAATTGTGTCTGAAATCAACATTGCTGCAAAATTGATGAATAACGATAACACAGTTCATCTGGATTCGTTTTCTTAATCGTTTTTTCCCTTTATAAAAAAAGAGGCTGTTGTATAAAACAGTCTCCTAAAAACTTCAAATATCATTAATGGATGGACGAAAGGGCTAGTCCTTTTATTACTACACCATCTCCAGTACAAAGTAAATAAAAATAGTATGAACCATCTTCAGGGATCTTAAAGGATAACTTTTTTTCTTCAGAGTTTAAATCGGCAGATTTTAGTGTTTCAATGTCAAAATATTCTCCGTCTTTAACATAACCCCAAATTAAGCCTGAATTTTTTCCATAGTATTTTGAGTCAGCCCATAATTTCCATACTATTTCTTGTCCTTTTTTTAATTCCCAGAGTGCACCTTTTTCATTAAAATATGCACCAATATCGCCATTTATAAGAATATGTAATCCTACGTACCCGGAATCTGATAAAGCATAGGAAATCTCTTTTTCCCTTATATCAAAATTTTTACCAGAGGATAAAGGAATACCTAATTCTTCATAAACAGCATTTGTGTCTACAATACCGTCATCATTTGTATATTTGTCTATTACCTCTTTATAATTTGGTACATAATAAGAATCCATAGATGAATTGCCTCTTTTTTCTTTATTTATTTGCTCTTTTTGCTGAATTAGACTTTCAATTTGAGCTTCAAACTTTGCGCCTTCAGAAGGCTTTTGAGGAAGTGATTCAGAAAATACAACGATACTCATTATGAAAAGAATTAGAATGCTCAAAACTATACAATTTCTACCTCTTTTTACTTTTGAGGTAAAAATATTTTTAAACCTCTTTTTCATTGATTTTTCCGTATTACCCATGCATGCAAAGATTGCGTTTCTTTGATGTGTGGCATATATAATTTCCTTTAGAATAACATCACTGTACACATTGCGGTATGTTGCTTTTTTATTTTTTAATACTTGCAAATCACAGCACAGTTCAATATCCTGATCAAGAGAGTGTGACATAATATAGATTAACGGGTTATACCAATGGAGAATTTTTGAAAAGATACATAATAGCTTCCACCATAAATCTTTTCTTAAAAAATGAATAGTTTCATGCTCAATGATAATAGTAAGTGTTTCTTTATCATAATTTCTTTTAGGAATAATAATTCTAGGATTAATTATTCCAACAATCATAGGAGTAAGAACAAGAGAATTTTGATATATCTTTAATGGTTTTTTCTGTACTTTTTCAGGTAAACAATCTAGTCGAATACTTTTTATAATGTCGTCAGAGAGTAAAATACAGTTATTCTTCAAATTTATTAAAAAACGATAATATTGGATTATATAATATATAGTAAACGAGCATACCCCTAAAAACCAAATAATAAAAAACAGAAATCCTATATCAAAAGAATTTTGAATAAAGCTTTCCTTAATAATATTATTTTCTACAGAATTAGATAGAGATAAATTTATTGGTGTGGCAATATGTAAGTTATTAGATCCATCATTCCATAAAGAAGGTAAAAATCCAATAATTAAGCCTATTGGTAAAATTGAAAAAGTAATACAAATTTTCCATACTCCAAGACGCCATGTACTCAGATAAAGTTTATCTAATAAGGGTGTGAGAATATATACAGATGCTATGAGAATAGATACTATTCCACCTATTAATATTGTTTCAAAAAAGTAATTAATCATTAGAATCACCACCCTTTAATTTTTCTAGATATTGCTGTAGCTCTGAGAGTTCATTTGTTGAAATATCACGAGCATTGCACATGGATGCAAAAAAATTTTTCATAGAATTTTCATACAAGGAAGATAAAATATATTTGCTTTCATAAGAGAGGTAATCCTCCTTCATAATTCTTGGATAATAAACATATTCTTTACCTTGATGGCTTATTTCTAAAAATTCGTTTTGTACCAGTCTATTGAGTAAAGTATTAAGTGTAGTAATTTTCCAATTTTTATCCTCTAATAATTTGTGAAGCTCCTTACGTGTTATAGCTTTACCGAATTGCCATATAGCCAGCATAATTTCAAGTTGTGATGATGGTAATCTTTTCATTTTTATTAACTCCTATTTTTTATTACAGTTTAATACTACAATTGTAATATTAAACTGTCAAGACATTTTTGCTAATAGAATAATAATCTTAGGAACCATTATTACATAAACTCTTAAAATAAAGGCTGACACAAGTGTGATAGCCTTTATTTGCAGATATGTCTATAATAATATATTTAATAATAAACTTCCTTTGTATTGATAGTTTTTAACGCTTTTCATATGCTATTAGAATTACATCCTTACCATCTTCAGTTTTAAGCTTAGATTGAAGACTATTTATACTTTCTACTGCTTTATCAGAAATTGATGCGACTTTCATAATATTTTCATCCATAAAATTGACTCCTTTCAAAATTCTAGGTAAAGATAGTATGTGAATTTTTATATAAAATTATATTGACAGAATTTAAAAAAGCACATTAGAATAGCAAAATTTAGATTATTAAATTTTAAACTGTTCAAATAGAAATCCTTAATTTCTTAATTTCCTCTTTTTATTATCTTAGAATTGACATTGAATTAATTTTATGTAATGTATAGAATTTTAAAATTGAATCTGATATCGTGTATTATAAGATGAAAATATCTATTATGTTATTTCCCTTAAACTATTAAAAAATTTATAATTGAAATGAGGAATATTTTATGTGGAAAAATAAGATTATTACTATACCTTCTATTTGTTTATTTATTGTAGCTCTATTTACTTTATGTTTAGAAATCAGGAATGTTTATTTATTTGGTAATGTAAGTGGCGATTATTTTACGGCATTTGTTTTTTTGATTTTAACATTAATTTTATTTTTCATTTTAATACGAAGTATATATTCAAATATGGAATATAGTAAATGGATACTTGTTTTTTTTGCTATTACGGTTAGTATTATAATCTCATTTGTAAATGCATCAATTTTTATACCTAAAAAAGTTCCTTATAATGAAGCATATAAAAAAATCGTGAATAAAGCATCTGAGCAAGGAATTATAAAAATAATAAAAGCTGATGGATCAGATGCTATCTATCCTAGTAGTTCAAAAGGTATAAATTCTTATCATTGGATTTTAACAGTAGATGGAGAGGTAGAGGAAGCTTTTTTAAATCCATATACAGGAGAGTATTTTTTTATTCCAAAACAATAATTTCATATTAATTAAAATCTAAAAATTAGATATATTTTAATCCTTAATTATCCTATTATTAAAATTTATGATACAATAAAAAACAGATAAAGATTTTTTGTAGTGAAAGGATATGTAAATATGGCTGGTATTAAAACTAATGCAGTTAGATTACTTGAAGTAAATAAAATCAAATACAATATTAAAGAATATGAGGCACCACAAGGGTTTTTGGACGGTCTATCTGTTGCGAAAGCTACAGGAATGGATCCTAAAAGAGTATTTAAAACATTAGTTTTACAAGGTTCAAGCAAGGAACATTATGTATGTGTTATTCCTGTAGATTGTGAATTAGATTTAAAGAAAGCAGCAAAACATTTTGGCGAAAAGAAGATAGAAATGATTTTAGCAAGAGATATTACTAAAGTAACCGGGTATATCAAAGGGGGATGTTCTCCCGTGGGTATGAAAAAGCAATTTAAAACTGCAATCGATGAAAGTGCTGCAAATTTTGAAAATATTGTGGTCAGTGCCGGAAAAGTAGGGCTTCAAATGGATGTTAGGGTAGATGATTTATTAAATCTGATTGATGCTGATTTGGTAGGATTAATTATAAATAAAGAATAAATAAAAATAATAAAAAATTATGGTATAAACAAAGAAGCTGTGCACCAAACAATTAGTACACAGCTTCTTTAGATTTTATATTAAATTTATAGAAGGTTGTTTAATTTAAAGGTTATATTTTAGGTTATTTATTGTTTTGAATGTTATTATTTTGAATATCTTTTTCTAATGCTTCAAGTGACTTAAAAGCCTCGCAGGTGGAGCCATGGGAGCAACCTGTGCATCCTCCGGAACACCCCTTATTTTTACTGCTTTTAGAAATAGAGCGTATTGCTAAAACCACTGCAATTACAATGATTATACCGATTATATAATTAATCATATTAAATACCCCTTTTAAACATTAATTTTCTTCGGAGGCCACTGATTCTGAAGCTACTGCTTTTGATACTGAAGCATAATCTTTTGAACTTCTTATTTTACTTGCTATTCCTATTATCAAGCCAATTACTATTATTGCAATAAATATAGCATATACAATATTGAAGCTTACAACATCACCTTCTGAGGCCTGTTCCATTAATCCTATATCAAGAGAAACTTTCTTAACAACATCTGTTCCTTTAAAGATTAATCCACCAATTAAGTTTACCAATAAAGCCATAACATATGCAAGACCTGTTTGATAGCCTATTGCAAAGAAAGTCCATTTCCAGTTTCCAAATTCTCTTTTCATTGCACCTATAGCTGCGAAACAAGGAGCTGCAAATAGAGTAAAGAGCATAAACCCAAATCCGGTTACTTGACTAAATACAATAGGAACCGTTGAACCAACTGATGCAAAAGTTGCAACTACGACTTCTTTTGCTATAAGTCCTGTTATTGCAGCAACTGGTGCAGCCCAAGAATCTCCAAAGCCAAGAGGAATAAAGATCCATTTAACAGCATTACCGAATTGTGCTAAAATACTTTGATCAATTGCATCAGGACCAACATATCCGCTGAAACTGAAGTTTTGTAACAGCCATAAAATAGCACATGCGGCAAAGATTATAGTACCAGCTTTTTTAATAAATGATTTTGCTTTATCCCACATATGAATTACAACACCTTTTAGTCTAGGCAACTTATATGTTGGAAGCTCCATTACGAAAGGAGCTGGATCTCCTGCAAACAATTTTGTCTTTTTTAATATAATACCGGAAAAAATTACTGCTGCTATTGCAATCAGGTAAATAGTTGGACCTATCCATGTATGATCTGCAAATAAAAGAGAGATAAACATGGCAAATACAGGTAGCTTAGCTCCGCATGGAATAAAAGGAGTAAGCATAATTGTCATTTTTCGATCTCTTTCATTTTCAATTGTACGACTGGCCATAATACCAGGAATTGAACAACCTGTTCCTATGAGCATAGGAATAAATGATTTCCCTGATAGACCAAACTTACGGAAAAGTCTATCCATAATAAATGCTACACGTGCCATGTAACCACTGTCTTCCAAAAGTGATAGGAAGAAGAATAGAATCATTAACTGCGGTACATATATGAAAATTGCACCAATACTTCCAATAATTCCGTTTTCAATTAAATCCATAGCCCAAGCCGAAGCTCCTAAACCTGAAAACAATGAATGTGCACCTTCTTGCAGCAATGCAAATAAATTTTCAACCCAACCGATAGTTGCATCACCTACTGAGACAATAGAAACATAGTAAATTGCCCAAAGTATTACAAAGAATATAGGTAATGCAAGCCATCTGTTAGTGAGCACTTTATCTATCTTATCTGAAGTAGTATCTATTTTATTGAAATTTTTCTTAACAACAGCTTTTTCTACAATTTGCTGTACAAGTTCATAACGATTACTTATAATCTGTTCTTCTTCTTCTTCAGAAAGTCTGCCGTATGCTTCTGACATGAACATAGGACTGACTTTTTTTGTATTTTCTTTTTTAGCAGTATCCAATGCTTTAGAAATAAGTTCCTCTAAACCTATCCCTTTCACCGCTGAAGTGGCAACAGCAGTGCATCCAAGCTCATTGCTGAGAACTTCAAGATTTATTTGATCGCCTCTTTTATTTATTACATCTATCATATTCACAGCCAATATAACAGGTATTCCTGTTTCTAAAAGCTGTGTAGTTAAATATAAATTTCTTTCAATATTAGTAGCATCAATAATATTGATGATTACATCAGGACGTTCTTTAACTAAATAATCCCTTGTAATAGTTTCTTCTAAAGTATAAGGAGAAAGAGAATATATTCCTGGAAGGTCGATTATCTCTATTTCTTTGTTATTTTTTAGTTTTCCTTCTTTTTTTTCTACTGTTACACCCGGCCAGTTTCCCACATACTGCGAACTTCCTGTCATCTCGTTAAACATTGTAGTTTTACCACAGTTAGGATTCCCGGCTAGAGCAATTTTAATCTTCATGTTAACACCTCTCCACTATTATTTTTTCTGCATCAGCTTTTCTGATAGATAATTCATATCCTCGTACTGTGATTTCGATAGGATCACCTAAAGGAGCAATTTTTTTTACTGAAATTTTTATTCCTTTAGTAATACCCATATCCATTATTTTTCGCTTTAATGCACCTTGACCATCAAGTCTGATTACTTTAACAGTTTCTCCTATGGGAATTGATTTTAATGTATACATATGAAACCTCCATTTTCATTAAATCACAATTTTTCTTGCCATATCTTTATCTAAGGCTATTCTGCTGTCCTTTATATTAAGAATCATATTATCACCAATTTTTGAAACAACGGTAACTGTACTTCCTACTACAAAACCGAGGCTTTCAAGAAATTTTTTAGTATCGTTAACATCTAGAATTCTTTTTATTGTAGATTGCTCGCCTGCTTTCAGAAATGTTAATGGCATCATAATACCTTCCTCCTTATTAGTTAGTTATTACTAACCTAAATGTCAAATTTTAGTTAGTAATAACTAACTAATCAACCAAAAGATAGTTAGCTCTTGCTAACTTATAGAAATAGTTTATCACTGCTAACTTATTTTGTCAATAGATTTTTAAACTATTTTAAAATAGTTTAGGAATATGTTATAATGGTTCCTAAGATTAAAACAGCGTTGCTGAGTGGATAGAATTTTAAAAACTTTCTAAATAGGGTAGGAATATGTTATAATGGTTCCTAAGATTAAAACAGCGTTGCTGAGAGGATGGAACCATTGAAACATGCTAGGACAGGTTGTGTCATGTTATAATGGTTCCTAAGATTAAAACAGCGTTGCTGAGAGGATGGAACCATTGAAACATGCTTGGATAGCTTGTGTCATGTTATAATGATTTCTATGATTGAGACAGCGTTGCTGTAAGGAGGAAATCATTGAAACATGCTTGATAACTTGTGTCATGTTATAATGGTTACTAAGATTAAGACATGTTATAATAATTTTTAATAATAGATAAAAATTGAATAATGAAGTTACGAAGAGGAATGGAAATGAAAAAAGCAGTAATATTAATAGTAATAGTCGTAGCAGTTGCAGGAGTTTTTTTTGCAGCAGGAGCATTTTGGAAAGGCAGTAGAGGACATGAAGCAGCCATAACTTCTGATTTGATTTCAGAAAAACTAACTACGATAAGTGAATTGGCAACTGTAGATTATGCCTATACTAATATGGGGAAATTTGAGGATGTAAATGATTTTTATGGATGGGAAGTACCTTTTACAAAGAAAACTTTTCTGGTTTCTTATGATGGAGAAATTAAAGCAGGAATTGATATGAAGGATGTAAAGGTATCAATAAAAGACTATAAGATTACAATATCTCTTCCTAAGGCAAAAATTGTTTCACATGAGATAGACAATTCAAGCCTGCAATTATTTGATGAGACTAGTTATGTTTTTAATCCATTAAAAATAAAAGACTATACATCATTTGTAGAAAAGGAAACAGATAAGATGGAAAAAGAAGCTGTTGATAAAGGATTACTTATTGAAGCAGATAATAAAGCAAAAAAATCAATAAAGGAATTAATCCAAATTTTTAATACTGAACCTGGGGAATATACTATTATTTTCGAGTAGAAGGGAGCATTATGAAAATTCAAGAATCGGGCGAAAATTATTTAGAGACAATATTAATGCTGAAAAAGAAAAACGGCAGTGTGCGTTCTATTGATATTGCAAATGAGCTGCAATATACGAAGGCAAGTATTAGCAGAGCTATGAGTATTTTGAAAAAAGGTGGATACCTCATCATGGAAGATGGAGGAAACATCGTTCTCACAGAAAAAGGCTTAGCTAAAGCCACACAAATTTATGAAAGGCACGAACTTATAACAGAATTCTTAGCAGAGGCTTTAGGTGTAGATGAAGAAGTTGCAGCGAAAGATGCCTGCCGAATTGAACATATAATAAGCGAAGAATCTTTTTCAAGGATAAAAAAATGGGTCTATGATAATAAAAACCCTTAGAAAAATCTAAGGGTTTTTATCAAGTGTGTGTGTATCTTTAAAAAGAAGGAAAGCGTGCAAATAATTTAATCTGAAATTAAATATTGCTTTACTTTATGTATTTATTATAAAAAATGAATGTGATAATTTTATGTAGATAAGGTGGGGAATGATTGATTTTTTTATTAATATATTATTTACAAAATATATACGAAATATGTACAAATTAATCATTAGTTATAAATAAATAGTAAATTTAAAATGAAAGTGATGAGAGAATGAAAAGTTTATTAGGTGTAAATTTTGGCCAATTAATGCAAATTTTAATTGGTGTAACAATGCTTGCCTTAGGACTTATATGGTTTTTAGAACCCTTAGGTATGGTTATTGGGGGTCTTACAGGTCTGGCTATTGTAATAAAAGAAGTAACAGGCTATTTTTTTGGTCATGGAGTACCTCTTTACGCTACAAATATTATTTTTAATATACCACTTTTTATTATTATTATTAAGCAGAGAGGATTCGCTTTTGCACAGCGTTCATTAATTGCGGTTATTTGGCTTTCAGTTGCACTTTGGTATTGTCAATACATTCCAAATTTATTTGAAATAGGGGATGATTTAATTTTAGGGGCAGTATTTGGAGGTGCATTTATGGGATCTGGTATTGGTATTGTACTTCGTATTTCTGCCACAACAGGAGGAAGTGATACTCTTGCCACTATTTTAAAATTTAAGTTCCCAAGTTATCCAATTGCTACATTAATTAGAATTATTGACGGCATTATAATTTTAAGCGGATTTTTTGTCTTTGGTGCACACAAAGGTATGTATGCTATAATTGCTATGATTATAAGTTCTTATATGATAAATTTTTGGCTTTCAGGGATGCATTTTGCAAAGGCAGCCTTTATTATTTCTAATAAGAGTCAGGAACTTTCAGAAGCTATTATAAAAGAGCTTGGAAGAGGAGTAACAGGCATTAAAGCAAAAGGTATGTATACAATGAATGATAGAGAAATGTTATTTGTTGTTGTAATGCCAAAGCAAATTGCCAATTTACGTAAAGTAGTATATAAAGTAGATAAAGAAGCATTTTTGACTATTGCAGATGTAAAAGAAGTTTTAGGTTATGGTTTTACTCAAGATTATAATTCTTTGGGACTTTAAAGAAAGAGGTAAAGTATATTGTTTACAAATAAAAAAATTATCAGTTTAATTATTATTTTAGTGTTGTCGGTAACGCAAATAACATCCTTTGCTATGGCTAAAACAGATGTTTCAAATATAATTACAGAAACGGCAAAATACAGCTTAGAAAATGTAAAAAATCCTTCTTTAGGATCAATTGGAGGAGAATGGGCTATTATTGGATTGGCTCGTTCTGGTTATAACGTACCTGAAAGCTATTATGAGGACTATTATAATAGCATTATAAAAGAACTTCAGCAAAATAATGGAGAACTAACAAAGACAAAATACACAGAATATTCAAGGGTTATATTAGCACTTACAGCTATTGGAAAAGATGTTACAGATGTTGGTGGATATAATTTGTTAGAGAAATTATCTGATTTTGAGAATGTTAAAAAACAAGGTATTAATGGACCAATATTTGCGTTGATTGCATTTGATTCACATGAATATAATATTCCTGAATTGAAGGATGTTTCAACGCAAAATTCAAGACAAACTATGATTGATTATATTTTAAGCAGAGAAATAACAGCTGATAATGGAGTAAAAGGAGGCTTTGCTTTAACAGGAAATGTTGTGGATAGCGATCTAACGGCTATGGTTATTCAGGCCCTTGCTAAATACAAAGATCAAGACAATGTTAAAGAGGCTATTTCCAGGGCAATTAATGTAATTGATACAATAGGCAAAAGTAATTCAGAAAGTTTAGCACAAATAATTGTAGCAAAATCAGCTTTAGGTATAGATGCCTCAGATAATGTTTCAGAACTTATTAAATATGAAGCAGAAAACGGAGGTTTCAAACATATTTTGAGCGATAAAGTAAATCAAATGGCTACGGAGCAGAGTTTATATGCTTTAGTTGCATATGAAAGATATCTTCATAACTCAAATTCTCTTTACGATATGTCAGATGTTAAATTGAATTCTTCAAAAGAAACTTTACCTTCTTCAAATGAAATTAAAGTGCTTTTAAATGGAAAAAATATTAATTTTGATCAGCCTCCGGTAAATTTAAATAATAGAGTTTTAGTTCCTATGAGAGGTATTTTTCAAGAACTTGGAGCAGAAGTAAATTGGGACTCTGCGGAAAAAAAGGTAACCGCAGCATTAGAAAACAATGAAATTGAGCTTTATATAGGCAGTGAGACAGCATATGTAAATGGTACGGAATATTTCTTAGATGTGCCGGCAAGCATAATCAGTGGCAGAACAATGGTTCCCATAAGATTTATAGCACAAAGTTTAAAGGCTGAAGTTGAGTGGAAAGATGAAACAAAAACCGTAGAGATTACAAAATAGATATGTATATTTATTTTGTACATTAGAGGATCAGAATTGATGATAAATAAATATTTAAAAAAAATAAAAATAATTATAATATTGTTGTTAACAGTATTAGTTTTTTTTACGGCAGCTTGCAGTAATGAAGCAAAAGATAAAGAAGATATTAAAATACATAAAGCTTCTGAATCCGGCATTTCAGTAGAATCGGAAATTACAGTATCTGATGCAGCAGTGACAAAAGATGCAGTAGATAATATAATAAATAACAGTCAAGAATCATCTGATATTAGTAAAAATGATTTAAAAGAACAGCAGGAAAATAAGGATAATGTACAAGCAAAAAATAAAAAAGAAGAACATTATTGTACTTTCTCCATAACGTGCAAAACAATACTCGATAATATAGAAGATTTAGACGAGACAAAATTAGATCTTGTGCCTGAAGATGGAATTATAAGTGAAAATAAGAAGGTACAGTTTTCTGAAGGAGACAGTGTTTTTGATGTATTATTGAAACAAACAAAAGACAATGGAATTCATATGGAATTCGTTTCCACACCTATCTTTAACAGCAATTATATAGAAGGTATAAATAATATATATGAGTTTGACTGCGGTGAGCTTTCCGGTTGGATGTACAAGGTGAATGACTGGTTCCCCAATTATGGATGCAGTAACTATATCTTAAAAGACGGTGATGAAATTGAATGGATATATACTTGTGATCTAGGCAGAGATATTGGCGGCGATTGGACTAAACAAAATACAAAAGAATAGAAGGTGAGTTATATTATATGAATGATACGTTTGGAACTTACCATCCAATAATTAATTTTATATATTTTTGTACAGTTATTTTATTGGGGATGTTTATTATGCACCCAATTTTTTTATGTACAGCAATTATAGGGGCGTTTACATATTCAGTATTTTTGAATGGAAAAAAGGCAGTAAGATTTAATTTGATTTTTTTGCTTCCTATGATGGTTTTGGTATCTATTATCAATCCCCTTTTTAATCATAGAGGTATGACCATACTTTTCTATTTTCGTGATAATCCGATTACTATGGAATCTATTGTATATGGTATTTTTACAGGAATTATGTTTGCGGTTATTATTCTTTGGTTTTCTTGTTATAATGAAGTTATGACCTCTGACAAATTTATTTATTTGTTTGGAAAAATTATACCTGCGTTATCATTAATATTTTCTATGGTTTTACGATTTATTCCCAGATTCAAAGAACAATTAAAGATAGTATATAATGCACAAAAATGTATCGGTAGAGATATAAGCAGCGGAACTTTTTTGGAAAGAATGTATTACGGAATAAAGATTTTTTCCATAATGATAACCTGGTCATTGGAAAACAGCATAGAAACAGCAGATTCTATGAGATCAAGAGGTTATGGACTTAGAGGACGAACAAGTTTTTCAATATACAGATTTGACAGTAGAGATACAGTCGTTTCAGTAGTTTTGATTATGTTAATTATTTTAGTAATTTCAGGAATCTTATTAGGTGAAAACAGTATTATTTTTTTCCCTTTAATTAAAACAAGTCATATAACTATAATAAGTGTAATTGTTTTTATTGCATATTTTTTAATTTGTTTTTTACCTATAATATTAAATATGATAGAAATATATATCTTAAAAAGAAATAAAAAAAGTGGTGATTTAGATGTCAGTGTTTATAATAAATAATTTTAACTTTACATATCCATTAAACGAAGCTTTTGCATTGCGTGATGTGAACCTTACGATTGATGATGGTCAGTTTATAACTATTTGTGGAAAATCCGGTTGCGGCAAAACCACATTACTTAGAAATTTAAAATCAGTATTAGCTCCTCATGGAGAGAAAAGCGGTGAAATTTTATTTTACGGAAGACCTTTAGCAGAAGTTGAGCAGAGACAGCAAGCCTCCAAAATTGGATATGTTCTTCAAAATCCTGATAATCAAATTGTAACAGATAAAGTTTGGCATGAGCTTGCATTTGGTCTTGAAAGTTTAGGTTATGACACAAAAACCATAAGACTAAGAATTGCAGAAATGGCTAGTTTCTTTGGTATTCAAAATTGGTTTATGAAAAATGTAAAAGAGCTTTCAGGAGGGCAGAAGCAGCTTTTGAATTTAGCTGCCATTATGGCAATGCAGCCAGACGTTCTTATTTTGGATGAGCCAACATCACAACTTGATCCTATTTCAGCGGTTGATTTCTTAGAAACAATTAAAAAAATTAATACACAGCTGGGAACGACAATAATTATAACAGAACATAGACTAGAGGAAGTCCTTCCAATGTCTGACCGTACAATTGTAATGGATAAAGGTGAAATTATTATTGATGATACTCCTAAGGCTGCCAGCGAAAAACTTGCAAAGATGAATCATCCCATGTTTTTGGCTATGCCAACACCAATACAAGTTTATGCAGATGTAATAAATGAAGAGTATTCAGTAGCAGATTCCATAAAATTCAATAAATTAAAATGTCCAATTACAGTAAAAGAAGGTCGTAATTGGCTTAGTAATGTTTTTGAAGATAAGATACTTAAAATAAAGGCTTTAGAAAAAAGTGAAATAAAGCCTCATGAAAAAATAAAACCTGTTATTAAAATTAAGGATGTATGGTTTAAATACGATAAAAATGAACCGGATGTGATAAAGGATTTAACTATGGAAGTCTTTCCTGGACAACTCTACTGCATAGTAGGGGGAAATGGGACAGGCAAGACTACGGCATTATCATTAATAAGCGGAATAAATATACCTTATCGAGGTAAAATTATAATAAAAGGTAAGAATTCAAACCAATATAAAATAAAAGAGTTATTTAAAGGCATATTTGGAGTTCTTCCTCAAAATCCTCAGTCTCTTTTTGTGGAAAAGACAGTACGCTTAGATCTTTTAGAGATTTTACATAAAAGTAAAAATGATGAAGGTGAGTATTTGCCTTTAAAAGAAAAAGAAGAGAGAGTTAACGAAATTGCAGATCTTTTAGAAATAGAAGATTTATTAGAAATGCATCCTTATGATTTAAGCGGAGGTGAGCAGCAAAGAGCTGCTCTCGGTAAAGTTTTGCTTTTAGATCCGGAAATTTTACTTTTAGATGAACCAACGAAAGGGATGGATAATTTTTTTAAACAAAAATTTGCCTTGATTCTTAAGAAGCTTTTAGAAAAAAATGTTACCATTATCATAGTATCCCATGATATTGAATTTTGTGCTAAGTATGGTGATCAATGTTCTTTGTTTTTCAATGGTAATATTATAACAACTAATACTCCTGATAAATTTTTCTCGGGAAATAGTTTTTATACTACTGCGGCAAACAGAATGTCACGGCATATTTTTAAAAATGTTGTTACAATAAAGGATGTGGTTTACTTATGCAAAGAAAATCTGGTAAAGTAAATGTAAACAAATGTGATAATAAAAGTAAATTTATAAATACAAGGAGTTTACTTTCCATTTTTTTATATTTGATATGTATGCCTGCTACTATTCTTTTAGGCATTTATCTTTTAGATGATCGTAAATATTATATTGTAAGCATGCTTATAATTTGTTATGCTATGATTCCGTTTTATGTACTCTTTGAGAAAAGAAAACCGAAGACCAGAGAAATAATTGTTATATCGGTGCTTATTGTCATAGGAGTATGCGGCCGGGCTGTATTTTTTATGACACCGCAATTTAAACCGGTGATTGCTATTGTGATAATTTCAGGAGCTTGCCTTGGGGGTCATGTAGGATTTTTAGTAGGATCAATGACAGGCTTTATCTCAAATTTTTTGTTTGGACAAGGTCCTTGGACTCCATGGCAGATGTTTGCTTTTGGTATTGTGGGATTATTTGCCGGATTGATTTTTCATAAAGGTTTTCTAACACCAAATAAAATATTTCTTTGTATTTATGGAGCCTTTGCTACATTTTTTATCTTTGGCGGTATTGTAGATATTTGGACTATACTTATGTTTACTCCAAGTCCCAATGTAGAAACTGCTATACTTGTTTATAGTGCGGCTTTAGTATTTAATTTAATTCATACAGTGTCAACTGTATTCTTTCTATTCATATTTGCAAAACCAATGATAGAAAAAATTGAACGTGTTAAATTAAAGTATGGATTAATTGATACAATTTGAATGGAGAAAGAATGTACAAAACAGATAAATTAAAAAAAATAATATCCGTAGAAGATTATCTGAATAATTATGTGGATATTCCATATTTTATGGAAAAATGTAAGGAGTGTAATAATTATAATAAAGCATGGTGTTGTCCTCCTTATGAATTTTCAGTGGAAGAATATTGGAAACAATATAAATATCTCTGTATTATAGCTTCCAAAATTATATTTGATGAAAAAACCTTATCTTCAACAACATCAAAGGAGAATGTGGAGAAGGTCATGAAAGAGGTTTTAGATAAAGAAAAGCAGCTGCTGAGCAAAAAATTATATGATGCCGAAAAAAAATATAATGGTAGTATAAGCTTATCCGCCGGAAGCTGTAATTTATGTGAGAATTGTGAAAAATTAAATGGTAATCCATGTATCTATCCAGATAAAATGAGATATTCCATAGAATCTTTAGGGGGAAATGTGGGTAAGACATGCAGTAAGTTATTAGGCATTGAATTGGTTTGGTGTGAAGAAGAAAAGCTCCCTGAATATTTTACATTAGTAAGCGGATTACTTACAAATAATGATAATATTGAAATATCTTTATAGTCAGTTGATTTTGAAACGTTATAGTATATTATAAAATCCCACCTCCATAGATAAATGAAATTTAATTATTTCATATGTCTACTTAAGTGGGATTGTATCATTTTTTTGCTTGTTTTTATATTTAATACGTACATTTTCCTATTATTAACATTGAATAGTGCTGATTAAATCGTACCAATCCTGATCGTCGCTCCAGTTCATAATGTACTCTTGTTGTTCTGTTTCTTCATCTGTTTGTTCTGACTTTATAATAAATCCATAATTTTCATAAAAATCAACTGCTCTTTTATTCTCAGAATAAACCTTTAACGAAAGATAATCGTAATTCTTTTTACAGAAATTTAAAAGCTCGCCTCCAACACCATTTCCTTGATATTCAGGCGAGACAAATAGTGCTCCGATCATACCACTTTTACATGAAGAGTCGTTAGGTTCATTTGATATAGAATTTGGTATAATACTTATAAAGCCTTTTATAATACCATCAGCATCTTCGAATACATATGTTTTAGAGTTAGGTATATATTCATTTTTTACTGTTTCATAATTTGATTTCCAATATTTTTCAGGAATAAAATAATGAGCCTTTATAGTTGATGTCAGCCATATATCCATAATCGTATCTGTTTGTTCTTTTAATAAGTTAATTATCATTACATACCTCCCATTCTGAAATATTTTATCAAGTTTTATAATCTAAGTCAAAATAAATCAAAACAAGTATTTTATAATTGTTTATCGTTTAATTACAATTTACAATATAAGAGCTTATTTATAATATTTTAATTTTATCGTTCTTAAATAGGTGAAAGCATAAAGCGTATTATAGTTTAAGAAATAGTAAATTATAATATTAATGTATGAATAATTGTTGAAAAATGTTGGATTCTGTTGGAAATTAGTTATTTTGATACAGAGGTATTAATTGACTTTAAAGAATAAAAAGAATAAACTTATTATTAAGCTTTTATATAGTATGCATCTTGTAACAAATTGTATAGGGAGGAATTGCCTTGAAGGTAAAATCTAACCATACCGTGAATAAAATTATAAAACGGTATTTTTTCATATTTGCTTGCTTGATTGCGATTTTAATTATATGTGTATCTTACTATAAACACCTGGATAAAGAAGTTTTAAATACAACTATCACAAGAGTAAAAGAAATATCGAACAATGGAGCGATGATAGTTGACAGTAAATTAAAAGGTAATTTTCAAAATATAGAATCTATTTCCATAGAGATAGAAAATGTACCTTTTTTTGATGTGCAGCAAATAATTAATATTTTAAAAAAAGAAAGTAAATTAAAAGGCTTTGATAATATGAGCCTTATCTTAGAAAATGGCTTGTCATATAGTATTCATGATGATATAGAAAACAATAAACCAAACGATGTTAGCAATAAAGAATATTTTAAAAGTACAATAAATGCGAGCAAAAGAGAATATAAAATATTTACAGATGATATAGGGGGTGAAAAGGTCTATATTTTAACAGCTCCCATATTTAATAATGGTGAAAAAAAGGGAATTATTGTAGCATTTATTAAAGATCCTTATTTTGATAAAAAAGTTAAAAATACTTTATTATATGAGGGAAAATATTATTTTGTAGCGAATAAAGATGGTAGTATAATTTCAGTTTCTTATAATGAAAATGAAGATGCTAAAAACTATAATTTTATAGATTATTTACAAAGAAAAGGGAAAATAGAAGAAAATCTAATATATGAAATAAAAGATTCAATGAAAAAGCGGAAATCGGGAATTAAAATATCTGATATAAATGGAAGAAGCAACTATATCAGTTATACCCCTTTAAAAATGACTGAGGATTATTTTATTGTAATTATACCTGCACATGTTATAGAGGGAAATCTTGAAAATATCCAAAATGGAGTCAATAAACTAATTATTTATATGCTATTGCTTTTTATGGTTATGATAATTTATCTTATTATTATTTACAATAAAATAAGACGCCAAATTGAGAGTAGTAATAGACAGCAGGCCATTAATAATGAAAGATATAGAATTATAACAGAGCAATCAGGTAGTATAATTTTTGAATATGATATGATTACAAAATCAGCTTTTCATACTTCAAATTTTAAAGAAAAATTTGGATACGCTCCTGTTTCACACAATTACATTGAAGCAATAAAAAACTCAAATAAAATCTATAAAGAAGATATACATAAATTTTTATACCTTATTGAAACCATTCAAAAAGGAACAAAATATTATGAGACTGAATTTAGAATAAAAAATTTTGAAGGAATATATCTATGGATTAGGGTTAAAGCAACAGGTATTTTTGATAATGAAAAAAAATTATTGAGAATAGTAGGCAAAATGATAGATATTACCCAAGAGAAGAAGGAAATAGAAAGTTTAAAAGCAAAAGTAAATAAAGATTCAGGTACGGGAGTCTATAATAAACAGACTACGCATAATTTAATAGATGATTATTTAAAAGGAGAAGGAAAAAATGGAACTCATGCACTTTTAATTATAGATATAGATAATTTTAAGTGTATTAATGATACGCTAGGACATAGGCAAGGAGATGCAATCATTTCATTTTTGGCAGAAAAAATGAAAGGTATGTTCCGTTCTGATGATATTATTGGCAGAATCGGTGGAGATGAGTTTATGATTCTAATAAAAAATATTACAGATACACAACTTGTTGCAGATAAAGCTAAGGCTTTAAGTAGAGTTTTTGATGATGCATTTAGCAGAAAATGTGGCATGTTAAGAATTTCAAATAGTGTAGGTATAGCAATATATAAAAAAGATGGAACCACATATGATGAATTATATGAAGCCGCCGATACGGCTTTATATTGCAGCAAAGATGAAGGTAAAGGCACATTTGTATTTTATAATAATTGACAGTATTTTTAATAAATTTTTAGGTATTAATAATTTTATAGTTTAATTGATACAATTGAGGGGAAAAAGAAATATATAAAATCACAAAACAAAGAAGATAATGATAAGTCAAATTATATAAAATGCAAAAGAGGGTGAATATTTTATGTTATTGAAATATGAAGATAATATAAACAGTGATGATACATATATGGTAAGTAAAGAAAATATTCTACATATTCAAATGTTAAGTGATTTTGTCTTAAGATATAACGGAAATGTACTTTCTGGTGATAAAGTACGAGCTAAGAAAATATGGGATTTACTCGAATATATGCTAGTAAATAGAAATAAAGATATTTCCACAGAAAAGCTAATCAATATTTTGTGGAGAGAAGATGATATTGAAGATCCTGCAAATGCTCTTAAAAATCTTGTTTACAGATTACGAAAATTATTAAAGAATAGTTTGGATTTACCTGCCAGCGATTATATTATATATAGACATGGGACATATGTGTGGAATCCTGATTTTTCATGTATTTTTGATATAGACGTTTTTGAAGAATACTGCAATAAAGCTAAGAGTGCTAATTTAACCAAAGAAGAAAAAATTAACCTTTATAAAAAAGCACTTTCTATTTATAAGGGTAATTTTTTACCCCAATCTGCATATAAAGGCTTTGTAATACCACTCGAAGTGTATTATCAGAGAATGTATATGGATGCAGCAAAAGAACTTTGTTATTTACTTAAGGAGCATAATGATTATAAAGACATAGAAGAAGTATGCAGAAATGCTTGTACTATAGATCCTTTTGATGAAACGAATCATATCTTATTAATAAAAGCATTATTAAGTAATAAAAATCAAAAAAAAGCGATTGAACATTACGAAGTAGTCTATAATCTATTTCAAAAGGAATTGGGCATAAAGCCATCACAAGAAATTAATAAACTGTATTACGATATGATGAATAGAGAGCTTGATTTTGAAAAGGATATATCAGTTATTAATAAAGATTTAAAGGAAGCTGAAGAACTTGGTGGTGCATTACTTTGCAATTATGAAATGTTCAAAAAGATATATAGATTGCAGGCAAGAGCAATGGCAAGGCTTAATAACTCTATTTTTATTGTGTTGTTAACAATAGAGGTCAACCCAAATAATTATGAAACCAGAATTGAACCTGAAATTATAGAAAAGATAAAAGATATAATTTTAGCTTCACTACGAAAAGATGATGTTGTAACTCAATATAGTAATAAGCAATTTTTAATTATGCTGGCTAATTTAACAAGAAAAAATATAAATGCTGTCCTAAACAGAATAAAACAAAGATTGAGAAATCACTATCAAATGAATTCTTTAGAGTTTTATGAGCAAATAGAAATCTTAGATCCTGTGGAACTTATAAAGTAAGATGGCAGTTTTATTGAAAGATTAAGTTTGATTTAATCCTATCATTTCATATTATTGATTTTGTATAAGTGAGCCTTTTATGATGAGCCTATGAGAATTAGATCCTTTAGGGTGGCAGGTAATTAAGGTTACTATACTGGATTCCTTTGTTCCTGCTAATACTGATATTTCAGTTGGAAGGACAACAAAATTATCAAAAACTTCATATTTATAAACGGTGTTATTATACGAAATTTCTATAATATCACCGTTTTTTAATTCATCAATCCTGTTAAAATATGTTCCAAATGTATAATTCCTGTGACCGGCAATACAGCAGTTACCTTTTTCACCGGGTAATGCAGTTCCTATTATATGCCCTGCACCATATTTAAGGTGCTTAGAATCAGAACCTTCTAAGAGAAGTAAATCTGAAGATATAGCAGGAATAGTTATTTTTCCTATTACATCCGAAACAGTATTTTGAATATTTTTTCCATCGTTATTTTCTTGATAGTTCGGATTCTCTTTAATATCAAGTGCTTGCGGAGTTGATAATTCGCAAATAGGCTCACTTTCTCCAAGTTCCTTTAAATATGTTTCGGCCATTTTCTGCTGTTTGATTTTTATATAGGTATTCCCAATAATCGGCGTTAAAACTAATATAATGCCTAAAATTATAAGCAAAGTTGAAAACTTTTTCATCTACAACGACTCCTCGTTTTTTACATGTGTATTTTTTTACTAATTATAATATTGATATTTGATTTTTACAATAAAAAATTATTTATAAAAAATGATTTTGTGACTATTTTGTGACCTATGGAATATAAAATATATAATACATAAATATATTATTTCGGTTTTAACTTTAACAATAAACCTGTTTTATTCAGAATGTGTGTGTGTTAGTTGATTTGCTAAGGATAAAATGGTTTTAAATATAAGATAAAAAAGTAATTTCAAGGTAAATTGAAGGAGTTATAAAGTATTATGAAATTAAGATTAAGAAAATGTATTGGTTTTATACTTATTACAATGATATTTCTTATGACAATGTCAACTGCGGCATTTGCAGGAAGTATAAGTGATTTACATGTAGAAAGTGTAAGCGGCAATAAGGTAACTTTATCGGATATGACTGTAAAGATTACCAATGATGGTGCCCAAGTCGGTGAAGGAGATGTTATTGATCCCACTAAAGATATGACTATGAGAGTGGATTTCAGTATTCCTGACGATAGATGGGATATAAAAGAGGGAGATTATTTACAAGTTGTATTACCTAAGTATTTGACTTTTTCTAAACTCAATACTACAGAAATAATAATGAAAATAGCAGATGGCAGCAGCGTCGTTTTGGGTAACGTAACTGTTTCTGAAAATATAGCTACATTGACGTTTACAGATGCACTTGAAAATGAGGATTATTTCGGAAGAGGCGGCTGGTTTTCAGCAGGACTTACTTTTGATGAAAAAAAAGTTGAGACTACAGAAGATAAAGTTGTAATGACTATTTTTGGAAAGACTTTTACTATTAAAGTTAAACCCGAGATTGAACCGGAATATATTTCTTTAGAAAAAAAAGGTGAAGCAGATATAGCAAATGGCGAGATTTTATGGACTGTAAAGGCTACACCTAGTAAAGAAGATAAAACGTATGATGGATATGTATTTGAAGATGTTATTTCTGATAAGGTATCTTTTATAAAGGATTCATTTACAATTAGTCCATCTGCCTTTAAAGCCAGTAATTTTCAATTTGATGACAGTACAAAAACAATTAAATATACATTTGACAATGACATCACAGGTGTCCAAACTATAACATATAAAACAAAGATTAATGATTTAGCTAAAAATAATAATAATCCCATTGAAGTTAATAACGTGGCAGTTTTATCAGATGCAAGCACAACTACAAGTGCTTCAGCTATAGTAAAAGTAACGCCTGAATTAATTTCAAAGGAAGGCAAGTATAAGGAAGACAATCACTCTGTGGATTGGACTATTACTGTAAATAAAAGTTCGGCAACATTAAAGGATGTTGTGGTTACAGATATACCGCTTTCTTCTGGGATGACTTTTAATGGCATTACAATAGATGATAAAGAATTGACAACTGATAATACAAAGCCACAGTATTATACTTTAGTAGGGCAGACTGTTAAGATTTATTTGGGAGATATAAACAAAAAAGTTGTCATAAAGATAAATACAAAGCTTGATGATACGGTTCAGGCAAACGTTAAAAATAAAGCAAATATTACATGGAATGATGTTGGCTCCAGCATTACCGGAGGCGGCAGCGGAGCAAGTGATATAGGAACAGGAGACAGATCGGCATATATATCCACAGGCTTTATAAAAAAGAGTACTGATGGTAATTATGATTTTAAAAAGAATGAAATGCCTTGGAAAATAGAAATAGATAAAGCCGGTAAGGAAATTAAAAACTCTACAGTTGTTGAGATTTTTGCATATAATACAGACGAAGTAAGTTTTGTTAGTAATAAAGGAAGTGATATAAAAACTTTACTAGATGGTTCAGGATTTGAAAAATATAAGTATGATAATGTAAATTATAATCAAAGATATATTGATGGGACTCTTAACATAGAAGGGGTAACAGCAAATGCACTCAATGAAAGTGATTCATTTACAGCAAAAGGGCAGTATAAAGTAACTACAAAAGAATTAGATTCTTCCATTGAAGTTCAGATTTTAGAAATATATTTAGGAGATGTAACAAGTACTGAAAAAATACACTTAAAAACTAAATATACAGATAAAAAGGCTTATGGAATAAACAGTAAATCTCAGCAGTATAAAATGACCAATTATGCTTGCCTGCATTATGGAGACAGCAATGATAGATTATATGCCGGTGCATCTGAATATCATTATAGTTGTGTGCTTGATAAAGAATATGAGGGCTCATATAATTACGTGGATCGTACAATCACATGGAGACTTTATGTAAATCATAATTCTTTAGATATTGATAACGGAATTATAGAAGATACACTTCCAAAATACTGGAAAGTTGACGGAGATGATTTTTATGAAATTTATAAAGGCGGTAAAGTAAACCTTGGCAATGGAAAAGCAACAATTGAAAAAGAAGGAAATAAGCTTACAGATACAGAAGTAAGTGCGCTTATTAAACATGTAGAGGTTAGTAATAAAAATGAAGATGAGCAGGTTATTAAATTTGAATTTAATAAGATAAGCGATAAATATGTGATACTCATAAAGACTAAACTTTCAGACGAAGGTGCAGATAAATTGTTTGCAGAGAATAAGGGAATAACTGTAAGAAATACGGCAGGAATAAGCGGAAGCACTGTTGTTAATACTCAAAGTGATTGGGAAGCTGTTTATATAAAAAATAATATTATATCCAAATCAGGGGCATTGGATAAAGATGGCTCAGGAAAATATACAGGTGATGCAGTATGGACAATTGATGTAAACAAAAATTCTATTAATCTGCCTGTTAAGGATGGTTTAGACAAAGTTTATGTTATTGATAAGCTTGAGGATTATCTTGAGCCGAAAATGGACGGAGATAATTACGCTATTAGCATGTGGAAAATGAAGCTGGATGCAGGTGGAAACGAGACGAAGGATTCTGAAGTTGACCAGGCAATTGTGCAGGAAGGAATTACTTACGAAAACAAAACACTGCGTATAAAACTTCCGGAAACAAATGGCTCTTACAGAATTAAACTGGTAACGAGAATCACAAGTGATACTGTAACAGAGATAAATAACAGTGCTTCTTTAGAAGGTGTTAAAACAGAGATTGTTACAAAAGACGAAAGCGTTAAAATTGAATATGCAGATGGTGGTGCATGGGCCAATTTAGCAGGAAAAATCAATTTAACAAAGAAAGCAGAAGGTGTTACAGGGAAAGTTCTTCAAGGAGCAGTATTTGAATTATATGAACTTTCAGGAGCAGATGATTCAATTGAAACTTTTAAATATAAAAAGGTTACAGATAAAGATGGAAAAATCACTTTTAAGCGTTTAAAATCAGGTAAATACAAGCTTGTAGAAATTACAGCACCTATCGGATATGAAATTGATGATTCTTCTGCAAGTAAAATAATTGAACTAAATACATTAACAGAAGCAACTGTCGATGTGGAAATTACAAATAAGGTTCTATTAAGAGCCATTCAGATTTTAAAGACTGATGAACTGGGAAATGCACTGGGAGATGCAGAGTTTACCTTGTATAAAGATGCTTTAGGTGATAAAAATATAGTAGGGAAATCAAAAAGTGCGGAAAACGGTTCGGTAACTTTTAAAGATGTGGAAATGGGGACTTATTATATTGTAGAAACTGCATTGCCAACAGGTTATCTAAAAGATACATCTGATAATGTAATAAAGGCAGTTGTTGATAAAGACGGAAAGGTTTCATATTTTACAGGTAAAGGCTTTAGTGATACTGTAAAAGATATTCCAACAATAAAAAATATTGCATATAAAGGAAATATTTCAATATCTAAAGTAGACAAAGCAGGGAATCCTTTAAAAGGAGCCAAATTTACACTTTATGATGAAAATAAAAATATTGTGGCAAGCAGTATATCAGAAGGAGATAATGCAATAGCTAAATTTGAGAATATCAGAAGGGGAAATTACACAATAAAGGAAACAGCGGCTCCTTCCGGCTATGTTACCAATGGAGAAGTCCTGAATATTAAAGCAAGTGATTTTACAAAGGATAATATTGAGCTTACCTTTACTGTAGAGAATGAGAAACGTTCACATAGCGGCGGTGGAGGCAGCGGTGGTAGTACCTCAAGTGATTCTGATGATAGTGAGGAATTAAATATTGATGATAATGAAGTCCCACTGGGACCAATAATAGAAGATCCAAATACAGAACAAAATATGTCGCCTATTACCATAGAAGATGAGAAAATACCATTAGGAAGTCTTCCTATAACAGGCGGATTTGGAAAAGATATTTTCTATGGCCTTGGTGTAGGGTTAATAATTTTGGGTACAGCACTAAGAAAAAAATTAAAAAATTCTTAGGATGTTATAAAGAAAAAGGAGTAAAAATTATGATAAAAAAAATAATTGGTATTATACTAGTTGGATTTATGTTGTCTTTTAATATACAAGTAATCGCTTTTGCATCAGAATCTGATATGGAAAAAGAATCAGATATAAAAATTTCTGACAGTAAAGCTGCAGATGAGCAGTCAACTGCAGGAGAATCAGAAATTAACTCTTCTGGTAATGAAGACAGCGAAGCTGGAAATATAGAAAATAAAGATACAGAGGAATCTGGAGATAAAGAGGCGGCAACAGAAGAACCGGGAATTAAAGATTCAGATAATAAGGACAGCGAAGCCGGAAATATAGAAAATGGAGATACAGAGGAATCCGAGGATAAAGGGGCGGCAGCAGAAGAACCGGGAATTAAAGATTCAGATAATAAGAACAGCGAAGCCGGAAATATAGAAAATGGAGATACAGAGGAATCTGGAGATAAAGAGGCGGCAACAGAAGAACCGGGAATTAAAGATTCAGATAATAAGGACAGCGAAGCCGGAAATATAGAAAATGGAGATACAGAGGAATCTGGAGATAAAGAGGCGGCAACAGAAGAACCGGGAATTAAAGATTCAGATAGTGAAGACAGCGAAGCCGGAAATATAGAAAATAAAGATGCAGAGGAATCTGGAGATAAAGAGGCGGCAACAGAAGAACCGCAAATTAAAGATTCAGATAATGAAGACAGCGAAGTAGGAAATATAGAAAATAAAGATACAGAGGATTCTGAAGATAAAGAGGCGGCAGTAGAAGAACCAGCAGCAGAAGAACCGATTGTTCCTGAAGAAGAATGTACCTTAGTTATTCATCATTTATTTGAATATGGCGATAAAGTTTGTGATGACTATGAAACCATAGAAAACCTAAATATTGGAGAGACTGTAAAATTTGCAGAATACAGCTATGAGCAAGAGTATGAATTTACAAATTGTTTAAACAGCAGTGATTCTATGGAACTGCAAGCAGGAGAAAATATGATTACAATAAAATATACTTTGAAAAATGGTTTTAAAATAGTTAAATAAGTATTAAACTATTAATAAAAGTTTTTTAAAAAGGAGTTATATAAATTTCTGTAAAGAAACTACAAAAAAGAGATTTGAGAATATAAAAAAGAAAACTGTGAAAAAAGAGACAATGAAAAAAGTCTGTAAATAACAAAACAAAAGCTTGCTTTGGTAAGATTAAATGCCATAGCAAGCCTTTTTTGTTTATTTTTTTGTCGACTCGTTTTGACAATAAAATATATATTCATATGCTAATATAAACACATACAAGTAATTATTAACTAAATTAGTACTCAACTGATAACGAGATTAAGAAATGAATAAATAATATCATTAAAAGGCTAAAAAAATTAATGTTTGATAAGCTAGCTTGTTAAAATTATTTCTACAGATAAATTATCTTAAGTATTTTTTTGTTTTTATCAATAAATATGTTAATTAAAAAGAAGAGAGGTGAAGTTTTGCAATGAAAAATCTGAAAAGAGAGGGTTTTAAATGAAAAAAATAAAAATTTTAGTTATATTTATATGTATTTCTATTTGTTTTAGCTTATTGATTGGATGTTCTGACATACCTGAAAAACAAGAAATTTCAGCAGAAGAGGAAACATTAAAAGATTTTATAAAACAATTTAAAGATGCAGATTCAATTAAATACAATGTAATAAATAGAGAAATATTTGAAAATGAGAGCATTGGTGATAAAACTTCTTTTGCAAATTTTAATTTAAAAAGAAATCCCTACTATAGAAGTTATATATCAATTACTCAAAATCAAGATTTAACAATTTTTGTAAAATCAAATGAAAAGTTTTCTGAAAAAGGATTTGAGTTATCTAAATTTACTTCTAATATAGACAGCTCTAATTATAAAATAGATTCGTTAGCTAACATTATCTTAAAAAAAGAATTTGAAAATTCCATTAACCTAGATACAAAGCTAATTGAAAATATGCATTTATCGACGAAACAAGCAAACGATCCTTTTCAAATGTTAATATATTTAATAGAACAAAATTTAGATACTTTTAAGTTAAGTAATACTGACCAAAATAATGCAACTATAAATTATAGTGGTTACATAAAGTCTGATACAATAGTAGATTATTATATTAATGAGGGAAATAAAGTTTTTAAAGAAATATTTTATAATAATTATCAAGGGGAGATGACTCGTGAGGCTTTAGAGAAAGAAACCATTAATACTAATTTTAGTTCGTTGGCCGAACCGTTAAATGTACTATTATTTACCAGTGAAGAAATACCAATTACAATTATAAAAAATATTAACAAAAATACTTATGAAATAGATATAAACACTACGAATGCTCAAAAATCACTTAATGAAAAAATGTATGCTGATATTAAAAATTTTTCTATTAAGATACAGGAGGGAAAAATTGAATTTACAAATATAATTTTAGAATAATTAATAGATAACAAAATGTTAATACGATTAAAAAATGAAAGGAAGGGGTACAAGTTAAAAAAATACTTGCTTTACTAATTTTACAACTTAATAAAGCTGCCAATTTATTATCATAATATTGACAGCTTTATTTGATTTATGTCAATATACAAAGACAATGTTATTCAGCCATTATAATACAGATACTTTTATTAGCTTGCTATTCTTAAAGTTTTTTTAATGCATCCAGAGAAAAGATTACCTTTTAGCAATTTTATTTTTTGTATATTTTTGCATTAAAAAAAAGTCCTTAAAAGGACTTTTTGTAGTAATTATTAAAGTTAATCTTATGTAAAAAATAGTTACTATTTATAATAAAGCTTAACCTTTCTAAATATATATTTTCGGCAATCGTTGACCAAACCTACATAAAATTTCATAATTTATTGTGTTTGTTTTTTCAGCAATCTCATCTGCCGAAATACTTAAATCATTATGGCTTCCCATGATAATTACTTCATCTCCAAGTTTAACATTGGGAACATGGGTAACGTCAACCATACATTGATCCATACAAATATTCCCTACGACTGGTGCATAAACGCCATTTACAATTACTCTGCCGTTACCATTTAAAGCACGAGGATAACCATCTGCATAACCTATATTTATGGTACCGATAAGACTTTCTTTACTTGTAGTAAAATTTCTTCCATAACTTATAGATGAATTCATAGGCAGTGTTTTAAGATGTATAATATTAGATTTTACAGACATAACAGGTTTTATAGAAAGCTGATTTTTGTCAACCATATTTGATGGATAACAACCATAGAGAATAATTCCCGGTCTTACAGCATCAAAATGTGACAAAGGAAGTTCCATGACAGCAGCACTGTTGCCCATAGTTCTAAAATTTATTTCTATTCCCGAATTTTTCAAATTCTCCCAGAAGGTATTATAAACAGAAAGTTGATGATTTGCGTAATTTTTATTCATTTCATCAGCTGTGGAGAAATGTGAAAGTATTCCTTTTATTTTAATGTTAGAAAGATTATTAATATTTTTAATTTGTTCAATACTGTCCTCAGTAGGCAGAAATCCGATTCTTCCCATTCCGGAGTCAACAGCAATAATAATTGAACATGTTTTATTTAATTTATTGGCCGCCTTTGAAATAAATAAAGCATTGTCATATGATGACACAACTGGTGTTATATCATATGATAATAATGTATTAACGTACATATCAGGTGTTATTCCTAATGTAATAATGGTACTAGTAATGCCTTCGTTTCTAAGTATTATTGCTTCGTTTAAGGTAGCTACTGCTAAAGTATTAACACAATTTTTAAGTAAAATTCTTGAAACTTCAATAGAACCGTGACCATAGGCATCTGCTTTAACAACACCAATAATTTCAGTATTGCAACCGATTTTTTCTTTAATTTGTTTTATATTATAATCTAAATTATTCAAATTAATTTCTGCCCAAACTGACCTTAAAGCTTCTTTTAACATTTTTATGTAATCCTTTCTTAAGCTTAAAGAGTATATTAATAAAGATTATATACCTTAAAGTATAAATGGTCAACGAACAAGAATGGCAAAATATATCACGTATTAGCATTGTAAAAGATATTATGAGAAACAAAAAACCCATTTATAAAATTATATGATTTTCTTGTAAGGATATTTTAAATAGTAAAAATTTTTAATATACAAGATTTTATATAAAATTATAAAGGGTAAAAATTTAAAATTATTTTTTAAAAAAATTATTAATTTGATTTAACTTATTCTCATTTAAAGTATAATGCATCCATTTTCCTTCTTTTTTACCATTTACCAGACCCGATTCACAAAGAATTTTCATATGATGAGATAAAGTTGGCTGTGTAATATTAAATTCTTCTAAAATTTTACAAGCACATAATTCTTCAGAAGATAGCATGTCTAATATCATTAATCTGTTTGGGTCTGATAAAGCTTTGAATACTTTTGCTTTATTTTCATATTTATTTTCCAAAAACTCACCCCATTCTTATATTAAGTATAATTTTGCAACAGGGTAATGTCAATTTAAAATAAATTGTTATTTATTACTTAACTTCAAATTTTTTAAGGATACATCTAAAATAGGTGCAGAGTGGGTAAGTGCGCCCACTGAAATATAATCTATTCCCATTTCAGCTATTTTTTTAAGTCTTCCTTTTGTAATGTTTCCTGAACATTCTGTTTGTGCTCTGCCAGAAATTCTTTCAACTGATGTTTTAATTGTTTCATCGTCCATATTATCAAGCATAATAATATCAGCTCCTGCCTCTAAAGCTAAATTTAAGCTTTCCAAATCCTCAACTTCTATCTCAATTTTTCGTACAAAAGGAGCGTACTCTTTTGCTAGTTTTATTGCTTCTTTAATACCACCTGCTGCGCAAATATGATTATCTTTTATTAAAATACCATCTGATAAATTATATCTATGATTATAACCTCCGCCCATTTTTACTGCATATTTTTCGAAAGGTCTCATATTAGGAGTAGTTTTTCTTGTATCAAGAAGTTTAGTATTATATCCTATTAATTCATCAGCTAATTCCTTAGTAAGTGTAGCGATCCCGCTCATGCGCTGTAAATAATTTAAAGCAGTTCTTTCTCCTGATAAAATACAGCTGGCATCACCTGAAATAAATCCAATAATATCTCCTTTTTTTACTATATCTCCATCATTAAAAAAACATTTGAAATCAGAAATAGGATCTAAAAGTTCAAAGACTCTTTTAAAAATGTTAAGTCCTGCAATTACACCATCTTGCTTACATATCAGATCAGCTTTTGCATTATTTTTATTACGTATTATTGCATTAGTTGTAATATCCTCACTTGTAATATCTTCTTTTAAAGCCCGCAGAATATAATCATCTAAATTAGTTATCATTGTTACACCATTGTTCATAGAATTTCTTATCCTTCCTTTTTATTTCATTTAAAATAAGCTGTTTGTATTTAGACTTTAAATTATCATAGTCGTATTTAGATAAATCAATTTTTACTTGAGGATAATCTATTGATTTTATATTATTACTGATATATTTTGCTGCCCTTTTTGAAAATACAAGACTTTCCAATAATGAATTGCTGCCAAGTCTGTTTTGCCCATGTACACCATTACAGCTTGTTTCACCTACAGCAAATAAATTTTCCATAGAAGTTTTACTGTCTAAATCTACCTTTATTCCTCCCATAAAATAATGCTGTGCAGGAGTAACGGGAATACTTTCCTTTGTAAGATCATAGCCTACTTCCAGACAATGCTTATAAATATTGGGAAATCTTTTTTTTATAGTTTGCATATCTAGATGCTTCATAGATAAATTTACAAATTCTGTATTATCTTTTTTCATTTCTTCTTTAATGGCAGAAGCTACAATATCCCTTGGCTGAAGTTCATCTACAAAACGTTCACCCTTGTCATTAAGTAGAACTGCACCTTCACCACGTACTGCTTCTGAAATTAAAAATCTTCTTCCCATTTCTTTTGAATATAAAGAAGTAGGGTGAATTTGAATGTAATTTATATCTTGTAGTTTTATATTATGAATAATTGATATGGCTAGAGAATCACCTGATATATGTTTGAAATTTGTGGAATGTTTAAATAATCCGCCGATACCGCCTGTTGCAAAGACCACTATTTTAGCATAAAGAGCTTCTAATTCTTTATGTTGATTTTTGACAATTATACCTTTGCAAATATTATCTTCCTCAATAATATCCACCATTTTTGTATATTCACTTATTTTTACATTTTCTTTTTCTCGTACTCTTTCTAATAATGTGCTGGTAATTTCTTTACCTGTAATATCCTTATGATGAAGAATTCGATATTGAGAATGACCACCTTCTCTAGTATAAGATAAACCATCCTGGGTATGGTCAAAGTCAACACCATATTCAATTAATTCGTTTATAATTTCAGGCGATGATTTAATCATTACTTCAACGGAAACTTTATTATTTTTATAGTGTCCGGCTTTTAAAGTATCTTCAAAATAGTTATCATAATCATCAGAGTTTCTTAATGCTGCTATTCCGCCTTGAGCTAAGTAAGAATCACTGTTTTCAATTTCATCTTTTGTAATCATACGAACAGTTAAGTTTTCAGGTAAATTCAGAGCACAAAATAAACCAGCAGCTCCGGTACCTACAATAATTACATCTGTTTTATCCATCTTTTTTTCTCTTTCATTATTCAGCAAGTTCATGCATTTTTTTCAAAGCTTTTTCAGCCTTAATTCTTAAATCTTCATCCAATTCAATTTTATTTTCCATAGTTTTCAGTGCTTCTTCTATGTTTTTCAGTGTAATCTTTTTCATATCAATGCAAGTTGGAATTTCTTCTGTAAAATAAAATTGTTTTTCAGGATTTTCCTTTTTTAATTCATAGTTGATTCCATGTTCTGTACAGACAATAAAAGAATTATCGGAATTTTTTTTAGCATAATTAATTATCCCTGAAGTGCTTCCTACGTAATCTGCAAGTTCAATTACATCCATTGTACATTCTGGATGAACTAAAACTTTTGCTTCAGGATGTAATTTTTTTAATTTCCCAACGTTATCTTTATTCATTTTAGTATGAACATGACAAAATCCTTCATTAAAAATGAAGTTCTTTTCGGGTAATAAATGAGCAATATATCTTCCTAAATTATTATCCGGAATAAAAAATATATTTTTTTGTGGTAATGATTTGACTATTTGTAATGCATTAGAAGAAGTTACGCAAACATTGGAAAGGGCTTTTATTTTAGCAGTGGAATTTATATAGCAAACAACTGCTAAATCTTCAAATTTGTTTTTAACCTGTTTTATCTTTTCTTCATTAACCATGTGAGCCATAGGACAATCAGCAGATAAATCAGGCATTATTACAGTTTTATTTGGATTTAATATTTTAACGCTTTCGCCCATAAACCTAACTCCACAAAGTAAGACTGTTTCATGTGGGGTTTCTACAGCTAATTTACTTAAATAATAGGAATCACCAACATAATCTGCTATTGCTTGTACAGAATCGTTTACATAATAATGTGCAAGTATTACTGCATCTCGTTTATTTTTAAGTTCTTTAATGCTTTCAATTATATCTTTCATTTGTTTATCTCCTTATTCTTAAATGTAAATATAGCACAAAGCATATATCATGTCAATGCAGCTGACAAGACACAAACTACATTATTATAAATAATATAACCAAGGATACATTTTAATATAACCAAGTATACCTTTAATATGCATTTCTATATTATCTTACAGTTTCAGATTAACTTATCTTTATATAATCAATTACATTGATGATTTATGCTAAAAGAAAAAAATACAGTAATAGTTAACATAATCAGCATATTAATTCAATGAAGTATCTGAATAAATTCTTACTTTGGATTATATACAAGCATTTTCTTAATAAGAATCTATATTCTAAAAATAGAAGTTGTAATATATCAAATGGACTAAATAATAGTAAAACTGAAAAACTTAATAAAGAAATATTAATAATAAAATTAGAAAAAGGCTTTTGTTTAAAGATTTTTTGGAAGGGTACTTGGTATGAAAATAAGATTTATTAAAAAAGAAAGCAAAATATTATTTAGAGAAAGGGTATTGTGAATAGATCATAAGAATATTATATATATGCTAAACAATACAATAATACAATTCTAAACCTTAAAAATATTTGATTTCCAAGGAAATATAGATTGATTAAAATATAAATAAAATTGTATAAGATAAAGAGTAAATTACAAATTCAACCTCTTGGCTACATAAAGAAACAGCGTAGCAGCTAAAAAGCTACTACGCTATAAAGTCAAAGTCTAACTTATCGGTGTCACATCAATTTTCTTAAAACAAAGCTTGCTTTTAATAAGTTAAATCAAATCCAGAAAATATTTATGTATATTAAGATCTGATGTTAATTCAGGATGAAAAGAGGTTACTATCATATTATTTTGCTTTGCTGCTACGATATGATTATCAATTTGTGCCAGTATATCAACATTTTTTGATACATTTTCAATATATGGAGCTCTGATAAAAGTCATTGGTACTTGACCTAATTTAGCAAATTGTCCATTAGTATGAAAACTTCCAAGTTGGCGACCATAGGCATTTCTTTTTACTTCAATATCCATTGTACCTATGTAAACATTATCATCATTTGTAATTTTTTTAGCAAGTAAAATTAATCCGGCACAAGTTCCAAATACAGGTAATCCATCTTGAATAAATTTCTTTAAAGAATTTAACATTCCAAGCTCATTAATTAATTTGCCCATTACGGTACTTTCTCCACCGGGTAAAATTATGCCATCTATGTGATTCTCAGTTAAGTCAGATTTTTTCCTTATTTCAATGGTATTTATATCTAGTTTTTTTAATGTATTAATATGTTCGGCAAAAGCTCCTTGCACTGCTAAAACACCAATGTTTTTTTTCATTGTATACACCTTCCTATATACCTCTTTGAGCCATTAACAATTCAATTTCCTGTTCATTAATACCTAACATTGCTTCTCCCAAATCTTCTGATAATTGAGCTAAAATAGAAGCATCTGTATAGCCTGTTACAGCTTTTACAATTGACTGAGCTCTCTTTTCAGGATTACCCGATTTAAAAATACCTGAACCTACAAAGACTCCATCAGCGCCAAGCTGCATCATTAAAGCTGCATCAGCAGGTGTTGCAATTCCACCGGCAGCAAAGTTTACTACTGGAAGTTTACCATTTTCATATACATATTGAGCTAATTCATAGCTGACTTGAAGATCTTTTGCAGCTTGAAAAAGCTCATCTTCTCTTAAATTTTGAATATGTTTTATTTGTTGATTAATAAGTCTCATATGACGTACTGCTTGAATAACATCTCCTGTACCGGGCTCTCCCTTTGTTCGAATCATAGATGCACCTTCGCTTATTCTTCTTAAAGCTTCTCCTAAGTCTTTTGCACCACATACAAAAGGTACTTTAAATTTAGTCTTATCTATATGAAATGTATCATCAGCAGGAGATAAAACTTCACTTTCATCAATATAGTCAATTTCTATAGCTTGTAATATTTGTGCTTCGGCAAAATGGCCTATACGTACTTTTGCCATTACAGGGATTGATACTGCCTGTTGTATGCTTTTTATCATTTTAGGATCACTCATTCTGGACACTCCGCCAGCTGCACGAATGTCAGCAGGAATTCGTTCCAAAGCCATTACCGCACATGCTCCTGCTTTTTCTGCAATTTGAGCTTGCTTGGGAGTTGTTACATCCATAATAACACCACCCTTAAGCATTTGAGCTAAATTTTTATTTAATTCATATTGAGTATTCATTTTGTTTCTCCTTGTAAGTTATTTATTGACAGGTCCCTGTAAAAGTTATTATAATATAGCATTGATATCATAATAAGTATCAGAAAATATAAAGTTAATGGTACCAGATTAAAAGGAGATAAATTATGGATATGCTTACTTTTACCATTGATACTGACTGTAAAACCCCCGTTTATCAACAGCTGTATTCATTTATAAAAAGTGAAATTCAATCAGGGAAAATACCTTTTAATACAAAGTTACCTTCAAAAAGAAAGCTATCATCATATTTAAAATTGAGTTTAAATACAATTCAAACTGCATATGATCAGTTAATTGAAGAGGGGTACGTTGTATCAATAGAAAGAAAAGGCTTTTATGTTTCTAAAATTGATAATATTATAAAATTAAATGTACCAAAAGAAATCGGAAAAATAGAAAATAAAGATGATAAGAGTAACCTTAAATATGATTTCTCTTATGATGGGGTTGATTTACAAACCTTCCCTTTTAGTAACTGGAGAAAACTTACTAAAGAAGTTATTAATGAATATGATAAAGAGATAATACTGCCCGGAGACATACAAGGGCATATTGATTTAAGAAAAAGTATTGCTAAATATCTTCATCAATCCAGAGGTGTAAATTGCTTAGAAAGTCAAATTATAATAAGTTCTGGTACAGAATTTCTTATTCAGATATTGATCCAGTTATTTGACAAAGACAATATTTTTGGTATTGAAAATCCAGGATATGAAAAACTTAATTTATTATTCCGCAGTAACCATGCAAATTTTAAGGAAATAAATATTGATAAAGAGGGAATGATGACGGAAGAAATAAGAAAGAGTAATGCGAATATCTTATGTATAACACCATCACACCAATTTCCGTCTGGGGAAATTATGTCTATAAACAGAAGAATTCAAATTCTTAATTGGGCAAATGAAGCAGGCAATAGATATATAATAGAAGATGACTATGACAGTGAATTTAAATACAGTGGAAAACCTATACCGTCATTACAGGGGTTGGATTTGCAAGAGAAAGTAATCTATATGAGTGCGTTTTCTAAGTCCCTTTCACCTTCTATAAGAGTAAGTTATATGGTATTACCTAAACATTTATTGAAAAGATTCAAAGAATATCTATCATTTATTATTTGTCCTGTTCCAATAGTAGATCAAAAAGTACTTTCCACATTTATTCAAGAAGGATATTTTGAACGACATTTAAACAAGATGAGAACCATATATAAGAAAAAAAGAGAGTTTCTAATAAAAACTATAATGAGCCAAAAATGTGAAATAAAAATAATGGGAGCAGATGCAGGTTTGCATTTACTGTTAAATATATCAAATGGTATGACAGAAGAAGAGCTTGTGGAATCTGCTTTAAAAAAGGGAATTAAAGTATATGGAATCTCTAAGTATTATGTTGATAAAAGTAAGATTAAAAAGATACCGACTATATTAATCGGTTATGCAACAATGAATGAAAAGGAAATTGCAGAGGCTGTTAAATTATTACACGAGGCGTGGTTTTAAAAAATATACAATATAGAGTAAAAGAGAAAGGGATTAATTTCTTGTAAATAAAATAATTTAGCTCGTGAATCGCACCCCAAAGTTATGTAAGGATTTAACTTTTCAGGGTGCAATTTTATTGATTTTATTTGTAAAATTAAACGATGCTGAAGAATCATATAATAATAGTAATAAATTTTAAATATTAACGTTTTCTATATTTGTGAAAACGTTATTTTTTTAAGATACCTGTAAATCGTAAATATAATATATATTTTTTAAAATATAAGTAGACACGATAATTGTTTTTGAAGTATATTTTATATGTTATATAAAAAACTTTGTTAATGAGGAAAAATTCAAGAAAAGTAAAGAATAAATCCTCATTTTTATAATAGTTATTTTCCAACTTGTTTTGCAAGATATGATATTAACTCTTCAGGGGTTGGTTTAGTACCTTTGCGCGGGATTTTTCTCCAATATTGCTGTATGGAATTATCAGGGTTATTCATACCAACTTCAATTGCAAAATTAATCTCATCTATGATTTCTTCAACGCTGGTGCCGTTTTGTAATGCTAATTTTTTTATTGCTAATTTACTCTTTAAACTACTCATTTTCTATTACCTCTTTTCTTTGAATTTGGGATATATCCCAATTATAGCATACAAACAACAAATGTACGATATATCCTACACGATATATCGCATATATTTATACAATTATATGGAATATATTACTAAAGAGAGGAATAAAATAAATGAATGCGAAAGAAGCTGTGGCAAATAGAATTGTGGAATTATGTGAGAAAAAAGACATTGCAATTAATGGATTAGCAAATATCTCCGGTATTTCACCATCCACTATATATAGTATACTGAATACGAAAAGTAAAAACCCGGGGGTAGTCACTATTAAAAAAATCTGTGATGGTTTGGAAATTTCGTTAAAAGATTTCTTTGCAAGTGACCTTTTTAATAACCTTGAACAAGAGATTAAATAAAAATTCATTGCCGATTTATTAAATTTAAGCAGTGGATTTTTTATTAATAACAACTAATTAGAAAATTCTAATTATAACTAAAATGGCATATAACTGCATAAGATGGCAAGTTTATATAAAAATGTGCAAATTATTTACGTTTTTGTTAGTTTGATAATATAATATTAATTAAAAATTCTAATTTACATAAAAAAGTCTGCAAATTAAAATTGCAGACTTTTTTGCATACAGAAAATCATATGCAAGATATAAAGATGATTTTTACATATATTTTGTAGCAGAAATATTTGTTTAATTTAAATTTTCGAACTGCATGTTATAATAACGTGCATAAATACCGTCTTTTTTAATAAGGGCTTGATGAGTACCTCGTTCCTTAATACCATCATCTGTCAATACGATTATCTCATCAGAATTTCTTATAGTACTGATTCGGTGTGCAATAACTATAGTAGTACGATTTTTTGAGAGCTTTTCAAGGGAATTTTGAATATAACGCTCACTTTCATTATCCAAGGCAGAAGTTGCTTCATCCATGATTAGGATAGGAGGATTTTTTAGAAAGACTCTAGCAATTGATATGCGCTGCTTCTGTCCTCCCGAGAGACGAACACCGCGTTCACCCACAAAAGTATCGTATCCGTTCTCAAGTGAAAGGATAAATTCGTGAACATTGGCACTTTTTGCAGCTTCTATAATTTCTTCATCGGTGGCATCAGGTTTACCGTATGCTATATTTTCTTTAATACTGCCCGAAAACATATATACATCTTGTTGAACAACACCAATGGCGTTTCTTAGAGATTCGAGTTTAATATCTCTGATATCTTTGCCGTCAATTGTGATTTGACCATCGCAGACATCGTAAAAACGTGGCAGCAAAGAACAAATTGTTGTTTTGCCACTGCCGGAAGGGCCCACAAGGGCGATTGTCTTGCCTGCGGGAATATTAATATTTATGTTACGAAGTATATTGATGTCATCTTCATAACTGAAGCTGACATTTTTATATTGTATGTTACCTTCGACATCTTTTATCGGTTGTGCATTTGGGCGATCAATGATTTCAGGCTGTGTTTCTATTACCTTCATAAAACGCTTAAAGCCTGCATAACCTTTCTGAAACTGTTCTGTAAAGTTAACCAGTATTTCTATTGGATTGATATAGATATTGATGTAGAGAGCATAAACCGCAAGATCAGTTGCAGTGATTTTACCGTTGCTTATAAATATACCACCTGCAACTAGAACAACAATATATAAAAGTCCTTCAAAGAAAGCATTACCTGCCATAAATTTTCCCATAATACTGTAGCTTGATACTTTTGATTTAAGAAATTCCACATTGCTTTTGTCGAATTTTTCCTTTTCCATTTCTTCATTTGCAAAAGATTTAACAGTACGAATACCGGATAGGTTATTTTGTACACTTGAGTTGACACCTGCAATTTTTACACGATTATCATAGAATATTGCACGCATTTTTAGATTTTGTAAAACTGAAAACACAACAATTAACAATGTAACGCAAAGAAGGATTAACGTCATAGATTGGTTGATTGTAAATAGTATGATAAATGAACCTATAATTTTTAAAAGAGAAATAAAAATATTTTCAGGGCCGTGATGTGCAAGCTCAGAAATATCAAAGAGATCAGAAACTATCTTAGACATCATTTCACCTGTGTTGTTTTTATCATAATATGAAAATGATAGGCGCTGAAGATGGTAAAAGAGGTCACGTCGCATATCGCTTTCCATTCTTGCTCCCATAATATGTCCCCAGGATGTAATGAAACGCTGACAGAAGTATTTGATAACGTAAATCCCCAATAAAGCAAATCCAATGAACCAGATATATTGCATAACTGTGATAGAATTTTTTATAAAAAAATTCTTGGTGAGATAGCTGAATATCAAGGGAAAAGCAAGATCGATTGCTGATACCACAGTAGCACAGAACATATCCATGTAGAATAAAAAACGATATGGTTTATAATAGCTGATAAATTTTTTAATGGTTTTCATGATGTTGATTCTTCCTTAGTAATTATTTTACTTATTTAAACGATAACTATTTTAATAGATTAATTCTCATTATAATTTCATCACAGTACATGCACTTTTTTATTTATAATTATAACATGATTTTTCAGGGAAAATACTAAATTGAAGCTCTTTTATTTGTTCGTCTTTTAAAAGTTCATATTCTTGTTGCTCATTTTTCATTTTAAAAGAAAATTCTATTGCGTAATTGGATTTCTTCCTTTTCCTTTAGATTCTCCTAAGGCAAGTTTTTTATAATCCATTGTTATATCTGATAAATCATTTATTTTTCTTTTTGTTACTTTTAATACTTTAACTTCAAATCTTTTATTGATGAATACTTCCCTTTTATCCCTAATTTTACTATTAGAATATTCTTCTCCGATTTCATTCTCACATACTTTTAATTAGAATTATAATTCTAAAATACAATAACTTTATTAAAAATTCAAATTTAGACATTTTTTTTATAAAAATTAAGATATAATGATTCCTATGATTGAAACAGCGTTGCTGCAAGGTGGAAATCATTGAATCATGCTTGGTAGCTTGTGTCATGATATAATACAAATTATCAACTTAAATTATAAAAAATAACTACGGCCTAAAAAAGAATAACAAAGATTACAATTACTGATAAAATGAGGGACCCCGTAGAAGCTTATTTAATAAATAGTAATATAACATAAAAAATCTCCTCCAAATCGAAAAATTAATTCTTTTTTTTAAAAAAAGTGGGGAATTTTAATAAAAAAGGAATCTAAGATCAAAGAATTCAAGGTTTAGAGATTCCGAGAGACTATTATGTAAGGGAGAAAAATGAAAAGAATATTATGTATACTATTAACATTGACTATATGACATGAGTAGTGTAGTAGGAGTTTATGCCGAATCAAAAAATATTATAAATAAGAAGTCCAATATAGTTAATGTAAAACAAGATAATAATAAAATTTATAAAACACCACATTCTGCTAATCCTGGACCTTATGCGATTTTAATTAGCGTAATGAAGTGTGAATTTGTAAAAGGAAAAATATACAATACAAATAATTCTTTTTAATTAAAAATATGAAATTTTATAAAATTCTAAAAAACAAGATTCTTTTTTTTATTATGCTCATAGGTTTTATAACTTGGTCTGCATATACTTTTATTCCAGCATCTTTAGATATTGTTAACGAAGATGAAGTAAATATTACTATAGAGGGTAGTGAACAAGAAATTAAAATTAACAACAAGCAGGAACAAGAATTAATAAAAATTCTAAAAAACATAAAAATATATAGAGGTGCTCCATATATTCCATTTGAGCATGGTAAAAGTGGAAATTTTGTAATTGCGTTAAAAGGTAATTATAATTTTATTCATATTTATATTCTAGAAGAAAAACCATCTTATAGTTTTGTTCAACGTACTGATACTACAAAATGGAAGATAAAAAAAGAAGATGCAGAAAAAATACTATATTTTTTACATAAAGAAAAAATAGAATGAAAAGAAAAATTTAACATTAGTAAAATCTTTAGGTATTGATAATAATCGTATGTGGTTAAACTTTTAATTGATAGTTTAAAAAGAAATGGGGAAGTATCATGAAAAATTATTTGGAGTACAAAGGCTATGTAGGTATTATAAATATTAGTGCAGAAGACAGAGTATTCTTTGGAACTATTCATGGAATTAATGACTTGGTAACATTTGAAGCAAAAGAAAACATCTCACTAAATCAATATGTAGAAAGGGCTTTGAAAGAGTATTCTGATGAAACATTAAATAGGGCTAATCAAGTATCTCAGTTAACCGGTTCACTTGGAAATAGCACTTTAATTACGCCTCCAATATTTTGCTTGGGAAATAATGAATAAAAATTATTTATAGTTAATGAAAGTAAAAACGGCTGACTATACTGTATGAATACTTAGAAAATAAAAAGAGGATCAAAATCCTCTTTTTTGTCTTTAGTAGCCATTTGGTAGCCAAAATCCTTTTTTAGTATTTTATAGACTATTCATAAACGTTAAAATTATTGTGTAATTAGTACAAAATAAATGCATAGTAATTTTTACAATTAAAAACAATGATTTATATTAGTTTTAAATAATCTCTGCCTCCATAGAAAAAACGATAAATAATAACTTCTTTAGATGATTCATCTGCTTTATAAATTAATACATAATTTTTAATAGTAGCTTTACGATAACCTTGGTTTTCCAAAAACATGTTGTAGCATAATTCATACATTAACGGATTTCTTTTCAAGTTATCATAACATTTCTCAATTTCATTGACAAAGTTAGTAGCTGCCGCTGGATTTGAAAGTTGAAGAGCAATATAAGAAATAATATTATCTAAATCTTCATGAGCAGATTTTGTAACTATCAGTTTATACATTATATTTTTCTCTTATACTTTTTAATGAACTATCTGCATCCAGCACATTGCCCTCTTCTATTTGAGTTTTAGCTGTATTTAACCTTTTATATACATCAAGCATAAATAATCTTTCTTCATACATTTTTTGACTCATAATAACCATGTCTCCGTAACCGTTTTTAGTAATGTATATAGGCTCTGTAGCTTCCTGACACATTTGAGAAATTCCACTAGTGTTTTTTAGTTCTCGAATTGGAATAATTTTAGGCATAATTTTCAGCTCCTTTCATGGTATAATTACGTGATTATTGTACCATTATTATATGTCATTCACAAGAATAAATTCAAAGATATAAAAAAAGCCACATTTTTATTGGATTATACCAGCAAAAATGCAGCTTATAATTTGGCGTTCCTGAGAGGAATCGAACCTCCGACGCACGGTTTAGGAAACCGACGCTCTATCCGCTGAGCTACAGGAACAAATCGCTTTTCATCATAACACAGTACCTTACTTTTTTCAAGATATCTATTATGAAATTAATTATTTTAATTTGTTATATTCTTATTTTTTTCTTTTAATTTAAATATAAATTCACAAATATAACTTACTGCTATCATAGATATGGCGAAAATAGCACCAATGCGATTTGCATACCACTGTTGAAAGAGTAACCCTAAAAAAGCAATTCCGCAGAAAATAATACCAATCACGGATAAAAAAGTTACATTATTAATCTCTTTTCTTTTTAAGTAGGCTACGGTGTTAACTAACATAAAAATCAATAAAAATCCTGCACTACCGGAAGTTGAAATACTGGATAAGTCCAACGTATTAGTTATGATTAAAGTAAGAATCGATGTTACAAATAAACCGATGGGCTGATTTAAAAATATCTTAGTAAATTCATGAGGGAGTTCATCATCTTCTGCTATCTGGTAATTGACCTTTGAACCACCATATATGGTGGCATTGATAGCTGAAAACGTAGATATTAAAGCTGCTATTGCTATAACCTTAAATCCTATGAGACCTAAAACAGGTTTGGCAGCTTCTGCAAGAACATAGTCTTGGGCATTTTTTATGTTTGAAAAAGTTAAACTTCCTACAGTTACAATTACAATAACAACATATAAAATCACCACAATTGCAGTTGAAATAATATATGCTCTCATTATATTTTTCTTTGGATTTACAATATTGGGTGAGACGTTAGCAATAAGCTCCATTCCTTCATACGCAACGAATATTACCATTCCTCCAATACATAAATGCCAAAAATCGGGCCAATTTTCAGTACTAAGTTGATTTAGATTATTTGAAAAAAACAATCCATATACACCGGCAGCAACAAAGATAAGAAGAATTATCATTTTTATACTGACTGCCAAAGTTTCAACTTTACTCACTATTTTTACATTGTAGTAATTTATTATTGTAGCCAAAATAATTATAGCTGACGCATAAATGTGTTGATCTAAAGTATGTTTTCCAGTTATAGAATAAAGCGTATAGGCATAAGTACCAAATGCACTTGCATAAAGTGAAAGCATAATAATATAACTTACCCAAAGAAGATTATTTGTTCCACCACTGAATATACCTCTTCCGAAGCCTTTATTCATAAAGGTTACTGTACCTCCGCTGCTTGGATAAGCTACTGATAGCTTAGCATAGCTATATGAAGTGATAAGTGCGATAAATCCTGCGATGGCAAAAGCTAAGGGTGCACCTCCTTTTGACAGAGATATGGATAAACCTAAAACTGCAAAAATGCCGCCGCCTACCATTCCGCCAATTCCTATTCCTATGGCACCTATTAATGTAACGTTGTTTTTTTTCGACAAAACTAGTTTCCTTTCTGCTTATAATAAGTAAATTCTTTAGTTGATTATTTATTACAAGTTACAAGAAATCCTTCATAATAACAAAGATTAAGTTGTTATCATATAATTGATCTGCAATTATAGAAGTATCAAGAGAATCCAAAAGGACTGTGTTTCCCCAAAGGCTGGTAATAGGAACTAACAGAGCAAGAAAAACAAATACTATTATAAGCCCCTTTATACCTCCCATGACTAAACCAAGAATCCCGTCTATACCTCCCATAATACCATCGTTGGATTTTTTCGAGAATAAGCTGGTAATGAAAAATAAAATTGCTTTAATAACGATTACTATAATTATAAAGCATAGGATGTTAAATATAATAGTGGCAAGCCCATCGCTTATAGACGATGTGATAGAATTTGTAATGGAGTTGACAATATTATGAATAGCCGACGGTAGATCCTCTAAATTATGTATGGCAGTTGAAGAGGAATCTGGTGCAGCCGATGAAGTATTTTCTAAAAAATTATCTGAAATTTTTTCATGCACTACTGAGTAAAGTTTTGTTTTGGTTTTTAAAAACTCCGTAACTTTAGGATAGCATATAAATCCTAAGATTACAGAAATTAGCCAGCCAGCCATACGAAGAAATGTATAAACAAATCCATGACGGTAACCTTGAACCATGGTGAATATAATTATTACACAAATTATAATATCTAAATACATAGCAGAATACTTTTCCTTTCTAAATCATATATCTATATTACCAATTTATAGACAAAATATCAATATAACTGTGCAATATAATAAAAGTACAGAGGAGATGGGGGGAAAAATAGGTTATGAACTATGTAAAATATAATCGATCTCTTATTATGTTAGAAGAGCAAGCCAGTGAATTTTCGGCTAAATCAGTACCTGTAAAAGGACATTTAAAAATAGAAACAGGTAATAATAAAGGAGCCTTAAGATGTGTTGTTCAAAATCTAAGATATTACAATAAAGGTGAATATATATATAAACTGATTTTTTTCGGAACAAAAAATGAAAGAACAATACATACCGTAATAGGCACATTATTAGTAAATCGGCAGGGGAACGGAGAAACTTATTTTCGTTTTCAGCCATTGAATATTGATGGTAAAGGAAATCAATTACATGATTATTCAGCGGCAATAGTAGCAGCAGTTTCAACTGTAGATGATAAAGAGTCATTGCACCCTGTGCTTCGTGGAACCATATTAAGCGATGCTGAACCCTTTAAATATGATCAAAAGGACATAGCAGCAGCAGCATTAAATGAAGATGAAGAACAGGAAGAAGGGGTAAAGTTAAATGAGGACAAAGAAAAAGCTAATAACAATACAGAAAAGGATATAAACGGAGAAGAAAGTAAAAAGGTAGACAACAGCCAAGAAAAAAAAGATAGTAACCAAGATTTAAAAAACTTACAAACAAAAAATGAAAATATAAAAGATAACACGGAAAATAAAAATGTTCACAGTAACAATTATAATAATTTTTATAATAGATTTGTATTGAATGCATGCGCACATACATGTAGAGTAGCAGAGTTTTATGAAGATATCAGCCCTTTCGATTATGATAAAACAGGTGCAGTTTGGAAAAAAATAGTTAATGTGGCATCATTACCAATAGTATCGCCAGGAGCCCATTATTTTTCCACACAATACAGGCATTTTATTTTTGGTGCAAAGGCTAATGAAAAAGGAGATGTAACGAATTATTATTTTGGCATACCTGGCAGATTTTTAAATGAAGAACAGCCTGATGCAGGTGAGTCTGGATTTACATACTGGCAGCCTATTAAGGGAATGAAAAAAGTTTCGGAATGTAAGAATGAAGAACAAATAAAAGAGCGAAAGAATTCGTATGGATATTGGATTATAGAGATTGATGGAAAAACAGGAAATATTTTAGGGTTATAATGGTTCCTATGATTGAAACAGCGTTGCTGAGAGGTGGGAACCATTGAAACATGTTTGGAAA
>NZ_KE384518.1:0-214754 GCF_000426305.1 Anaerovorax odorimutans DSM 5092 | reverse complement strand
GAACCATTGAAACATGTTTGGAAAGCTGTTGTCATGTTATAATGGTTCCTATGATTGAAACAGCGTTGCTGAGAGGTGGGAACCATTGAAACATGCTTGGACAGCTGTTGTCATAGTTTTAATGATTCTTATGATTAATAATAATAAATAGATAATATGAAACGTGAGCTGATAAAAGAATATTTTATTTGAAAAATTTTAATTAATATGATAAAATTGAAAGGCTATGAATATTTATAAAGAATCTTTAATGGAGGAAGCATTAAAGGAGGCTGAAAAAGCTTTTTCAATAGGAGAAGTACCTATAGGAGCCATTATAGAAAAAGATGGAAATATTATCGGCAGAGGTTATAACAGAACAGAATCTATGAAGGATCCAACAAGTCATGCTGAAATTATTGCAATTAAAGAGGCCGCTGCAAATTTAGGAGGATGGCGCCTTTTAGACTGTAATATGTATGTAACTATGGAACCTTGTTCAATGTGTGCCGGTGCTATTGTCCTTTCACGTATAAAAAAAGTGTATATTGGTACTATGGATAAAAAAACAGGGGCGTGCGGTTCACTTATGAATATTTTACAAGATGATAGATTAAATCATTATGTGGAAATAGAAACCGGAATTAAACAAAAACAGTGTGAAGAGATAATGAAAACTTTTTTTAAAAAACTAAGGAAGAAGAAATCGGAGGAGTAACTATGAGAAGAATAGGCATAATATTAAGCCTTTCAATTTTAATCGTAATATTTTCCTGTTCAGCATGTTTTGCTTCAGGGCTTGAGCTTGTTGACAGCTATCCCAAAGATGGAACAGGAGGGCTTCAGCCGATAGGTGTGGCATTTAAATTACATTTTAATGAAGATGTAGCAAAGGAAGATATACAAAAGGCGAATAAGGCATGTATGGAGTTAACAGGAAAAGATAAAAAACCTATCTCACTAAAACTTCTACATACGGAGTCAAAGCCAAAGGATCTTTTGGTAATTGTAGATAAGGACTTAGAGCAAAATTCAAAGTATACATTTACTCTATCCGGTGATTTTCAATCATCAAATGGAGATAAACTTGGCGAAGATGTTATTATTAATTTTGAAACAAGAAATACAAAAACAGATATGAATGTAAATATGCTTATAATGGGTCTAATGGTTGTAGCTATGTTATTCTTTTCCTCAAGGGCTATGAAAAGGCAGATGAAAAAAGAAGAAGAAGAAAAGAATGAAGCTGACAAAGTTAACCCTTATAAAGTAGCAAAAGAAACAGGGAAATCAGTTGAAGCAATAGTTGCAAAAACTCAAAAAGAGAAAGATAAAAGAGAAAGAAGAGCTAAAAGAAGCTCTGAAAATATAGAGATAGAAGAAGAAAATCAGGCACAACAAAATAATGACCCTAATGTAAAGAGAGTTAAAAGGGCAAAGCCTATTTCGGAGACAGGAAGTACTTATATAACAGGAAGAAAAGCAGAAGCAGAAAAAAGAAAATCTAAAAGTACAAATCCTAAAAATATGACGGGAAAGAATAAAAATAAAAAGAAAAAATAAGAGAAATAAAATTATAAAGTGGGCGAAGTCATTCGCCCGCTTTTTGCAAGAAGGGGAATAATATGAACTCAATTGTATTAAAAGCTTATGCTAAGATTAATCTATCTATTGATGTATTAGGAAAACGTTCCGATGGCTATCATGAAGTACTTATGGTTATGCAGCAAATTGATTTATATGATACGGTAAAAGTTTATTACGAAAATTTAGAATTTTCAGATGATAAAAACTTACAAAATCAAAAAAATAATATTATAATTAAATTAGGAACAAATTTAGAATACCTTCCTACAGATGATAAAAATATAGCTTATAAAGCAGCTTTATTGATGTGTGAAAAATATAAGAGAGATTCAGGAATCATAACTATAGATATAGATAAAAAAATACCTGTGGCAGCTGGTCTTGCAGGAGGTAGTGCAAATGGAGCAGCGGTAATTCATGCCTTATCCAAACTTTGGAACTTAAATTTAAATATTCAAGATCTTATGGATTTAGGAAAACAATTAGGAGCCGATGTACCCTTTTGCATTATGGGACAAGCTGCTTTAAATACAAATTTGGAATTTTTGAAAGAAGAAGGAAAAATAGGGACTTGTGCCATAGCGTCGGGAATAGGTGAAAAGCTTGAAGTAATAAATGGGCTTGCTGCATGGGTAGTGCTTTCAAAACCTCCTATTAGTGTAGTAACTGCTAAAGTATACAAAGAGCTTAAATTAAATGAAATTACTAAAAGACCAAACACAAACCAACTCGTTAAAGGTTTAAAAGAAAACAATTTTTATAAAATTTCGAAAAATTTGATAAATGTACTTGAAAGTGTTAGCTTAAAAGAGTATCCTGTCATTGTGTATACAAAGAACAAATTTGAAGAGATACAAAAAGGACATAAAGCACTTATGAGCGGTAGTGGTCCAACAGTTTTTTCTCTATATTTCAATAAGAATAAGGCAAAAAGAATATATAGTAAATTAAAAGAGATTAATGATGAAACCTTTTTAGTCAAATTGCTATAAACAGAAAGGAGAAAATTTTATGTTAAACTTTGATATACAAAGTCACAGACCTCTACGAGAAATCGTATACGAAGAATTAAGAAGTTTAATTTTAACAGGGAAAATTAAGCCTGGAACGAGGATGATGGAAATTGAACTGGCAGAAGATATGGGGGTAAGCAGGACACCAATAAGAGAAGCCATTCGTAAACTTGAAAAAGAAGGATTGGTTACAATTGAGCCGAGAAAAGGTGCTTATGCTTCAGAAGTTTCTGTCAAAGATATGGTAGACATTCTTGAAGTTAGGGGTAATTTAGAAGGTCTTGCAGCTTATTTTGCAGCTACCAGAATGAATGATACAGAAAAACAAACTCTCTTATCTATTTCTGATGATTTTGACAGGGCAGTAGCAGCAGGAGATATGGCAGGAATGATCAGCAGTGACACGAGATTTCATCATTATATAGTAGAATGTTGCAAAAATAATTATCTTATGCATATGGTAGAACAATTGCAAGAACTAGTTCTAAGATTTAGGTATATCTATTTTAAAGATTTTAAAAGAGCAGAAGAAATGCCTGCAGAACATAAAATTATTTATAGCGCAATTTTAAATTGTGAAGAGGAAACTGCAAGATTTGGAGCAGTAAATCATATTGATAAATTAAAAGAAATGATATTAAAAGATGAAAGTTTCGAATAAAATTTTATGCCTATAAAGGGGAAAATTACAATGAAACAGCAAAGTTATATTGCTGTTTCATTTTTTTATGGAATAACAAGCCTTTTTGATGAATACACTGTAACAATTGATTTTAGGTAAAATAGAGGGGGAAATAACCATGACATACGAAAAAAAACCATTTGAGTATGAAAATATTCCTGATTATGCATTAAAACCCGCTCGGGAAGCACCAGATATAGATAATAGTGAAGCAGATCAGTTTGACCCAACAGCTTACGATAGAATTTTAGGTGCATCAGAGTCGGTTATAAAAGAACATGAAATTCCAGCTTTAAATCTAGACTCGAATTTAAGTAACAATATTGCCTCTGTTTCTCCTCCTTCAATGGAGAAACTTGTAAATGAAAAAATAGAACCAATTAAAGAAATAGAATTGATGCCGCAAAAAATATCACAAATAAAAATAGACGAGGAAATAAAAGTAGAAGAAAAAGAAAAGCCGGAACCTATAGAAGAAATTAACACAGCAGAAAAAGTTATAGCAGAACGTGAAGAAAAAAATAATGTAGAAGCAACAGCTAAGGTAGAAACCATAGAAGAAATACAAGAGGAAAAAACAATGGCGGCAATGCCGAAAGAAGAAATAGAAGCAGAAGAGACAATAAAACCTGAACCTGTGGAGAGTATTAAAGCTGAAGATCCAAAAGATGCAGAATCTATGGAAGAAACTACAGCTGATACAGTTTCAAATTCAGAAGAAGAGCCAGAGGAAGTTCCGGTATCAGCACCTCCAAGAGAAGAAGAGCCAGAGGAAGTTCCGGCATCAGCACCTCCAAGAGAAGAAGAGCCAGAGGCTGTTCCGGTATCAGCGCCTCCAAGTAAGGTAGCACCGGTAAAAATTATTCCATTGGTTGGATCATTAGAAAGCAGTAAGTTAAAACTTGTAGATATTAAAGATAAGCCGAAAACAAAGGTATACATAGAAGAAGATATACTCGTACCGGATGTTAAACCTGATTTATCTACAGTACTTGCAGTAGATGGAAAAATTAAATTATCGGAAAAAGAAGTTTCAGTAAGCCAAAATGGAGCCGATTCTGTAAAAGTTACAGGTGATTTAGTTGTAGAGACACTATATCTTCCTGATACAAGTGATAATGGAGATCAGATTATAAGCATTGAATCAAAGCTTCCGTTTAAGAGCGAATGTAATGTAGGAGCCGCACCATACTCAAATCTTGTGATAACACCACAAATTGACAGTATTGAATATATAGTTATTAATGAACGTAAAGTCAGAATAAAATCTGAAGTTACGTTAGGGTTAAAAGAATACGGTAATTTGGACGTAGATCTTTTCGAAGGCGTAAAAGGCGAAGAAGTTCAAATGTTGAAAGAAAAAATTCGTGTTACAGACGTGGCATTAAGAAAATCTCAGACAATGGAAGTCAAAGAAGAATTAGCTTTAAAAGAGTCCATGCCCGAAATTGATACAATTTTAAAATCAGATATTAATGTAGTAGAAAATCATAAACAGATATCAAAAGAAAAAGCAGTAATTAACGCATCTATTTATTGTAATGTTATGTATTTAGGTAAATCACAAAAAGAATCTTTAAAATCAAGCGAAGAAAGTGCAGAAATTCCACTTGAACCTGTTCTGTTCCAAGGAAAGACAGAATTTACTCAATTTATAAAACTATCAGATGATATAGATACAGAAAGTAAAAATTTAGTGGGAAGCAAGGTTGATTTTGATATAAATAGCTTTAGTTTAGCTAAAAAAGAAAGTGAGGACGGAAAAGCAACAAGTTTTGATCTTGAATCCATAATTGATACATCAGTAGAGCTTTATCAAAATATAGAAAAGGAAATTGTTACAGATGTATATCATAACGTAAAAGATATACAGTATGAGACTGAAGAATTAGGTCTCATGTCCCTGAGCGGCAGCGGTGCTTCTGAAGTATCCGTAAGGGAGATAATCAATGTTCCTGAAAAAAATGGTGCGGTGGATCGAATTGCATATATGTCCGGAGATATTAAAGAAACAAATTCAATAGTAGATGAAGGCAAAAGTATTGTTGAAGGATTAGCTACTATTAATCTTATTTGTATTGCAGAGGATGAGAACAAAACTGCATTTAATTTAAAAAAGGAAATACCATTTAGAAGCAGTATCGATATACCGGGAGCAAAACCGGATATGCAAAGCAGCAATCAACTTACATTAAAAGATATTTGGTTTGATAAAATCAATAATAGACAGATAGAAGTAAATGCAGGAATTGCTTTAACCACAACCGTGTCAAAAGAAGAAAAGCATAAACTTATTAAGAATGTTAGCTTTATTGAAATGCCAGAGGGAGACCATACAGCACCTAGTATTATATTATATATAACAAGAGACGGAGATAATATTTGGAAAATCGCTAAAAAATATAGAACTACAATAGATGAAATTAAAAAAATAAATGAATTAGAATATGCCAATGAAATTAAACCGGGAACAAAACTACTTATCGTATCAAAGAGTCATTAGTAAAGGTTATAAAATTATTAAATTTAAAGTATTGCATAAAATTCAATTATTTTTGTATAAAAAACCTCTTCTTGGTAAAACTTAAAATAACAAAACAATCTGTGGGGAGGATTTTTATGGAGATTAGGAGAAAGCAAATTATAATATTTGCATTAGTTATTATAACAATACTTTTATATACCAGCTGGAATGTTTACAATAAACAAAATTCATTGAGCAATGAAGATTTTATTCGTTTTCATGTTATCGCAAATAGCGATACTAAAGAAGATCAGGCATTAAAATTAAAAGTCAGAGATGGCGTATTGGTTAAAGTAAACAAAGATTTAGCTGTAGAAGCTATGGCAAGGCATGATGGAAATTCTGATATTGCCAATTTAAATATTGAACAATCCAGGGAGTACATAAAAGAAAATTTAAAGGATATAGAAACAGCAGCAGAAGAAATCGTAAAAGAGAATGGCTATGATTATACAGTAAAGGCTGAACTTGGAGTACGCTGGATTCCGGAAAAGACATATGGAGATGTAACTTTTCCTGCCGGAAATTATGAAGCTTTAAATCTTATAATCGGAGAAGGCAAGGGTCAAAACTGGTGGTGTGTGCTATTCCCTCCATTATGCTTAATCGGTGTATCACAGCCAACTGAAGCAAACCCTGAAACTGCAATTAATACTGATTGTATTGATGCGAAATATGATGTGATCTTAAAAAATGATGGAAAGCCTGTAACTTTAAAATTAAAATTTAAATCATTAGAATTAATTGATGAACTAGATAGAAAATAAATTAAATTATAATACCTTAGAGAACAAAAGTGACCTTAAGGGGTCACTTTTCTTTTTCCTTTAAAATAAATATATGGTACAATAAGAGCGGAATTAATAATTAGAATATATATTGGATTTTATTCCGTATGAAAGGGAAGATTATGAAAAAAGCTATTGAAAAATTTAATAGATGGTTAGATTATGAAGATTTAGATAATAACTTGAGATCAGAACTTTTATTATTAAAAAACGATGAAGAAATTTATGAGGACTTTTATAAAGATTTAGAATTCGGTACCGGCGGCCTTCGTGGAATTTTGGGAGCCGGAACCAATAGAATGAATATATATACCGTAAGACGAGCGACACAAGGTCTAGCTAATTATATTAATAAACATTACAGTAAGGCTGATTCAGAAAATAAAGATAATATCCCTTCTGTTGCCATTGCATATGACAGCAGAATTAACTCACATTTGTTTGCAATGGAAGCAGCAAAGGTACTTATGGGCAATAATATTAAAGTATATCTTTATTCACAATTAATGCCTACACCGGCGCTTTCATTTGCAGTAAGATATTATAAATGCGTGGCAGGTATTATGGTAACAGCAAGTCATAATCCTGCAAAGTATAATGGATATAAAGTATACAATAATGAAGGGTGCCAGATGACCCTTAAGGCAGCAGCAGAGGTATATAATGAAATAGAAAAAATTGATATATTTAATGATGTTAAAATGGGTGATGGACAATTAGAAATGATTCCCAATGAAGTTACAGACAAATATTTGGAAAGAGTAAAAAAAGAAAGTACTGGACCTGTAGGCTGTGAAAATCTTTCAGTAGTATATACTCCTTTAAATGGAACTGGAAATTTGCTGGTAAGAAAAATATTACATATGATTGGAGTACAAAAAGTTTCCATAGTAAAAGAGCAAGAATTACCTAATGGAAATTTCCCTACATGTCCTTATCCTAACCCTGAAAAGAAAGAAGCCTTGGAATTGGGTCTTTCTTTGTGCAAGAAATTAGGAAAAGATGCAGACCTGTTGTTAGCTACAGATCCCGATTGTGACAGAGTTGGTATTGCAGTAAGACATACCAATGAAGGAAAAGATGAGTTGAGACTTATTACGGGAAATGAAGTGGGTATTTTATTACTTGATTTTATTTGTCAAAGAAGAATTGATGCAAAGGGAAATTATAAAAAAATGCCTGAAAATCCCATTGCAATGAAAACAATAGTATCAAGTAAAATGGCAGATGATGTGGCAAGACACTATGAAGTTTCAATGATTGACGTACTTACAGGATTTAAGTTTATTGGCGAGCAAATTGGAATTTTAGAATCAAAAGAAGAAGATTTCAGATTTATTTTTGGTTTTGAAGAAAGTTATGGTTACTTATCAGGATCATATGTGAGAGACAAAGATGCGGTAAATGCGTCCATGCTCATATGTGAAATGACTGCGTATTATAAATCAAAAGGCCAAACATTAATAGATAGATTGAAAGAGCTTTATGAGCAGTATGGCTATTACAAAAATGATCTTATTGAATTTATGTTTGAAGGTGCGGCAGGTATGAAAGAGATGTCGGATATTATGAACCGATTCAAAGAAAAACTCAGCCTACAATTAATTGGCAAAAAAATTGTGCAGATAGCCGATTATCAAACATCAGTTCGCAGGATTTTAGGTAGCAGCGGACATTGTGACTTAGCTGTAGGAACAAAACCTATAGATCTCCCCAAAGCTGATGTTTTAGAATACGTATTAGAAGATGGAAGTAGCTTCATAATACGTCCATCAGGAACAGAACCAAAATTGAAAGTTTATCTATCATCAAAAGGAGAAACAAATGAGGAATCTGTTTATATCATTAATGAAATGAAAAAAGAATTGACAGAGTTTATATTAAAAAAGAATTAAAAAAATATATATCACTTTGCCTAATCCAAAGGAAGTAATGGGCAGAGTGATTTTTATATAATTAATAGTTATAAGTGGCTTGCAGAATATAAAGACATGATATAATATATTAACATATTAACATTGTTAAAATAAAAGAAAATGAATATAATTAAAGGAGACCTTATATAATGAACAAGGCGTTGATTGCAATAGATAAAAGTAAATCTTTTCGTGTATATCTTGCGATTACTACAACTATGGTTGAAGATGCAAGAAAAATCCATGATACCTCGCCTCTTGCCACAGCTGCAATGGGCAGAGTATTAACAGGTGCAGGGCTCATGGGATTACTTCTTAAGAATGAACAAGATAAGCTTACGATACAATTCAAAGGCGATGGACCTGCAAGAGAGATTTTGGCAACTGCTAAAGGTGATGGCAGTGTTAAAGGGTATATTTCCAATCCTAAAATAGAATTACCTCTTAGAGATGGTAAGTTTGATGTTGGTGGTGCTATGGGAATTGGTGAATTAACTGTAATTAAGGATTTAGGATTAAAAGAGCCATACATTGGAAAAATAGGCCTTGTTACCGGTGAAGTTGCAGACGATTTAACAGCATATTTCTTTATATCAGAGCAGCAGTCATCATCAGTTGCCCTTTCAGAAAAGATTGATGTGGATGGAAGCGTGATTGCAGCAGGAGGTATGATTATACAAATGTTGCCGGAAGCAGATCCAAAGTCTGTGGATGCATTGGAAGAACTTTTAGATAAAATGCCGCCAATAAGTGGTATGCTTGAAGATATTACTGCCAATTCAAAAGGAAAAACACCCGAAGCAGTGATTTTAGCTTTATTGGAAAATATTTTCATAAAATTACCGGTAGAATATCAAGTAGAACCTTTGGAATACAGAGAGCTTGGCTGGAATTGCGACTGCTCATTAGAAAGATTGGAAAAAGTAATAATCAGCATTGGACAAAAAGATTTAAAGGATATAATAGAGGAAGATGGGCAGGCAGAATTAGTTTGCCAGTTTTGTGAAAAAAAATATCATTTTGACAAAGAACATTTAACACGTTTGTTAAATGAATGTAGGCAATAAAAGGAGATTTTTATATGAAAAAAATAGGAATAATCTTTGGAGGACGTTCCGGAGAACATTCGATTTCATTGATGTCAGCAGCTTCTGTTATAAGAGCTATTAATAAGGATAAATTTCAAATAGTAAAAATTGGCATAACAAAAGAAGGTAAATGGTTATTATACGACGGAGATGCAGATCATGTTGAAGATGGTACTTGGCAGGAAGAAGCAGAAAAGGCGTTAAAAGAAAATCCTGATAAATATAACATAACTATACTAGGAGCAGGAGGCAAGTCTATAAAAGAATTGATTGATTTTGCTCTGCCTATATTACATGGTCCATACGGAGAAGACGGAACTGTTCAAGGTCTTCTTGAGATGGCAGATATACCATATGGAGGGTGTGGAATAACAGGTTCGGCAATTGCAATGGATAAACTTATTGCACGGGAAATATTTATGAGAGCCGGTATACCGGTATGTAAACATATTGCAGTATTTAAAGAAGAATTGGATAATGATTTTCAAAAAACAATAGAAAAAATTGAAGAAAACCTACCATATCCTGTATTTGTAAAACCTGCCAATATGGGTTCAAGTGTGGGGATAACAAAGGCAAAAAGCAATGAAGAATTAAAGCACGCTTTAAAAGAAGCAATGAAATATGACAGAAGACTTATTATAGAAGAGTATATAAATTGCAGAGAACTTGAAACAGCAGTTGTAGGTAATTTTTATGCAGAGGCTGCAGCAGTAGGAGAGATTTTGCCATCAGCGGAATTTTATGACTATGAAGCAAAATATTTCGATGGTGGAAAGTCTAAAATCTGTATTCCTGCTGATATTCCCCAAAAAACCGCAGATGAAATAAGAGAAATTGCAGTAAAGGCATATAAGCTTATTGATTGTGCAGGGTTTTCAAGAGTAGACTTTTTCTTGGAAAAAGAAACAAATAAGATATATTTAAATGAAATTAATACAATACCGGGATTTACAAAGTTCAGTATGTTTCCATTATTATGGGAAGAGGCAGGAGTTTCATGCCCGGATATTATTGAAAGGATTGTAGAGTTAGGATATGAAAGATATCATGCTAAAGATAACAGGTAAGCAAATGTCGGGAGATTCTGAAGAGGATAAGCTTGAATTTATAACAGAAGGAAAATATTATGAAAAAGGTGAATCCATTTATTTATTATATGATGAGAGTGAATTTTCCGGAATGGAAGGCTGTACTACAAGCTTAAAAATTACAGGGGACATAATTAAAATGAAACGCTTTGGTACAAATATAAAATTAGATACAGAGATCGAATTTGAAAAAGGCAAGCGTTTTAAAGGGTATTATGATACTCCGTATGGTTCTGTTGAAATGGAGGTTTTAACAAACAGTATTGAAAATAATATTGAAAAATCCAAAGCGGCAGGATCTTTAAATATCGATTATCATATAAGTTTACGTGGACTTTCTGAGGGACGAAGTAAACTGGATATTGTTATAATTTAAAAATAAAAAACAAGGGGGATAAAAAATGAATCCGTATAAGACTAAGAAAATGGCTAAATTAATAGCACTTATAATAGTTATTGCAATGGTTATAACATCGTTTTCCTTTATAGCTTTTCTTCCAATGCTCGGTTTTGAAGGAACAGTAGTTTATGCTGCGGAAAAAGATGATCAGCAATATTTAGAATCAGAAACGGATACTTTACAAAGTTTAATAAGGTATATTCAAAAAAATTATAAGGATGCTGTTACTACAGAGCAGCTTGTGAATGGAGCTTTTGACGGAGTGATAAATTCACTTGGAGATCCTTATAGCGTTTACTATAAAACAGAAGCTGAAAGCAGTGAATTTGAAGATGCCGTCTCAGGTACTTTTTCCGGTATAGGGGTAGTGCTTCAGGAAACAGATGGACAATGTGAGATTGTATCTACTATGGCAGAAAGCCCTGCTGAGGAAGCAGGAATAATGGCAGGAAGCATTATAATAAAAGTAGACGGTAAAGATACTACAGGGATGAATCTTTTAGAGGTTGTTGATTTACTTAGGGGCCAGGAAAATACTGTAGTAAATATAGCAGTAAGTTATGAGGGACAAACATCAAACTTTGCTCTCAAAAGGCAAATGATAAAAACTACAGCTGTAAATTATAAAATGCTTGATAACAATATAGGATATATACAAATAACAAGCTTCGATATGGATGCAAATTTAGAATTCAGTAAAGCTAAGGAAAATCTTCTTAAAAAAGGAGCAGTTTCTTTTATCATAGATATTAGAAATAACCCCGGAGGCTTTATAAATACAGCAGCAGAGATTGCAGACCAGCTAATGCCAGAAGGATATATTACGCATCTTGTTCACCAGGGAGAAACAGTTGAAACTATATCAGCTTCAGGAAATACAAAAGATTTTTATCCCACAGTACTTCTTATAAACGGAGGAAGTGCCAGCTCATCAGAAATTTTAGCAGGAGCTTTAAAAGATAATGATGCAGCTACTTTGGTAGGAACTACAACTTTTGGAAAAGGTGTTGCACAGCAAGTTGTTTCTGTATCGAAGGAAGCAAAAATGAAATTATCCATGTACTATTTTTTAACACCGAATAAAGAGACTATAGATCATGTAGGTATAACTCCCGATTACACTGTAGAAAATGCAATTGGTGTTGATACAGATACTTTAAAAGAAATATATTCCCAATTTGCCCCAATGATAGAAAAGGTTAAGCCTAAGAAAGGGGATACAGGGTTAAATGTATATGGTGCACAGCAGAGACTTTTGTTAATAGGATATAACGTTGATGTAAATGGTGTAATGGATGATAAGACTGTTTCCGCAGTTCGTAAATTTCAAAGTGAAGAGGGATTAAATCCATATGGAGTATTGGATTATACAACAATGAAAAAGATAGAAGTTAAAACTTTAAGTTATATTAATGGCATAACAGACGATAAAGACTTGCAGCTTGAAGAAGCTATAAAGCTTATTAAAGAAGGAAAAGTTAGCAAGTTAAAATAAATTGTTATAAAAATATAAGGACAATATAAATAAAAATGACACTTATTAATATTAAGTGTCATTTTTATTATAAGTTAAACCACGTGTTAGAGCGTGGCTAGTTTTTTAATTAAAATATAAGTTAGTTGTTAAATACTCAGGATCACATGTTACATCAAGACCTAAATCTCTTAAAGTCTGTTCATCCCTGTCACTTAATATTGCTGTACAGTGAGCTTTACATCTTTGAAGCAATAATAATTTCTCAACGGCAACCTGTGCGGAAGGATTAGTAGTTGCTGAAATAGTAAGAGCTGTTAAAACTTCTTCACAATTAAGACTGGATTTTTCATTTCTCAGAATGTCAGTCTTTAAATGTTGAATAGTTTGTAAAACATTAGGTGATATTAAATAAATATCATCAGAAATACCTGAAAGCTGCTTTATAGCATTTAAAATTGCTGCGGCTGCGGCAACCATTCTTCTTGAGCTTCTTCCTGTAATAAAAGAACCGTCAGGCATTTCAATAGCCATACAGACTACATTTTCATATCTTTTATCACATTCTCTTTTATATTCTGCATAGTCTCTGGCATGCTGTACTACAGCTCTGTCTTTAACAGAAAGTCCCAAATTGTCCATTAGCAGTTTTGAACGTTCCAGCGACTCTTCATCAATTTTTCCTTTTTTATAATCACATTGTGCAATGAAATATCTTCTTATTATTTCGTGTCCTGATGCTTTTTTTACAACTTCATCATCAGTAATGCTAAAGCCTACACGATTTACGCCCATATCTGTAGGAGATTTATATTCCGACTCCTGCATGGTAATTTTTTCTATAATTCTTTTTACTACGGGAAATACCTCCAAATCTCTGTTATAATTAACGGCCTTTTCACCATACGCTTCTAGATGAAAAGAATCAATCATATTTACATCTTTAAGATCCGCTGTTGCTGCTTCATATGCCACGTTTACAGGATGTTTCAGAGGAAGATTCCAAATAGGAAATGTTTCAAATTTCGCATATCGAACTTTTTTACCTAATTTATAATCATGGTAAAGCTGTGAAAGGCATGTAGCAAGCTTTCCGCTGCCGCCCCCCGGACCTGTAACAACAACAAGTGGTTTTGTTACTTCAATTCTTGGGTTTGCGCCATAACCTTCATCGCTGACTATGGTATCTACATCAGTTGGATAACCTTTTGTGAAAGTATGCTTGTAAGTGGTAATCCCTCTTCTGTTTAATTTATTAATAAACATATTGACAGCAGGTTGATCTTCATATCTGGTAATAACAACGCTGTTTATGGATAAGTCATATTTTCTGAAAATATCAATCAGCCTTAAAACTTCTAAATCATAAGTAATTCCAAAATCTTGTCGGGTTTTACTTGTTGTAATGTCCCCGGCATAGATACAAATAATAATTTCCGCTTGATCTTTTAATTTTTCCAATAATTTTATTTTAGCATTTTCGTCAAATCCGGGAAGAACTCTCATGGCATGCTTATCGTGAACCAATTTTCCTCCAAATTCCAGATAAAGCCTTTCACTGTTCCCGGCATTAATGCGTTCCAGAATAAATTTTGATTGTTCCTCAATATATTTGTGTGCATCAAAACCTATTTTTTCTAAAGTCATTTTACCTCACCTCTTTCTAAAAAACCTTTCTATCTTAAAAAAACAACAGTGCCTATTATAGCAGAAATTGATATAGCATACAACAGAAAGATTTATGTTTTTAAAAATAGGCAATTTCCTTAATTTTTTTCATTAAGGTGCGGAAGGTCTGGAAAATTTAATTGGATAAGTTTTAACAAGGCCATCATAGGATGTAATTTTTAAAGTAATGGCTGGTGCATCTTCACTGATACTCAATGTAACCACGATATCTTCCTCCTGATCAACAGATTTATTATCTATTGTTATAGAAGATCTGCTGTCAGAAGCTTCTACATTTAAAGTAACACTTGAAGTTGTAGGTGAAGCTAAAGCAAAAGTATCTCCTATAGTATAACCAGTACCGTTAATGGATATTTTTGAAAGATCAGCAGAACCTTTTTCTTTAATATGCACCGTATATTCCCTCGGTGTTTTGTCAAGCTCATTAATTGATACTGTAACAGTTGCTTCTCCATCTTCAATAGAAACCTTTGCAGGACTTTTAGAATCGTTTACAGTAAGTGTTCCTACAAAATTTCCTGCATCTGCGCTAACTGTTACTGATGAAGTACCATAAGGCACAAGGACATTATTATAAGTATAAACTGTAGGACTGAAATTAAAATTTTCACTATTAGAAATTGTTAATTTTGACAGTTTAATATCAGTAGTTGTTTCCGCAGGAGGTGTAGGGGTAGGAGTAGAGCTTTCTTTAGTTGTTATTGTAGCAGAGCTGATGCTTGATAGATTTCCCGAATCATCTTTTAAAACAGCATAAATCTTATAAGTTGTTCCTGTGCTAAGTCCGGTTAGTTCCACAGTAGCATAACTATTCTCGTAAATATTTACATTATTTGCAGAGACTGCAGAAGTACCGTTTCCGTCTCTCCCCGAAACTACCTGAGATGCAGAAGGAGAGCTGGCACTTGTTGATATTGCCACCGCATAAAGTCTGCCCCACAAATTGGACTTTGCAGAAACTTTTACACTTTTTTCGTATGCAGACGTACTGAAATTGCTTAATGCTGGATCCCCTTCAGTAGTCCAATATACAGAATCATCAGGAACAGTGTCACCATCAGAAGCGTATTTTAATGATTTTGAATTAATGCTTACCTCATATCTTGTGCCTACATCCAGATCATGTCTAGGAGTAATTACAATTCTTTTAGAAGTAACTTTTGAAACATCATAGCGAATATCCGAACCATCTGAATCCTCAAAGGAAATGATATCATCAATATCAGCTTTAGAAAGGCTTTTTCCGCCCCTGTAAGTTACCACTGCTTCGGGAAACTCAATGGAAATGTCAGGATCAAGGGAAACAGAAGTTGATTTGTTAGAAGGTGAAAATGAAATATCGTCATCATCATCTGTTGAATCTCCTGTATAAAAATAGCTGTATTCACGAGAATTGCTGTTCCCGTCAGAATCTTTCACCGAACGGCTGTCTATGACAATATAATATTTAGTATCATCATCAAGATCATCGTCAGGTTCTAAAGTTATTGTTCTCTTTGAATTGTTTATAGAAGCATCGAAAGATATAGATCTTCCGCTTATACTGCTTTTTCTGAGAGAAATAAAATCAGAAATATCGGAATCATAAATTTTGTTACCGTTATATTTAGTCACAGCAGTATTAAATTTTATAGTAATATCCGTATCCAAATCCACCCTTTTTTCTTTGTTTGAGGGATCAAAGGTTATTGTCAGACCAGAATCTGATTCTTCAGGATCATCTACGTTTGATTTAACAGATACTTTTTTTGGCCTTGTTTCGTATGTTACATCATCAGAATTAATATCCATTTCTGATATAGTACCGCTGCCTTTAAAAGAACTCTCAGCATTGACTACCGCTTTAGATACTTTTGCGTCGCTGTCTATGGTAATCTCTGACCTTTTTCCCGAATTTTCCACAGTTAATTCATCAATAGAACCAGACTCTAGTGTGGTATCTGATGAAGTGCCTGATATAAATACTTTAGGAAAACGGCCACGCAAGGTAGTATCTGCGGAATTATTAATATTTACTTTAGCAAAACCAAGCCCATAGGTTCCGTTGTCTAGGCCAGACGTCTGCAATATGGAGTCATTGGAAGCTGAGAGATTTACAATTGTGGTCTCTCCCATAGCTAGTACTCTTACAGGTTCACTGCTTTTATCCACATCACTGTTTGCTATACGGCAGTTTTCTACGGTGACTGTATCTGTTCCTCCGCCTTGAACTTTTAGCGTTCCCAATACTACACAGTTTTCCAAACTCATATCATCATCATCAAGATACTTATGTATAGTTACATTATTGGAATAAATTTTATTACTCAGTCTTGTGCCGTCTTTTTTTACCACGGGATCAGAAGTAACAATGTTTTCTTTATCTACAATATCACAAAGGATTTTAGCAGTCTGTGCGCGAGTAAGAGAATCCAGAGGGTGCAGTTTTCCGTCGGAATAAGCACCAAGATATCCTTTACCGTTTATTTTTGAAAATGCAGTATAAGCCCAATTACTGACAGACATGTAATCCGAATAAGCTCTAAGATTACCGTTGTAACCGTGAGTAGGTACAAACCTTGAAATCATTACTGCAACTTCTTGTCTCGAAATAGGATTATTCGGTTTAAAAGATGTACTGCTGTATCCTGCCACATAAGTAGCTGCAATGGCTTTGGTAATATCACTATAGTACCATTTACTGTAGGATACGTCATTAAATGTAATGTTTGCCGTGCCCGTACACCCAAGCGCTCTGTTGACCATACTGATAAATTCGGCACGCGTAACAGCATTATTAGGTTTAAATGTACCATCTTTATAACCTTCAATAATACCTTCGCTTACAGCTTTGTTAATATATTGTTCTGCCCAATGTCCTCTTATGTCAGAAAACTTGCTGTAACCTGATACATTCATAGGTAATGATAAAGTAGATATCATTACTAAAGCTAGCAATAAGCAACTAAGTTTCTTCATTTTCATTTTAAACTTCCCCTTAATGATTTAATAAAATTAATTTTAACATATACACCACACATTAATCTTTAACTATTATAAAGTATAATAACTAAATTTTAACATTTCATACTATCTAAAACAAGGTAAAATGTATTAAATTTACATTACCATAATTTCACTAGACACTATAAAGAGCAGAAGCTATAATGTTAAGAAAAGAGGGAGGTATAATAATGAAGATAAATAGAAGAAAAAGCATATCTGTTTTATTGGTCATAGTTATGGTTATGACCGTTGGACTAAATATGAGTTTTGCAGATAATAATGTTAATACAAATAGTGATAATACTACAACTAAGAGTGAAGGAATTACAGATATAAAGGGACATTGGGCAGAGACCAATATAAAAGAGGCAGTAAAATTGGGAATAGTTAATGGCTATCCTGACGGAAAGTTTTTACCGGATAATTTAATAAAGAGAGAAGAATTTTTTAAATTGATTACAAATGTACTTACACAAACTCCTGATGCGAGCAATGTAAATCTTAAATTTAAAGATGTGGTGGCAGATGAATGGTATGTCCCTACAATAAAAATTGCTGTGGCAGGGAATTTAACACAAGGCTATGAAGATGGCACATTTGGAATAGGAAAGATGATGAGCAGACAGGAAGCCGCAAAGGTTGCCGCTTCAGTTATTCAAGTCAATAATGTTCCCGAAGGTGCAAAGGGAGCAGAATCTGTTAAGGATAAAAACCAAATTGGTGAATGGGCATATCCTTATGTAGATATTATGTTCAAAAAAGGTTATATGAAGGGTGACACAGAAGGTAATTTCCGTCCTACAAATGCAATAACAAGAGCAGAAGCAACAACTATATTATTGAATATAAGTAAAAAAGAAGAGATTATTGCAGCAAATGCTGATGAATTGGCAATGAGTGGCTGTTTGAAAATTCATAAGGCTGAAGATGGAGCTTTTACAAAGGGAGACGGAACAAAGGATGATCCTTATCAGATATCCACAGAGAAGCAGCTAAATCACTTGAGAGTACATGCAAACGAAGCAGCTTTTTATATACTTACAAACGATATAAAGATAACCAAAGACTTTGCAACCAGAGTACCTGCTATAGCTTCAAAGGAGCAGAATTGGAGCGAAGGAAACTTTGAGCCCATCGGAACAGAGGAAAATCCATTTAAAGGCTACTTAGATGGGGATAGGCATACAATATCGGGACTGGAAATTATAGGTTTTGAAGGAGGAAGTGTGGGATCTGACGGGGGCGAAAGAGCTTACGCAGCAAATACAGCTTTGTTCGGGTATCTTGGAAAAAATGCCTCTGTTGTTTCTTTGACTGTAGATAAATCAACTATAAAAGGAGGACGATATACGGCAGGCATTGCAGCTTATAATCTGGGAACAATAAAAGACTGTATCTTAGGTGAGGATGCAAAGGTAACAGGTAAAACATATACAGGAGGCATTGTAGGCTACAGCGAAAAACCTCTCGTAAGTAATATAAATAAAGGAACTGTAACAGGCAGCGACAGTAGTACGGGAGGTGTGGCAGGATACATATATGCATCACAGGATACAATAAGCAGCTGTGTAAATGTTGGAGAGGTTAACGGAAAAGAAAGAACCGGAGGTGTGATAGGTACAATTTATGTTAACGTTGACGGAGATCCCGTTGTTAAAAATTGCAGCAATAAAGGAGATGTTAATGTAGGCTCTTACAGATCAGGCGGAGTTATTGGATATATTGATGCAAATTCAGGGGAAATAACCGTGGAAAATTGTTATAATAAAGGTCTTATTGCAGGCGGCGGCGTTAATGGCGGAGTTGTAGGAGATGTAAAAGGCAGAAAGGTAACCATTACAGAGTGTTATAATGAAGGATCTGTAACAGGTGGAAGCGGAGGCGGAATTGCAGGCAGTAATGAAGGTACTATACAGTATTCCTATAATAAAGGTAATGTAGTAGGAAATGTGGAAGCAGGGGGCATAACAGCATTTCAAAATGACAGAGCCGTGATTACAAAATGCTATAATGAAGGATCTGTAACCTCTAACAGTTATGCAGGAGGAATTGCAGGAACCAATGGAACGGAAATAAATAACTGCTATAATTCGGGGAAAGTTAAAGGTACAAATTCTATTGGAGGCATTGCAGGAAAAAATGAAGGGACTATTAAAAATGTATACGGAGCCGGGAAAGTAACAGGTGATAATGGAGCCGGAAGCTTGATTGGCAGGAACATAGGAAAGTTAAAAAATTCTTTTTGGCTTGAAGACAGCTGCTCAGATGCGGTTGGCATGTCAGATACAGCAGCAAGTCAAGATATAGTGAAATCATTATCTCATGAAGAACTTTCAGGACAGAAAAAGATGAAAACATCTAAAGGTTATGTTATGGTTATTGATGTAATGAACTCAAATAACTCCGGCACTGACGATGTGTGGGAATATATATATAGAATGACATCAAAAGCCACTGACAAAAAGACTACAGTTATTTCTGATGGAGGAGGAATTGTAAGACCTCTTGAAGAATATTCTACAGATATTAAAGGAAACGTTATTAAGGAATCAGATTTAGATGATGTATACCTATATCCATGCATTGTTGAAATGTAATATATATGTAATGGACTTTGAATCATGCTTTGATATAATATTAACATAGAAAAAAACGGTAATTTGGTAGTGGAAGGAGATTTATTATTATGATAAAGAAAAAATTATTATCAACGGTTTTAGCTGTTTCGCTAGTTTTTGCTTCAGGGGCGGTTGCTTTTGCGGACATAGATTATAATCAGTGGAATTCACAGGCTGCTTATCCGCAGGATGTTGTGAATACTGAACTGTTTACTCCGGTAAAGAAGTTAATCGATAAAAAGATTATTACAGGATATCCCGATGGAACATTTAAGCCGGAGAAGTTAGTTACAAGGGCGCAAATTGCAGTGGCGCTTACAAAAATGACAAATCGTGAGAAGGATGCGGAAACAGCAAAAAACAAAAATAAATTTACAGATTTAAATACAGCGAGCTATGACTGGGCGAGAGGTTCTGTAAACGTTTTATCTGATAAAGGTATTATTAAAGGGACAACCGAAACTACATATTCCCCTGATAAGAATATCAGCTATGCTGAATTGATTACCCTTTTGATCAGATCAAAAAACAGTGATGTATCACAAATTGAAAATATGGGCAGCTGGCCTGATAACTATATTAAGTACGCAAATATGTATAACCTTATGGGCGATGTATATGTAACAGATTGGAGTGCACCGGCTACAAGAGGAGATATGGCAAAGCTTATGTATAGATTTATGCCAAAGAGCAGCACAACCGATAAAGATAAAGAAGATGAAAAGTAAATTGTGCTGACAAAATTAAAATATAACAAGGCTATTTGGAAAAATATGATAATAAATAAAAAAGGGGAAAAGAAAAATGAAAAAACGATTTTTAAAAACTTTAGTATTTGCTTTGGTTGTAGCATTGGCCGCAACTACAATGGCATTTGCAGCAGTACCTTCTGATATTGAAGGACAGACCTATGAAAAAGTAGTAACAGATTTGATGGATAAAGGAATCATTACAGGCGACAATGATGGATTGTTTCATCCAAATGATAAACTTACAAGAGCACAGGCGTGTGTAATAGTAGTTAAAGCTATGAATCCTGAATCCTCTGAAGTAGTGGGAACAGCTACACAGAAAGTACCAAAGAGCGGATTCTCTGATATGAGAGGTTACGGCTGGGCTGATGGATATGTAGGATATGCAGTAAGTAAAGGCATTACAAAAGGCATTGGCGGAAATAAGTTTGCTCCGGCAGATAAGGTAACAACAGAAGAAATGGTTACAATGCTCCTAAGAGCCGCAGGATATAGTGATAAGTCATTAGAAGGAACATGGCCTGAAAATTATATGAAAAAAGCTGAGGAAGTCAAATTATTTGCTGATATGGGTGAAGTGGAAAAGCTTCCTAATCCTGCAACAAAAATAGCAGCAGCACATTTGACATATAATGCTCTTGATGAGATAAAAAAAGCAAATTCAGAAAAAGCAGGAGAAAATACTGATTCAAACAGTGGAGAATTTAAGCCGGGGGTTACAAAGCTGACATTTGGAACAGGCAGTTTTAATGATAACATGACTGCTTATTCAGGGAAGAAAATCAGCAAAGATGTTGTGGTATATACTTACGGAAAACAGTCAGATTATAAGTCAGGGATGACTTTGTCAACGGATAAATCCAATTATAAACTAGATACTGTGAATAAATACAAGAATACTCAAACCCCTTGTTTTTATAATATGGCAGATGGTGAAATCGTAACTATGGTTATTCCTATGGATGTAGGTTTCAGCGGCAGAGTATATGGCGTGATCAATTCTGTATCAAGTATGTTAAATGGAAGCGGTGATAAAGTAAGTGTAATAAATTCTCTTTCAGCAGGAAAAGAAGTGAATTGGCTTACAAAGGACAGCAGTATTACAGGACTGCCAAGCTCAGACGCTGAATTCCTAAAGGGTGATATATATGAAATGGTTACCAAAAACGGTGCAGTAAAGGAAATGTACAAAGCAAGTGATTCAGGACATCATGAAGATTTTGCGGAATTGACTGATTCCACTTTCACACAAAAAGTGGAAAGCTACAAAGACGGAGTTGTAACCTTACAAAGTGGCAGCACTAAGTTTGAAGTTGCAAATAACGCTTCTATATATGTTCTTTCTGATGATGGAGATGAATATACTGTAGGTAAGCAAAGTGATATTAAAAAAGATGTTAAGATAAGAGCTTATAATATTTTGGAAGATAAAGGTATGGCTTCTGTTGTAGTAATACAAAAATAAGGTAAAATATTTTAATAATAAACAAAAACAGATTAAGGATGATTGGCAAGGCTAATCATCCTTTTATAATCTTTGATTATTTGGTTATGGTTTATTCTAATTCACTATCTTTAAAAAGAAAAACTTTGATCCCGTTATTTAAATCTTCTCTGTGCATTTTGTTTCCATTTACAAAAGCATTTCCCTCGTTATCCAAAGTTATATTTATATTTTTCTCTTTAACTGTATTTTTATTTATTTCATCACATGGTTTAGGTAAATCTTTACACATCATATTCATCCTTCCCTGTGCGTATATATAGCGTTATAAAAGCTTATAAAACTGTCGCTTTATACATCTTATTCCATGTAAACCGTATGTGTGAATTATTGATTGAAAACTTTTTGCATTGAATGTTAACATTCTTGTAATCTGTCTGTAATAGACATATTGTGATACTCTGTTATAATATATGATAAATGAATATATATCAGAGGAAAAGACGGTGAGCCTGCAATTAATTAAGTGTGTTACAGTTATATTACAGTTAATACAAGTTGTTGACTTCATACGTCTTGAGAGGGTATAATCCATTGTGATAGAATTGCACAAGTTATCTTGTTCGCGTTTCTATATAAAATGTCAAATTACTTATAGAAGGGGAGAAGTTGTTTGCGTAATAAAAAATCTATTTATCCTCCCCTTCAGAAGAAACACCTTAAAGGAGGAATTTTAAATGAAGAAAGTACTTTCGTTTGTACTAGTGTTATCACTGGTACTAGGAAGCTTCTCAATGGCTTTTGCCGCAGATTCTACTTCAAGTACCTCAGCTGCAGGACTAAGTGATATTGCGGGAATTGCCAATGAAGATGCAATTCAGGTATGTAACGATTTAGCAATCGTAACAGGTAATCCTGACGGAACTTACCTACCTGAAAAGTCTGTAACCAGAGCAGAGTTTGCTGCTATGATTACAAGAGCGCTAGCTATTCCTGACAGCGCACTTGCTGGATACAAAACTAGTAAATTTAAAGATACTAGTGGATATAGCTGGGCTGTACCTTACCTAGCATTCTGCGAATCAAAGGGTATCATCCTTGGCGATGGTAACGGAAACGCAATGCCGGGAAGACCTGTTACTGTAAATGAATCTGTAACAATGGCTCTTAGAGCTATCGGTTACACTGGAAATTCATCAGAATTAACTGGTGTATGGCCTGCAAACTACGTAACAGTAGCACAAAACAACAGCTTGTATGACGATGTTCAAAAGAATGCAACAGCTGTTGACAAGGCAAATGCTGCACAGATTATTTACAACTTACTTACTGTACAGAAGGTAGCTGTAAATGCTGACGGTGAAACAAAATACTTAGAAATTGATGATCCAGATTCAACTAATTCTAAGGATAAAATTGCAGCAAACCTTATGAACACAGGATTAGATTGCACAGAAGAAAAGGATACAATCATTGATGGTGATGATTATGACAACACTGTAATCAATATCACAAAGTATATGGGTGCTCATGGTACTGCATATAAAAATGATGATGGAGATATCGTTGCTTTCACAGTAAAGGATTCAGTAGCTTTAACTGGCGAAATGGACGGAGATGATTTTAAAGTAGACGATGTAAAATATACAATCTCATCAAAAGCAGACAACTTTAGCAAAGTAAATAAACCTGTTATGATTGAGAATACTAAGAATACTGGAACTGCTTCAGAGTCTACTATCAAAGCTATGATTCAAGATATGGATGATACTTATGCTGATGATCTTGTTACAATTAACGCAGATGTTTCAGGAAAGACTATCAACGAAGTATATTCTATCGTTGGATGGCAGGCAACACAGGCTGACACTGTAGATCAGACTGATCTTGATGACATTAAGGATAATGAATTACTAAGTGCTGACTTTGATGAAAATAATGATGGTGGCATCGATACAACATCTTTCGCACTTGTTGGCGTAACAAGCTTAGATAAGATTGCAAAAGGTAATGTTGTTTACGTTTATGAAGATAAAAGTGATGACATCAGAATGGTTGCTGTAGGTACTGAAGTTGTTGAAGGTACTGTAGGCGAAATTGATGATAATGGTGATAAAGTAAAAGTTTATATTGATGGAAAGAAATATAAGCCTGCTGAATTCCATGATGGTACTTTAAAGGCTGACAAAGCTCCTAAATTAGATGCTGTTGTTAAATTATCTTTAGATGCTTTCGGAAAATACTACGGTGTAGATAAGACTGGTGGAATTGCCGATAAGTATGGCGTTGTTAAAGTATTTACAAGCCCTGCAGGCGTAGATAATGCAAAGGCAAAGATTTATACTTCAGAGGATTCAACCAAGACTTATACATTCGAAGATTGGAACGAAAATGACATTGATTTTGACAGTAACGGAACAACAACTACAGCTCTTAAGGATGCCGCAACAAAGGGTTTGGCTGATAATAATAAAGATACTGCTGTTTTAATCGGGTTTGATGTTAATAGCGAAGGTGTAATTGATACAATCAATCACGGTACAAATTTAGGTGAACTTGCTTCTAACGATGTAAAAGTACAAAGTTCAAAAGTATTGATTGATAATGGAAAATATTATGATATCTCTGAGGATGTTGTAGTATTTACTTATTCAACAGTAGGATCAATAACTCCACATGATTTTGATATTATTGGTGTTAAAGATGTAAATACTAACGAAGTGTTGAGTAATTCACCATACTTCCAGTATATTTATGATGCTGATGAAGAAGAAGTAGTGGCAATGTTAGTTAATGAAGTTAATACTGATGCAAATTCAGATGATATCTTTGGAGTATTTAATACTGTAACAGATGTTAAAGATGGTTCTGATACAATTCAGAAAGCTGTAGGATTTGTTGACGGTAAAGAATATACTCAGACAACTACAGATGACAATAAGATAAGCTATAAGGGTAGTAGCCTTTCAAAAATTTCTTTATATGAAATCGAAGTTAATAACTCAAATGAAATCAAAAAGGCTTATCCTATAACTAATACAGCTGAAGATAATGATAAAAATAAAACAAAAGATCCAACTGTTGAAGTTGCAAATAAAACTGTTACAGATATAAGCTCAGATAGAACTGTATTCACATGTGGTACTGAAAAATATACTGCAGAAGATAATGCTATCGTTTACGAAGCAGTTCTTAAGGACAATAAGGAAAAAGTAGATTATTATAAAGTAGCTAAGCTTTCTAACATTAGTAAGTATGACAGAATTTGGATGTATGATACTGAAGATGGAAGCGATCACGATGGCATAGCAGATGTAGTAATCTTTGCTGATTTTGATAAAGAGGCTACAAATAATGGTGGAAGTTCAACTGTAACTACAGGTGTAACAACTTATATTGATGTACCAATTAAAGCAGGAACTGATGTAGTTGCAAAACTTACATTACCTAGTGGAAACAAAGATATTTATAATGTTAAAGCATTTGATAGTAGTAATAAGGAATTAAATGCTGGTATAACAACATTAGCGACAAAAGAAATTACAGCAAATGATCTTGGAATACTTAAACCAGGAACTGAAAATGCAACTTATACAGTAAAAACTTTCAAAGTTGTTTCTGGTGTTTATGCTGAAGTTTCAAGTAAAGTTGTTAAAAATGTAGACCCAGTTAATCCTAAGATGACAGGTGCTGCAATAACAACTGATAATGCTTTAACGACTGCAACATTAACTGCTGGTAATATCACAGGTGTTGCTATTAAAGCAGGAACACCTGGAAATTCGGCAAATTTAGTAATTTCGAAGGGTGCTGTTAACACACCATTCTCAATAGTAGTTGCAGATCCTAAGGTTACTGTTAATCTAGAGATAGATTCTGCAGGAAATGTTGTTACAACATTACAAGACGTTGTAAATGCGGTAAATGCAGATCCAAATGCAAGTAAAATTCTTAAATTATCAGTTGGTACAGCTAATGCTGCTGATAAAGCAGTTGCAGCAGATGTATCAGCTAGTGGTGGCGCTGCTGCAGTAAATGTTGTATTAGCTCTAACATTTGATCTTGACATGAAAGCTGATACAACAGGAAAAATTACAATTGATGGAAAAGAATATAATGTATCTGTAATTTGGGGAAGTACTAAAACCGCAACAATTACAATTTCAGCAGCACAATTATCAGCAGATTACTCATTTGCTGGTAAGAAAATTACCTCTATTAGTTTTGTAAAGGATACTGGAAATGCAGTAGATCTTGCAAATTCTTCAGATGTTGAATTATAATTAAATCTGACACTGAAAATTAAAAAAGTTCACAACAGAAAGAGCCCCCAATGGAGAAATCCAACGGGGTTCTTTTTTTACCTATTTTTATTAAAGTCAAGGAATTTCTACCTAAATGAAATTTAACGTTGTGTATGGGCTTGTTTTCCACCTTTAACAATGCTTTATTTAATGTACTAGGCTTATATTTCCCCAATATTCTGTATATAACAAAACATGGGGCGAACACGCCCCATGTTTTATTGAAATCTATATTTTCTTTAACTTAAGATTAATATTCTACGTAGATTACTACATTTGCGATACCATCATGGTCATCACCAGTCTTAGTATCGTATAACCATACGTTTGCATTTCTCTTTAAGCTTGAAAGTTTTGAAACTTCATAATAGTCAACTGCAGTGTTGCTGTCTTTCATGTTAATCTTGTAAACTACAGCACCAGCTTCTACTGTATATTTAGATTCAACACCACCTGATGTTACAGTTACAACAGTTCTGTCAGAATTTACATCTGTAACAAGTAGACCATTTGTTCCGCCTGCTAACATGCAAGCTTCATCTCCATTTGGAGCACCTACTAATGTTGCAGTTTTAACATCGCCTGAACCTGTTTCTTCAATCTTGTATAGAGCAGCTATTGTAGGAACTGCATTGAAGTCTGCTGTGCTAAGTGCGCTGTCGCTGTCTGCATTTTTAGTATAGTCTTTGCCAGCTACAAAACCAACAAGTTTTTGAACTGTGTCACTTCCGTCTTTAACCTTAGTTGCACTGTTTAATACTGCGAAGATGTCATCAGATCCACCATTATTGTAAGTGTCATTTACTAAGATTGCAACTACTTCTTTGTCACTACTATTGTAGATATACTGGAAGTCGTTACTGAATACATCACCTGTATCGATATCAGAAATATTTACTACGTCTAATTCAGTAGTTGATAAATCAATAGCAGCATTTGTCGCACCTGTGTATGTGAATACTGCAACATTTTTTGCGATATCAAGATATCCTGCACCAATCTTTAATACCTTTGAACTTTGTAACTCTGCTGAAGCAGGGTGTACTGCAGTAAGGTCAAGAGTATCAACAATACCTTCAGCATCTACGTCATATCCGATTAAAGCACCGGCAGTAATTGCTGGGGCAGATACGTTGTTTGTAAAGTCAATGTCTTCAGCATTCCAATCTTCAAATGTTACTGTTTTTGTAGCATCATCAGAAGTGTAGATCTTAGCTTTTGCATTGTCTACTCCTGCAGGAGTTACGAATACTTTTGTTACAGCAAATTTATCAGGAGTTGAGCTTGAAGAATCTACATCATATACATAGCCATAAGCATCTAATGATAACTTAGTAGAGTCATCAAGTGATGGAAGAGCATCAGCAGCGCAAGCTGATCCGCCTACAAATTCTGCTTGTTCATACTTCTTGCCATCAATAATAACGTAAGCATCTGATCCTGTATTTTCTTCTGCTACAATACCTTCAACAATTTCTGTACCTACTGCAACCTTTCTGATATCATTATCAGCGTCAGTATATACATATACTACATTATCTTCTTTAATCTTGTTTAAGTTTGAAACACCAACTAGTGTGAATGAAGCAGTATCAATATCATTATTGTCATCTTCTACGAAGTCATATCCTAATAAAGAATTATCATCAGCAATATCTTCAACGTCAGCATCGTCAGCTACATTTGCAGAAGTTGCAGTCCAACCAACAACTGAATAGATATCTTTGATTGTTTTTCCTGAAAGATCAACGTTGATTGTTACATCATCGTCAGCAGAAGCAGTTGCGAAAGCTTCGATTCCTGCTTTTGTTAATAGTGCTGTATCAACAGCATCAGTATTTGAGATAGCTTTAGGTGTAGTAAATGTGTTTGTTCCAAGAGTGTATTCTACACCATCAGCTTCAAACTTATCTCCATCAAATGAACCTGTAAGAGGAGTAGAATCTACAGTAAATGCAACGATATCACCGTCATCATTTGTGTATGCAGTACCATAAGCACCCATATACTTTGTAATATTCATAACAGCACTGTCATAGTCAGCTCCTGTTATGATTTTATCTTCCTCTGAGTCACAATTTAATCCAGTGCTAAGTAAATTAGCCGGAACTGTCTTTGCAGAGTCATCCCAAAGTGCAATTGTTTCACCATCAGAATTTACAGATACCTTTTGTACAGTTAATGCATTGTAGATAATCTGTGCAGCATTTGCCTTGTCTACATTTGTAACCTTAGCAACATCATCATACATGCTGTTGTTCTGTGCTACTGTAACGTAGTTTGAAGGCCATGTTCCTACTAACTCTGCTGAGTTTGCAGTGTAACCAATCGCTCTAAGAGCCATTGTCATTGCTTCGTTTGTGTTAATTGTTCTTCCCGGCATTGCGTTTCCGTTACCATCACCAAGGATAATACCCTTTGATTCACAGAAACCTAGGTAAGGTACAGCCCAACCATATCCAACAGTGTCTTTAAACTTTGTGTTCTTATATCCAGCAAGTGCACTGTCAGGAATAGCTAATGCTCTTGTAATCAATGCAGCAAATTCTGCTCTTGTTACAGCTTTCTCAGGAAGGTAAGTTCCATCAGGGTTACCCGTTACAATCCCAAGATCATAATTTACTTGAATAGCATCTTCATTGGCAATTCCTTCAATATCGCTTAATCCTGCAGTTGAAGCAGTGGAATCTGCAGCGAATGCCATTGAGAAGCTTCCTAATACTAGTGATAATACTAGTACAAATGAAAGTATCTTTCTCATTTTTTAAATTCCTCCTTTAAGGTAATACTCTTCGAAGGGGTTCATTCTTTTGTAATTTTACTCAAATTATCGTCCCCTTCTGAAGATAATTTGACATTATCCATAGAAGAAATTTTAGATAAAGAAAGCTTTTGACGAGGGTGCATTTCTGAAATAATTTTCCTTTTTTTCCTATTAGTAGTATGCAGATAAATCTGCGTAGTGGATATGGAACTATGACCAAGAAAGTCTTGAATGTACTTAATATCAACACCTTCCTCCAATAATAATGTGGCAAACGTATGTCTGAAAACATGAGGTGTAATATTTTTTTTGATTCCTGCTAAATGAGAATATTTAGTAACAAGATTCCTAACTGCTTGTGAAGATAACTTCTTGCCAAACCTAGTGATAAATATTCCGGGAAGGTTTATTCCCGATGCCATTCTGTAATATAAATAACGATTGAGGGCGATGATTACTTCATCATTCTCTAGATATACAAGCCTTTCCTTATTGCCTTTTCCGTGCACATGCAAAGCCATATGAACAGATTTGAAATCTTCTAGCTTTAAATCACAAAGTTCACTGACCCTAACGCCACCTACAAACAACAATTCCAATATTGCGATATCCCTTACCCAAATATATTCCTCAGAAGATAGACTTACATCATTTCTGAATGTAATTTTGCCATTTGTTTTATTATAATTATCTTGTGCGTCTATTACTTCCAAAGGAATGGATGGTGGCATTTGTTTATAGGCAGTAGCTAAAATTTGATTTACTTCTTCTAAGGTCATGGATTCTCTCAGCTTATATGGTTCTCTCATATTAAAATGGAATTTGTCAAAAGGTGAAGTTTCAATGAGTTCCTCATATTCTAAATAATTATAAAGAGATCGCAGGCATGCAAATCTTCGCTTTACTGTTTTAACTGCAAGTCTTTGATTAATATCATCTAAATAATGTTCCAATGTGGGTTTAGTTACATCAGTCAAATTGAAATTTTCAGACTCGCTCTTTTTTAAAAAAGATATGAAGCAGGCAATGTCAAAGTTATATGCTTTGATAGTACTGGCTGAAAGTCTTCTTTGGTTTTGGCAGTATTGAATAAATTGTTTAATTATAGTTTTATTATCAATCATTAAATCATCCTCCTATATATGAATTAACCTACTTAATATGTATTGTTGACAAATTGCAATAAAAAAATGCGAGTTACCGTAACTCGCATAAAAGTAATTTTAATATAATGACAGAGGATATTTCAAAATTTTATTAATATTATCCTAATCATGTTTTAAGACATGACTTTCTGCATTTGCCATTGGAGCAATATCAGATAAAATCAGTTTTTGTCTTGGGTGTTTGGTAGACATGATTTTTCTTTTTTGATTACTTGTTGTATGTAAATAAATTTGTGTAGTGGATATGGAGCTATGTCCTAAAAAATCCTGAATATATTTTATATCAACCCCTTCTTCAAGTAATAAAGATGCAAAAGAATGTCTGAATACATGAGGTGTTATTTTCTTTGTTATTCCTGCTTCCTTTGTATATTTTTCCACTAGATTTCTTACTGCCTGTGTAGATAAAGGTTTCCCGAATTTACTTATAAAGATATGAGAACAGTCTACCTCGGCTACATCTCTAAAAAGTAAATATCTGTTTAAAGCATTGACTACTTCAACATTTTCTAAATATATTGTTCTTTCCTTATTTCCTTTGCCTTTAATTCGTATCATTAAATGGTCGGCACTAAAATCACTTAATTCTAAGTCACATAGTTCGCTTACTCGTAAACCGCCTGCAAAGAGCAGCTCCAAGACTGCAATATCTCTTGCCCATATAAATTCATTTGACGTTATTCTGATCCTAGGTCTGGCACCCATAGGAAGAGACGCATACTTTTTATCCATTACAGGCATTAAGGTAGGAGAGTCACTGTAAGCTGTAGATAATATTTTGCTGATTTCTTCAAGGCACATTGTTTTTGGAATACGAAAAGGCTCTTTTATATTCATATGAAATTTTTCAAATGGATTATTTGGAACGATTTCTTCGTATTCTAAATAGTTAAACAGTGATCGTATGCTTGCAATTCTTCTTCTAACAGTTTTAACTGCAAAATTTTCGTTCAAATAGTCTAAATATTCACCTAAGATATCTTTTGTAACTTTTATATTTTCTTCTATAGGTGGTTCAAGTGTGTTTAAGAATCTGACGAAAAGTGAAATGTCAAAGCGATATGCTCTAACAGTGGCACTTGAAAGCCTTCTTTGATTTTTACAATACTTTAAAAATTTCTCTGACTGAATCTCTATATCGTTCATAAGTTCCCCCTATTTCCCCTAGTGTTGTTTTATTTAATTTCAATTGGTCTGATTTAATTTGATTTAATTTACAATCATTTCATCCAAAAGTAATTATATGGCTACGTTTTAATAAAGTAAATATACACTTTCCAAATTTTGTCGAAATATGTCTTTTTATGAATTGATAAAATTGAATTTATCAACTTAGATAAATTGTATATAAATAATAAAGCCGTAAAATTAGTTTAGTAAAAAAATAAAGGATATTCATTGACTTGTCATAAGTCAAACGGTAATATAAAATTGGTGTGAATTAAAGGTTAGATTTAGTCATAATAAAAATTGCAGAAATATTTGGAGGTACATATGGGTTTTAATTACAGGAAATCAAAAAATATAGGAAAAGGTTTTCGTATAAATATGACACAAAATGGACCTGGTCTCAGTTTTGGTAAAAAAGGTATAAGAGTTACGGTAAATAAAAAGGGTGTAAGGGGCAGTGTGGGAATTCCGGGAAGTGGTATGTCCTATTCTAAGCAGAAATCATTTCCCAGAAAATACAGAGCAAGGCGAATAACTGTTATATTGTCATGGATTCTTCTTGCCATTGTAGCAGTATACTGGATTATTACAGAGTTTTTGTAAATGATATAATTATAGATAAGGACAAAAAGTAAAATCCGGGGATATAAGAAAAAAATATAAGAACAGATAGATTGAAAAGAGGATGAATATGCATCTGGAAAAAAATATTATCAATAAAATTATTGAAATTGGAAAAAAATACAATGAGATAAATAGAATTGTACTTTTCGGTTCCAGAGCAAGAGGGGATAATTCTTTAAGAAGCGATATTGATTTAGCAATTTATGCAGACAGTGAAGAATTACAATTTGCTTATGATTTAGAAGAAAATGTTGACACTTTACTTGAATTTGATATAACCTTTGTAAGGGATGGTTTAGACAAGCTTCTTTTGGAGCAGATAAAAAAAGATGGGGTGTATCTATATGAAAAACTTTGAATTTAAATACAGCAATTTAAAAAAAACTTATGAAAAACTTGAAGAAGCTTGTAATCTTTATGATGGCAAAGATGCTCTTATTCGTGACAGCTTGATACAAAGATTTGAATTAAACTACGAGTTTTGCTATAAAACTTTGCAAGAATATATGAAATATATGGGAGTTTTTTTAGATGATACATTTCCAAGAGCCATATTTAAAAAAGCATATGCAAATAATTTAATATCAAGAGAAGATGTATGGATCAGATTGATACAGGACAGAAATATGACGTCTCATATATATAATGAAAAATTGGCTGATGAAATAGCCAATAGAGTGGTAACGGAATATTTACCGGCAATAAAAGAATTAATAAAAAATATAGATGAATCTATAGATAAATTTGACTAGGAGAGACTTTTGAAAACAATGAGAACAGCAGCACAGACAGCTGTATTAATGGCAATATTAACCTTAATATCAAAATGCTTTGGCTTTGTAAGAGAAATGGTCATGGCAAATTTTTTTGGTACGTCGTATATAACAGATGCTTATGTTATGGCTATTGCGGTGCCTAGTGTAATCTTTGGCGGCATTTTTCTTGCAGTTGCAACGGCATATATGCCGTTATTTTCAAAAATTGTAGAAAATAATGGAGACAGGCAAGGAAATAAATTTACAAGTGAGGTAATAAATCTGCTGCTTATCGTATCAATTATATCAGCAATAATAGGGCTGGTTTTTTCAGACCAGATAGTAAGTATTTTTGCCAGCGGATTTGTGGGAGAAACAGCAAAACTTACGAGCTTTTTTATAAAAGTTACTTTTGCTTATGTACTTTTTACCTCTGCAGCGGGCATATTAGAAGCTTATTTACAATATAAGGGAGTGTTTTTAGTTCAAATTACCATTGGATATATACAAAATATAATAGTTATAGCGGTTATGATAATCAGTGCTTTTACAAGCTATTATTATTTAGCTGTTGGATGGCTTTTAGCTCATGGGATGAGAGTAATTATCCTTATGATAATTGCAAAGAAAAAGGGATTTGATTATACCCCTGACTTTTCAGTAAATGATACCATAAAACGAATAACTGTAATTGCGATTCCGGTATTTATTGGCAGTTATATTCAACAGATAAATACTTTTGTAGATAAAACTTTAGCTTCGGGTCTTCCCGAGGGAAGTGTTTCAGCATTAAATTACGGAATGATTTTAATAACTCTTATTACGGGTCTTACAATAACCGTACTCTCCACAATTCTTTACCCAAAGCTAAATAAGGCAAATTCCTTAAAGCAATATAACAGGCTTAGTGAATTAATAGGAACAGGGATAACTTTGGTGGCTATCATAGCAGTACCATGTGCATTGGGAGCTATGGTTTACAGTCATCAAATTGTGCAGATTGTATATGAAAGAGGTGCCTTTGATCCTGCAGCTACTGCCATGACTTCCACAGCCTTTTTCTATTACGCTATAGGTCTTATATTTATGTCGTTTAATGATTTGATGGTAAGAGCATATTACTCTATGCAGGATATGAAAATACCGATGATTTTTGCAGGGATTGGTGTTATAATTAATATAATTTTGAATTTAATACTAGTTAAATTTATGCAGCATAATGGATTAGCATTGGCAACAAGTATTGCATATATGGCAAACACAATAATGCTGTTTATTGGGATGAAGAGAAGCTATCCATATATAGAAATATTAAAATCCAAAAAGAAGCTTTTAAAGATTATTTTATCAGCTGTTATTGCAGTAGGACTTTCATATATGGTATACAACATAATTATTGGGACAATTGCAAATATTATTTATATTAGAACTGTTCAATTGGGGATTTCTATATTGACAGCAGGGATAGTGTATTTAATTATGCTGAAAATTTTTAAAGTTGATGAAATAGGGATAATAAAACAGATTGTAAAGAGGTAAATATGACAAATGTATTAGTAACAGGAGCAGATGGTTTTATTGGCAGCCATTTAGTTGAGAAGTTAATTGAAGAAGGAAAAAAAGTAAAAGCTTTTGTATATTATAACTCGTTTAACAGCTGGGGTTGGTTAGATACTTTACCAAAGAATATACTTAATGAAATTGAAGTTTTTGCTGGTGATGTGAGAGATCCAAATGGTGTAAGACAAGCTATGAAAGGAATAGAAGAAGTTTTTCATTTAGCAGCATTAATAGCTATACCATATAGCTATCATTCACCTGATGCTTATGTTGATACAAATATAAAAGGAACCCTAAATATACTTCAGGCAGGCAGAGATTTAAATACAAGTAGAATTTTAGTAACTTCTACTTCAGAAGTTTATGGAACTGCTCAATATGTGCCGATTGATGAAAAACATTCTTTTCAAGGACAATCACCGTATAGTGCGACCAAAATAGGTGCAGACAGGATAGCAGAAAGCTTTTATCGTAGTTTTGATATGCCAATTTCTATAGTAAGACCTTTTAATACTTTTGGACCAAGACAATCTGCAAGGGCAGTTATACCTACTATTATTACACAGCTTTTAGCTGGAAAAACTGAAATTAAATTAGGATCTTTAACACCTACTAGAGATTTTAATTATGTAAAAGATACTGTGAATGGATTTGTAGAGATAGCAAAATCATCAAAAACAATCGGGCAGGAGATTAATATAGCAACACAGCAAGAAATTTCTATAGGTGAACTTGCTCAAGAGCTTATTAATCAAATTAATCCACAGTCAAAAATTATTTGTGATGAGCAAAGACTAAGACCTGAAAAAAGTGAAGTAAACAGATTACTTGGAGATAATTCAAAGATAAAAGAGCTTACAAATTGGGAACCTAAATATACTTTTAAACAAGGTATTTCAGAGACAATAGAGTTTTTAAAAAATAATCTGGATAAATATAAAACAGAAATATATAATATATAAATTTTAAATAAAGAGATAAATGAAGCAATATTGAAATAATTTATTAAATAAAAATGAATATAAAAAGATGATGCCTTTAAATTAAAAAAATAACTCTGGAATAATAAGGGACAATAAATGGATATTAATAAAGTTATTATAAATAGAAATAAAAATATCAGACAAGCAATGCAAGCTATAGATAATGCTTCTAAAAAAGTCTTATTTATAGTTGATGAAGACAGTAAACTTATAGGTTCACTGAGTGATGGGGATATTCGCAGATGGATATTGAAAAACGGGAGCTTAGATGCTGGCGTTGATTCAATAATGAACAAAAATCCAATAACTTTGAACACAAAAGATTTACAAAAAGCTATGATGATTATGAGAAAAAAAGGTATAACGGCAATACCTATTATTCAAGAGAATAGAAAAATTATAGATATATGTTTTTGGGCAGAAGAAGACTTAGATTGCCAAAAAACAATTAATGCTAAAGTTGTAATTATGGCTGGCGGTAAAGGTGAAAGATTAATGCCATATACAAGTATTGTACCTAAACCCCTTATTCCAATAGGGGAAAAACCTATAATAGAACTTGTTATAGATAGTTTTAAAAATTATGGCTGTAAAGAGTTTTTTATAACTGTAAATTATAAAAAAAATATGCTCAAAGCTTATCTTGAAGAACTAGATAAAGATTATAAAATAAAGTATGTTGAAGAAGATAAACCTCTTGGAACCGGCGGAAGCTTATATTTTTTAAAAAATGATATAAACTCCACATTTTTTGTAAGCAATTGTGATATTTTATTAGAAACAGATTATGCAGATATAATGAATTTCCATAGGACAAGTAAAAATATAATAACGGTTGTTACTTCATTAAAAAAATATACTGTCCCGTATGGAGTGGTAAATATAAATTCTGATGGTAGTATTAATTCTTTAATCGAAAAGCCTTCTGCAGATTATTTGGTAAATACAGGGGTATATGTTGTGGAACCAGATGTTTTGAATTATTTAAATGACAATGAATTTATGCATATTACAGATTTGATAGCAAAATGTTTGCGTGATAATAAAAGAGTGGGGACATATCCAATTAGTGAGGATGCGTGGATGGACATGGGTCAATTTGAGGATATGGAAAAAATGAAAAAAAGATTGGATCGGTAAAACTATGAAGGAAGAAATTTCTGTTTTGATATATGGTACAGGCGGATTGTCCAAAGAAGTTTATTATTGTATAAAGCAAATAAATGAAGCCAATTGTGAAAGGTTTTTTAATGTTTTAGGTTTTGTAGAGGATAAAAAAGAAAAAATAGGAGAGAAAATTTTTGATAATCAAAAAATAATTGCATCAGATGATACAATAGAAAATTTTATTAAAGACTATGAAAAAATAGGATGTATAATCCCTATAGGTGATCCGCATATTAAGATAAAAATTTATGAAAGAATTAAAACTTTTTCAAATATATTTTTCCCCAATATTATTCATCCAAGCGTACTATTTGATAGTAAGATAACTAAATTAGGACAAGGAAATATTATTTCAGCAGGTGTTATTTTATCATGCGGATTGAAAATAGGTGACTTTAATTTAGTAAATATAACTTGTACCGTAGGACATGACGTAATAATAGGTAATTTTAATACAATAAATCCTTTAACTGCTATTTCGGGAAATGTTACAATAGGTAATGGTTGTCTTATAGGTGCGGGGAGTACAGTTTTACAGCAGCTCATAATTGAAGATAATGTTACAATAGGTGCAGGAGCAGTACTAACTAAAGATGCAAAAGCAGGTGAAGTATTAGTTGGTATTCCTGCAAGATCAATTAAAGATAAATAATTTAAAGGTAAAAGTATGAATTATATTACAAATAGTAAAACATTTATAATTGCAGAAGCAGGAGTAAATCATAATGGAAAATTAGAAACTGCAAAATTATTGGCTGAAGTTGCAAAAAATGCAGGTGCAGATGTTGTGAAATTTCAAACCTTTATAGCGGAAGATTGTATTTCTAATTTTGCAAGTAAAGCAGAATATCAAAAAAAGAATACTCAGGCAGAAGAAAGCCAGTTAGATATGGTAAAAAAAATTCAAATATCTTTTGATGAATTTATAGAATTAAAAAGCCATTGTGATAAAATTGGAATTCAATTTATTTCTACGCCATTTGACTTTAAAAGTATTGAATTTTTAAATCATTTAAATATTCCATTTTGGAAAATTCCTTCCGGGGAAATTACAAATGTACCTTATTTGAATAGGATTGCAAATACTGGAAAACCAGTAATAATGTCTACAGGAATGTGCACTTTAGAAGAGGTTGAGTTTGCAGTGAAATTACTTAAAGAAAATGGTTCGGGAGAAATTTCTTTGCTTCATTGCAATACAGAATACCCTACTCCTTTTAAAGATGTAAACTTAGCAGCAATGAATACTCTAAAAAGAACATTTAATTGCAGAACTGGTTACTCTGATCATACACTTGGAATAGAAGCACCAATAGCAGCAGTGGCTATGGGTGCAGAAGTAATTGAAAAGCATTTTACTCTTGATAAAAATATGATAGGACCTGATCATAAATCTAGCTTAGAGCCAGATGAACTAAAAAAGATGATTTCAGCTATTAGAAATATTGAAATGGCCATAGGAAATGGAAAAAAGAAGCCTTCTGAATCAGAAATTAAAAATATTCAAGTTGCAAGAAAAAGTATAGTTGCTAAAAAAGCAATAAGTAAAGGAGAATATTTTACTGAAGAGAATATTACTGTAAAACGTCCGGGTAGCGGTATCAGTCCAACAAGGTGGTTTGATGTTTTAGGACTGATATCAACAAAAGATTATCAAAAGGACGAGTTAATAGAGCTTTAAGAAATATATGATGGTGAAAAGAATGAAAACTATATGCGTAGTAACAGGGACAAGAGCAGAATATGGATTATTAAAACCTGTAATTGAGAAGATTAATGATGATTCAGACTTAGAACTTAGGCTGGCTGTCACAGGCATGCATCTTTGTTCTGAATTTGGATATACAATTAAAGAAATTCATGACGATGGGTTCAAGGTGGATGAAAAAATAGAATGTGTATTAAGTTCTGATACAATTGTAGGAATGACTAAATCCACAGCGATGGCTATGTTTTCTTTTTCAGAGTATTTTAACAGAAGAAACCCGGATATGCTAATTTTATTAGGTGACAGGTATGAAATATTTGCTTGTGCCGTTGCAGCAGCTATGGCGAAAATTCCAATTGCACATTTGTATGGGGGGGATACTACAGAAGGTGCTGTTGATGAGTTTATGAGACATTCTATTACAAAGATGAGTTATTTGCATTTTGTAAGTAATGAACAATCTAAAAAAAGAGTACAGCAGCTTGGAGAAAATCCAAAAAGAGTATTTAATGTTGGAGCTACCGGTATTGAGAATATCTTAAAAATGAAACTTCTTAGTAAGGAACAGTTAGAAGAAAGTCTTGATTTTAAACTCAATATTCCATATGCATTAGTCACTTTTCATCCTGTGACAATGGAATATGGGAATGAAGAGAAACAACTTAAAGAATTATTCAATGCAATGGAAAAATTATCAAATATTAATTTTATATTTACAAAAGCCAATTCAGATGCTAAAGGGAGAATAATTAATAAAATGGTAGATGAATTTGTTAAGGATAAGTCTAATTGTATTGCTTTTAATTCTCTTGGAACTTTAAAATATCTCTCTGCAATGAAATATGCTAAAATGGTCATAGGTAATTCTTCAAGCGGAATATACGAAGCACCTAGTTTTCATATACCTACTATTAACATTGGTAACAGGCAGAAGGGAAGATTGCAGGCAAAATCAATAATTAATTGTAATCCAAAATCGGTAGACATTATAGAAGCAATAAATAAAGCTTCACAACAAAAATTTATTAATAGCATAAAGGATGTAAAAAGCCCGTTAGAAGGTGAAAATACATCTGAAAATATTGTAAAGATAATAAAACAAGCTCTTATGGAAGGAAATATTAATTTGGAAAAAGAGTTTTATGATATGAGGTAAATAGTTTATAATGATAAAAAAACAAAATACAATAGCTATAATACCTGCTCGTGCAGGAAGTAAAGGGTTGCCAGGTAAAAATATAAAGAGTCTATGTGGGAAACCATTGATTGATTATACAATAGAAGCAGCTGTTAAAAGTAAAGTTTTTAATAAGGTTGTTGTTTCAACAGACGGGGAAGATATTGCAGATATTTCTAGAAAATGTGGTGCAGAAGTGCCATTTTTAAGACCTGAAAAAATTTCACAAGATGATACAAAATCAATAGATGTTGTTGAACATTGTATTGATTATTATAAGGACCGAGGAGAGGTTTTTGATTCTGTATGCTTACTTCAACCAACGTCACCATTGAGAGATTATAATAATATTAAAGATGCTTATAGTTTATTTATAGAAAAAAAAGCCATATCATTAATAAGTGTTTGTGAATGTGAATTTTCCCCACTTTTATGTACAACAATTGATGATAACTTACAAATTGGTAAAATAAAAGCTCTGGATTATAAAAATGCAAGAAGACAGAATTTACCTAAATATTATCGCATAAATGGAGCGATATATTTGTTAAATACTGAAATATTATTACAAACTAAAGAATTTATTATGAAAGATAGTTTAGCATTTATTATGAATAATGAAAATTCTATAGATATTGATAATATAAATGATTTTTTATATGCTGAATTTTTAATAAAAAAGAAAAATGATGAGGTTAAAATATGAAATATTGTAAAAAATGTGTTATGCCTGACACTAGACCGGGAATCTCTTTTGATGAAAATGGTGTTTGCAGTGCATGTAATACTCAAGAGAAAAAGAAAAAGATTAATTATGATGAAAGATTTGAAGAATTAAAAAAGATTTGCGATAAATATAGAGGAATTAATGGAAACGGGCCTGATTGCGCTATAGCTGTCAGTGGAGGAAAAGATAGTCATTATCAAGTTTACGTTATGAAAGAACTTTTAAATATGAATCCTATTTTATTTTCTGTGGAAGATAATTTTACCATGACTGAGGCAGGAAAACATAATCTTAAAAATATTTCTGAAGAATTTGGTTGTGATATTATATCTATAAAGCCGAACATAAAATTACAGAAAAAACTAATGAGAAAAACTTTTGAAAAATATGGAAAACCCACATGGTATATTGATCGTTTAATATATACGTATCCTCTGCAAATGGCAATTAAATTTAATACACCTTTGCTTGTTTACGGAGAAAATGTAAGTTATGAATATGGCGGATCAGATGCTGTTGAAACATATTCTGCAAGAGAAATTTTAAGTAATGGAGTTGCTTCAGATATACCATTAGAAGAACTGATAGATGAAGATATAAATGAAAAAGATTTACATTTAACAATTGCTCCTTCAATAGAAGATATAAATAAGCTGGACCCCATTTATTTAAGCTATTTTATAGAATGGAACAGTTATAAAAACTATATCTTTGCTAAAAGTAGAGGATTCCATGATTTAACGCATGAATGGGATAGAACTATGTGTGCAGAAAATTTTGATCAAGTTGACAGTTATGCTTATTTAGTTCATGCATGGATGAAATATCCTAAATTTGGACATGCCTGTGCGACAGATTATGCAAGCAGATTTGTTCGATATGGTATGATGACAAGAGAAGAAGCAGAGAAGCTCGTATCAGAAAAAGACCATGCTTTAGACCCAAAAGCGATTAAAGATTTTTGTGATTTTACAGGATATGCAGAGACTGAGTTTTGGAAAATAATTGATAAATTTTATAATAAAGAAATCTTTGAAAAAAATAAATATGGAGAATGGAAGCTTAAATGAAAAATATAATAATATTGTATGATTTAATTGCAAGAGAGTATTGGTCATGTAATGAATTAATGAAAATTCTTAAAGATCAAGGTTATTCTGTATATTTATTTCAATGGAATTTTGAATATTATAAAGCGTTATCTGTTGCAAAAAATAATTTAATTGATTTACTAATCATACCGAGTTGTTATACAGGAGCAGATTACCAAAGAGTAGTAATGCCATTTAAAAATTTAAATATGAATACAACAATATTATGTATGCATAATGAGCAGATAGGATATGTAGGACTGAAGGATGACTATTTAATACCTAATGAAGATTTATGTAAAAACACAATGTATCACTTGGCATGGGGAGAATATTTTAAGCAAAATTTAATAGATCATGGTGTTTCAGAGGATTTCATTATAAAAACGGGTAGTATTAGATTGCAAGAGGGTTATATAAAAGCAGAAAAAGTAAATAGAGAAGAACTTGCAAGAAAATATAATCTTGATCCGGATAAAAAGTGGCTGCTGTATTGTGACAGTGGTGGAGCTCTTTTTTATGATATGAAACAAAAAGGCCAAAAAGCCACTACCCTAATTGGTGGAACAACTGAATTAAATGAAATGGTCAAGCCATATGCCGATACGTATGTTAAATCTGTTGAAATCCTTGGTGATTTTATAGATAAGCATAAGGAAGATTTTGAAATAATTTTTAGATTACATCCGGGAGTTAAAGATTTTGATTCTAGTCAATTTAATAGTAAAATTAAGATAATTAGAGATTATTCTGTATATACTTGGTTTCAACATGTTGAAGCTAATATTGTATCGTATAGTACCTCTATTTTTGAGAGTGATGCAATGGGAATAAAATCTTTTGTACTAAAGCCGGTATATTTCAAATATGAAGTTGTGGGAGTATGTGAATATTCAACATGTCAAACAGTAGAGGATATAGAAGATATATTGATTGATAAAAAAGAAGTAGTAAAAGGGCTTTACAAAGATTATATAGGAGAGATAAAAAATAATACAGTAGAAAGTTTAGTTTATGAAATAAATAGTATTTTAGCTATGTCAAAAAACAAGACACAGTTTATTAATTGTAATGTAAATAATAAGAAAAAATATTCTAGTATTATTGCCAATATAGCGTTTTATACATTTTATAGGCTTGGAATAATAAAATATATAAAATGGCCATTCTCATTTGATATGAATAAATATGAGCATCCAATATATCATAAAAAATATATTTAATAAAAAAATATTAGTAAAGAATATAATATTTATTAAATTAATTAAAAACGAGGGTACAATTATGTTCAAAAATAAAACCTTACTTATCACGGGCGGCACGGGCTCTTTTGGCCATGCTGTCTTAGCTCGTTTCTTACAGACTGATATCGGAGAAATTCGTATTTTTTCTCGTGACGAAAAAAAGCAAGATGATATGCGTAAGGAATATAATAATGATAAGTTAAAATATTATATTGGAGATGTACGTGATGTAAACAGCGTTCGAAATGCCATGCATGGGGTTGATTATATTTTCCATGCTGCGGCATTAAAACAAGTGCCATCTTGTGAGTTTTTTCCGTTAGAGGCGGTAAAGACAAATGTAATAGGCACAGATAATGTGTTGTCAGCAGCTATTGATGCAGGAGTTAAAAAGATTATATGCTTATCAACTGATAAAGCTGCATATCCTGTCAATGCTATGGGTACATCAAAAGCAATGATGGAAAAGGTTTTGATTGCCAAATCCAGAACTGTGAATTCTGAAAAAACCCTTATTTGTGGGACAAGGTATGGAAATGTTATGTGCTCCAGAGGTTCAGTGATTCCTTTATTTATAGAGCAGATAAAATCAGGAGAGCCTTTGACTATTACCGATCCTCATATGACTAGATTTATTATGAGTCTTGAAGAAGCAGTTGAACTTGTTATTTTTGCGTTCGATAACGCCGAAAGCGGTGATATTATGGTGCAAAAAGCACCTGCTTCCACTATTGGCGACTTGGCACAGGCTGTAAAGGAATTATTTGATGTTGATAATGAAATAAAAATTATAGGTATAAGGCACGGCGAAAAAATGTACGAGACCTTACTTACAAATGAAGAATGTGCCCATGCTGTTGATCTAGGAAGTTTTTATAGAGTCCCTGCCGATAACAGAGATTTAAATTATGATAAATACTTTGTAGACGGAGAGACGAGCAGAAGTGCATTATCGGAATTTAATTCAAATAATACTAAGCTTCTTAATGTGGAAGAAATCAAACAAAAGCTATTACAGCTTGATTATATAAGAGAAGAACTTAAATCTTGGAGGAACGAATAATGAAAATACTCATTACAGGAGCAAAGGGATTTATAGGCAAAAACTTAACTTTAGAATTAAGAAACAGGGGATATGAAGACCTGTTTCTTTGTGATATAGATACGACTTACGAGCAGCTAAATGAATATACAAAAATTTGTGACTTTGTATTCCACTTGGCAGGGGTCAACCGACCTGAAGAACAAAAGGAATTTATGGAAGGAAATTTTGGATTTACTTCTACTTTATTGGATAGTTTAAAAAAGAATAAAAACCATTGCCCTATACTTATGACATCATCTATCCAAGCAATTTTAGATAATCCTTACGGCAAGAGTAAAAAGGCTGGGGAAGATTTATTGTTAGCTTATGAAAAAGATACAGGTTCAAAAGTATTGATTTACAGGCTTTCAAATGTTTTTGGTAAATGGTGCAGGCCAAATTATAACAGTGTAGTTGCAACATTTTGTAATAATATTGCAAATGATCTGCCAATTAAAGTAAATGATAGAGAACAAAGTATTACTTTAGTGTATATTGATGATGTGATAAACACTTTTATTTCTGCCATTGAAGGAAAAGAAAAAAGTGCAAATGATGGATTGTATTATGTAATTACAGCATATCCTGTGAAGCTGGGTGCAATTGCTGATTTAATATATTCATTTCACCAAAGCAGAAAGGCGGCAAGTTCTGAAGACCAAAATATATCGCAATTACTATATATACCAGATATGGGTGATGAATTTACCAAGAAGCTATACAGCACATATTTAAGTTATCTGCCTAAAGACAAATTTTCCTATCCTCTTAAAATGAATAAAGATGAAAGAGGCTCATTTACAGAGTTCCTTAAATCAAGAGAAAGAGGGCAAGTCTCCATAAACATTTCAAAACCCGGGATTACAAAGGGAAACCATTGGCATCATACGAAGAATGAAAAATTTCTTGTGGTGAAAGGCAAAGGGGTAGTGCGATTTAGAAAACCTTTTGAAGATGAAATCATAGAATATGAGGTTAGTGACGAAAAACTTGAAATTATAGATATTCCTTCTGGGTATACTCATAACATAAGTAATATGGGTGATTCAGATATGGTGACTATTATGTGGGCAAATGAAGCATTTAATCCTGATAAGCCGGATACATATTATTTGGAGGTATAACGATGGAAAAATTAAAGGTAATGACTATACTTGGGACAAGACCCGAAATAATAAGGCTTTCTGCTTGTATTAAGGCATGTGATAAGTATTTTGAGCATATTTTAGTACATACTGGGCAAAATTGGGATTATACTCTAAATAAAGTGTTTTTTCAAGATTTAGAACTCAGAGAACCTGATTATTATCTTGATAGTGTAGGAGAAAATCTTGGACAGACTATGGGAAATATTTTATCAAAATCGTATGAAGTAATGGAAAAAGAGAAGCCCGATGCTTTATTAATCTTAGGAGATACAAATTCGGCGTTGTCTGCCATATCTGCAAAGAGACTTAAAATTCCTGTATTTCATATGGAAGCAGGCAATCGTTGTTTTGATCAAAATGTACCGGAAGAAATAAACAGAAAAATAGTTGATCATATTTCAGATATAAATTTACCGTATACGGAACATTCCAGAAGATACTTACTCAGCGAAGGCTTTAGAAAAGAACATATTTTTGTAACAGGATCACCTATGCATGAAGTTTTAGAAAAAAATTTTGATAGTATAGAGTCCAGTGATATCCTAGATAAGTTAAATTTAACTGAGGGCAAATATATACTTGTATCTGCCCATAGAGAAGAAAATATTGATAATGAAGAAAATTTTATGTCATTAATGACTGCAATAAATAATGTGGCAGAAAGATATCAATTACCTGTTATATATTCTACTCATCCGAGAAGTATGAAATATATAGAGCAGAGAAAATTCAAATTTCATTCTTTAGTGAAAAATATTAAGCCCCTTGGCTTTTTTGACTATAACAAACTTCAATTAGGTGCATATTGTGTACTTTCCGATAGTGGTACACTTTCGGAAGAAAGTGCTATGCTGGGATTCCCGGCAGTGCTCATAAGGACATCTACGGAAAGACCGGAGGTTTTGGATAAAGGTACAATTATTATTGGAGGAATCAAAGGGAAAGATGTAGAGCAATCTATAGATTTGGCAGTGCAGTTATGGAGAGATGATGATATTTTAGAATCTGTTTTAGATTATGAAGACCGAAATGTATCAACTAAAATTGTAAGATTGATACAAAGCTATACAAAAATTATAAATAAGGTTATTTGGAATAAATAATTAAATAGAAGGAGCCATATGGAATGAATGTTTTATTTTTAATGATACTGCCCATTGACATTAAGAACAGCCCAAATCTTTATACAGACCTAATGGAAGAATTTAGAGACAGAGGTCACCTTGTTTATGGCGCTACCATTAAAGAAAAAAAGTATGGTGAAGAGACAAAAATTACAGAAACAGATGGTATTAATATTCTTCAAGTTAAAACAGGTAATATGTTTGGTGTTGGAGCCATAGAAAAAGGTATTACCACTTTATCTTTAGAATCTAAATTTAAAAAAGCCATAAATACATACTTTAATCATGTTAAATTTGATTTGGTAATTATGCCCACCCCTCCAATTACTTTTGCAAAGGTAGTAAATTATATTAAATTAAGAGATAATGCAAAATCATATTTGATACTGAGAGATATTTTTCCGCAAAATGCAAAAGATATTGGATTAATCAAGAATAATATGATGTATAATTTCTTTAGAAGAAAAGAAAAGTATATGTATCATATATCTGATCGTATTGGATGCATGTCACAAGGTAATATAGATTATGTAAAAAAATATAATCCGGAAGTTAGTGTAGATAAGCTGGAGCTGCTTCCAAATTGGATAAAACTTGAGGATGAAAAAGAAAATTTAAAAATTGATTTTAAAGAGAAATACGGATTGACAGGAAAAATCGTTTGTGTGTTTGGAGGTAATATCGGATGGCCTCAGGAATTAACTTTTTTATTGGAGCTTGCAAAGGCATACAAATATAGAGAAGATTTGATTTTTTTAATTATAGGAAAAGGCGTTTTAAAAGATTATATAGAAAAAGAAGTTATTAATAATAATCTTTCAAATGTTATAATCAGGGATTTTATTCCAAGAGATGATTATGAAGGTTTATTAAAACAATGTGATATCGGTCTGATTAATCTGGACAGAAGGTTTACAATTCCCAATATACCATCAAAAACAGTAGGCTATTTTGCAGTTGAATTACCTATTTTAGCATCAGTCGATAAAAATACTGATTACGGCAAAATATTAGAAGATGCTAAAGCAGGATTATGGTCTGTTACAGGTGATTTGGAAAGCTATAAAGCTAATCTGCAAAAATTGTTAAGTAATGAATCTTTAAGAAAAGAGATGGGACGTAACGGCAGAAAATATTTAGAGAAGAATTGGACTGTTCAAACTACATATAATAGAATAATGGAGCAGGATATTGATGAAAAATTTGATTAAAAGAGTTTTGGATATTGTTTTTTCCCTAATATTGATTATTTGTTTGTCTCCATTAATTTTTGTCATGTATTTTTTGGCAAAAGTAATGCTTGGAAGTCCTGTTATATTCAAACAGAAAAGACCAGGTAAAGATGGAAAAATTTTTACCATGTATAAATTCAGAACCATGACAGATGCAAAAGATAAAGCGGGAAATTTGCTGCCTGATGCGGATAGGCTTACTAATTTTGGTAAGATATTACGTAAAACAAGCATAGATGAATTACCGGAGCTATTTAATATATTAAAGGGAGATATGAGTTTTGTAGGACCAAGACCATTGCTTGTGCAATATTTAGATAGGTATTCTAAAACGCAGGCACGCCGACATGAAGTGAGACCGGGCCTTACTGGATGGGCGCAGGTCAATGGACGTAACGCAATCAGTTGGGAAGAGAAGTTTAAATTAGATGTATGGTATGTGGATCATTGGTCAATTTTATTTGATATAAAGATAATTTTTATGACTTTGATGGTAGTGTTTAAAAGATCAGGAGTAAATGCCCATGGTGAAGCTACTATGAGTGAGTTTATGGGAAATGAAGAGGATTAGAGAAATATGAAGATCATAATTTTAGGTGCAGGAGGAAACAGCAAGGTTATTTTAGACATTATACTTGCAAGAAAATTAATTTTAAAAGAGGACTTAGAAATTTTAGGCTTTCTTGATGATGATATAAACAAAAAAGAAATAAAGGGATATCCTATACTTGGCATGATTGATGATATAGTAAAATATAAGAATGATTCCAACGTGTCTGTTATTGATGGTATTGGTTCAAATGTCGTAAGAAAGAAGATTTATGACAAATATAAGGGAATCAAATGGCAGAGCGTTATCCATCCCAGTGCCATAATTGGAAGCGGTGTTGAAATTAAAGAGGGTACGGTGGTAATGCCGGGTGCAATCATCAATGCTGACAGCAAAATCGGTAAAAAAACAATTATTAATACAGGGGCGATTGTGGAACATGATAATAGAATAGGTGACTTTGTACATTTAGCATCAGGAGTAACTACAGCAGGAAATGTAACTGTAGGAGATGTGACTATGTTAGGCACGGGAACTAAAGTAATACAAGGAATAAAAATTGGTGAAAATACTATGATTGGAGCAGGAGCTGTAGTTGTTTCAGATATTCCCCATAATGTAACAGCAATAGGTATTCCGGCTAAAGCGATTTAAAAAATTGGAGAGAAGTATTCGTATGAAAAAAGAAATACAATTAAGCGTACCAAATTTAGATATTGAAATAGTAGAAAACCTTCGTGAATGTATAGAAACAGGATGGGTTTCTACTGGTGGAAAATTTATTGGTGAGTTTGAAAAAAAGATAGCTGAATATGTGGGAGTGGAAAGTGCTGTATCTACACAAAGTGGAACGGCAGGTATTCATTTAGCACTTAAAGCTTTAGGAATAGGAAAAGAAGATAAAGTGATTGTTCCTAGCCTTACTTTTGTAGCTGCTGTTAATCCTGTTATTTATCAGGGTGCGATACCTGTGTTCATGGATTGTGATGACAGTTTATGCATTGATACAAATAAATTAGAAGAATACTTAAAAAAGAACAGAGGTAAAGTTAAGGCTGTTATAGCAGTCCATATTTTCGGTAATCTGGCAAATATGGAACGTATAATGGAATTGGCAGAGAAGTATGGCTTAAAGGTCTTAGAGGATGCGACAGAGGCTCTGGGCACCTATGTGACAGAGGGTAAGTACAAGGGTCATTACGCTGGAACCATAGGAGATATAGGTATATATTCATTTAATGCAAATAAGATAATAACTACAGGTGGGGGAGGCATGATTGTTGCCAAAGATGAAGAAATTTTGGAACATATGAGGCACCTCAGTATAACAGCTAAGACGGATTCATTGTATTTCATTCATGATGAAGTTGGATATAATTACAGAATGTTAAATACTCAAGCAGCCCTTGGAGTATCGCAGATAGATAAAATTGAAAGATTTATTAAAACTAAAATAATAAATTATAACTTGTATAAAGAATTACTTGATGAGGATTCTCCCAAAGGTTTACAAGGGATTCGCCTATTGCCGTTTAACGATGGATTGCGTGCAAACCATTGGTTTTATTCATTGTTGATTGATGAAGAAAAGCTGGGAATAGGAAGAAATGAGCTAATGGATAGATTAATAGGAAATGGAATTCAATGCAGGCCAATATGGAAACTGATTCATACTTTGTGCCCATATGAGAGATATGAAGCTTTTGAAATTGAAAAAGCACCTTATTATGAAAAAAATATATTAAACATACCTTGTTCCACAAGCTTGACAACGGAAGAAGTAAAACATGTTTGTGAAATGATAAAGAAAATAGTGAAGCAATAAAACTTCACTATTTTTTTAATGTTTGCTTTGCTTATAGATGAAATATAACAAAATCACATTAATAATAAGCAAAAATCAAGATATTATATTTCTCATATTTACAAATAAAAATCTTTAATTTCATAATTCATTTTTAGAAAATTAATTGTCTTTACGATAAAGATTCTTTTGCTTGTTTTAACATTATATTAATTGCCATACCTGTTCCAAGCAGTCCATAGAATAATGGCATGACTGAAACGGAACTGTCATTTACGATGGCAGATATTAAAAAGCCGCAAATACCGAGGAAAATACCAATACCTACATATGAATTATATGTGGTATAATTTTCTTTCCAGTATATTTTGATGCTTTGTATAATGTACATTGCCCATAATGCAAGCAGTGCCAGAACAGAAATACATCCTGTACCTATTGCCATACCAATGTACATATTATGAGGTTTGTCTACAATAATATTTATATTACTAGAGAATAAACGTGTGTTGTATTTACCGACATAATCATTATGTGGGAAATATGCACAATAAGTATCAGCTCCATGACCTATAAACAGAGTATCCTTTATTAACGGCAGACTTCTTGACCAGATATAGCCACGTCCACTGCCGAATCCCTGATTGTTTTCAAATCCAATAGAGTGAATTCTATATAGATCTGTATAAGTAGCCATTCCTGTTCTGTATTTGATACCGCCTTTTGTAAGCCTAAATGGCCATTCGTATTCATCTGTACCAACGATAATATAATTATTGCCATCTTTATCTTGTGCTGGTCTGATTGTAATCATATTAAATCGTTTATCGTCGATCTTATAAACAGGTGATACATCTGTTTCAGCTAAAGAAAGATTTTTACCATCAGAATCCAAAATTTTCACTGATAGAGGGTCATCTATATAAGTATTGACAGTGAGTTCATTTCCCTCTATGCTGAGAGCTAAAGCAGAGCCTGTAGTTTCCATATAGTCAATATGATGCTTTACTGTTTCACTATCAGATTTATCATTATTAACAGCCTCATTTGTTTGAACATTTTTACCGATTACACCGTCTACAGCACTTAATAATTCAGTACTCCAACGTTGATAAGTAATTCCACTTATAATTATTGTAATAATAATAAGCATAATAACGGGTTTCCACCATGTAAGAATACGTTTATTCAATACAATTATACCCACTATTACAAGCACCGCAAGACCTAAGAGCCCACCGGAAGAAGCTGAGCCTATCAAGTTGAATATAGTTAGTGCAAATAACACGCCCCAACAAATTTTAGTCCATAAAGGAGCTTCTTTTCCCTTTGATATGGATCTGATAAACAACATTCCAAATAGAGGTATGAGCAGCGTCAGGTAAAAAGATACATAGTTGGTATTATATACTGTTTGGTAAATTTCTTTATGTTGAAAGGTAAAACTAAGGTATTGCTTACCGTTTTCTTTCGCTTTATCGATTAAATCCCATACATAGCCTTCTTTTGTAAGCTCATTTGGTACGAGTAATTTCTGCCCGATAACTGTTCTGAAAAAGTCCTTGTTTAAAGCTTGTGAAAGACCTAATAGTGACAGTAATACACTTGATCCGGCCAAAGGGTAGATAATCCATTTTACATTTTTTTCTGTGTTAACAGAATTTACAATAAAGAAAAGCATTATCATATAAGATAATAATACAATAGTACCTTCAAATCTATCATTCCAGCCTAACCAAGCAAATTCCTTGTAATCTGAAAAAAGATAAGATAAAAGTACAAATATGGAATATATAAGCATAGGAATATAGGCAAAGCTTTTTTTTACATATAGGGATTGGGAAAATATTCGATATAAGAGAAAGATAATAACTAAACCTGCACATATACAGATTGCTGTCATTTTGAAGTAACTGAAAAAATCTGAAAAATCATCATGAGGGCCATTCCAATAAAAATCACTCAAATCTCTCTTATACGAGTGCAATCTTGTTATCAGAATTATTATTGCAGTAAAAAAAGAAATAACAAGCATCTGAATCCAAGGTGTGCTTTCACCTATTTTGGGAGCTAAGCTCATGGACCATAAATATTCGGAATTTTTTTGTTTAAGAGCCTGCTTTTTTTCTTTAGACTCATTTGTTTTTTTTGCCATTTTCATCCTCCAATTATATATGAATAAGTAATATATAAAATTTATTTTAACTTGAGATTCCTATTTAATATAATAAAATGCAGTTTTTCATTATCTTCAAAATTTCCAATATATTATATAATATGGGGGTGATTTCTTCAAGTTAAAGTTCTGTTACTTTATTCGCAGCGCAGGCTAAAACAAAACCCTCCACTTAATTGTGAAGGGTTAAATTTTTTATTTGTTATATTTGTAAGGTATTCTAGGTAATTACCCTTAGAAAGCTTTTGTGCCAACAGTTGTAGCTTGTTCATAAGCCATAGTTGCCAAATTATAAGCTAAGAGACTTTTTGAGTAAGATACTTCAGCGTTATAAGCCTCTACTTGTGTCTTCTGTACATCTGTAAGAGTTTTTAGACCTGCATCATATGATAGCTGCATCAATCTAAAGGATTCCTTACTCATTTCCAAACTTTTTTTTGCTAAATCAACAGCTGATTTACTGGCTTCCATATCCATATACTTAGAACGAACATCCAACTCAATATCTCCCGGAGTATCTCTATTTGTTTTTTTGGCTTCAGACAATTCAGCCTTAGCTGTTACATAATATCCTGAACTTGCGGAGTAATTATTTCCCGTTTCTTTTAAATTTAAAGTTTTATATTCAACTCCGAATTTTGCAGCTGCAATTTCATTTCGGTTTTTAAGTGCAAGCTTTATAGCATCGGCAAGTTTTATATTTGAAGGCTTAGGAGCTTCCAGTGTATCTGCTAATTTTACATTTTGCATTAAAGGATATTCGAAAAATTGGTTAAATTCCATTTTTTTCACTTTTAGATCATTTTCAGCAGTCTGTAAATCTACTTTTTTCTGATTTAAAGCTACTTCTGCCTGTAGTGTATCTTGTTTTGAAGCAGTACCCAAGCTGTATTTTAATTGTACATTTTTTAAGAGAGTTTCTTGAATTTGTACATTTTCTTTACTGATTCTTACTTGATCCTCTGCTTGCAGGAGCTCATAATAGATTTTAAATAATTTTGATTTTAAATTATTTACAGCAGCCTCGTAGTTATTTTCAGCTTGTGCTTTAAGATATTCTACAGTTAGCTTTCCCATTTCTCTTTCAGTTTTTGATGGACTTGAGCCTACAAAATCCGTACTTTTTGATTCTCTGTCTTGTTTCCTTAAAAGAGAAACTTGACGAGCAGTTTTTTCTGTAGAAGCTTTATCTTGTTCTAGCTTTACTTTTGCATCATTGATACCGGAACTGCTTGTCATCATCAGTTTTGTAGCTTGTTCCAGTGATAATTTAATTTCAGTACCAGTAAAATTCATATCAGGTACAATAGTAGTTGTATCTGTATCAACAGGTTCTTCTTCTGCTCCGTAGGCAAATCCTCCTATACTTGCAGTTAAAAGTAATACTAGAACTATTACAGATATTTGTTTTTTCATTAATCCCTCTCCTTTGTATTTCTTCAAATTCCGACCAATGGGTCACAAATATTTTACTCTAATTTGCAGTAAATTGTCAATAGTGCTTAGCTGCTCTTATTTTTTCCAATTTTAGTTTATTTACTTTAATAAGAAGACAAATTTATTATGTAAAGAGATTTATTGAAAAATTAAAAAGATTATTAAAAAAGTTCCCAAGGCAGATGCCTTGAGAATATTACTTTTCAATATTTAACCCTAATCCTTCTTTTTTAGAGTTATGCCCCACGTTTTGATTTTTAATTGTGCCGGGGAGATAGGTACTTTTAATGTCATTAAAATTTTCTGAATTATTGTTTACAAAGTTTTGAGACTTTTCATGTCTTCTTTTTTTTGCAGTCATTTTAACACCTCCAATTATTAATTTAACCAAAATAGTAAAAACAATTCTCTTTTTCAATATTCAAATTTTAACTTTAAAGGGTATAAAACAGCCTAAAAATGATAAAAATACACTGACAGTTATACATAATACTATCTTCAGTTTATTTTGAATAAGTTCCTTTAACATTACAATAGAAATATAAAAGTTCAGAGAATAGAATGGAGATTTAATATGAATGATGAGTTAGATCTGAAAGAGATTGGAAGGAGAATAAGAACCCAAAGAGAAAGCCTAAATCTTACAAGAGAAAAGTTGGCTGAAAAACTTGGTGTTTCAAGTAAATTCTGCGGTGATATTGAATATGGAACAAAGGGTATGTCAGTAAATACACTTGTAAGGCTTTCAAAAATATTAAATTTATCTATTGATTATATAATAAAAGGTTATGAATATAGTAATAAGGAAATTACGGATAAAAACGATCTTATAAAGGAAAGTATTTTAGCTCCTCTCAGTGTATGTAATAATGCGCAATTAAAACGTGCAGAGCAAATGATGAGAATTTTTGTTGCAGCAGTAAATGAAGGTGAAAACGGAGATGAGGAAGAAGGATGACAAGAAAGAGCTCTTTGATTTGTTAGAAAAAGAGCTTATAAAAAACAGTAACGATGTTCAAAAATTTATATACACTTTAACATATGATAATTTTGCAAAAGAAGATATTCTTCAAAATACAATGATGAAAGCATACGAAAGTTTGCACAGACTTAGAGAGCCAAGTAAAATGATTTCTTGGCTTTTTGAAATTGCAAAAAACGAAACAGCGAGGTATTATAATATAGAGAAGAAGTGGAACCAATGGAAGGATGTAGATCTTGAAGAAGTTCAAGATGAAAGTGCTGAAGGGGATGTTGCGGATTTTTTAGCAAAATTAGAACGAAAAGAAGAAATAGTGGAATTATTGAGCAAGCTAAAACCAAAATACGCAAGAGTATTAAGAGCACATTACATATATAGAATTTCACTTGTGGAAATAGCAAAAATATTTGGGACCAACTATAACACAATAAAAACATACAACAACAGGGCTTTGAGAGATTTAAAGAGATTATATTTTGAGAGGATGCAAACTGATGAACAAAAGGATAAGTGAGATTTTACAAGGGGCAACAGAAAATGAGCCTGAAAATGTAGGATTTTATAAAGATTTAAAATATACAAAGATAGACGAAGAATATATAAAAAAAATTATTGCAGGAAAAAAACAAAGTAAAAAGAAAAATCGCAACTGTTTTACAAGAATTATTGCCATTGCAGCAGTTGTGTCAGCATTTTTTCTTATGACAAATATTATGGTGATTATGGTTAACAATACACCTGTAAGCGCAGTAAAGGGCAAGTTGGAACAGATTCTTTTACATAAAGATGATACATTAATTACTGAAAAGGACAATTTAAATCTAACTGAAGAAGGCGTAGAAAAAGAATTTCTAATTGAAGATTGGAGGGATCTTGACGGGGCAAAAAAATATTGTGAAGGTATTTATATACCGGAATATATTCCGAAAAGGTATGAATTTAATAATTTAACTATTAAAAAAAGAGATAAAAGTTTTTACTGTATAAAATATGAATTTAAAAGTAATAATAAAGAAAAACTAATTATTAATCAGTATGAATATAATGATTCTAAGCAAGTTAATTTAACAATATCAGACTATGATGAAAAAATGATTATAGATGATATGACAATTTATTTATCGAAAGACAATTTCACAAATAATTTAATGGCAATTTATAAGGCAGATAATAACAAAATTGATATATCAGGGAATATAACGAAAGAAGAACTGGAAAAAATCATATTGAATTTAAAGAACTAAATATATAGAGAATAAAAAAAGAACCTCCTTTTGTTTTGTGGGAAACAATTATTCGAAAATAAAACTTTCGAATATATAGGAGGCTCTTTTATATTTAAACCATTATACTGTGCTGAGATATGCCACTTTCTTCTCAGCAAGCAACAGGCTTAAATCGAACTGGAATATCTAGTGATTGTTGATGTAACGCTGCCACATTTATCCTTTATAACGATTTTAAGTCTATAATTTTTACCTTTTTGAAGATTCCAATTGCTCACCATATAGAAACCTGCTGTATCATATTCAGTTTGTGTTTGAGTTATTGGAGATACTCCGGAGGCTGTAACCCAAGAGCCGGAATCATACTCCTGAAGAGTTACGGTACCTTTTATGTATGAAGCAGTAGTATAAGTGCTGGCACTTATTATTGAGTAGGCAGAAGTGTTGCTTTCCCGTTCAAATTCACTTCCAATACTTCCTACAGAATTTACTGAAATTCCAGAGTTTGATTGATTAGTTGAGGTTACTTCAGGAGTTGCCGCAAATACTGTGCCGTTCATTGCTAAAACCAGTGCTAGAGCCAGCACCATACAAAATAGTTTTCTTGATTTTGACATTTTTATGTCCTCCTTTAAATAAAATAATTTTGATTTCACACTCTGATTAGTGTGAAAAGCATCATAACCCCTAATCCACAATCATAACTGATAACCCCATAAATCATAACCAATACCCCATGACACCATAAACCATAACCCACAACATAAACACACATAAACCATAACCATAAGTGAAAAATATGAGCTAACCTCTTTTGCCGATAAAAAAGTTAACTAATTTGACACTCTATATATTAGATACGAAAAACGCAAAAATAGTTTCAAAAATACAACAAAAAAACACATAATTTTTAAAAATATTGTAATTTAATCTTAACTTGCAGCAAACTATGAAAAATAGTAAAATAATAACAGCTTGTATTAGAAAGGAAAAATTGGCTTAATGGTAAAATTAACAAGAGTTGCATTGTTATTATTTGCAGATGCAATTTGTATAAACTTAGCATATATTATCTCATTTCTTTTGCGTTTTGAATTTGAAGTAGAATCAAATGTTTTTTCAAGTTGGTTTTCAGTATACATTGATAATCTTATATTTCTTACTATTGTTAAATTAATAATTTTATGGTTGTTTGGTTTATATAATAGTTTGTGGAAATATGCAGGAACAGAAGAAGTCATAAAAATTGTATTTGCAGGATTTGTAGCTACTACAGGATCGGTACTTTATTTAGAACTTGTACAGGATTATTTCCCGAGAAGTGTCTATGTGTTCTCTTGTGTATTAGATGTGGTAATGATAGGTGGAGTACGTTTTCTTTACAGATATATTCGCAATCTCAGAAATCCCGGAAGTTTTAATAATTTTATGATGAGGTTTGGGAAAAAAGATATTATTGGAAATAATATTACAAAGGTTATGGTTGTAGGCGCAGGCGATGCAGGTGCTACCATGATAAGAGAAATTAGAAATCACCCGGAGTATAGTAAAAAGGTAGTTGTAGTAATAGATGACAATCCGGAAAAACAAGGGAAACGAATTGCAGGAGTAAAAATCGCAGGAGGACATCGCCAAATAAGAAGTATTGCAAGGAAATATAATATAGATGAGATTATTATTGCAATTCCTTCCGCAAGCCAAAAAGCAATTCAGCAGATTATAAACGAAGGTAATAAGACAAGATGTAAGTTGAAAACATTACCTGCTTTAATAGATTTAATAAATGAAAAGGTAAGTATCAGTAAGCTTCGTGATGTTGATATAGAAGATCTTTTGGGAAGAGATCCTGTTCAAGTAAATTTGCGGGAAATCAGCGGATATATTGAAGGTAAAATTGTTTTAGTTACAGGGGGAGGCGGTTCTATTGGTTCAGAATTGTGCCGGCAGATTGCCAAATTTATGCCAAGAAAGCTTATTGCCCTTGATATATATGAAAATTCCGTCTTTGAACTTGCAAATGAAATAAAAACAAAGCATCCATTTTTAGAGTTTGAAGCTACAATTTGTTCTGTGAGATGTAAAGAGAGACTTAGAGAAGTTTTTATTAAATATAAGCCTCATGTTGTATTTCATGCTGCTGCACATAAACATGTACCACTTATGGAATCACATCCGAAAGAGGCAATTGTAAATAATATATTGGGAACAAAGAACATGATAGACTTGTCGGAGGAATATGCTGTAGATAAATTTGTTATGATATCTACGGATAAAGCAGTAAATCCTACAAATGTAATGGGAGCAACAAAACGAGTTGCGGAGATGATATTACAAACTAAAAGCAAAACTTCACGTACAAGATTTTCAGCTGTAAGATTTGGAAATGTACTTGGAAGTAACGGAAGTGTTATTCCTATATTCAGAAAACAAATTGAGCAGGGCGGACCTGTAACAGTAACTCATGAAGAGATTACAAGATATTTTATGACGATTCCGGAAGCAGTCCAGCTTGTTATACAAACGGGCGCTATGGCAGAAGGAGGAGAGATATTTATACTTGATATGGGTAAACCCGTACGTATTAAAGATTTGGCAGAAAATGTTATTAGGTTATCAGGCTACGTTCCATACGTAGACATTGATATAAAAATTACTGGATTAAGACCGGGGGAAAAGCTGTACGAAGAACTTCTTCTTGATGAAGAAGGAATTGAAAAGACGGCACATGATAAGATTTATGTGGGTCATCCGCTTCCGGCAACGGCTGAACTAAGTCATTTGCTTGAAGCAGAACAAGAAGCTGACTCTTCAGATGAGACTGTGGAGAATAAGATTAAAAGCTTATTGGAAGGTCAAGATGAAGAAGCAAAAGTATGGCTGCACCAAATGGTTCCAAATTATAAAGAAGGAAGGGGTATTTAAAGGGAATAAGATAATAAGAAAGGGGAAAAAATGAATAATTATTTGGGGTTAGAAGTTTTTGATACACAGATTGATAGGGATAAAATCTTGTGTCAAAGAGAAAGTCTTAAAGAAGGAGAATCAAAGCTTTGGTCAGAAAAGGAGGAGTTTACAGGGTGGGTAAAACTTCCTTTAAATTATGATAAAGCAGAGATTGAAAAGATTATAAAGACTTCAGAGAAGATACAGAAACAATGTGATGCTTTTATCATCATTGGTATTGGTGGTTCTTATATGGGGGCAAGAGCTGCAATAGAGATGTTGTCTGCTAATAGTAACAGTAGAGGCGCTAATCTTCCTGAAATTTATTTTGCAGGGCAAAATTTAAGTGGAAATTATCATTCAGAGCTTTTACAAAAGTTAAAAGATAAAGATGTTTGCATTTGTGTTATATCAAAATCAGGTACAACTACAGAACCGTGTATTGCATTTGAGATTTTTAAAGAATTTCTTCAGAAAAAATATGGCAAAGAGAAAGCTGCTGGTAGGATTTATGTTATAACTGATAAAACAGAAGGAATTCTTAGGGAAGAAGCTGTAACCGAAGGTTATGAAAGCTTTGTTGTTCCAAAAGATATTGGAGGAAGATATTCGGTACTTTCTTCTGTAGGGTTACTTCCCATAGCAGCCGCAGGTATTGATATTAAAGAAATGCTGAAAGGTGCTGCTGATATTACGGCAAAACTGGATGAACAAGAGACAGACAGCGGTAAAATTGTAATGGAAAATGTATGGCAGTATGCAGCAATGAGGAAAATTCTTTATGATAGAGGGAAGCTTATTGAAGTCTTTGAATATTATGAGCCTAAACTTAGATATTTTGCAGAATGGTTAAAACAGCTTTTCGGAGAAAGTGAAGGAAAAGACGGTAAAGGGATATTTCCTGTAAACTTGGAATTTACAACAGATCTTCATTCTATGGGACAGTTTCTACAAGAAGGAAATCAGATTTTCTTTGAAACCGTACTCAATGTTACAAAGCCGAATACAGATTTAAAAGTTCCTGAAAGCGTCAGTGATCTTTTAAAAGGAAAAAGTATAAATGAAGTAAATCAAGCAGCAGTCAATGGAGTGATAGCAGCCCATAAAGACATAGGAATTCCAATCATAAAAGTAGAAATACCAAAATTGACACCATACTATTTCGGACAAATGGTGTATTTCTTCGAAACCAGCTGCGCATTAAGCGCATACCTCATGAGAGTAAATCCATTCAACCAACCAGGAGTAGAAGAATACAAAAGACGGATGAACACTTGTCTACATTCGGGGGAAAATCTTTAGATTTTTCAAAGAATGTTAGAAATTGTTATACACTTGGCTCCCAATCTGAGAAGCAGATTGGAACAGCCAGACGGAAGAACACTTGTCTACATTCGGGGGAAAATCTTTAGATTTTTCAAAGAATGTTAGAAATTGTTATACACTTGGCTCCCAATCTGAGAAGCAGATTGGAACAGCCAGACGGAAGAACACTTGTCTACATTCGGGGGAAAATCTTTAGATTTTTCAAAGAATGTTAGAAATTGTTATACACCTTTACCCAATCTGAGAAGCAGATTAACTTTTTTCAATTTAAATTTAAGGAAGATGGTTTAATCTAATATCTCAAGAGGTACAGAAAAAAATAGCATGAAATTGACATGAAAAATTACAATAAATGTAAAAATCAGAAAATTACAACTTATAATTAGTTTAAAAAATTATCGAAAAAAATATTGAAATTATATTTAAAATATAATAAATTATATCATAGGTGAAGTATAAAGACTTCAACAATGGATTATGTTTATATTAGTTTAACCTATAAAATTGGATAAAACGGAGGATAAATATTATGAAAAAAATCGGTGTATTAGGCACTGGCACCATGGGTGCTGGAATTATTCAGGTACTTGCACAAAATGGTTATGAAGTGGTTTTAAGAGCAAGAAGAGAAACATCAGTAGAAAGAGGAATTGCTACTGTTGACAAGAATCTAGAAAAATTAGTTTCAAAAGAAAAGATTACTGCAGCAGATAAGGCAGAAATCATGGGAAGAATTCAGGGCTCAACAGACATTGCTATCGTTAAAGATGCTGATCTTATAATTGAAGCGGCAACAGAAGATATGGAAGCTAAGAAAGCATTATTTAAAGAACTTGATGAACTTTGCAAGCCGGGAACAATTCTTGCGACAAATACATCATCACTTTCAATTACAGAAATTGCAGCTGCAACAAACAGACCCGATAAAATCATCGGTATGCATTTCTTTAATCCAGTTCCAATGATGAAACTTGTTGAAATTATTAAGGGTCTTACAACTTCAGACGAAACAAGAGATACAATTTTACAGCTTACAAGTAATTTAAAGAAGACTCCTGTAGAAGTTGCAGAAGCGCCAGGATTTGTAGTAAACAGAATTTTGATTCCAATGATAAACGAAGGAATTGGAATTTTAGCAGATGGCGTTGCTACAGCAGAAAATATTGATGAAGCTATGAAGCTTGGAGCTAATCATCCAATAGGACCTCTTGCATTAGGAGATTTAATCGGACTTGATGTTTGCCTTGCAATAATGGAAGTTCTTTACACTGAATTCGGTGATACAAAATACAGACCTCATCCACTTCTTAAGAAGATGGTAAGAGCTCAAAAACTTGGAAGAAAAACTGGAGAAGGTTTCTTCAATTATGCTAAGTAATTAAATACACAAAGAGGAGCCTATCATTTGATAGGCTTTTTTTAATAACATAGTAAATAAGTATGTTATAATAAGGGAGAAAGTTAAAAAACACGTAAAGTTGATTTTTAAATAAGAGGATTGAGATGAATATGAAAATTTTTATAAAAACATTTATAGTTGCATTTGTGATATTTTTAGTAATAATGACACCTGCAAATTATGCTTTAAATAAAGCAGGGGATGTTAGAGTCTTCAGCGGAGAAGAAAACCTGATGAGAGATATGGATTATGTGGTGGATAAAAACAGCCAATTTTTTGAGCAGTTCAGCGAATCAGAAAGAGTAAATGTACTGCTTATGGGTATAAACGGTCACATGACAGATACTATAATGCTTGGAAGTTATGATATGAAAAATCAAAGAGTTGATATAATATCTATTCCGAGAGACACTTATTTTCCTAAAGAAGGTGCAACAACTCCAGCAAGCAAGAAAATCAACGCAATTTATGGTCGTGATGGTGCTGTTGGAACTGCTGAAGCTGTCAGCGATCTGCTTATGGGTATGCCAATAAATTATTATGCAGTAATAAAGTATGAAGGCGTATCAAATATTGTAGAGTCCATAGGGGGAGTACCTGTAAATATTCCTTTTGATATGGATTATGATGACCCGAGAGATAAACCTCCTCTATCAATTCATTTTAAAGAAGGGCCGACTACGTTAGATGGTAAAGATGCAGTACGCTTTCTTCGCTACAGAAAAGATGATAAAAAAGGATATGGCTATACACAAGGAGATGTGGGACGTGTTGAAGCTCAGCAGAATTTTGTAAAATCTGCATTTAAAGAAGCATTGGGTTTGAAACTTCCAAAGGTGGCAGCAACAGTAATGAAAAATGTGGATTCTGATTTACCCCTTGGTATGGCAACAAGAATTGCAACAAAAGCACTTGGCTTAAAAAGTGAAGATCTGAAAGCTTGGACTGTGGAAGGTGAATCAGGTACAAGAAATAATCTATCGTATTGGTTTGCTGATAATGATAAAATTGAAGCTATGCTTATGAAAATATATGGCTCATCTGAAGACGAAACAAAAGATAAAACAGAAGAAAAATAAAAAACATACATATTAAGTCAATTTTTGTAATAAAAAATTAACATAGGAAATTTAATTTTCTCTATATTTTTACAAAAAAAAAGTATAAAATGTATTAGTTAATAATTAAAATTTTTATATTTATAATTAGTATTTATGAAATAAAAGGGCAAAATAAAGAAAAAGAGATGATGTTTATAGGGAGAAATTATTAGTGGAAAAAGAATTGGAGAGAAAAGTGAACGAGAAAAAGAAACTTAGTAAATCAAAGAAAAACAAATCAGCATTACAAAGTTTTCTTCAAACCTTCATAGGTGCATTTATAATATTTATAATAATTTTTACTCCTATGATGACTGTATTAGGAGGAGTTGCTGAATATAATCCATTTGGAGATGATAATCCAGTATTGGAAGAAGAGATGGAAGATGTGCTGGTTTCTTCTACGAGTCCGTTTTTCAATGCTTTTAAAGAAAGTAAAAGAGTAAATGTATTACTGTTAGGAGTAAATTCCGGACTTACTGATACTATAATGCTTGTGAGTTTTGATAAAGAAGCAAAAAAAGTAGATGTAATTTCCGTACCTCGAGATACGTATTATCACAGACCCGGATTTGACAGTGATGCAGAATGTAAAATCAATGCCGCATACAAAGGAGATCCGGTAAATACGGCAAAAGCGGTCAGCGATGTACTTCTGGGTATGCCTATTAATTATTATGCCGTTATTGATTACAAAGGAGTTTCCAATATTGTAGATGCTATGGGTGGCGTTCCCATGGATATAGACTTTCATATGGTTTATAATGATCCTTATGATAAACCGCCGCTTCGAATTAATATTCCAAAAGGTTATCAAGTTTTGGACGGTGAGCATGCAGTACAGTTTTTAAGATACAGACATGGATATGCCGAGGGAGATATTGGACGTGTAAAAGCACAGCAGAGGTTTGTAAAATCTGCATTTAAACAATGTTTAAGTTTTGATCTTCCAAAGATAGCAAATACTGTTTTCCAAAATGTAACATCTGATATTAATATAGGAACAGCTGTTAGTTTAGCTACAAAGGGAATGGGAATGAATTCCGAAGATATTACTACTTATACTATTCCTTATACTCCTCAGCCGGAAGCTCCATTTTATGTTTATCCAAAGAGTGAAGAAATCGGAGACATGATCGAAGAAATTTATTCTATTGAATCAAATAATACTTCTGAAACAGCAATAAAAAATTAATTTTTCTAAAATTTTTAATTCTTTTATTAATCTAAAAAGCGGGGTACCGCCCCGCTTCTAAACCATTTCCAAGAAATTGTAAGAATAGGGGAGAAAGATGAATATTGAAACTTTAAAAGGCAAAAAAGTTGCAGAATTGCGTGAAATAGCAAAAACTTTTAAACTTGAAGGATATGAAAAACTTAAAAAAGCTGATCTTATTAATGCTTTAATTAAAGCAAGATGGGAGACGCAAGCTAAAATGGAAACTGAAGCTCCTGAAATGGTAAAAGAACACAAAATAGATGAAAAGAATGTATTAAAAAATGAAGAAAAAATAGTAATAAAGAATGAAGAAAGAAATGCAGTAAAGGATGAAAATAAAACTGTAGCAAAGGATAATGATAAGATCGAAGCAAAAGATGAAGATAAGGACGTATTAAAAGATAAAGAAAAAAATTTATCAAAGAATGAAGAAGATAAAGAAACAGGCAAAGATGGGAAAAAAAATGTATTAAAAAAGAATCAAAAAGCTGCAGACAAAGTAAAAGTACAAACACCATCTAAAGAAGACAGACCTGAAGTTGAAGGTATTTTAGACATCGCCGATGGCGGATTTGGATTTATGAGATTTCATAATTTCCTGACAAGTGACAAAGATGTTTATGTATCCCCTGCTCAGATTAGAAGATTTAATCTAAAGACAGGAGATAAAATAAGGGGAATTACAAGAAAACCCGGTGAAAATGAACGTTTTGGCGCTCTTCTCTATGTTGTGACCGTAAATGGTGATGAACCTGGCGCATCTATTCGCAGACCTGATTTTGATGATTTGACTCCAATATTTCCAAATGAAAGAATAACACTTGAAAATGGCACTTCTGAATTATCCATGAGATTAATTGATTTAGTTGCACCAATAGGAAAAGGCCAAAGAGGACTAATTGTAGCTCCTCCAAAAGCAGGTAAGACAGTTCTCTTGAAAAAAGTAGCATCCAGCATTGAAAAAATACATCCGGAAGTGGAAATGATTGTTTTACTTGTAGATGAAAGACCGGAAGAAGTAACAGATATGCAGCGTTCAATAAAGGGAGAAGTAATATATTCAACATTTGATGAACTTCCTCAAAATCATGTTAAAGTTGCTGAAATGGTACTTGCAAGAGCACAGCGTTTAGTTGAGCATGGCAAAGATGTAGTTATTTTGCTTGATAGTATTACAAGGCTTGCACGAGCATACAACTTAGTTGTTCCGGCTTCGGGAAGAACTCTTTCAGGTGGATTGGATCCCGGCGCTTTGCACAAGCCAAAGAAGTTTTTCGGTGCAGCAAGAAATATGGAAGAAGGCGGAAGTATTACTATTTTAGCTACAGCACTTGTTGAAACAGGAAGCCGTATGGATGATGTGATATTTGAAGAATTTAAAGGAACGGGGAATATGGAGCTTCATTTAGACAGAAAGCTTTCGGAAAAACGAATTTTCCCTGCTATTAATTTAAACAAATCTGGAACACGAAGAGAAGATTTACTTATGAATACAGAGGAATTGGAAGCAATTTGGACTATGCGAAGAGCTATGAGCAATATAGGGACACAAGAAGTTACAGAGACTATTATCGATCATTTGTCCCATACAAGAAATAATGCTGATTTTATACAAGTGATCAAGAAAACATTTGAAAATTTAAAATAATAAAGGGAATAAACGTTAAGTTTGAAAGGGATGAAATGGATTTAAATAAGATATTTATTAAAAACGCTTCTCCTACAAAAATAGGAGGACAAGCAGTATTAGAGGGTATTATGATGAAGGGTGAAGACAGAACTGCGGTGGTAGTTCGTAAGCCCAATTCAGACCTTCATATTAAAACTGAGCTTTTAAAAAAGCCGAATTGGATTCGTAAGATACCTGTTCTGCGAGGAGTTTTTGTATTTGTAGATGCTTTGGTAACTGGGACAAGAACTCTTCTGTATTCTGCTGAAGTGTTAGAAGAAGGAGACTCTGACGAAACATACGAAAAAGATAAGTTGACCCTGTGGATGGAAAATAAGTTTGGAGAAAAAACTTCTTTAAATATAATGCTGTATTTTTCTGTTTTTCTTGCTGTATTGTTTACGGTGGGAATTTTTATTATTGCACCCACAGCAGTTGTTAATTTGTTTGGCAGTATCGTACCTAATGAAATTGCCCTTAATCTTATTGAAGGTGTACTTAGAATTGTCATGTTTGTTTTATATATTGCAGTAATTTCTAAAATGAAAGATATTAAAACTGTATTTGAATATCATGGAGCCGAGCATAAGTGTATTCATTGTTTTGAAAATAATTTAGAGCTTATACCAAAAAACTGCCAGCAGTTTGAGACTTTGCACCCAAGATGCGGTACAAGTTTTCTTATGTTTGTTATGGTAATAAGTTTATTATTGTTTTCACTTCTTGGATGGCCAAATCTTTTAATTAGAATATTATCAAGACTGCTTCTTATACCCATTATTGCAGGACTTTCTTATGAACTTTTGAGATGGGCAGGAAAAAGCGATTCCATGTTAGTAAAAATATTAAGCCTGCCGGGTTTAACACTTCAAAAACTTACTACAAATCAGCCTGATGATAGACAGCTTGAGGTTGCCATAGCCGCTATGAAAGCAGTAATGGTTCCAAAAGATACACCTACATATGAGGGAACTTGTGATTTAGAGGGTAATTTAATAGTATTAGATGAACTAAGCAATAAAGAATCAGAATAGAAATATTTCAAGGAGCAGACCATGAGTTTATTAGTAAAAGAAATATTACAAATAGCAGAACGAAGACTTCAGGATAGCCATTGTATGGATCCTAAATTAGATGCAGAAATGCTCTTTTGCTATATGCTTTCTATAGATAAAACACAATTATTTTTAAGGCGTTCTAAATTATTGGATGAACGCAGTTGTGAGGAATATTTTAATTTAATAGATCTTCGAGCCGGCGGAAAACCTGTACAGTATATTACTGGGCAGCAAGAATTTATGGGTATTACATTTAAAGTGAATGAAAATGTTTTAATACCGAGACAAGATACGGAAACTTTGGTAGAGGAAGTTATAAAAGATATAAAAGAGAGTGATAAAATAAAAAAGCATAACGATATATTAGATTTATGCTGTGGCAGTGGTGCAATAGGAATAAGTTTAAGCAGATTTTTTGCGAATTCAAAAATTGTAGCTACAGATATCAGTGAGGAAGCTTTAAACGTAGCCAGAGAAAATGGCAAAAATATGAGAGTGAGCAAAAAGGTTAAATTTATCCAAAGTGATTTATTTGATAACATAAAATCAGGAGTTTTCGGCCAAAAATTTAATATAATCATCTCAAATCCCCCATACATAGCAACTCATCTAATACCAATTTTACAGCGAGAGATTAAAGAACATGAGCCCATTATAGCCTTAGATGGCGGAGACGATGGATTAAAATTTTATAAAAGGATAATCGAACATGCGCCTGATTATTTGAAAAAAGAGGGAAAGCTCTATTTGGAAATCGGTCACGATCAAGGAGCTAACATTTTACAGCTGATATCAGATGGCGGCAAGCTTAAGGATGCTTGTATAATAAAGGATTTATCGGGACTGGACAGAGTTATAAAGTGCCATATTTGATTATACTTAAATACTAAAATGTACATTATAAATTTTTTTAAAAGGACATTTAATATTCAATATTTAAAAATGTTAAATATTAAAAAATACTTGATAAATCAGTGTAATTATGATAACATGAAAGAGCTGTGATTCGGAAAGTAAAATATTTATATATATACTAATCATATTGTGCAGCTAATTTGTGAAATGCAAATTATACAAGCAAGAAAGAGGTGAAAATAATGAAACAAGGTATACACCCAGATTACAAAGAGTGTAAAGTAACTTGTGCATGTGGAAACACATTTGTTACTAAATCAACAAAAGAAGAACTTAAATTAGACGTTTGTTCTGCTTGTCATCCGTTCTTTACAGGACAGCAAAAATTTATTAACCGTGGTGGCAGAGTTGAGAAATTTAAGAAAAAGTTCAATATGGAATAGCGGCTTAAAAACTGGAAATTAATATTTCCAGTTTTTTTTAGGTTGAAATTATGGTATAATCCAACATGAAAAACTGTGAACTGCAATAAATTATTATTAAAATATAAATTAATTATTCATAGTGTGGTATAATATTTGGGATAAATTTAGGAATGATAATAATAAGGTTGTCCATATTTTAAATAAAAATGGAACACGAATTAGGAGAAATGAGAATATATGTACGATAAGTTAGATTTCATACAAGAAAAATATGATGAATTATCAATTAAAGTTTCTGATCCTGATGTAATAAACAATCAGGCTGTTTGGCAGAAGCATGTTAAAGAAATGGCAGCAATGGAACCTATAGTAAATAAATATAAAGAATATAAAAAAACTAAAGGGGAAATTGGCGATACTAAAGAAATGCTTGATGAGGGTGGACTTGATGATGAACTTAAGGAAATGGCTAAAGCAGAGCTGTCGGAATTAGAAGAGAAAATCGAGACCTTAGGAAATGAACTCAAGATATTATTGCTTCCAAAAGATCCCAATGATGATAAAAATGTAATTCTTGAAGTTAGAGCAGGAACCGGAGGAGAAGAGGCCGGATTATTTGGAAGTGATCTTCTTAGAATGTATATGAGATATGCTGAAAGACGTGGATGGAAAACAGAAATGATGGAAGTAAACGATACGGGCATAGGGGGAATAAAAGAAGCTGTTATTTTGATAAAGGGGCATGGTGCATATTCCAGATTAAAGTATGAGAGTGGCGTACACAGAGTACAACGTGTACCTGAAACAGAATCAAGCGGAAGGATTCATACTTCTGCTGCTACTGTAGCTGTACTTCCCGAAATAGATGACGTAGAAGTTGATTTAAATCCCAATGATGTAAGAGTAGATGTTTATCGTGCATCAGGTAATGGAGGACAATGTGTAAATACCACAGATTCAGCGGTAAGACTTACTCATATGCCAACTGGATTAGTAGTAACTTGTCAGGATGAAAAATCTCAGCTCAAAAATAAAGAAAAAGCATTTAAAGTACTTAGATCAAGACTTTATGATGCAAAAATTCAGGAACAAAATAAAGAAATTTCAGCTGAAAGAAAAAGTCAAGTTGGAAGCGGAGACAGAAGTGAAAGAATCAGAACTTATAACTTCCCTCAGGGAAGGGTCTCTGATCATAGAATAGGGTTGACATTATATAAACTGGATTATTTTCTTGATGGTGATTTAGATGAAATTATTGATGCATTAATCACATCTGATCAAGCTGAAAAAATGAAAAATTTTTAAGAAGCACAAGGTGAATAAAATGGAAACTAAAATATTAGAGGTACAAGATTTAAATAAAGAAAATTTAAAAGCCGCTATGGAAAAAAGTGATGACATAGCTCAGGCTAAAATCGATGCTTCACTTGAAAAAGTTGATGAAGCAGCTGAAATTATTAAAAATGGAGGCTTGGTGGCTTTTCCTACAGAGACTGTTTATGGTCTTGGTGCAAATGCATTAGATGAAAAAGCAGTAGGAAAGGTATATTCAGCTAAAGGAAGACCTAGTGATAATCCTATGATTGTTCATATAGCAAGAGCAAGTGATATAGGACAGCTTACTCCAATGCTTTCATCCAAAATTATTAAATTGGTAGATAGTTTCTGGCCGGGACCATTAACGTTGGTTTTAAAAAAGAAAGATAATGTTCCTAATGTTACTACAGGAGGACTAGACACTGTGGCTGTTAGGATGCCTGATGATCCAATTGCTCTTGAGCTTATCAGAAAATCAGGATATCCAATTGCAGCACCAAGTGCAAATATTTCAGGAAGACCAAGTCCAACAAAAGCAAGCCATGTAATAGCAGATTTAGATGGTAAAATTGATGCTGTACTTGTTGGAGGGGACTGCAGGGTAGGTATAGAATCCACGGTACTGGATTTAACAGTAGATACACCTACTATATTAAGACCCGGGATAATAACTTCCGAAGATATACAAGCGGTAATTGGCGGTAAAGTTCAAATGGACCCTGCTTTAATCTTAAACAGACCAAGAGATGAGTCCGAACCGGCAAAGGCACCGGGCATGAAATATACTCATTATGCACCTAAAGCTCAGATGACTGTTATTGAAGGTGAAAGAGGTAATGTTAAAAAGGAAATTGAAAGATTAAAAGCTCTGAATGAAAGAATTGGCCTTAAGGTTGGAGTCATACTTTTTGAAGAAAAAGATTTTGTTGTAGCTGCACATGAATTCTTTGCAAGATTAAGACAGCTGGATGATGAAAATGTTGATTTAATTTTAGCAGGAGCTTTAAGCGATCAAAATGAAGTAGGATTTGCAGTTATGAATAGAATGTTGAAATCGGCAGGATACAATATTGCAAGGGTTTAGGAGGAATTAAAATGAAAATTGCTTTGGCAAGTGATCACGGCGGCTTTGAATTAAAAGAGGAAATTAAAAAATACCTGGAAAGCAGGAATTATGAAATACTGGATTTAGGTACAAACTCTACAGAATCTGTAGATTACCCTTCTTTTGGAAAAGCTTGTGGTGATGCAGTTTCTTCAGGTCAGGCTGAAAAGGGAATCGTATGCTGTGGTACAGGCATTGGAATTTCCATTGCAGCGAACAAAGTAAAAGGTATAAGATGTGCCCTTTGCACTAATACTCATATGGCAGAAATGACGAGAAAGCATAACGATTCAAATATTCTTGCTATGGGAGGTAGAATTCTATCAAAGCAGGAAGCCCTTGAAATAACAAAGGCTTGGCTTGATACTGAATTTGAAGGTGGAAGGCACCAAAGAAGAGTAGATATGCTCAATGAAATGTAAAAATAAGATAAAATAATATTTGTTGTATTTAAAATAAGATAATATGAGAGAAGTAAATGGAGGTATTAAAATTATGGGAAAAGTATATGTATTCGATCATCCGCTAATTCAACATAAGACAGCAATGATAAGAAAAGTTGACACCAGTGTTAAGGATTTCAGAGATCTTGTAAAGGAAATATCCATGTTAATGGCATATGAAGTAACGAGGAATCTTCCTTTGGAAGATGTGGATATTGAAACACCAGTATGTAAGACTAAGGTTAAAATGTTAAAAGGCGAAGATCTTGCTATAGTTCCCATTTTAAGAGCCGGACTTGGTATGGTAGACGGTATGTTGGCATTGATTCCTAATGCTAAAGTAGGACATGTTGGATTATACAGAGATCCAGAGTCTCATCAGCCGGTTGAATATTATTGTAAATTACCTTCAGATATTGAAAATAGACAGGTTATTGTAGTTGATCCAATGCTGGCAACAGGTGGTTCCGCGTCAGCTGCAATTGATTTTATTAAAGCAAGAGGAGGCAAGAATATTCATTTTATGTGCCTTATTGCTGCACCGGAGGGAATTGAAGTACTTCAAAAATCTCATCCAGATGTGGATATCTTTATTGCATCAAAGGATAGCCATCTTAATGAACATGCTTATATTGTGCCAGGTTTGGGAGATGCAGGAGACAGATTATACGGAACAAAATAAGAGGTAAATAAATGGAAAATGTATTTGATGTCCTCAAAGAAAGAGGATTTATAAAGCAGACAACACATGAGGAAGAAATAAGAGAACTTCTTGGTAAAGAAAAAATTAAATTTTATATTGGTTTTGACCCCACAGCAGACAGCTTGCATGTAGGTCACTTTATGCAGATCATTATTATGATGCATATGCAGAAATACGGACATACGCCTATTGTTTTAGTAGGTGGCGGTACGGGCATGGTTGGAGACCCTTCCGGAAGAACTGACATGAGAAAGGTTCTGACAAAGGAAGATGTTATTCAAAACTGCAACAATTTTAAAAAAACTTTTGGTAAGTTTATTAATTTTGAAGATGATAAAGCAATTGCAGTAAATAATGCTGACTGGCTTATGGATTTAAATTATATTGATTTTATTCGTGATATTGGTAAGCATTTCTCTGTAAACAGAATGTTGACAGCAGAATGTTTTAAACAAAGATTAGAAGTAGGACTTACCTTCTTGGAATTTAATTATATGCTTATGCAATCTTATGACTTTTTGGAATTATATCGTAGATATGGTTGTAAAATGCAATTTGGCGGAGATGATCAATGGTCGAATATTATTCATGGCGTTGATTTGGTACGTCGTGAAGAAGGTGCACAGGTCTATGGAATGACATTTGCACTTCTTACTACAAGTGAAGGCAAGAAAATGGGAAAAACACAAGCAGGAGCATTGTGGCTTGATCCTGTAAAAACCTCACCGTATGAATTCTATCAATATTGGAGAAATGTTGAAGATGCAGATGTAAATACTTGTCTTAGAATGTTAACATTCCTTCCTATGGAGGAAGTAAACAGACTATCTGCACTAGAAGGAGCGGAAATTAATAAAGCTAAGGAAATCCTTGCATTTGAAGTTACAAATTTGGTTCATGGAGAAGAAGAAGCGATGAAAGCTCAGGAAGCTTCAAAAGCATTATTCTCAGGCGGCGGAAATATGACCGATGTTCCTAAAACACAATTTGAAGCAAGTAAATTTGAAGGAGAAGGCGTAGGAGTGGTTTCTTTAATCAAAGAACTTGGATTGGTATCAAGTAATTCTGATGGATTCAGAACTATAGAGCAAGGTGGACTTTCCATTGAAGATCAGAAAATAACAGATAAGAAACTGATGATAACAAAAGATATGTTTAACGATGGAAAGATGCTTATTAAAAAAGGAAAAAAGAAATTCCATATGGTAGAGATAATATAAAAATTTTTTGAAATAAAAGAAAATATTTTTAAGAAAATGATGATTTAGAATGTAACTAAGCTAAATCATCTTTTTTTATACTTTTTTAAATTTAAAATTTATTAAAAATATTAAAAACGAAAAAATGCATCAGGAATTTAGAAATATAGATTATTAAATTATCAATTTAAATGAGAAGTTTTAATTTTATAATTAGTCTCTTTAGTTTTTAGCTTTAAAATTATAAAAAGAATTTTAAAATATTTAAGGAAATTTGTAAAATTTTGTCTAGCATAAACTTTTAAGTAGTGCTAAAATATAATTGGGAATTTTAGGGATTAATTAGAATAAGTAATAGGGGGAGATATAATGTCTGATTTAAAAAATCACATAAAGCAAGATACAAAAATTGACAGAAAACCACTAATTGAAGTAAAAAATGTACGTAAGGTTTATCGTATGGGGGATGAAAAAGTCATCGCTCTAGATAACGTTAGCCTTACCATATATAAAGGCGAAATAGTATGTTTCCTCGGGACTTCGGGCTCGGGGAAATCTACGTTTTTGAATATGGTTGCCGGACTTGAAAAACCAACGAGGGGAGAGATTTTTATTGGCGGTATTCCAATACATAAATTAAATGAAGCAAAGATTACACTCTTTAGGCAGAAAAATATAGGCTTTATCTTTCAGGCATATCATTTGATGACAATGTTAACTGCCATGGAAAATATCAGCTTACCTCTTATTTTCGGTGGAATTGAAAAGAAAAAGAGAAATAAAATGGCAAAAGATATGCTAAAAGCTGTTGGACTAAAAGGATATGAAAACAGAAAGCCGTCCCAGATGAGTGGAGGTCAGCAGCAAAGAGTTGGAATTGCGAGAGCTTTGGTTGGAAAGCCAAAGATTATTTTTGCAGATGAGCCTACAGGTAATTTAGATACTAATACGACTAAAGAAGTAATGAAACTAATAGTTAATATGGTAATGGATAACAATCAGACTCTAATAATAGTAACCCATGACAGGAGTATTGCAGATTACGCTGATAAGGTTGTTACTATTCAAGACGGAAATATTTTAAATGTAAAAGAACAAAACAAGAAGGATATGTGCAAAGAAGAGTGTTAATATGATTTTTGTCATAGTGTAATAGAACGGTTTTGTATAATTTATGTTTTAAGTTATACATAAAAATAAAAAATATTATTTAAAAGGGAAAAGAAGGGAATTTAAAGGAAAATGAAAAGTAAGTGTATGTACAAAATGATGAAGAAATTAGGCGCAGTAATTCTTATTATTGTAATGATTTTGGGAATTTGTATATTCCCAGGAGTTACATCGCAGGAAGTGTATGCGGCAAGTGTAAGCGCAAGTCAGCTTGGAGCAATTCCAATGGCACGGCAGGGAGACAATGATGTAGAGATTCAAATTACAGTAGTAAATACGGATACTTCAGATAATGTTACGGTTTATGGCGAACTGGATTTAGCCGGTTTGAGCAGTGAATTTTCCACTGACGAAGAAAAAAGTGAGGCAATTGTTATTGATCCCAATAATGGTTCGGGTATTCTTCGATTATATGTTGATGTAAATAGGTCAGCAGATGTAAAATTACAAAATATACCTATAAAAGTATTTGATAAGAGCACAGGTGATGAAGTTGCCAGCTGCTCGGCAGATATTAGAATAAGTGAGAAGAGCGCCAGTAATCATTCTGACAGAGATTGTTTGGCATCCATGGATGCGGATTATTTCTTAAAAGATGAAGAAGGTATCACAGCAGGTGGTACAAATGATTTAAATGTGACTATTTTTAATAGAGGTAACTGTGTTGTAAAAAATATAGATGTCAGCTTAACTTTACCGGAAGGTATGTCTATCAATAATTCTCTTGCCAACCAATTTGTGGGATATATGATGCCGGGGGATAAGAAAACTATAAAATTCCCTATTACTGCTGATAAAAAAATGGAGAGTAAAAACTATTCTATAGTAGTTAATATTGAGGGAAAAGATACAGATGAAAATGATGTGGATTTTAAAAGGACTTTTTTTATACCTGTAATCGGCAGCGGTGCTTATTCTATGATGGATTTAGACATTACAAATATGAATATTCCCCAGCAAAGTGTAGCCGGTGAGGATTTTAAACTTACTTTTGATGTTATAAATAATGGTAAATTCGATACTGAGGATATAATAATTTCTGTTGAACCACCGGAAGGTATAAGTAATAAAACCAAAAGTATTTTTACAGAAAGAAGTATAAAGAAAGGAAGCAGTAAAAGTTATTCTGTAACTTTTTTCAGCCTGGATTCAGCTGAGGAGAAAAGTTACCCCATAAAGATCACAGCAAAACCTCAAAAAGGAGAAGATGCGGATGCAAATGCGGTAATACAATATGCAAGCATTATGCTTAAAAAAATAGGAGGAAATACCAAGACTCCACAGTTAATGGTAGAACGTTATAGCTACGGAGGGTCTTATGTTCAGGCAGGTACAAATTTCAGATTGAATTTAGGTCTTTATAATACAAGCAAAAAGACATTGTCAAATATTAAGGTTACCTTAAATTCAGAAGATGGAATTTTTGTTCCTGTAAACGGTAGTAATTCTTTCTTTATTGATAGTATAGATAAAAAAGGGCATACAAGTAATAATATTATGCTAAGTGTTAAGCCTGATGCAGAGCAAAAAACCACATCCTTGGAAGTAAATATGACTTATGAAGATGGATCGGAAAATGAATTTACTTCTAAAGATGTCATTACAATTCCAATAATGCAGGAGACAAGACTTGTGGTAGATGATATTGTTCCTCCTACGGAGCTGTATATGGGAATGCCTGCTTCTGCTTCTGTACAATTTTATAATATGGGAAAGACTGTTTTAAACAATTTAAGAGTAACTGCAAAAGGGGATTTTGACACTCAGGAATCCATAAATTACTATGTAGGTAATATGGAAGCAGGTAAAAGCGATACATATGATTTTTCTTTTATTCCAAGACAAGGAGGTCCTCTTGAGGGTGAAATAATCTTTAATTATGAAGATGTTTCCGGAGATAAACAAACATATTCTGTTCCTTTTTCTTTTGAAGTCATGGATGAAATGCCTACTTTTGATGAAGATATGGAGGCGCCGCAAGAGGAAAAAAGTGGGTTTAAAAAGTATTTGCCGTGGATTATAGGTAGCTTGGTTGCAGCTGTCATAGCAATAGTCGGCATTATTATATTTAAAAAGCGTAAAAAAAGAAAGATGCAGGAGCTTGAGATAGATGAATAATCGAGACTTATTTGGTCTAGGTATTCGCAACTTGCTTAGGCGAAAAACAAGAACTTTTTTAGCTGTAATTGGTGTTGTGGTAGGTACTTGTGCTATTGTTGTTATGCTGTCCATTGGATTTGGCCTTTCTGCAAATTTTCAAGAACAGATTGAAAGTTATGGAAATCTGCATTTAATAGATATATACAGTAATGGTGGTATGATGATGGGTGGTATGAATAATGGTAAACCTGCAGTTTTAGATGATAAAGCTATTGCTGCAATTGAAAAAATAGAAGGTGTAGATGCAGCGTCACCAAAAGAAAGCATTTATCTTACTTTCGCTATTGGCAAATATATTTGCAACAATGAAGTCATAGGGCTCAGACCCGAAGTAATGCAGAAATTTAACTATGAATTACAAGATGGAAGGCTTTTAAGAACTGGAGATAAATATACTATGGTAATGGGAAATCAAATTCCATTAATGTTTTTCAATCCAAAAAAATCACAAGGCAATGAATGGAGTGATGAGCCTAAAGTCGATGTTATTACTAATAAAATGATTATAACGGCAGATGAATATTACGGACAAAAAAGACCTAAAGATGAAGAAAAGATAACCTATAAAGAATATAAGACAAAGTGTGTGGGCGTACTGGCAAATCCTAATGATGATTCGGCATACAGTGCTTTTATGCCATTGGATATAGTGAAAGCAATCGAACAGGATACAGCCAGAGCTGAAAAAGAACCCAAAAAAAGTAAGTCTACAGGCTATGAAAATGCAATGGTATATGTAGGTAATATAAATGATGTTGAAGATGTAAGCAATGCAATAAGGGATATGGGATTTCAGACGAGCAGCTTAAATGACTGGCTGAAATCTATGCAAGAAACAGCAAACATGATACAAGGTATTTTAGGTGGCATAGGAGGAATCTCATTATTTGTTGCGGCTTTGGGTATTACTAATACTATGATTATGTCTATCTACGAAAGAACAAAAGAAATAGGCGTTATGAAGGTAATCGGTGCCAATTTAACTGACATCAGAAAGATGTTTTTACTGGAAGCAGGAATGATAGGCTTTATAGGAGGTCTAATAGGATTAATAATAAGCTTTACCTTATCTCTTCTTATGAATACTGTGCTCAGTGAAGTGATGGGACAGGCTCTTGGAGAAATTGCAGGAGGATATGGTTCTACTGTTTCTATTATTCCTTGGTGGGTAGCTTTGGGGGCTCTTGGCTTTTCCACCATAATAGGGTTACTTGCAGGTTATTATCCAGCGAAAAGGGCAATGCGTTTAAGTGCTTTAGAAAGCTTAAGAAATGAATAAAAATACTAATTAAAGTAAGTTATATTAACTTTTGTTATAAAGTTGTCGATACATTAATTGTAAGCTAATTTGAAAAGGGGGATTAGGAATATGCGTGTTAATATAGATATTGGAGTAAGAAACAGTTTTATTAATCCGAATAGTATTAATAATAGGTTAACTCAGAGTGATAATTCTTTGATTAAAGGAATAAAACAGGAAAGAAAAGATACTTCCTCCATAAGCTCAAGGGGAAAAGCCTTTAATTTGATTGAATCTTTGATGAAACAGAAACAAAATATAATTAAAAGTAAAAATGACCTTATGGGAAGAACTTTAGAAAATGGTGGTTCCATAGAAAGTATCAAAACTCAGCTCGAATCATATGATGAGCAGCTTAAAAATATTGATGAACAAATAGCTAAATCCATAACAGAAGAAACAGATAAACAAGAAAAAAGCAATATGGATAATACAAATGATAAGAAGAGTGAGGATGACTTAGAGAATGAAAAATTAAATAATATTGTTTCTCTGAAAAATAATCTTTCACATGTTAATGCAGTTTCTTCTGCTAAAACTAAAATGGAAGGTCAGGCAAAAGTTTGGGCTAGTGAAATTGAAACTGATGGAAATAAGGCTTTAGAAAGTAAAAAAACAAAACTTTCGGAATTAGAAAACAGAATTAATGATATAAGTAAAACAATTTCTTCTAAATTAGAGGGCGTGAATGACCATATAAACACAAAGAATGATACTTTGGAAGCTAAGGCTACGGAAGATAAAAATGATGATTTGATTTTAAGAGAACATGAAAATGATAATATGTCAAAGGATGAGAGTACTTTAAGTTTATAAATTAAGATATTCATAAATGAATCATAAAATTATGTCTTCATTGTAATAATAATCTTGACTTTGTAGTTTATTTATATTATAATTTTTAATGCGTATTGCATAGATTCAAAGCAATACTTAGATTTTAAAGGAAAAAATCTATTAGCCCAGATTTTTTTATATAATAAGCCGCTAGGGTGGGGTGAAACGCTCTGGCAAGTTGTATTTACTTTAATGAATGAGGAGATATTAACAAATGAAGTCATTTATAGCAAAGCCTCATGAAGTTGAAAGAAAATGGTATATAATCGATGCTGAGGGCAAAACTCTTGGTAGATTAGCTACCGAAGCAGCTTCAATATTAAGAGGTAAGAGAAAACCAATTTTTACACCACATGTTGATACTGGTGATTATGTAATTATAATAAATGCTGAAAAGGTTGAAGTAACTGGTAAAAAGAGAACTGATAAAATTTACAAAAGACATACAGGATATCCAGGAGGTCTTCGTGAATTAACTTTTGAAAAGTTACAAGAAAGAAAGCCGGAAGAAATTATTATACATGCTGTAAAAGGTATGATGCCTAACGGAAAATTAGGAAGACAGATGTTTAAAAAACTTAAGGTATATGCTGGTGCAGAACATATGCATGAAGCACAAAAACCTACAGTTTGGGAATTTTAATAAGGGGAGGAATCAAAAATGGCTAAAATGCAGTACCAAGGTACAGGAAGAAGAAAATCATCCATTGCTAGAGTAAGATTAATCCCTGGCAAAGGAGATATTACTATAAACAAACAACCTCTTGATGATTATTTCGGTATGGAAATAGTTAAAAGAGAAGTAAAAAGACCTTTTGAAGTTGCAGGATGCGAAGGAAAGTATGACGTAATCGCAACTGTAAGAGGCGGTGGCTTTACAGGTCAAGCAGGAGCATTGAGACATGGTATTTCAAGAGCTCTTTGCGTAGTTGATAAAGAAGCTTTCAGACCTTTACTTAAAGCAAAAGGATTTTTAACAAGAGATCCAAGAATGAAGGAAAGAAAGAAATACGGATTTAAGAAAGCTAGAAAAGCTTCACAATTCTCAAAACGTTAATTATTATATTGGATTACAAACAAGCTTGCTTATATTTAAAGAAGCTTGTTATCAACCAAAACCGTCGAGGAATCTATACCTTGACGGTTTTTTGATGCAATTAATTCTGGAAAATATATTTACATTATTAGCAAAATTATGGTAAAATATTCCTAAATAAACCAAAGCAATAAAAAGTTGCAAATATAACTTATAAGTTATATAATTTTAATAAAATATCAAAAGAGTTTAAAGTTTTTAGAAGGATTAAAGGAAAGATGTTATATTGGAAATAGTAATTTGTTTGAGAAATTAGTCGAAGAAGATAACTTATATAGTATTAGATTATTTGGAGAAAAGAATATAAGGATTTTATTTTCATTTATTAATATTAATAGTATAAGTAAGGTAGTTTTATTAAATGTTTTTGAAGAAAAAAATAAATCTGATTATGAAAGTGAGAAAATAGTTGGGAATATTAGAAAAAATAAAATAATCCATTTTTTTAAAGGTTAGGAGGGAAAATATGCATATTTTAAAAAATCCTTGGGATCTTTTTAATGATATTGATGAAGAAACAAAACAAGAATTTGAATTATCCAATATACTTGTTGATATTGCATGTAAAATAATAAATTATAGACTAGATCATAATATGACTCAAAAAGATTTGGCAAGTAAGTTAGATATAACACAAGCAATGGTTTCAAAATTAGAAAGTGGGGAATATAATCCTTCTATAGAGTTTTTATTTAGAATCTCAAAAAAACTAGATTGGAAATTTGAATTAAATTTTGAGGAAAATTATAATGATACTTCAATTCAATGTAGTTCTAAAAAAGAGGAATCAGGTAATGAAGCAAACGAAAAAATATGATGACTTTGAAACTTTTTTATTAAAACTGGAAAATTTGCATGAATAGGTGTAAAATAAGGCAATAAGAAACAGGAGGATAATGTTATGAGATTTACATTGACCCATAATTGTATTAGTGTATTGGATTTAGAACGTTCTTTGAAATTTTATGAAGAAGCCTTAGGTATGAAAGAAGTAAGACGTTTAACAGACAAGGACGGAAATTATATTTTATCGTTTATTGCCAATGAAAATGCAACACATCAAATTGAACTTACATGGCTAAAAGACCGAAAAGAACCATATAATTTGGGAGATAATGAAATTCATATAGGATTTGTTACAGATGATTATGAGGCTGCCTTAGCTAAACATAAAGCTATGGGAGTAGTCTGCTTTGAAAATAATCATTTTGGTGTTTATTTTATTGAAGATCCTGATGGTTACTGGGTTGAGATTGTTCCAAAGAGATAATATAAGGATTATTTAAAAGAGGCCGCTTAATGCCTCTTTTAAATTATGATAAATGTTTAAAATCCTTAACAGTAATATATATAGAATAAATTAGATATATTAAAGTACTCATAAGTCCAATAATTAAGTTAGAAATAAAAAAACAATATGATAAAATTGTAGAATTGCCGTCACTGAATAAGTAAAAAATACTAAAAGAGCAGCTGAAGATTAGAAAAACTTTAATCATTATTATCAAGGTACTTTTTCTATTTGGGATTACATGTATATCATCATTTATTAATAAAAGTGTATCGGATTCAAAAGTAGTTGCATTATCTTTTGATTTCTCTTTTTTAAAAAGCAAAAGATAAGAAAATATTTTAAATAAAAATATGTTGCATAGTATTAGTATTAAAATTAATAATATAGAGTAAATAATATTAGTTTGTTTTAGAAATAAATTTTCGGTTTTAAATAAATATGTTACTAAAATTAAAAATAATATCCATATAATATAGAACAATGAAAATAATTTATTCTCCTTTATCATATTTTCTCCTTTAAAAGTATACATCTAAAATCAAGAAATAAAGTCTTGATTTTAGATGTTTTTATTTATATATGGAAGCTTTCCAATAATAATTTTATAAGCCTTATTTAATAAAATCTTCTATCTTTGTAAGATTTAATCTATCATATTTTTTTAAGAAGCTATAAAGTATATTTGATATTATTTTACAGCCATTAGGGCTGTCAGATTCAATATTCATAGGCATAATGGGATCATGAAGAGATTTTCTTAAAAGACACCAGCCGTTTCCATTGCTTGTATCAAAAGAAATACGTACCCCTTCATAGTTAGGAAATGTAACAGTCATGCCAGGACCAACATGAGCAAATAATTCTAATTCTGATATGATATTATCACCATATTCACTAAAGTTTTCCCCACTGATTGCAAATCTGAATTCTTTAGATTCCATAGGTTGCCTTAAATCCTCAATAAGACTGTCTAAAGTCTTTCCTTCCATAGCTAATTTAGCTGCTTTGATAACTATTTTAGTTGCAAGATAAGCTCCATCATCTAAAAAATAGTTTTCTTTTAAAGCTGCATGACCGCTGGTTTCAATTGCCAGCTGGCTGTCAGTACCTTCGTTATTTAGGCGGATTGATTCGTTAATAACATTCTTATAACCTCTTTTAAATCGTAAATGCTTACAACCTAATTTTTGTTCAATAAATTCTGTAAGTCCATCGGATGTGACACTATCTGTTACAATAGTAGTTCCCGGATGTACTTCGGCAACTAATGCTGATGCAAGGGCAACAATAGAATTTCTGTTGATTTCATTGCCGTGTTTATCTACTGCGGAGGAGCGATCTACATCAGTATCAAAGATCAAACCAAAATCTGCTTTGCTTTTAATTACTGCTCTGCAGATTGATTCCATTGCTTCTTTATCTTCAGGATTTGGTATATGATTAGGAAATGTTCCATCAGGTTCTAAAAATTGACTGCAAGATGTATCTGCTCCCAGAGGTGCTAAAACTTTGTCTGCATAGAATCCTCCGGCACCATTGCCTGCATCTACTAATATTTTTAGTCCTGTCAGGGGTTTTTCATAGTTAGTCTTATGATTTATACCTTCCTTTATTTTGTCTTTTAAAAAATCAGAATAAACTTTAATTAAATCTGCTTGAATAACTGTTCCTGATACGGCTTTGTTGCAAGCTTCATTTGCATCATTTTCTTCAAGCTCTTCTGCGTAGGTTATGATTTGTGAAATATCCTTTTTATTTAATCCTCCATCTTTATTGAAAAATTTAAAGCCGTTTCTATTATAAGGAAGATGACTTGCAGTAATCATAACTGCACCATCACATGTAAAGTCAGGGAATATTGTTGACATGAACATAGATGGGGTAGATGAAAGGCCGCAGTCAATTACTGAAACGCCGCAGTCAGTCATATTTTGTATCAAGGTATTTTTCAGCTGAGAAGCGGAAATTCTCGAATCATGACCTATGGAAATTTTTAAATTTTCGGCAGATTTACCTGTATTTTCACTTAACCATGTAACAAAGCCTTTAGCAAGCAGACCGGCAGTAAATTCATTAAGATTCACAGATTCTCCCAAAACTCCTTCTATAGCAATACCACGAATATCACTTCCGTTTTGTAGTTTTTTTAAATTTATTCTTAACATGCGTATACTACTCCTTTGGAATTAATTATTAACAAAATAAGTATACAGTAAAATAGACATGTATGCTATATTTTATTAAAATTCAGATGGGCAATTTATGTCAAATTTTGTCTAAAGTTTTATGGAAAATTCTGAAAAGAAATCTTGTATTTTTATTTAATTATGTTATAATGAACTAAATGACATAAGTCATTAAGGATATTTTTTTTCATAACAAAACACTCTTTAATATTTTGGAGTTAAACGGAAATGAAATAGAAATCCAATTTTATTAAGGAGGTAAGATATATGGAAGACAAGACAATTGTTTGCAAGGATTGTGGTGCTGAGTTTACTTTTACAGTAGGCGAACAGGAATTCTATAAAGAAAAAGGTTTCGAAAACGAACCAGTAAGATGCCCTGAATGCAGAGCAGCAAGAAAAAGACAAAGAAACAATAATAGAAATTATTAATCAAAAAAGCAGACTGTAAAGTCTGCTTTTTAAAATTGTTTGTCAATTTTGGGGGTTAGATATAAATATCTAACCATCTTTCTATGATTAGTAAATATTAATAAATACCAGAAGTCTTTTCCATAAAGCTAAGGGAAAGGCTATAACCAAATGAAAATTAAATAATTAAAATTATCCTAAATGTATAACTATTTTAATAGTTATTTTTTTATATACACTATAAAACAGCTTTTTATGACATATAAAAGAAGATTTTTTTATTTTTCCCTTGATTATTTGGAATAATTGATTTATTATATTGTTAGCACTCTGGTTTAGTGAGTGCCAAAAAGGAATTTGAAAGAGAGGGATAAATATGGCAAAAAAACAATTCAAAGCGGAATCAAAAAGATTGCTTGACTTGATGATTAACTCTATTTACACACATAAGGAAATATTTTTGAGAGAAATTATTTCAAATGCCAGTGATGCCATAGATAAATTATATTATCAAAGCCTTAAAGAAAACAATACTGGACTTGGGAGAGAAGATTTTTATATTAAGCTCTCAGTGGATAAAGATAATAGGCAGCTTACAATATCAGACAATGGTATCGGTATGACAAAAGAGGAGCTTGAATCAAACCTTGGTACAATTGCAAAAAGTGGCTCATTAGCATTTAAAAATGAAAATGAATCTAAAGAGGAAATTGATATAATTGGTCAATTCGGCGTAGGGTTTTACTCTGCATTTATGGTTAGCAGTAATGTGGTTGTTATTACAAAGGCATATGGTGAAGAACAAGCATACAAATGGGAATCAAACGGTGCAGAGGGATATACCATTACAGAATGTGAAAAGGATAGTGTAGGAACAGATATTATCTTAACTATAAAGGAAAATACAGAAGACGAAAAATATGATGAATTTTTACAAGAATATAGAATTAAAGGTCTTATTACACGTTATTCTGATTATATCCGTTATCCTATTAAAATGATGGTTGAAAAACATAGAGTTAAGGAATCAGATAAAGAGTCAGAAAAGGATAGCACAGAGGAGCCAAAGCAGCCTGAATATGAGACATACTATGAAGAAGATACTTTAAACAGTATGGTTCCTATTTGGCGTAAAAATAAAAATGAACTGACAGATGAGGATTATAACAACTTCTATAAGGAAAAATTCTATGATTTTGTTGATCCTGCAAAAGTAATTCATACAAATGTAGAGGGTGTTACTACTTACAATGCTCTTTTATATATTCCTGCTAAGACACCTATGAATTATTACACAAAGGAATATGAAAAGGGATTACAGCTTTATTCAAGCGGTGTACTTATTATGGACAAGTGCCCTGATTTATTACCTGATTGTTTTAGCTTTGTAAGGGGACTTGTAGATTCACAGGATTTATCTTTAAACATTTCAAGAGAAATGCTTCAGCACGACAGACAGCTTAAGGCTATAGCATCAAGATTGGAAAAGAAAATTAAAAGTGAACTTTTGGAAATGCTTAATGTCAAGAGAGAAAAATATGATGAATTCTTTAAAAATTTTGGCTTGCAGCTTAAATTTGGTATTTATGATAAATTTGGTGCTAAGGCAGATTTATTGAAAGACTTAATAATGTTCTATTCTTCCAGTGAGAAAAAGATGGTTACGTTATCAGAATACGTTTCCCGTATGAAGGAAGAACAGAAGTACATTTATTATGCTTGCGGTGAATCAGTAGACAAACTGGACAAACAGCCTCAAACGGAGCTTTTAAAAGATAAAGGTTACGAAATACTTTACTTTACTGATGATATAGACGAATTTGCAATACGTATTTTAAATAAATTTGAAGAAAAAGAATTTAAATCAGCATCAAGTGGAGATCTTGGTATTGAAGAAAGTAAAGAAGAAAAAGAAGAATTAAAAAAACAGGCAGAGGACAACAAAGAGTTATTTGAGTTAATGAAAGAAGCATTAGGAGATAAAATCTCCAAGGTGGAATTGTCTCAAAGATTAAAGAGCCATCCCGTTTGCTTAACAAGTGGTGGAGATCTTTCAATAGAAATGGAAAAAGTAATAAATTCCATGCCTACAGATGAAAAAATAAAAGCAGAAAAGGTTCTTGAAATAAATGCTTCACATCCTATTTTTGAAGCTTTAAAGAAAGCTTTTGATGAAGATAAGGACAAGATTAAGGTTTATGCAGAACTGCTTTATAATCAAGCATTGTTAATAGAAGGAATGCCGGTTGACGATCCTGTGGCATTTTCCAATGCAATATGTGACTTAATGGTATCTTAATTCTATATCGGCATTAAACGATGTAAATTGAAATTTCAAGGTTAGAAGATAAATTTTCTTATAAGTGTTAGCTTTATATTTACAAGAAGAAACCAGAAAACGTCAGCTTTTAAGCTGACGTTTTCTGGTTTTCTTTTATTCTTTTCTTTTATTAAACAAATAGATTTACATTGGATTCTTCTGCATCACCTAAATAAGCAGCAACTCCTGCAAAATCTACACCATCAATTAATTCATCTTTTGTAATGCCCATAACATCCATAGACATGGTGCAGGCTATTAATTTTACGCCATTTGCCATTGCCTGTTTCATTAAATCTTCAAGAGAATCAATATTTTTATCTCTCATTACTTTTTTCATCATTTTAGTTCCCATGCCGCCCATATGCATCTTTGAAAGAGATAATTTAGTTGTTCCTCTTGGCATCATGGAGCCGAACATATTCTCGATAAATGGTTTCTTTATATTTTGTTTTTCTGTTTTTCTTAGAGCATTTAAACCCCAGAAAGTGAAGAACATAGTTACAGGTCTTCCTAATGAAGCTGCACCGTTGGCAATAATAAAGGAGGCTAAAACTTTATCTAAATCACCGCTGAATACAATTATCGTTTTTCCTTGCGGAATTGATACAGCCCCAGAAGGAGTACCCGAGCTATTGGTATCTGCATTATTATTTGTTCCTTTTTGGATATATACAATATTTTCTTTTCCTATTCTTTCAGATTTAACAAGTGTATTTCCTGTACGCTTGCACCAAGCATCAATATCACGAGCAAATCCCATATCTGTAGCGGAAACTTGAATAATATCACCGGGTTCAATTTCGTTTACTGTGTTGAAAACACGCATTATAGGTCCGGGACATTGAAGACCGCTGCAATCTAAGACTTTTTTTGCAACTATATTATTTAAATCTATTTTCTTTTCATTACTTTCATTGCTATCTTTCTTATTACTTACAGAAGCTGATGTGTCAGTCGTTTTTTTTTCCGTATTTTCGTGAAAAACAGATTTATAAAGTGTAGTTCCTCCTGGATAAACTTTTACATTTTTAAATCCACTATTCATAAGTATTCTAGCTGCATTGTAAGATCTTACTCCGATTGCACAGTAAGGTATAATTAATTTATCTTTATCCAATTCTGATAAACGCTGACGAAGCTGACCAAGTGGTATATGATAAGAGTTAGGAATTTCAAAAGCCATCCTTTCAGCATCTTCACCAACATCAAGGATAATCTGTTTACTTGGATTTTCGTTCAGAGTTTTTTTTATATGATCCCAAGAAGTAAATGATACTAAGCCATTTAATATATTTTCAGCTACAAAGCCTGCCATGTTTACAGGGTCCTTTGCTGAAGAATATGGAGGTGCATAAGCTAGTTCTAATTCACATAAATCGTGAATAGTTCCACCCATACGCTGAGTAGAAGCGATTACATCAATCCTCTTATCAACACCTTCTAAGCCAACGATTTGCGCACCAAATATATTACCTGAAGGATCAAATAATAATTTAAGGGTTAAAGGGGTTGCTCCCGGATAATATCCTGCATGTGACTTTTGATTGATAAGAGCAACATAATAGTCTTTATTTACTTTTTTACCCATTTTAATCAATGTTTTTTCATTTATACCTGTAGTTGCAACAGTTAAGTCAAATACTTTTGCAACAGAAGTTCCTTGAGTACCCTTGTATTCTTCCAGCTTATCTTTAGCTCCGTGAGTTTCTTTAAAAATATTGTTTGCACAAATTCTTGCTTGTTTATTGGCAGGACCTGCAAGAGGTATCATAGTAGGATTTTTTAATACGTAATCTTCAACTTCTATTACATCACCTACAGAATATATATTAGGGTCAGAAGTTTTTAAATTTTTATTGACAACAATTCCGCCTCGTTTATTTAATGTCAATCCTGCATCTTTTGCCAGCTGACTGTTAGGTTTTACTCCAATGGATAAAATAACTAATTCTGTATCAATAGTTTTTCCGCTTTGAAGTTCTATAGTTGTAACTCCATTGTTATGTGAAAAAGATTTTACACCGTCACCTAATAACAAGTTCACATTATTCATTCTCATATTTTCATGAAGAAGCTGTGCCATTTCATAGTCTGCTGGTGCCATAACCTGATCTTGCATTTCAACAAGTGTTACCTCACATCCTGATGCGTGAAGATTTTCTGCCATTTCAAGACCTATAAATCCGCCGCCTATAACGGTAGCTCTTTTAGGCTTTTTTTGCTCTATAAAGGCTTTTATTTCATCTGTATCAGGAATTGTCCATAGTGTATTAATTCCAGGACCGTCTATACCAGGGATGTTAGGCTTTAAAGGAGAAGAACCAGTTGCTATAACTAAAGTATCATAGTTTTCCACATATTCTTCTTGAGTTTTTACATTTTTGATAACAACACTTTTTTGTTTTTTATCAATAGAAACGACTTCATTACTTGTTCTTACATCGATATTAAATCGACTTTTCATCACTTGCGGAGTCTGAAGCAATAAAGCTTCTCTTTCTTTGATAACATCTCCGATATAGTATGGTAGACCACAGTTTGCATAAGAAATGTATTCGCCACGCTCTAAAATGATAATTTCCAAAGATTCGTCCAATCTTCTTAATCTCGCAGCAGTGGTTGCTCCACCGGCAACTCCACCAATAATTACTACTTTTTTACTCATATCAAAATCTCCCATCAAGTTTTATTATAAATTTGTTTTTTTAATAACAATCTCTTTTATTGTACCCATTTTATTAGGAAATAAAAATTTGGTCAGTGATAAAGTCACATTTACTTGACAAATACGATAGTACATAGGAGAATAAATTATGGAGGATAGATATATGGGAATATTAGATTTTAAACTATTAGAAGAGATATTTCCTTTTTGGAAGGATCTTACCGAAGCAGAAAAAGATGAGTTTGCCAGAAATACAAATCTGCGTAATTATGAAAAAGGTGAGCATATTCATGGCGGAGGTCAGAATTGTACCGGACTGATTGGGATTAAAAGGGGAAGGTTAAGAGTTTATTTACTTTCTGAAGAAGGCAAAGAAGTTACCTTATTTAGACTTTTACAAGGGGATACTTGTATTCTTTCAGCTTCTTGTATTGTTAAAAATATTTCTTTTGAAATACAAGTAGAAGCAGAAAGCCAAATGGAACTGTTAATTGTAAACCCTTCTGTATATGATAAAATTGCAAAGGAAAATACGGCGGCATCTTCCTTTATGAATGAATTGATTTCTATGAGGTTTTCTGAAGCTATGTGGATAATGGAACAGATTTTGTTTATGAAGCTTGACAGAAGGCTGGCAATTTTTCTCATAGAGCAATCAAGCCTTGAGGAATCAGATATTATTAAATTGACACATCAGGAAATTGCTGATCATTTAGGAAGTGCAAGGGAAGTCATATCCAGAATGTTAAAATATTTTTCAGGTGAGGGTATGATAAGTGTTTCACGAAGAGGGATTAAACTTTTAGACAGAGAAAAATTAATGAAAATGATGTAATGGGAGTTGAAATGTTAAATATTTTAATTGTAGGACTTGGAGGTTTTATCGGTGCAGCAGGCAGGTACTCACTGGGATTGTTAAATGGGAGGTTATATCCTATTGTAATATTTCCTATAAATACTCTTGCAGTTAACGTAATCGGTGCACTGGTTATAGGAATGGCAGAAAAATATTTCCTTGAAAGCGGTAATTTCGGAAGCAGCCTTCAATTATTTTTAATGGTTGGAGTATGTGGAGGCTTTACTACTTTTTCATCTTTCTCCCTTGAAACAATAACTTTGTTTGCTTGTGGAAAGACTTTTATTGCTGTATGTAATATAGTATTAAATGTGGTTATTTGTCTCATTTTTGTTTTGATTGGGAGAACAATAATGGGTAGAATTTTATTATAATAGTGTTGAAAACAGAGGTAATTAAAATGGAATACATAGAGCATCCTTGGGATGCCATTTATAATAAAGAATCAAAGATACTGATTTTAGGGAGTATGCCATCACCTAAATCAAGAGAAGTAAATTTTTATTACGGTCATCCTCAAAATATTTTTTGGAAGACTTTAGCACAAGTTTTGGAGGATGATGAGCCTGAAAACAGTCCTGATGCGCGCAGGGAATTTCTAATAAAAAACAAAATAGCTGTTTGGGATGTTTTGGCTAGCTGCGAAATAAAAGGAGCAAGGGATGAAAGTATAAAAAATGCTAAGGTCAATGATTTTCATGATATTTTAAATAATTCTAAGATTAAAGCTATTTTTACAACGGGTAAAGCAGCAACGGAGCTGTTTAACAAGAAATGTTCGGAAAGAGTAGGAAGGGAGGCGATTTATTTACCGTCTACAAGTCCTGCTAACAGAGCTCAGCAGGCAAAGTCTGAATTTATGGAAAAATGGAGGCAGATTAAACTTTATTTGTAGAAAAAAGGGGGAATCTATGTGAATAATTTAAAAAGAGTAGTTACCGCATCTCAAATGAAACAAATAGAAAAAAATGCAGCTGAACGCGGTTTATCCTATTATGAAATGATGGAGAATGCAGGAACTCAAGCTTTGAATTTTATTAAATCAAGAGAAACTCTGAAAAATAAAAAGATTTTAATCTTTTGTGGTAAGGGTAATAACGGGGGAGACGGATTTGTAGTTGCAAGGCAGGCTTTTCAATATAGTTCACATGTTAAAGTATTATTAGTTGATGGTGAGCCGTTAACTGAAGATGCCGTAAAAAATTATGAGCTTATAAAAAAATTAAAAATTGAGATTACAAATATTGAAGAGGAAAATGAGAACTCGTTATCCCTTGATGAAGCGGATATTATTGTTGATGCTATTTACGGAACAGGATTTCATGGAATTTTAAGAGAAAACGCAAGAAAAGCAGCTAAATTAATAAATCGTTCCAAAGCCAAGGTTTATGCATTGGATATCCCAAGCGGTGTAAATGGTGATACGGGTGAAGTGGATTTAGAGGCTGTCTATGCAGATTATACAATAGCCTTTGACAGCTGTAAACCTGCTCATGTTATGAAAGAATTGGCATTTCATTTAGGAGAGACAGTGTGCGTTGATATTGGAATTAATGAATCATGTTATGAATTTTTAAATAAGTAATAAATGAAAATAACAAAAATCCCCCCTAAATTTAGGTAACCTCCTAAAAGTTGAATTTTTAGGTCTAACTTTTGGAGTCAGTTCAAATTGCTATAATTAAAGGGGGGTTATGTATTGTTTTTAACTGATTATAATTAATATATTTTTTCCGGAAAGGGCTATAAATGAGAAATAAATACTTTTTAGTTTTTATATTAACTTTTATAATTGTTATTATATCTATATCATTCATTTTAAATTATACACAAAATCCAGCACTTATTAGCTCTAACGAGTATGAAGACACACTTGAACTTGGATTAAAAGATAATGGATTAACAAAAAATGATATATTGTATATTGAATCAATTAAAGACTCTGAAAAACTAATTTTTATAACTAAAGATAACGCTTTATCAGTTGCATGTATTTCTAAAAATAATGATGAGTGGTCATATAAAAGATTATGCTGTTTTCTTGATTTTGAAACCGAGTCATCTTATATATATGATTTAATGAAAATAACTACAATAAAAAACAATGATTATTATTTATTTAGAGGGAAAATATTTGATCCTAATATTAAAAAAGTTACATTATTAAACAATGATACAATAGTAAAAAATACTATAATAAAAACAATAAATAATACTTTTTTCTTTACAATTACAGATACAGATAATATTTTAACTAATCTACAATTTAAAGCCTATGATGTAGAGGAAAATATTATCTATCCATAATAAAATATTTTATTTTTTAAAAATCATTCGTTTTTTATTACTTCTTTTAATTTAACTATATTTTCTCATACACAATTCTATAAGTTCATTGATCGTTTCTGTTAAATATTTATTTTTATGATATATTATTTTAAACTGCCTTTTAAATTGTATATTTTTAATTGGTATTTCATAGAGTAATCCTGCTCTAATTTCATTTAGTACCGCAAGTCTGGAAATAACAGAGATGCCTAAGTTTTCAATTACAGCCATTTTTATAGTATCTGCATTATTACATGTCCACGTACCTTTCCATTTTATTTGATTTGCAGTCATAATATCTTCAAATGTTTTACGGGTACCGCTGCCTTTTTCTCTAATAATAAATTCTTCTTTTTCAAGCGCAGTTGGTTCTATTATTGATCTTTTAGCAAATGAGTGTGCTTTCCCGCATATCAGAACTAATTCATCATCCATAAGGGGTTTAGATATGATATCTGATGATGTAAGCTCTCCTTCCACAATTCCCATATCAATTTGATCATGAAGAATCATGGATTCAATTATCTGTGTATTGTTTTCAAAGACTTCAATATGAGATTGATTATTTTTTTCTTTAAAAGTTGAAATTAATTTAGGCAATATATAGGTTCCTATTGTAACGCTGGCACCAATTCGAACAAAACTGTTTTTATGAAGTAATTTCATATCACTTTCTATTTCCGTATGGATGCTGATAATGTGGCATGCATAACTTAATAATTTTTCCCCTGCTTGTGTTAAATAAAGTTTTTTTGATAATCTTTCAAAAAGACGAACACCATAGTATTTTTCAAGCTCTGCAATGGCTTGACTTACAGCTGATTGTGACATGAAAAGAGATTTTGCGGCTGATGTCATATTCATTTTATCACATACCGCAACAAATATTTTAAAATGTCTTAAAGTCAAATTAAATCCTCCTCCTCATAAATAAGTAATCACTTATTATTACAATTAAATAATACTATTTTACTTATAAATGGTCAAGGTGTAATATAAGATTGAAAGAAAAAGGAGGAATACAAAATTGAACACTATTATAAATAAACTGCCTGGTATAGGACTTGCTGCTGTAATTGCTGTTCCTGCCTGGCTGCTTGGAAAAGAGTTCCCAATTATAGGCAGTCCTGTTTTAGGTATTTTATTCGGAATGCTTTTAGCATTTCTTAAAAGACCAGAGCAATTTAATGAGGGAATTAGATATACTTCGAAAAAATTATTACAATATTCTATTATACTATTAGGATTTAATATGAATTTATATAATGTTTTTAAGGTGGGAAAACTGACATTAGTTTTAATGATATTTACTTTGACATCAGTTTTTTTAACTGCATATTTAGCAGGAAAAGCATTAAAATTAGATGGGAATACAAAGACTCTAATCGGTGTGGGATCGGCAATATGCGGTGGATCTGCCATTGCAGCTGCGGCACCTGTGATTAATGCAAATGATGAAGAGGTAGCAAGATCTATTTCTACCATATTTTTATTTAATGTTATTGCTGCTTTTTTATTCCCCTTTTTAGGTCATGTATTTGGGATGAGTGATCAAAGCTTTGGAATATGGGCTGGAACAGCAGTTAACGATACTTCATCAGTAGTAGCAGCAGGGTACTCTTTTAGTAATGCAGCAGGAGATTTAGCAGTTATTGTTAAACTGACGAGAACATTAATGATTGTACCTATAACACTTGTGCTTGCTTTTTATACTTCAAAAAGATTAATGGAAGATCAGAAGGGAAGTTATAGTTTTGTTAAAATCTTTCCGTGGTTTGTACTTGGGTTTGTGATAGCTTCAGTTATTAATACCTTTTATTCACTTCCAACAGGTATGAGCGAAGTTTTGGTAGAAATAGGGAAATTCGTTATAGTAATGGCTATGGCTGCAATCGGATTAAATACTAATCTGATAAAGCTTATAAAAAGTGGTACAAAGCCAATACTATTAGGTCTTATTTGCTGGTTTGTTTTATCAGTTACTTCACTTGTGGTTCAAAAGATATTATTTAATATTTAAATCATATGTTTGATAAAGCTATCTGCTTACTATTTGATTTTTGTAAATTCTTAAAGTATTTTGCAATACTCAATCTTATGCACTGCAAAGTACTTTAAGAAATAAGCAGTGTATTAACCGATAGAAATTTTTCTTTCAGTTCCTTCATTTAGTAAATTCCATAGTTCTTTTTCATTGCTGTCTTTTATGGCATTACGATATTGACTGAGCTTTTCAATTATACAATCAATTTCAAAAACCAGATTTTCGTTATTTAATAAAAATAATTCTGTCCACATATCTTCATTTAATTTTGCAACTCTTGATAAATCTTTGTAGCTTCCTGCAGAGAAACCATTATGCTTTTCTGCGGTAGGACTTTTTATATAAGCACTGGAGACTACATGAGCAAGTTGGGAAGTAAAGGCGATAATTTTGTCGTGTTCTTTTGGAGAAGCTATTTGAACATTTGTAAAACCTAAAGCGACGAGAAGTTTTTTTAATTTATCCATAATCTCAATTTTTGTATTAGTAAAAGGTGTTAATACCATTGATGCATTCTTAAATAAGGATTTTTTAGAATGTTCAAAACCTGAGTATTCTATTCCTGCCATAGGGTGAGCACCTATAAAGGTAAATCCCTTTTCTTCAGCAATGGGTTTTACCGTCTCGCAGATTATATCTTTTACACCACAGCAATCGAGAATAATAGAGCCTACCTTAAATTGATCAGCGTGTGACTTAATAAAATCTATCGTATCTTTTGGATAGAGAGCTATTATTATTAGATCACACCCACAAATCATATCTTCTTCAAGTTTTCCGTCAATTGCTTCTAATAACTGTGCTTTATATATAACTGACTCTACAATATCTGTCCCATATACTGTGTTGTCAGTATTTTGTTTAATAGCTTTTGCAATAGAACCACCAATAAGTCCCAAACCTATAATTCCAACTTTCATTCTTTTCTCCTTCCAAATTAATTTATTTGTCATTAAATGCAAATGGTAAAATATTATTTACGCATTTTGCTAAATCATCAAAAGCTTCCGGTGTCAATGACTGAGGACCATCACACAGAGCATGAACAGGATCATTATGAACTTCTATAAGTAATCCATCTGCACCAGCAGCTGTTGCAGCAAGAGACATTGGTTTTACCAGCTTAGAAAGTCCTGTAGCATGACTTGGGTCAACAATAATTGGTAAGTGTGTCATAGTTTTTAATAAAGGAATTGCGGAAAGGTCTAAAGTGTTTCTTGTTGCCGTTTCAAATGTACGGATTCCTCTTTCACAAAGAATAACATTTTCATTACCGCCTGCCATGATGTATTCGGCACTCATTAAGAATTCTTGAAGAGTACTTGAAAGACCTCGCTTTAATAAAATAGGTTTATTTGTTTTACCAAGTTCCTTAAGCAGTTCAAAGTTTTGCATATTTCTTGCCCCTACTTGAATCATATCTACTTCTTCAAACAAATGAAGATGAGATAGATCCATTATTTCTGTGACAATAGGAAGGCCTGTAACTTTTTTAGCTTCTAAAAGTAATTCTATGCCTTTTTCTCTCATCCCTTGAAATGAGTAAGGAGAGGTACGGGGTTTAAAAGCACCGCCTCTGAGCAGCCCTGCTCTGGATTTTTTTACACTTTCTGCAATAGAACAAATTTGCTCTTCAGATTCAACGGAGCATGGCCCTGCTATAATTTGAAAATTTCCGCCCCCTATTTTCACACCGTTTATATCTACGATTGTATCTTCTGGATGAAATTTCCTGTTAGCATTTTTATAAGGCTCTTGAATTCTCTTGACATCTTCCACAATATCCAATGCGTTGATTAAATCAATATCCACAACTTCGGTATCTCCTATGAGCCCCATAATAGTTGTATTTTTCCCTTTTGAAAAATGAATATCAATATCTAAACTTTTTAACCAAGTAATAAGATTATTTAGTTGTTTTTCATTTGAATCGTTTTTTAAGATTACTATCATTTTTTATTCCTCCGTTTTTTAACTATATTTTGTTAAACTAAAAAAGCTCCGTAGTGAATTTCACTACGGAGCCCAATTATTTCTCTTAGAATTTTAATCAGTTTAAGAAGAATAACAGTGCATTTTTGCGGTGAAACTCAAATAAGCCTTATTCCAATAATAAGAAATAAAGCTAACGTAATACCATTCAGTTGCAAAAATACAATTTGTCATTTTAATCTCCAAAACTAATTAAGATAATTTTTACCATCATAGCACAATTAAAATATTTTGTAAATAGTAAATGAGTAAATATAACCATTTTTTATTTTCTTCATATAATGGCTATATATAACAATTAAAAAATTAAATAAGAATGGGAGTAATGTTATGGCGATTAAAATATTTATTGACCAAGGTCATAATCCTGTAAATCCCAATGCAGGTGCAGAAGCAAACGGAGTCATAGAGCAAGATGTGAATTATGAAGTAGGTGTCAGATTAGCAGAGCTTCTTAATAATAATCCTAATTTTGAAGCAAGGTTATCAAGAAATTCTCCTACAGAACAATTGGGAACAAGTACTTTAACTAGCTTGCAGGCTAGAACTGATGGTGCAAATAATTGGGGAGCTGATTTTTTTATAAGCTTACATGCTAATGCAAGTAACATTGTGGAAGCTAGCGGAAGTGAAGCTTATGTATATATGTTGGAAAGTCCTGCGTATTATATGGCAACACGTATTTTACAAGGATTAAATTATAGGACCGGGTTACCTAACAGAGGTGTTATGACTAATCAGAGACTTTATGTATTAAGAAATACTGATATGCCGGCTGTTTTGGTGGAAATGGGGTATCTTACTAATCCTACAGATGCCTATTTACTTTCTACAGATCCTCAGAGCTTTGCTCAAGGTATATATAATGGGATACTTATGTACTATGGATTAATGCAATAAAAGCCAAAGTAAAGGCGATCTATACGATCGCCTTATTAGCAATAGAAGAGGGGATAGACGTGTTTAAAGGAGTTAATTTTATATATTGTAATCCACCCTACGATAAATTATTAGACAGTATTATTGATCCGATTTTAGAATATTTACCACAAGCTACAAAAGAAATTGCCATAAAGCCTGAAATGCTTAATATAAGTTTTTTCATTGAATCATCACATAAATCTGTTTCTTTTATGTCTCATGGTATAGGAGATAAGGGGTGGAGAGATGGGAAGCAGGTTAAAGATTATGATTATATATTTGTATCTGGACCATTTTGGAAAGAAAAACTAATCTATCAAGGAATTGATGAAGAAAAAATCTTTATTAATGGATTCTCAAAATTAGATTATATTTTTAAAAACAGAAAAAAACATCTTGATAAAGACGATACTATTCATGTTCTTTATGCACCGACACATAATACTAATTTAAAAGATGTGCGGTCAAGTTATCCTAGGCTTATAGAAAGTATTAAAATCGTTCCGCCTGATATTAAATTTGTGTCATCTTTGCACCCATTTAATAACAAAGGAGTTTTTACTTTAGATTTATTTGATTGGGCTGACGTTGTTATCAGCGATTGCAGTAGTATTATTTACGAAGCATTTGCCCTTGATATTCCTGTTGTATTTCCAGATTGGCTTGTAAAAGAAGCAGTGTTAGCAATAAATAAAAATACTTTTACTGAAATGATATATAAAAATAAAATTGGATATCACGCTAATTCTATTGATGAATTATGGGAAGCTGTAAGATTTGCGGCTAGAAAAGGACTGGATACAGAAACGAAAAATTTTATTGAAGGAATATTTCCCGGGAATTTAAGAGGAAATTCAGCAAAAGTTACAGCGGATTTATTAAAAGATATTTGTAATTCATATAAATAAAAGGGGTGCTGTTCAAAGTGGATGCAATAATTTTAGCTGCGGGTAAAGGATCAAGAACAGAGCTTGAATATCCAAAACAGTTCATGTCACTTGGAGGAAAACCGCTTTTTATTCATAGTGTGGAAATGTTGTATGGAATAGAAGGTATAAATAAAATTATAATTGCAGTAATACCTTGTATGCGAGAGATATTTCAAAATATACTAAAGCAATATAATTTTGAAAATATCATTTGTGTTGATGGCGGTGAAACCAGACAGCAGTCTGTGTATAATGCACTTAAATATTGTATGGAAGAAAGAGTTATTATTCAGGCAGCTGCCAGACCTTTTGTGACAAAAGAATATTTACAAGAATTGATATCAATGGAAGGTGATGCTATAGTTCCATATAGCGAGCAGATATATTCAGTAATCCATAAAGATGGATATTATTTAAACAGAAATGATTTAGTTAGCATACATTTACCTCAAATTTTTAATACCACTGTTTTAAAAAAAGCACATGAATTAGCTGTAGGGAAAAATTATATTGAGGATTCGGAACTTGTTTTCAATGAATTGGGTATATTTCCGAAGTTAGTAAAAAGTATAGAAGGTAACTTTAAAATTACGAATCCTCTCGACATAAAAATGGCTGAATTAATATATGAAAATATGTAATCTTAAAGTAAATTGAAATAACTTTTATATAATTTTGAGAGACAATTTTCCCATAAAAAATTAGCTTCTATATGCTTTTTAAGACCAGGATTATTTTTTTGAGTAAGTGAGGTACTAATACTGTTTTTTATGTCGTATCTATCATAAGGGTTGCAGTAAACCGCCATATTTTTAAAATATTCCACAGCACTTCCTTCAAGTGTGGAAATAATTTTCGTACCAAAATAGCCTGCTTCAAGGCTTGAAAGCCCTGGAGTTTCAACGAAGCTGCATAGTATGTGCAGCTCTGCATTTTGGTATAAATACCGTAATTGATTATAATTTGCGAAACCCCAATAATGAACATTTGGCAGGGTAAGGCAGTTTTTTAAATATTGTTTTGAATTTGTAGTTCCCGCAAGTATTACGTTGATATCTAGTTCATTTGCCATTTGACATAATAATAATTGATTTTTTCTGGGGCATACTCTTGCGGCGCATAGGATGTAAGGCTTAACGGAATTGATTTTTTGTGACATTTCTAAAGACTCGGATGCTGTTATATTATTTTCTGATACACCACTATAAATAATTTCATAGGGGAAATTATTTTCATTATCTAATTCTAATGCTTCCATTTCAAGCATACTTGAAGGATATATAAGTGTACATCCTTTTATTATTTCTTGCCTGAACTGTTTTTCATATTCCCACTGCTTTATGTTTTGAATATCGTTCACATATTTATAAAATTTACTTATATCCCAATATATGGGTGTTAATACAATGAGCTTATTAAATTTTTGTGCAATTTTAAAATATTTATATGTTTCACTAAGTCTTGTAAGATTAAATAAATGGATAATATCGTATTCCGTATAATCTAGTATTGTTCCGTCATTAATAGTTACAAATAAACCTTTTTCCTTTAAATATTCAGCTGTTTTCAGCAGTTGAACAGAATCCCCTGCCATATTAGTGAGATAGTCCTTTCTTATACATAATAAAATTTTCAATTTAATCCCCCTTTTAAATTTTGAGTAGCAACGTTTCTCATATGTACATAGTATATATGAGAAATGTTTTAATAATGAGTAAAGGAGGGATTTTTTTGTCTCGCAATAATAAAGTAAAATATCGTTGCTGTTGCAATAATTCTTCAAATATAAATCTGAATATGTTTGAGAGATGTATTTTTAAAGACTGTATTACAGTAGGACCTATAGTATCAAAAGAATGTAATGACTGTATAATTGTGTCGTCTTATGAAAATTGCAAGAGCTTTGGAAGAGTTATTACACCTGGGGAGCCTGTATTAGCACCGGAAGAGGCTGTATATGCTGAAATTTTAAAAGGTAGTTTTTGCATAACTTCTGTGAAAGTAATAGACATTATTCCATCTTCACATGAAAGAAATTGTTGGAATATGGAAATTTATTACGAATTTAAATTCAAATTACAGTTATTTGATATAAATGATCGAGCTTTGAAAGTAAAAGATTGTCCAAAAACATATTTAGAGTCTTTAAAAGCAAGCAGACCAAAAGATTATATTAATGCAGGCGCTAGTTGTTACAGCCAAGTACATCTGTATAACTGCAAGTCGGATTTATGCTGTGAGGACTTTATTTGTGAACCGGATTGTTGCAGCCAGATTTTTATAAAAGCGAAAGCATATCCAGTGGATTTATTCCTAAGAAAGCCGTCATGTTGTGATTTTTACGATGATATCTGTGATGATGATGACATTTGTTTTGAACAAAAATTCGATCCTTGTCTGGATGAATTCTATGACCCGTGTGATAATGACTTTTCCAATCCATGCAGTGATTTTTGTTTCGATCGACCTTACAATCCTAGTTTAGATAAATATGATTTAATTGATGATGAATTTGATGATGAATTTGATGATGAGTTTGGTAATAAATCTAATAATGAATTTAGGAATAATTTTAATAATGAATTTATTGGTGATCCTTATGTTGAACCTTACAGATATGTATATATGACTGTTAGAATATCGGGAAATATTGATTTTGATATATAGCCATATTTTTAAAAAGGTTAAGTCCCATTGCCCAAACGTAAAAAAGGAGATATAGTGCAGCTATACTCCTTTTTTATGTGAGGAATGATAATAAAATTATATTAATAATTGGCAGAATTCAGAGTTTCTAACTGAAAGAGCAAACAGAGTTTTTAATTATAAAAGAATTTTAGATAAATAATGTTGACATTTAAATTCGTCATATGTAGAATATAAATATAATATATTCGTCAATTGTAGAGAAAGAGGAAATCGTATGAATAAATCGATAAAACGTCTGCCTGATTCAGAACTGGAAATTATGATGATTATATGGGAAGCAAATAAACCGGTTACTTCTGCATATATTCAGGAAAAATTAAAAAATAGAAAGGAATGGAAAATAACATCTATTTTAACATTTCTTGCGCGTCTCACAGCAAAGGGATTTATTACGAGTACACGTCAGGGAAAGATTAATATTTATTCTGCTGCTATCAATGAACAAAATTATCTGGAAAGCGAAAGTAAATCTTTTTTAGAAAAAATGTATGGTAATTCTCTTACAGCCTTTGTTTCATCCCTTTATAAAAGCAAATCAATAAGTGCCAAAGACCTTGCTGAACTAAGAGAATTTATTGATAAGGCAGGTGAGGAGGAATAGTTTTATGCAAGCTTTTTTTATCAATATAACAAAAGTTTCACTTACAGTTTCTTTGGTTATAGCGTTATTGCTTCTTTTAATGCCTTTGATTCACAGAAATTATACGGTGAAATGGAGGTACTGGATATGGCTTATACTTGCACTTCGCTTGCTGATTCCATTTAACATATCTTTGCCGCAAACTCAAGCAGAGATAATCCCTTATTTGAACAACATGGATATTGAACGGCCGTTGCAGAGCGTATCATTTGTACATCAAGAAAATAATCAAATAGATGCTTGGCAGGATACAGAAGTTCTTTCCGAAGCAACGCATAAAAATATAGAATGGGAAGAAATAATCCTTGCTGTATGGACTACCGGCGCTGTTATATTTATACTTTATTATATGATAGGATATATTGTATTTAAAAGATCGGTTCTTCGATTTTCAAGATTTATTGGAGATAAACGAGCCATAGAGATTTTTGAGGAAGTAAAAAGTGAAATGAAAATTATCCGCAATGTTGGATTGTTTACTAGCAAGAAAATAAAAAGTCCCATGATGTCAGGATTTTTAAGACCTTTTATTTGCTTGCCAAATTTAGATTATGGGTATGAAGAACTGAAAATTATTTTAAAACATGAGCTTATTCATTATAAAAGAAAAGATATATGGTATAAGCTAGTGTTTGTATGTGCAAATGCAGTGCATTGGTTTAATCCTATGGTATATCTTTTAAGGGGAATTTCAAACAGAGATCTTGAAATGGCTTGTGACTATGAGTTAATAAAACATTCTGATACAGTATTCAGAAAACGATACAGTCAAACGATTTTATCAGCTGTACAAAATGAAAATAAACATCAATCAGCATTTTCCACTTATTTTTATGGGGGTAAAAAAACTATGAAAGAAAGATTAGAGAACATTTTAGATATGAACAAAAAACGCAGAGGCATTATAACCTTATGTGCAATAATAATAATCGTAATGGTTACAGGGGGATCTTTAAGTTACGGTGTGAGCAATGACAGCAATGAGAAACAAGGAGCAATTGATAACATTGATCTTATCAATTCTAATGAATATTATATAGACAATGATAAAATTATAATCTCTTATGGTAATAAAAATAATGTTGTAGTACCTCTTGAAGTGGGTAAAGATATAAAATTATTGAATTATGAGGATAAAAACTCATATTTAGAAGAAAAAGATATATATATATCAAGTACAGTAACAGCAGTTGCATACGGAGGTTATAATGATATGCCTGTTTCAGTATTAATCAGTAATGATGAAGGTGAAAGTTGGAGCAGTTATGAAGTTACTGATATAGTAAATAATGATAATATACAAAAATATATAGGTTTTACTACAAAGAATGAAGGATGGTTACTTATTGCAGGTGATGTTGCTATGGGTCATGAGGAAAACAGAATCTTCCAAACGTCAGATGGCGGTAAAACTTGGGAAGAAATAGGCAATACGAATGAAATTTATTCACGTGTTGTAACAGGTGTTGGATTTGCCAATAAAAAGATAGGTTTTGTTTCATTTAGATATGATACGGATATTAATCCTATAGTATATCGTACAGAAGATAGGGGTAAAACTTGGGAGAAATGTTATCTTGAGATATCAGAATCGTTTAAAAGTATAACCCGCTATGCTACTCCCTTATCTGCCGTTTTCAATGGCTCAAAAGGTATTTTGCCGGTTATATTTCATATTAATGACATGAATGGTAACTTTACAGATGTCATGGTGCAATATGAAACTTCAGACTGGGGAAGAACATGGACTTTCAATGAAAAATATAATCTTGCCCATATTTGGGCAGAAGCTTGGTGCACAAGAGATGGGAAGATGCGATACGACATTATGAGTGAGAAAATGCAGGAGGATTTCCGCTCGCAGCAGTTTTCTCCAGATAATTTTGTAATCAGATGGTCAAGTCCATGGGTAGTAAGTTATGACATAGCTTTAAAGAAAGAAAATGCAGTAATTACTTATTACTATACGGATTCCACAGGGTCTCTGTATAAAGGTGTTGAATGTATTACTTTTAGTAAGGAAAATGGGCGTATTGTCGTAACGAACTGCAAAACTCAAATAGATATGGAAGAGTATTCCGATACGTCTGACTGGAAGTCTTTAGATATGGGATTATATACTTTTTCAATGCCAATTGAATGGCTGGCAACAGCTTTAGATAATCAATCTGTCAGCTTTACACATGTATCATGCGATGAACAGCAAATTGGAAATCTAAAAATTTTACCATATAATTCATCAAAGTCAATCTCTCAATTCAATGGCAAGAATACAGAAATAATAAACATTGAAAAATTAAAAGGATATAAATACTCTGCTGTAAAAGTTAAAATAAAATATATGAATACAGATAATTTAAAAGACACTTCATATTTGTTTGATACATGTATTTATTTAATTCCTAAAAACAGTGAATATGCTTATGCACTGTGCTATGACTCTTCGTGGGGCGATAAAAGAATGGAAGAAATAGCAAAAAGTATTACAGTAAAAAGGTAAAAGAACTTTATTTTCATTGTTTGAAATAAGCTATTAGAGTTATGATCAGCCAATAATATCTTAAACACAGAAATTAGATACATATATCCTTTTCAAATTGAATATCGGGACATTAATAAGTATCTTGTCTATCGCAGATGAGATGCTTATTTTGTTTTTTACAGTGTATATATGATTAATTGTGCTTTAAATAATGCATATTAGTATTAAGCAAGTTTTAAAATCAGAAAAAGGCAAATAAAAATATTAAGAAATTATTTAGTTTAATAGAAACAAAAAATATGTTAAAATATGAAATTAGGATATGAGGAGGTATTAATTAATGGAAATAATAGAGATTTTAAAGGTTATCGTTCTTGGTATTGTTGAGGGGATTACAGAATGGCTTCCTATAAGCAGTACGGGACATATGATTTTAGTTGATGAATTTTTAAAACTAAATGTGAGTAAGTCTTTCATGGAAATGTTTCGTGTAGTTATACAGCTTGGCGCAATAATGGCCGTAGTTGTACTATATTGGAAAAAACTCTTTCCTTTTTCATCACAAGGTGGATTAAGGCTTGAAAAAGAAACCATATCATTATGGTTTAAAATTATTGTATCATGTGTGCCGGCGGCAATAATAGGATTATTATTTGATGATAAATTAGATGAACTATTTTATAATTACCAAACTGTTGCAGTTACATTAATTGTATATGGAATATTATTTATTGTAATAGAAAATAGAAATAAACATAGAGTTTTTAAAATTAATAAATTATCAGAGGTTACATATAGTACCGCATTTATAATCGGTTTATTTCAAATTCTTTCTATGATTCCAGGAACATCAAGATCGGGTGCTACAATTCTAGGTGCCATATTAATAGGGACATCAAGAACCATAGCAGCAGAGTTTACATTCTTTTTAGCTATCCCTGTAATGTTTGGAGCAAGTCTTTTAAAACTAGTAAAATTCGGATTTGATTTTACCGGCAATGAAATTATTATTTTGATTACCGGTATGGTTGTGGCTTTTGTTGTTTCAATATTAGCAATAAAATTCTTAGTGGGATATATTAAAAAACATGACTTTAAAGTGTTTGGGTGGTATAGAATTGTACTTGGTATCATTGTAATCGCATATTTTGCATTAAATAATTATCTAATCTCATAATTTTAATTTGTGAAATTGTTTTGAGATTAGAAGCAAAGCAATTCTTGATAAATTTAATATATTTTAATAATAGTTATTAAAGGCTGTAAATTATACAATTGATTTACAGTTTTTATTTTATATTAAAAAGATTAAAAATAGGAAAAACGCTGCCATCAGTAGCTAGTGGAAAATGTTTGGCTAGTATGATAAAATAGAAATAATGTAAAGATTGACTTATATATTTTAAATTATTTTATTGACTATATATTAGGGGGTAAAGGGTAACTATGAGAATAAATTCAGTAAATGATTTAGATTTAACTAAAGCGAATATAAACGGAATGAATAGTGGAAAAAATACGTCTTCTGTTTCTTTTGGGGATATTTTAAATGAAAAAACATGCAGTAATTCAGCTAGTGAATTATTTCAGAATCTCTTTTCAACATATAATGTGTCATGCAAAGTTGGAAATTGTAATATATCACATGAAGACTGGGTGAGAAATGACTTCCCTTCGTGGAAATATTTTGATGATAGTACAACAGCTGATGTGCTTAATTCTTGGCAATCATCTGGTCATGATGTTTCTTCTATGGACAGTGATGTATTAAGTTCATGGAAAGGTACCGAAAACAGAAAAATGGTTATTATAATACCAGATGAGTTGGCCTCAAAAATGGAAGCAGATTCAACCTTTGCAGATCAAGTTTTAAGGAAGGTTTATCTATGGCAAAAAAATCATTCTAAATTAGAGAAATCTTTGTCTGAAGGATATGGATACAATGGGGAATTATCTACTTTTGAAGATAGTTATTTACTAAAATTAGATAAGGATGGCAACGTAACGGATTATGTTGTTACAGGTCCAGGATATAATGAATCTGTAAGAAAAGATGAAAGCAGCGTTTCTGATGAAGAAATCAATAGTTTAATCAAGGCTCAAAAGATATTAGATAAAGACCAGGAATTTTTTCAAAATAATATTAATAAAAAAATATTATATGACTATACAATGGCAATGGGATTAATTGCAGCAGATTCCATAAGCAAAAGGTATATAAGCTATTATTTATAGATTAAAATTTTATATAATAAGCAGAGGATATTAATATATTTGCAAGTATTGTAAATTAATGATATTGATATATACTATAAGAAGAAATTGGTAATGGTATTTTGATTAATGAGGAGGTAGATTATGAAGGTGATTATTACAGCTCCTAAGGGGAAAATGGACAGGCTTATAGTAAAGGTGGCTGCTGAAAGTGATGATATAGAAATTATTGCCACTCTGGGAACAAAAGGAAGAGATTATATCGGGAAAGACACAGGTCAGGTTGCAGGACTTGGATATGATATAAAAGCTCCTGTTATTGATAGTTTAGAAACGAAAATAGAAGGTAAACCTGCAATAGAACAATGTGATATTATTATAGATTTCTCTACAGTGGAATTGTCTATGGAAGTTTTATCTTTAGCTGAAAAATATAAAAAAGCTTATGTTTGCGGAACTACTGGATTTTCAGAAGAACAAATAAAAATTATTCATAACACTTCAAAAGAAATACCTGTTTTATTTTCAGCCAACACATCTTTTGTTGTTAATTTAATGAGTAAATTACTTGAAATATCATCTTCAGCATTAGGCAGTAAGGCTGATATTGAAATTATAGATATGCATGACAAAAATAAGAAAGATGCTCCAAGCGGAACGGCAAAGGAAATGGGACAAGCAATAAAAGAAGCCAGTGGAATAGAATTAAAAGAAAATGCTTATCACTCTGTTAGATCAGGAGACATACCAAGCAGTCATACGGTAATCTTTGGATGTATGGGAGAAAGACTGGAAATAACGCACCATGCTTATAATTGGGAATGTTACGCAAGAGGCGCCTGCATTGCAGCTCGTTTTTTATATGATAAGACCCCAGGATTATATAATATGAAAGATGTTTTAGGCATTTAAACAGTAAATATTAAAAACTGAGAAGATCTACAGTTCTTTTAGAATATATGGGAGTCTAATATGCAATAATATATTGTGAATCAAGGCTTTTTATAGTATACTATTTAATTATACAATTTTAAAAAAAGATAAATATTTATAGGTAAATAATAGCAAAATATAAAATAAAAAAGAAGAATCTTATAGCAAAAATAGATTAAATATACAAAAAAATAGGGGGGTTTCAAATGATTTTAGAAACAAGTTTTAATACTCTTGACAGCAAGTATTCAGAGATAACTCAAGAAATATTAAATTTAACGGATTTATGCTTAACAAACAGTAAAATTGATCCTAAGCTTTATAAAGAGTACGAAGTAAAAAGAGGCTTAAGAGATGTAAATGGAAATGGAGTATTAACAGGTCTTACAGAAATATCTGAAATACAATCCTTTGATACTTCAACGGGTGAAAAGCTTCCTTGTGAAGGCAAATTATTTTACCGTGGTTATGATATTGAAAAAATTGTAAAAGGATTTATTAAAGAAAAAAGATTTGGTTTTGAAGAAATCACATACCTCCTTATTTTTGGGGAAATGCCAAAAGAACAAGATTTAATAAATTTTCAAAAACTGTTGGCAAAATATAGAACCCTGCCAACTAGTTTTGTTAGAGATATTATTATGAAAGCTCCTAATGCAGATATGATGAATACTCTGGCTAGAAGCGTACTGACTTTACATGCGTATGATACAAAAGCAAATGATATTTCTATACCAAATGTACTTAGACAATGTTTACTGCTTACATCAGTATTTCCCCTATTGGCAGTTTACGGATATCAAGCATATAGACATTATTTTGAAGGTGACAGTTTCTTTATTCATACTCCAAAGCCTGAATTGTCAACTGCAGAGAACATTTTATATATGTTACGACCTGATTGTAAATATACGGAATTGGAAGCAAGAATTTTGGATGTAGCTTTAGTGCTTCATGCTGAACATGGAGGAGGAAATAACTCTACCTTTACAACTCATGTTGTATCTTCATCAGGAACAGATACTTATTCAGCTGTTGCAGCGTCGTTGGGCTCTTTAAAAGGTCCAAAGCACGGCGGAGCAAATATTAAAGTTGTTCAGATGTTTGATGATTTAAAGAAACATGTATCTGATTGGAAAGATGAAGATGAGGTTTCTGCTTATTTATTAAAACTATTGAGAAAAGAAGCTTTTGACAAAGCAGGATTGATTTATGGAATGGGTCATGCAGTATATTCTTTATCAGATCCAAGAGCAAATATATTTAAAAAATTTGTAAAAAGTTTATCCGAAGAAAAAGGAAGAAAAGAAGAATTTGAATTGTATTCACTAATTGAAAAACTGGCAGCAAAAGTAATTGCAGAGGAACGTAAAATTTATAAAGGCGTAAGTGCAAATGTAGATTTTTATAGTGGATTTGTTTATAATATGCTTGATTTGCCTCTTGAGTTATACACACCAATATTTGCAATTGCACGTATTTCAGGCTGGAGTGCGCATCGTATAGAAGAATTGACAAATTCAGGAAAAATTATCAGACCGGCCTACAAGAGTGTAGCAGACAGACGTGAGTATGTACCAATTAAAGAACGTTAGTAATTAATCAAAAGTTTAAGGTGATAAGTAAAAATGTCTTATTACCTTATTTTATTGTCTATTCTTCTTCAAGTTTGTATACTTTTCTTTCCGGAAGCTGTGTGATTATAACAGCTGTAAACATAATACAGCAGCCAAGGAGTTCCCTTAACGTTAATCTCTCATTTAGAATTAAAAAGCCGCAAATAGTTGCAAATACTGCCTCTGTGCTAAGGAGTAATGATGCAATTGTAGGATCTGTATTTTTTTGCGCTATAATTTGTAGTGTATAAGCTACACCGGATGACATTATTCCTGCATATAAAATAGGAATCATACTTAATAAAATTGTATCTAAGAGTATGTTTTCAAAAATAAATGCAGGCAGTAGTGCAAAAATACCGCAGAATATAAATTGGAAACAAGAAAGCTTTATGCCATCTGTCTTTGGAGAAAAATAATCAATGATAAGTATATGGCTAGCCCAAAAGAAAGCGCCGATAAATACTATAAAATCACCAAAGTCAATAGAAAATCCTTCTTTTACGCAGAGCATATAAAGACCTATTGTTGCTAAGGCTATACCTATCCAAGTTTGTTTTTTGATTTTTTTATGTAAGAAAAGACCGATTATAGGAACAATGACAATATAAAGGGTTGTTATAAAACCTGCTTTTCCTGTAGATGTATAAAGAAGACCTATTTGTTGTAAGCTTGATCCCATAAATAGGGGTATTCCGCAGCATATACCTCCGATAATATAAGTTTTTCTGTTTGCTGTCTTTGATTTTTCTGATTCCTCATTTATTAATTCATCGCACTCATTTGAGGTGATATTACTTTTCTTAATTTTATTCATAACAAAAATTACAGGTACAAGAGATGCAGCAGCGATGAAGTTTCTTATTGCAACAAATGTGAAAGGCCCTATGTTTTCCATGCTTTTTACTTGTGCTACAAAGGAAGATCCCCAGATTAATGCTGTTACAAGTAGTAAAATATTTCCTATTATCCTTTTTTTATTCATAATATACATCTCCTAATAACTAGATACTTTTCTTAAAGTTAATTAATATATTATACATAAAAAGTAAAATAGGTGCAATTTCTAAGCTAAAAAATTGTTTTAATTTTATTTCTTTGTTTTTAATAGACAAATATGAATTGTTACACTAATACCTACAATTAATAATATCAAGTGAATAAAAAGTTTTTTAGAGAGGATAGCTGATATTAAAAGAGTAATCCACAAAAAGCTGATTGCTTTAACTTTAACATTTTTTGGAATACCTGATTTAGATTTATAATTTTCTATAAAAGGTCCAAAATATTTTGATGATCTTAGCTTATCATAGAGCTTTGGAGAACTGCTTCCATAACAAATACTTGCTAACAATACAAAAGGAGTTGTTGGTAATAAAGGCAGAAAAATTCCAATTGAGCCTAGAATTAAGAAGAAAGAACCTAAAATGATTAATATAATCTTTTTAGGTTCTAAGGCTATCTTATTACAGTTTTTCTTTTTGTTTTCAAAGTCAGTTGTCTTATTTTCCATTATAACTCCATATAATTAATATTTTAACTTTTCAATTTTTTAAATATATTATATATTAAGAGCAGGCTTACGGTAAACATAAATTTATATATATTTTCTTTTTATAAAACTTTTATTGGAAATTATTATTATAAGAAATTTTTTAACCTTTTCGTTAGGAATGATGCAATTAAAATTTTAATTAAATCTCCCGGTAAAAATGGGATTACACATGATAAAAGTGCTGGAATGAGACTAGTACCTGTTAATTTCATAAACCATATAGTACCTAAGGTGTAGCATAATATACCTCCTGCAACCATTGATAGTATTAATTTAACATAAATAGCTGATGTTTTATTATCTTTGCTGAAAATAAATTTATCAGTTAAATAACCTATTAAAAATGCTGCTGCAATATATCCAACAATGTAACCCCCTGTAGGCCCTGCAATTATGCCAAAACCTCCTGTAAAATTATGAAATACAGGTAAACCTATAGCACCGAGCAGCACATAAACAACTTGACTTATTGTGCCCCATTTTGCACCTAATAGGCCTCCTGCAAGAAAAATTGAAAGAGTAGCTAGATTTATAGGGATAGGTGTAAAGGGAATAGGAATCGAAATGGCAGAGCATACTGCAGTAAGTGCAGCAAATAAAGCACAAAGTATAATAGGGAATGTGCGAATGTTTGATTTAGTTGATGTTTGCATGTTGATTAACTCCTTCTTTGTATAATAATTATAATTGAAAAAATTTACTTTAAGATATTGACGTAATAAATAATTGAAAAAATCAGATTCTATAACAGTCAATAGATATAATAGAAAGCATTAAAATCTTTGATTTCCTAATTTGCTTTTTCTGTCTTTCAGATTATATGATAAATATAAGAGATTGTCAACTTAAAATAAATAGCAAGTTGACAATTAAAAACATTAAAAGATTTTTTTATTGAATATATATTAAATTAGATAAGAATTCTTGACTTTATCACTTTAAAGTGATAACATAATAACGTAAATAAGGAATTAAGAATATATTTCTTTAATATAAAATTAAGTAAATAGTTAAAAGGAGAATAATAATATGAAAAAATATGATAGAATTACACCAGAGGGTACAAGAGATTTACTGTTTGAAGAATGTGTTGCTCAGCGTAAAATAATAAATAATTTACGAGAAACATTTGAGGGAAAAGACTATAATGAAGTTATTACGCCTGGATTTGAATTTTATGATGTTTTTTCATCGAATGCTATGTATTTTCCTCAAGAAAGCATGTATAAATTAATGGATAACAGAGGTCGTCTTATTACGATGAGACCTGACTCTACTATTCCTATTGCCAGAATGACGGCAACTAAATTAAAAGGTCATAAACTTCCTATAAGACTGTATTATGCGCAGAAAGTATATAGGCCACAGCCTGAATTAAGAGGAAAAAGCAGTGAGATAATGCAGATGGGAATAGAGCTTATAGGCTTATCCACTTTTGAATCGGATATTGAAGTTTTGACTACAGGGATTGAAGCTTTGTCTGCATGCAGTACAAATGAATTTCGTATTGAGCTTGGTCACATTGGTGTATTTAAATTATTAATGAAGAATTTGAATACTTCGGAAGAAGAGAAGGAAAATATCCATGCTCTTATTTCTTCAAAAAATTATGCAGCTTTGTCTGATGTGCTTGAAGGCTTTGCGGGCGATCGTACGGCAGAACTGTTAAAAGAACTTCCTAAACTGTTTGGAGGAAAGGAAGCATTAGATAAAGCAAGAACTCTATTTGATGGTTATGATCCGAAACTTATGAATATGATTTCATATTTGGAAAGAATTTATCAAGGCTTAATGAAATTGAATTTACATGATAAAATAATGATAGATTTTGGACTTGTAAATCAAGCAGAGTATTATAGTTCACTGATTTTCAGAGGCTATATAGCTTCTGCGGGAGAGCCTGTTTTGTCAGGAGGAAGATATGATGAACTATTTAAAGACTTTGGTGAAGATCTTCCAGCTATAGGCTTTGGTATCAATGTAGATCAACTGGCAGCCGGGCTTTTAGAAGAACCTGAAAAAAAATATGATATTAACAAAAACAAAATTAGAATTGCCTTAACAAAGGGTCGCTTAGAGAAAAGTATTGTGGAACTTTTTGAAGAAATTGGTTATGATGTAATTAACCTTAAAGAAAAAGGAAGAAAACTTTTGTTAACAATTCCAAATACCAATATAGAAGTGGTACTTGCAAAAGCAGCAGATGTAATTACTTATGTAGAGCATGGAGTATGCGATATAGGTGTGGTGGGGAAAGATACAATTGTTGAACATGGCGGAACTTTCTATGAAGTTATAGATCTTGGTATTGGTAAATGTAAGTTTGCTTTAGCAGCTCCAAAGGGAACAGATTTTTACAGTGGGTATTCGACTAAGACTATAGCTACAAAATATCCTAAAGTAGCAGGAAGCTATTTTGAAAGCAAGTGCATGGATATAGAAATAATAAAAATAGAAGGTTCAGTAGAGCTTGCACCATTACTTGATTTGGCTGATGGTATTGTTGATCTTGTGGAAACAGGAACTACATTGAAAGAAAATGGTTTGGAAGTCATCGAAGATATTCGGGATATTTCTGCCAGATTGATTGTAAATGAAGCCAGTATGAAACTAAAGAAAAATGCAATTGATGATATTATTGCGGCGATTGAAAGAAGGGTTAAAAAATAAAATTAACCCGTAAAAGCAAGGAGAATTAGAATGATTAAAACAATTTATGCTGATGGTACACAGGAATTTGAATTTTTAGAAGACATGAAAAAAAGATCAAGAGAAGTAAATCATACCGTTACACAGACAGTTACGAATATTATAAATGAAGTAAGGCAAAAAGGAGATTCAGCGTTAATTAAGTACAGCAATCGTTTTGATGGAGGATGCCCGCAGCATTTTGAAGTAAATCCAAAGGCCATGGAAAGAGCATACGATTGTTCAGAACCTGAATATAGAATGGCACTTGAACATGCTGCTGAAAATATTAGGTTTTATCATGAAAAACAGGTACAAAAGGATTATGAACTTAAAAAATATAAAGGTGTGCTTTTAGGTCAGCTTATAAGACCTTTAAGGAAAGTAGGTATTTATGTTCCAGGGGGCACAGCTGCATACCCTTCCACTGTGCTAATGAATTCAATTCCGGCTAAAATTGCAGGAGTTGAAGAAATTATTATGGTAACACCGCCAATTGTAAAAACAAATGCTGACGGTGAAAAAGTATATGGAGCAAATCCTGATATATTAGCTGCTGCCTATGTTGCCGGCGTTGACAGGGTATTTTTGGTAGGAGGAGCTCAATCTATAGCAGCCCTTACCTATGGGACAGAATCCATTCCTGTAGTGGATAAAATTGTAGGACCAGGAAATATATTTGTAGCTACTGCCAAGAGACTTCTTTACGGTCAGGTTGATATAGATATGATAGCAGGGCCTAGTGAAATACTAATTTTAGCAGATGAATTTGCAAATCCAGAATATATTGCAGCGGATTTAATGAGCCAAGCAGAACATGATAAGATGGCAGCTTCCATTTTAATTACAACAAGTAATGAGATTGCAAGTCAAACAAAAATAGAACTGGAAAAACAGATGAAAATAATGGGACGGCATGAAATCATAGAGGAGTCTTTAAATAATTACGGTGCGATTATTGTTTGCAGAAGAGAAGGTCAAATGATAGATTTAGCAAATCGAATTGCTCCTGAGCATTTAGAAATAATGATGGAATTTCCTATGAATTATTTGCCTCTTATTAAAAATGCAGGTTCTATATTTTGCGGTGATTATTCACCTGAGCCTCTTGGAGATTATTATTCAGGCACTAATCACGTGCTACCTACATCAGGTACTGCAAGATTCTCATCTCCTCTTGGAGTCCATAGCTTTATTAAGAAAATGAGTTACACTTATTATACAAAAGAAGCTTTATTGGATGCAAAAGAAGATATAAATGAGATTGCAAAGAGAGAAGGATTAACAGCCCATGCTAATTCCATAAATATCAGATTTTAGAGAAAGATAAGAGGAGAATATAATGGCGTATGAATTAAACAATAAGGTAAAAGGATTGGTAGCCTATGATGCTGTAACAGAAAATTATAAAATAAGATTAGATGCAAATGAAAGCTTTATAAATCCCGGAACATTAATGAAAGATGAAATATTGGAAGCAATTTCAAAAGTTTCCTTTAATCGTTATCCGGATGCAAGCTGTAAAATTTTAAGAGAAAAATTCGGTGAGCTTTATGGTGTAGATCCTGAGCATGTAATAGCAGGAAATGGTTCGGATGAGCTTATCACTGTTATAATGGGAGCTTTCCTCATGGGAGGAGACAAGTTACTTACCTTCACGCCGGACTTCTCTATGTATCAGTTTTATGGACATGCTTATGAAAAAGAAGGTATTGTTATAGAAAAAAATGATGATTTAGTTCTAACTGTTGATAAAGCAATTGATTCGATAAATAGATTGAAGCCTCAGGCGGTATTGTTTTCAAATCCATGCAGTCCATCGTCACTTGTAATTAAAAGAGCAGATGTTATAAAAATTGTAGAAAGCACAGATTGTCTTATTATTTTAGATGAAGCATATATGGAGTTCTCTTCAGAATCCATTCTTGATTTAGCAGATAAATTTGATAATCTGATTATTTTAAAAACTTGTTCCAAGGCTCTAGGTTGTGCGGCTATAAGATTAGGATTTTTAGTATCTTCTCCTAAAATCGTTAATGCCTTAAATGCAGTAAGATCACCATATAATATTAATTCATTAACTCAGGCAGTTGGAACAGTAGTTTTATCAAATAAAGAATATATAAAAGAGTCTATTGAAAAAATAATAGCATCCAGAGAAGAGCTTTATAAAGGACTTGTGCCTCTTGAAGGCAAAAATGGAGTTAAAAGGATTATAAAGCCTGATACAAATTTTGTTTATATGGAGATGGATAATGCAAAGTTTGTTTATAATGAATTAATCAAAAGGTCTATTATTGTAAGAAAACTAGGAAATGCACTTAGAATAACAGCAGGGAATCCAGATGAAAATAAAGCATTAATTAATGCCATGTTTGAAATTTTGAAGGTGTGTAACTGCTAAAGACAACTTATAAAAAGTTATAAACAAGTGTTAATTTTTATAAGTTATTATAGTAGAATAGTATTATCAAATCAAAGGATATATATTATGAAATGCTATTCTATAAATGAATTTTCAAAAATATTAGGTGTAACGCCACAAACATTAAAAAATTGGGATAAAGCAAATAAACTTAATCCTCACCACACTTCTAATAATGGATATATATATTATTCTCATGAACAATTAAATCAGGTTATGAATATAAAACCAAATTTGAAAGGAAGTGAGGAAAATGAAAAAATCAATTAAAGTAATGTTATTACCAAATAATAAACAAAAAACTAAATTATTTCAATATGCTAATACTGCAAGATTTGCTTATAATTGGGCGATTGCAAGAGAACAAGAAAAATATAAAAATGGTAATAAATTTATTTCTGATAATGATTTAAGAAAAGAGTTTACTGAATTAAAGAAAACTGAAGAATATCAATGGCTAAATAATATTAGCAATAATGTAACTAAACAAGCGATAAAAGATGCTTGTAATACTTATAAGAGATTTTTTAAAGGACAATGCAAATATCCAAAGTTTAAGAATAGAAAGAAGTCTATACCTAGCTTTTATCAAGATAATATTAAAATTAAATTTAGTAATACCCATGTAAAAGTTGAAGGATTTTCAGAAAGTAAAAAGCAAAACAAACAAAAAATAAATTGGATTAAATTAGCTGAGAAGAAAAGAATTCCAACTAATTGTAAGTATACTAATCCTAGAATCACGTTTGATGGATTAAATTGGTGGATTTCGGTAGGTATAGAGTATGAAAATTCTAATGTTATCCCAACTAATCAAGGTGTAGGTATAGATTTAGGTATTAAAGATTTAGCTATTTGTTCAGATGGTAATACTTATAAAAATATAAATAAAACAAGCATAATTAAAAAATTAAAGAGGAAAGAACGTAGATTGCAACGTTCAATAAGCAGGAAATATATTCAAAATAAGAAAGGAGAAAAATACTGTAAAACAAGCAATAATATAAAGAGCGAAAAAGAACTTTTAAAGATTAAAAAACGTTTAACGAATATTCGTCATAATTATTTACATCAAACAACTACTGAAATAATAAATAGAAAACCAATGTTTATTGTATTAGAAGATTTAGCTGTAATGAATATGATGAAAAATAAACATTTATCAAAAGCTATTCAAGAACAATGTTTGTATGAGTTTTATAGACAAATTCAATATAAAAGTGAATGGAATAATATAAAATTTATAGAAGCAGATAGGTATTTCCCATCAAGTAAAACATGTTCAGAATGTGGATATATAAATAAAAATTTGAAATTATCAGATAGAATTTATATATGTCCTGAATGTGGTAATAAAATTGATAGAGATTATCAAGCTTCATTAAATCTTGAAAAATATGGAGAAAATGTTTTAAAATCTATAGCCTAATACTTTAAAAATCTTTAAAAATTACTATAGATATGTACTGTACGTTAAACAGGAATTTAAGCCTATGGAGTGTTGTATCAAATGTGAGTAGTGTTAATTTATTAATACAAAAACAGACACTAAGAAGTAGGAATGAAACATAAAAGTTTATAACTTTTTATAAGTTTTCAGTAACGGTTAAACAATGAGAAAATCAGAAATAAAAAGAAAGACAAGGGAAACGGATATTGATTTAAGCCTTTGCGTTGATGGAACGGGAATAAATGAGATAAAAACAGGTGTTGGATTTTTTGATCATATGTTAACGGCTTTTTCCACTCATAGTGGATTTGATCTTTTTGTCAAGTGTAAAGGGGACTTAGAAGTAGATTGTCATCATACAATCGAAGATATTGGAATTGTACTTGGCTTGGCATTTTATGAAGTCATAAAAGATAAAACAGGACTTGCCCGTTACGGCAATTTTACAATACCTATGGATGAAGCTTTGGCTACTTGTAATGTGGACATAAGTGGAAGACCATATTTAGTTTTCAACTCCAAGTTTAAAGGATTTTATATGGGTGATATGGAAGTACAGATGGTAGAAGAATTTTTCAGGGCATTTACAATGAATTCTAAAGTTACCATGCACATTAACGTTCATTACGGAAATAATGATCATCATATGTGTGAAGCCATATTTAAAGCAGTTGCTCATGCATTAAAAGAAGCGGTGAAAATCGGAGACAGGGCAGAGATTCTTTCATCGAAAGGAGTTATTTAGATAATGATAGCAATTATAGACTATGGTGCAGGAAATTTATTTAGCGTAAAAAATGCTTTGGATTTTCTTGGATATGAAAATATTATTACTTCTTCTGCTGAAGATTTAAAACGTGCGGATAAGTTGATCCTTCCTGGAGTTGGGGCTCTTCCTGATGCTATGAAAAAATTAAACGAAACAGGTCTTGTAGAGGTTATACTCGATGAAATTGCTGCAAAAGATAATTGCAGTGGTAAACCTTTGCTTGGGATTTGCCTTGGCATGCAAATGCTTTTTCAAAAAGGATATGAATTTGAAGAGACCGATTGTTTAGGGATATTAGAAGGAGAAGTCAGATTCATAGACGCACCTGGACTTAAAATACCACATATGGGATGGAGTGATATAAAAATTGAAAATAAATGCCCTTTATCTGTAGGTATTAAAGAAGGAGATATGCTTTACTATGTTCATTCATATAAAGCTGTAACGCCAAAAGAGAATATTTCCTTGTACAGTGAATATGGCGGAATTGTACCGGGATTAGTATTCAATGGGAACGTATATGGAGCTCAATTTCATCCGGAAAAAAGCGGAAAAGTAGGGCTTGGTATTCTTAAAAATTTCGCAAATCTTTAGTATTGATAAGGAGTCTAGTATGATTATTTTACCTGCAATAGATATTAAAAACGGACAATGTGTCAGATTGACAAAGGGTGATTTTGCCACAACGGAAAAGGTGGCGGAAGATCCAGTGGAAACGGCATTGGATTTTGTGAAAAACGGTGCTGAATGGATTCACATGGTTGATTTAGACGGAGCTTTAAAAGGAAATTTAGAAAACAGTAAAATTTTTAAAGATGTGGCGAAGGAAACATCTTTAAAGGTAGAAATTGGCGGCGGAATAAGAAGTATTGAAAGTATAGAACATTATTTAGAAAATGGAATTGCTAGGGTAATTCTTGGTTCAGCTGCTCTTAGAGATCCAGAGTTAACTAAGGAAGCTGTAAAAAAGTATGGAGAAAAAATTGCAATTGGAATTGATGCAAAAAATGGTATGGTTTCTGCTTCAGGTTGGCTTGAAGACAGTGATACAAACTATATAGATATGGCCAAGAGTATGGAAGCAATAGGTGTTTCTACTATTATTTTTACTGATATTTCAAAGGATGGCACTTTATCAGGACCTAATTTAGACCAACTAGGAAAAATAAATGAAGCTGTAAGCTGTAATATAATTGCAAGTGGAGGTATTCACGTTATAGACGATATAAAAGCGTTAAAGGAAATGGGAATTTACGGTGCAATATGCGGTAAATCCATTTATAAAGGGACGTTATCACTTAAAGAAGCAATTCAGTATAGTAAATAACTCCATATTACTTATTGTTAATATACGATAAGCGTTGGAATCAGATAGGTGAGGTAATAATGTTATGTTGGCAAAACGAATTATCCCTTGTTTAGATGTAAGAGATGGCAAGGTAGTAAAGGGTATAAATTTTGTGGGAATAAAAGAAGTGGGAGATCCTGTGGACTGTGCTGTGGCATATGATAAACAGGGAGCTGATGAAATTGTATTCTTAGATATTACAGCCAGCCATGAAGGTAGGGGAACTATGATTGATGTTGTAAGACGTACTGCAAAAAATGTATTTGTACCTCTTACTGTAGGCGGTGGCATAAGAACTGTAGATGATTTCAGGGATTTGCTTCTTGCAGGTGCTGATAAGGTTTCTGTTAATTCTGCAGCTATTAAAAATCCGCAGATTATTGCAGATGCGGCAGCGAGGTTTGGAAATCAATGCGTGGTAGTTGCCATAGATGGTAAAAAAGTATCAGATGGTAAATACCATATTTATATAAATGGAGGAAGAATAGACACAGGTATAGATGTGGTTGAATGGGCAGTAAAGGCAGAGAGCCTTGGTGCAGGAGAAATTTTACTTACTTCTATGGATACAGATGGTGTAAAAGAAGGGTTTGATTTAGATATGCTTAATGCTGTCTGCAGTGCAGTTAATATTCCTGTTATTGCTTCCGGCGGCTGCGGAGAATTGAGCCATTTTACTGAAGTGTTTGAAAAAACAGGTGCTGATGCGGCTCTTGCAGCATCCATATTTCATTATGGAGAGTTAACTGTAGGTGAAGTTAAAGAAGATTTAAAGAAAAATAATATTCCTGTAAGGATTTAAGGAAGGAAAACCAATGGATTTAAAAAAATATTTTGTTAAATCAGAGCTAATCCCTGCTATTGTGCAGGAAAAAGATACTAACGAAGTTCTAATGCTTGCTTATATGAATGAAGAAAGTTTAAAAAAGACTATAGAGACAGGTTATACGTGGTTTTTCAGCAGATCAAGAAATGAACTTTGGAATAAAGGAGCAACATCTGGTCATATACAAAAGGTAATAAGCATTACCCCTGATTGTGACGATGATACCTTATTGGTTATAGTTGAGCAGACAGGACCTGCTTGCCATACAGGAAATAAGAGCTGTTTTTATCAAGTTGGTCATATTTATAAATAGATTAAATTATATAACGTTTAAATGGAGAAAGGAAAAATGATGTATTTTATTATAAATACATTATAGAATGTGATCTATGAGTGATGCTATGAAATCTTTATATCAAGTGGTACAGCAAAGAAAAGAGACTTTTACAGAAGGATCTTATACTTGTTATCTGTTTGAAAAAGGATTAGATAAAATATTAAAAAAATGCGGAGAAGAATGTAGTGAAGTAATTATAGCTGCAAAAAATAAAGAAAATAAAGATACTGAAAATGAAATATGTGATTTAATATATCATTTAATGGTGCTTATGGTAGAACAGGGAATAAAACTTGATGATATTAATAACATATTGGAAGAGAGAAGTAAAAAAATAGGTAATTTAAAAACCTTCCATACCACAGACCATAATAGTTGATAAAGATAAATATCCATATAATCATAAAGATAATATCAATAAATGAAAACGCATTATACTATGTTAAATTGTAAGCGTAATTCAAAATGTAAATTTAAAGAAGTTTGATTAATTTTTATCACTATTTATAAATTATCTACGAAAATTATAATAAATATTGACTAAATTAAATATTTTGCATATACTATAAATGTCAGCGAAATATGTGCTGTTTTAGGCATAGTTCATATGGAGACGCTAATGCAGGTTGGTTCGCCTAGCCCTAAATAGGAGAAATCCGAAAAGTAATGAACCTAATTTGAAAAAAAACGCTCTCTTTTAGAGGGCGTTTTCTATGCGTAGGAGAATTTATGGCAGGATTATTAGCAAAATTTGAAAACTACAAAAAATTAATTAATTTTACAATTTGTTATGAATTAGAAAATGGTGCTAAAATTAAATATATTTATAAGAAAGAAAATTTTCCACATTTGATTGGATTACATAAATTAGTGGACCTTCCACTTATACAAAGATTTAATGATCCCAAAAATCATATAATAAATTCTAAATATATTATTTCTAAGATTAAACAAAGTAAATTGACAGAGATTGATGTTAAAAGTAGTTGCTATTATAATAAAATTGTAGATAGGTACTCCCATTTCAATGCAGAAAACTTAATGTCCCTTACATATACAGAAGTAGTTATAGACTTTGATAGGAGTTTATTACGTAATTCAAAATTATATAAGACTAAGTATATATTATTTGAAAAAGAAAATTCAGAATATAGACATCTTTGTATTGCTAAAGATGCAAGTAAATATTATATTGAATCTTTTTTTTATGAAAAAAGTAATGATTATATTAATAATCAGAAAATTGTAAAAGTTAAATCTGTGCAAATCTTTGACAGTAAAGGAAATTTATACTTGGAGGATACTTTTTTTTAATTATAAATTACCTTTTGAAGTACGAAAAATATAATTTACTATACCCGTATTGATATTTCTCCTGAGTTAAGTGAGGCTACAGAATCATCTTTATATTTGACTACTAAGCCACCATTATTGTCTATATCTATTGCTGTGGCACAAATAAAATCAGTACTTCTATCATCTGGCTCGTTTCCTGCTGGGGCCTTTCCTGCTTTATAAATACGGATTTCTTTTCCTAAAACTAAGGACAAGGATCTATAGTCTTTTATAAATTCTCTGGATTCTAAATTGTTATTTATGGATAAAACTTCTTTGTATATTTCAGCAATCAATTCATTTCTTGAGGTATTTTTTGTATTTAGAGAGCCAGCGACATTAGATATTTCCTTTGGAAAGTCCTCAGTATTAAAATTTACACCGATTCCCAATACGATATGTTCGATTTGACCGCTTTCAAAATCTGTAACTGCTTCTGTTAATATACCGCATATTTTTTTATTATTAATATATATATCGTTTACCCATTTTATTTTAGGGTCAGCATTTGTTAATTTTTTTATTGCACGGCAAACAGCTACAGAAGCCGCAGTTGTAATTAATACAGATTTAGAAATTCCAAAGTTGGGTTTTAGCAGTATACTCATATAAATTCCGCTTTTTGATTGGGAGAAAAAACTTCTGCCCATACGACCTTTTCCCTTAGTTTGTTCTTGGGAAATGACCATTGTACCCTCTTTAGCACCATCTATTGCCATTTTTTTTAAAGTCTGATTTGTTGATTCTAAAGTTTTAAATACAAATATCTTATCCTTTGTATCATAGTCGGATAAGAAAGGTAAAATCCCTTGGACTGATAAAACATCATTTTTCTTATCTAAGCAATATCCTTTATTTGTAATGGCCTCAATGAAATAACCTTCTTTTCTAAGTTCATTGATAGCTTTCCAAACGGCAGATCTGGATACACCTATGATTTCAGCAAGGTTTTCACCGGATACACTGTTGCCTTTATTTTCTTCCAAAATTTTCAGTACTTTATCCTTTGTAGTTGTCATAGATTTCTCCTTAAGATATTTTCACCTTCTAGCAATGCTGTTTCTATCATAGAAACAATTATACCATAAATGATGAATTCCATTTTAAAATAATCTAGAATTCGTTTAACTTTATTATAATGTGGCACAGTTCAAAATTCAATATTTAATGAAGCTGAAGAATGAGTCAACTTTTATTAAAAAATGTTTTCGACAACCTTTTTCGACATATAATGATATAAACTTTTGATAAAATATACATGTGCACAAAAAACTTATTTTATATTTTAAACAATAATGATGTTATAAATTAAGATAAATCTATTAAATAAAGATTTATAACAAGAAATATGTTTAAAAAGACTTATTGATTTTTAATTATTATAAAGGGGAATAAAATGAAAAAGAAAATTTTTAGTGTAATTTTAATGCTATGTATGTTTGTTACAAGTAGCTCAATTGTTTTTGCAATAGGAGAGGGGGACATAGAAGGGAATTTTCATATTGATAAAAACTTAAGCAAAACAGGGGTAACAATTACTGTATCTGATGATATAGACGAAAAAATACCAGAATTCATGATTGATGATATTATTAAAGAACATCCGGATGCTGGGGAGATTACATTTTATGAATACAAAGACTATGAAGATGTAGATGAAGGTAATTACAAAAATACTAGTCCTTTATCGCAACAATTTGACTTAGCTGAAGAAAATTTTATTAATCCTGAGAATATACAAATTAATTCAAAAGGATATTTTACTACTGGACCTGTTAAAACAACTAAGAAAGTTACTATTAAAAATCAAATTGCAAAGGAAGAATTTAAGTTTTCTGTAGCAAAAGGAGAAACAGTTACATTAAGCCAATCCTATAAAGGTTCTTTAAAGGGATCATATACAGGTAGACCTCTAAACCTAGGGGATTTAGGAGTTACAACAACGGTAACAGGAGAATTTAAAAAAGGAACGAAATATAATGGCCCAAGTGAAAGTTCATCATATAATTGCCGAGAGTTTTATATGAGATTCTATCAAAATGTAGGAACTTATAAGCAAACCCAAAATACTTATTATAATTATGCGGGACATAAAACTTTATACGATACAAAAACAAAAACAGGAACATATAAGCAAGCAATAAAATTCTCATCATTTAGTGTTGATAAAAAAATATAGACTTTAGTGAAATTTGATAAGCTAACGGGCTTGAATATTCTTATTCCCTGTCTCAGACAGTGAATCTTCAAAAATAAATTATATAATACTTTCAAAAATAACACGCACACGCAATGCCATAACCTCTAAATTGACGGATAAACCTGAATTTAGAGGTTTTTATAGTAAAGAAAAATGAAATAGAACAAAGCATTAATTTTTTTATGGCTCAGCAAACAGATATGGTCTATACAGTCTTCTTTCTTTAGCCACATTTATTGATTTTTTGTATCCAAATAATATCCTTTATTTGTAATGGCCTCAATGAAATAACCTTCTTTTCTAAGTTCATTGATAGCTTTCCAAACGGCAGATCTGGATACACCTATGATTTCAGCAAGGTTTTCACCGGATACACTGTTGCCTTTATTTTCTTCCAAAATTTTCAGTACTTTATCCTTTGTAGTTGTCATAGATTTCTCCTTTCAGCAGCCATGTACCAATATTATACCATAAATACTAAATCCTTTTTTTAAATAACTAAATTAATTTTATAATTTTATCACATTAAATATAGGTTTTTGTTTAAATTAAAAAAAGGTTGGTTTTTTTTAGAATAAAGATTATAATAAATAATGTCAGCCAACTGACCCGCCGGTCAGAAATGAAAATAAAAAAATATTATATATAAAGGGAGAGGATAGATTGATTAAATTATTAAAATATTACAAGCCATATACAGCGTTGATTTTACTTACTTTGTTATTGTTATTCTTACAAGTTATGGCAGATTTAGCTTTACCTAATTATATGGCTAAAATAATTAATAATGGAATTGCTTTGGGTAACATAAGTTACATATTAATAAAAGGAATACAAATGTTAATTATTGCATTTATAGGTGGACTGTGTGCTGTGGGTGTAGGTTTTTTTGCCTCAAGGATAGCCGCAAAATCTTCAATGCATATGAGAGAAGATGTATTCAAAAAAGTTTCCGATTTTTCAAATGCAGAATTTGATAAATTTTCCACTGCATCATTGATAACACGTTCTACAAATGATATACAGCAAATTCAAATGGTTTCAGTAATGCTTCTAAGAATGGTTTGTATGGCTCCTATAATGGGCATAGGAGCTCTTATTATGGCATATAAAAGTTCTCCATCCATGTCTTGGACCATATTTCTTGCTTTGGTTATTGTACTTAGTATAATGATAACATTTTTTTTCATAACTTCATCTAGATTTAAAAAGCTGCAAAAATTAGTAGATAAACTAAACCTTATTATGAATGAAAGACTGACAGGAATGTTGGTAATACGAGCATTTAATACTCAAAGTTATGAAGAAAAGAGATTTGATAAAACAAATAAGGAGCTAACAAGCTTAAATTTATTTGTAAACAGAGTCATGACGTTTATGATGCCAATGATGATGCTTATAATGAACGGCGTTTCTATTCTTATTGTATGGACTGGTGCAAAGATGATAAATATGGGAGCTTTAGAAGTAGGGGATATGCTTGCTTTTATTCAATATACTATGATGATTATCATGTCCTTCATGCTTATTTCCATGGTATTTATTATGATGCCAAAAGCTTTGGTTTCAGGCCAGCGTATTGCAGAAGTCTTACAAACACAGTCAAATATAAAAGATCCAGCAGAAAATAAAACTAAATATTTGAATAAGGGAGAGTCAGAGCTAAAAGGCTATGTTGAATTTAAAAATGTATCTTTTCATTATCCTGATGCAGCAGAAGATGTTATTCATGATTTAAGCTTTACAGCAAAGCCTGGTGAAACAACTGCTTTAATAGGAAGCACAGGAAGCGGTAAATCTACAGTAGTGAATTTAATTCCAAGATTTTATGATGTAACACAAGGAGAAATTCTCATTGATGGTGTGGATATAAGAGATATGAAACAAAATAATCTGCGAGATATAATTGGATATGTTCCGCAAAAAGCAGTATTATTTTCCGGTACAATTGAAAGTAATTTACTTTATGGAGATAAAAATGCTTCAGAAAAAGAACTTATAGATGCATCTGAAATTGCTCAAGCAATGGAATTTATATCAGAGAAGCCACAAGGTTTTGATACTGAAATTTCACAAGGAGGCACAAATGTTTCAGGAGGTCAGAAACAAAGATTATCCATTGCAAGAGCTCTGGTAAAAAATCCTAAAATTTTTATTTTTGATGATAGTTTTTCTGCACTGGATTATGAAACCGATGCATTGTTAAGAAATCAATTAAAAGAAAAAAAGAAAGACAGTACAAAGATAATAGTTACTCAGAGAATCAGTACTATTAAAAATGCAGAACAAATTATTGTACTGGATAATGGAAAAATGGTAGGAAAAGGTAAGCACAGTGAACTTATGAAAAATTGTCAGGTTTATAAGGAAATTGCATTATCTCAATTAGATGAGGAGGAGTTACAATAATGAATAAGCAGACAAAAGGGAATAACTCCATGAGGTTTGGTCCCGGAAGAGCAGCAGTGCCGGGGGAAAAGCCAAAGAATTTTAAAAAGACAATGAAAGCTCTTTTATCTTATCTTAAACCTTATAGATTAAAATTAGTATTTATATTTATTTTTGCTATTGCAAGTACAATTTTTTCAATAGTGTCACCTAAAATTTTGGGAAGTGCCACAGATTATATAGTGGATAGTTTAAAGCTTTCAGGTATGGTTGATTTCAGCAGATTATTTTATATTTTAACTATATTGGGTGCTTTATATTTACTTAGTTCACTTTTCCTATATATACAAAGCTTTATGATGATAGGTATATCACAAAAGGTTACTTATGCTTTACGTAAAGATATGTCAGAAAAAATGGATCGCCTGCCTTTAAAATATTTTGACAGTAAAACACATGGTGAAATTTTAAGCCGTGTTACAAATGATATAGAAACGATTAATACCACACTGGGGCAGAGTTTGACACAGATTGTAACTAACGTATGTACATTAGTAGGTGTATTAGTTATGATGTTGTCTATTAACTGGATTATGACTTTGGTAGCTTTGCTTATTTTGCCTCTTTCATCAGGATTGATTATGCTGATTGTTAAACGTTCCCAAAAGTATTTTGCAAATCAACAGAAATTTTTAGGTGAAATTAATGGGCACATTGAAGAAATGTATACAGGTCATATTATTGTAAAAGCTTTTAATGGGGAAGAAGATTCTATCAAAAAATTTGAGAAAGTAAATAATAAATTATATAATTCAGCATGGAAATCGCAATTCTTTTCAGGACTTATGATGCCAATGATGAATTTTGTTGGAAATTTAGCTTTTGTATTTGTATGTGTCGTAGGAGGGTTGTTAGCTGCAAGAGGAAGTGTAAGTATCGGCCAAATTCAGGCATTTCTTCAATATATAAAGCAGTTTAATCATCCAATCGCACAAATAGCAAATGTTGTAAATGTGCTACAATCTACAGCAGCAGCAGCAGAGAGAGTTTTAGAATTTGTAAAAGAGGAAGAGGAATTATCCGAAGAAAATAAACATGCAAAAATAGATCAAAATAAATTTAAGGGAGACATTACGTTTAATAATTTGAGCTTTGGTTATAATGAAGACACAATTATAATAAATGATTTTAATTGTGAAGTTAAATCGGGGCAAAAGGTTGCTATAGTAGGACCTACAGGAGCGGGTAAGACCACCCTGGTAAAGATTCTTATGCGTTTTTATGAACTAAATAAAGGAAGTATAGAAATAGATGGTGTTAATATTTCAGACATGTCAAGGGACAATCTAAGAGCTTTGTTTGGAATGGTATTACAAGATACATGGCTATTTAATGGTACAATAATGGAAAACATCAGATATGGAAATTTGGAAGCTTCCGATGAAGAAGTATATAAAGCAGCTAAAGCAGCACATATTGATCATTTCATTAATACTTTACCTCAAGGATATGAGACTGTAATTAATGAAGAGGCTTCAAATATTTCACAAGGAGAAAAGCAATTGCTTACCATAGCAAGAGCCATTTTATCTAACAGGTCAATTATGATTTTAGATGAAGCTACAAGTTCTGTAGACACAAGAACAGAAATTTTGATACAAATGGCAATGAACAATCTTATGCATGGCAGAACAAGTTTTATTATTGCACATAGATTGTCAACTATTAAAGATGCAGATGTTATTTTGGTTATTAATAATGGTGATATTGTGGAAAAGGGGAGCCACGAAGAATTAATGAAGCGTAATGGTTTTTATGCAAATTTATATAACAGCCAATTTAAGCAGTAAGGCTTGATATAAAAATAGGGGAATCATTGAATCCTGTTTATAAGGACTCAATTAAATGATATAATGGTATAATTAATAAATCTCAAGGGGGGTGGTAACGTGAAAATATCAACAAAGGGAAGATATGCTTTAAGATTAATGTTAGATTTAGCAGTTCATGATTCGGGAGAATGTATTTCTATTAAAAGTATTGCATCCAGACAAAATATCTCAGAGAAATATTTGGAGCAGATTATTACCCAGCTTAATAAGGCAGGATATGTAAAAAGTGTTAGAGGTGCGCAAGGTGGCTATATGTTATCAAAACCTCCTGAAGAATACACCGTAGGCATGATTATAAGATTAATGGAGGGAAGCTTAGCTATGGTAAGCTGTCTTGATTCAAAAGACAATCCTTGTAACAGAGCTATTGATTGTGTTACTTTAGAAGTTTGGAAGAAAATAGGTGATTCAATCAGTGAGGTTGTAGACAATATTACACTGGCAGATTTAGTAAAAAAATACAATTTAAAAATGTCTCATTGAAGTGATAATTAAGAAACTTTTTAATTGCATTGTTTAAGCTTAGCTTACTTTGCCTTTTAGTTTTTTATTTCAAATAGATACATGCAATTTAATATTATTACAGTAATCAAAGAGCAGTTTTGGATTTCTTGACAAATTATTGCAATTTAAATATAATTATATAATGCGTAAAAAAGTAATGCTTATGGAAAGGGGAATCTTACAAACATGGCAGAAGATGAAAAAATTAATAAAGATTCGATTATTGAGATTGTTGGACTAAGCAAGACTTTTAAGACTAAGAATTCTGAAGTAAATGCTCTGAAAGACATCAATTTAACTATTAACAAAGGTGATGTTTTTGGTATTATAGGTATGAGCGGAGCAGGGAAAAGTACATTAGTCAGATGTATGAATTTTTTGGAAAGACCTACAGAAGGAAAGGTTCTCTTTGATGGCAGAGACCTCTTTTCAATGTCTGCCATAGAATTACGTAGAACAAGGCAGGAAATTGGAATGATATTTCAACAATTTAATTTGCTTATGCAGCGAACTGTAGAGGAAAATATTTGTTTCCCAATGGAAATTGCTAAAATTGATAAAAGCAAACAGAAGGCACGTGTAAAAGAATTGTTGGAAATAGTGGATTTATCGGATAAAATAAATGCTTATCCTTCACAACTGTCAGGCGGGCAGAAACAGAGGGTTGCAATTGCAAGAGCTCTTGCTACCAATCCTAAGGTTCTTCTTTGTGATGAGGCTACTAGTGCTTTGGATCCTAAAACTACAAGATCAATTTTAGCACTGTTAAAGGATATAAATAAAAGATTAGATATTACAATTATAATCATTACTCATGAGATGAGTGTAATAGAGGAAATTTGTAGTCATGTTGCCATAATAGACAACAGTCAGATTGCAGAATATGGGACAGTTGAGGAAATATTTTCCCATCCTAAGACTCAATCTGCAAAGAGACTTGTGCATCCCGATGGAGAATTACTTGATTTTCATGGACAAGCAGGTAAACATGTCCGTATTGTATTTAATGGTAATTCCTCGTTTGAACCGGTTATCAGTAATATGGTGTTAAAGTGTAAAGCACCTGTAAATATTATGTTTGCAGATACAAAGAATATAGATGGAAAGGCTTTCGGACAAATGATTGTTCAGCTTCCAGAAGACAATACTCTTTCTGATAAAATGATAAATTATCTTAAAACTCAGAATGTAGAATTGGAGGAGGTGTATGATTTTGTTTGATAGTCAAACGATTTTAATGTTTTTGATGGGTACACTTGAAACCTTATATATGACTCTTGTTTCCACATTGTTTTCATATATTATTGGATTGCCTTTAGGTATGTTGTTAATATTAACAGATAAGAAAGGAATGCATCCTATTGCTTGGCTGAATAGTGTAATAAATGTAATCGTTAATTTCTTAAGATCTATTCCGTTTTTAATATTGTTAGTAGCAATTATACCTTTTACAAGAACTATAGTAGGAACTTCTATAGGTTCTACGGCTACTATTGTACCACTTGTTGTGGCGGCGGCACCCTTTGTCGCTAGATTGGTTGAACAGTCACTTCAAGAAGTAGATGGAGGAGTAATTGAAGCAGCACATAGTATGGGAGCTTCTCCTTTGAGAATTCTTTTGAAAGTAATGCTTCCTGAGTCTATGCCTTCTCTTCTTGTGGGAAGTGCCATAGCATGTACAACTATTTTAGGATATTCAGCTATGGCTGGATTTGTAGGTGGCGGAGGACTTGGCAAAATTGCAATAAATTATGGATTCTATAAATATGAAACCGAAATTATGTGGATTACTGTGATACTTCTTGTTATAGTTGTGCAGATTTTGCAGGAAATCGGTATGAAAATTGCTAAATCAAGTGATAAAAGGAATATTTGATAACAAAAGGTAACAAAATACTTTTTGATATAAGTGCGAAAAAGCATACAAAAGAAAGGAACGTGAAGAAAAAATGAAAAAAATTATTACAATTTTATTAGTCTTTGTAATGTCCTTTGCTCTATTAACAGGATGCGGAGGAAATAAGGACAGCAATACTGCTGACGATAAAGATAAAGATCAATTGACAAAGATTACAGTAGGTGCATCAACAACACCTCATGCTGAAATTTTAAATGCAGTAAAAGATACTTTGGCAGATGAGGGTTATGAACTTGTTGTTCAAGAATTTACCGATTATGTACTGCCAAATACGGCATTAAATGATGGATCACTAGATGCTAACTATTTTCAGCATCAGCCTTATTTAGATGATTTTAATAAAGAAAAAAATATGGATCTGAAAAGTGTAGCGGCGATTCACTATGAACCATTTGGAATTTATCCGGGAAAGAAAAAGTCATTAGATGAAATCGCAGATGGAGATGTTATAGCAGTTCCAAATGATACTACTAACGAAGCCAGAGCATTACAGTTATTACAAGATCAAGGATTGATAAAGCTTAAAGATGGTGTAGGATTAGAAGCTACTGTTAGGGATATTACAGAAAACCCTCATGATTTACAGATTAAAGAATTGGAAGCAGCTTTAGTTGCTCGTACACTTCCTGATGTTGACTTTGGTATTATAAACGGCAATAATGCACTTCTTGCAGGATTAAACGTTTCTAAAGATTCCATAGCAAGTGAGGACAAGGAATCTGTCGGAGCACAGACTTTCGCAAATGTTTTAGTTGTAAGACCAGAAGATGTAGATGATCCTAAAACGAAAGCTTTAGTAAAAGCACTTACTTCTGATGAAGCTAGAAAATTTATAGAGGATAAATATGAAGGAGCAGTAGTTCCCGTATTCTAAATTATAAAGATTAAATATATAAAAATAGCGGGTTTCGTTTCCCGCTATTTTTATTATAAAAGGAATCTTTATGGGGAAATTAATATAAAAGAAGTATAAGCTAATTTTTTGCATAAAACATAAGAATTTGGCAAACTATTTAGTGGGAGATGCAGATTATGAAATTAAAAACAAATTTAGCTATATTTAAAATTAGAGATGAATCGGATTCAAAAGAAAAATTTACAAGAGCAGTTAAATACTATCAGGAAAACAGAGTAAAGCATCCTAGACTATTTGAAGCTTTTGGAAAAGAGATTATTTCAGCTGAGGTAAAAGGCAGCGAAAATTCTGTCTATAATACTAAAGTTGTGTTAGACGAAGATGGAAATATTAAAGGCTATGATTGTACATGTCCTGCTTTTGATACGTATGGCCCTTGTGCCTGCAAACATATATTAGCATTACTGCTTTATAGGTTTTATAATACAGATACAAGAGACTACTACGATGAGAGTTTTGCAGAACGTCAAGTAAGAAGAAACGATAAAGTTGTTACGGATATTAGAATTAAGTCTCTTATTAATCGATACTTGACTGATGATATGGTAAAGGCTGAAAACTATGAAGCGGTTAAGGTTATTCCAAAACTTGAACTTTATGATGATACAGTATATCTTAGTTTAACAGTAGGAAAGAAAAGGCAATATGTTATAAGAAATATTGAATCTTTTTGTAAAAATATTAAGATGAGCGCAAATGTTGAATATGGAAAAGAACTAGCTTTTGTTCATAATATGAATGCTTTTGATAAAGAATCTAAAACTTTAGTTCAATTTGTCTTAAAAAAGCAGTCAGAAAAAGAGAGCTTCATTGAAGGTTTAGGAGGCAATTCATATAGATATGGTTATAGGTATAATAGATATGGATTAGATTCAGAAAAGAAATTTTTACGCTTAACACCAGCTGCGGTAGATGAATTATTTGATATTCTTATAGGAATGGAAACTTTCATTGGACTTTATGGAAGCAAGTCAATTGCATCAAATATAATTGATTACACTCCTGAATTTATATTAAAATTAGAGAAAGATAAAAGTTCAAAGGGATTTTATCTTCATTTACCTGATTGTAGTTATATATTGGGAGAAAAGTATCTTTATATACATTGTGATGATAAATCACATTATGGAAAAGCAAATGAAATTACAAAAACTTTGTGCAGATGTAATCAGGATTTTTCTGTAAAGATCAGGGATTTGGTGAAAAGTTTATCGGGAGCAGGAGAAAAGCTTGCTATTTCAAATGATGATATGTCATCCTTTTACAGTAATGTTTTAGCTGAATTTGAGAATTTAATAACTATTAAAGGTGATGTTGATGAGTTAAAAAAATATATACCTGATGAGTTTGATATAAAGTTCTATGTAGATAGTCCTAAAAAAGATGTTATAACAACAGTAATAAAGTATAAATATGGAGATAAAGAATTTGATCCATATTTACATGGAATATCAAAAAATGGGATAGTCAGAAATGATAAAAAGGAACGCAAAGTACAAATGGCAGTGGCAAAATACTTTAGCGGATATGATAATGAAAATAAATGTTTATATATAAAAGGAAATGATGAAAATTTATATGAATTTGTAACAAAAGGCATAGAAGAGATGGCAGACATGGGAGAGGTCTTTGCCACGGATAAATTTAAGAATATGGGAATAAAAAGAACTTCTCAGATTTCCATTGGAGTTAGATTGGAAAATGACCTTTTAAAAATCGATTTAGATACAAAAGAATTGCCAATAGATGAAGTTATGGATGCTTTGAAGCAATATAATCTTAAAAAGAAGTATTACAGAATGAAAGACGGAAGCTTTTTAAAACTGGAAGATGAGGGTTTCTATGAACTATCAGAAATGATGGAAGGGTTAGATCTTTCGGGTAAAGATTTATCAAATGAAATTAGTGTGCCAAAATACAGATCTTTGTATTTGGATATGCTGTTAAAGGATTCCAGTAGTATAAGTTTTGAAAGAAGTATAAACTTTAAAAAATTAATAAGAAATTTTAATAACATTGATTACAGTGATTTGCTAGTACCAAAAAGCTTGGATTCTATCATGAGAAACTATCAAAAGTATGGATATCAATGGCTGATGGTTATGGATGAGTATGGTTTTGGAGGCATTTTGGCAGATGATATGGGACTTGGCAAAACGCTGCAAATGATTTCTTTAATTCTTTCAAAGAAAGAAAATGGAGAGAATTGTAAAACCCTTGTAGTCTGTCCGGCTTCACTTGTCTTAAATTGGAAAAATGAAATTGAAAAATTTGCTCCTTTACTAAAAGCTGAAGCAGTAATAGGTAATTTATCCGAACGAAAGAAATTTCATAAAAATATGGATGAGTATGATGTTATTATTACATCATATGATTTATTAAAAAGGGATATTGAATTTTACAAAGATAAAGAATTCCGATATCATGTAATTGATGAAGCACAATATATTAAGAATCATGGAACACAAAATGCGAAAGCTGTGAAAATAATAAACAGCAAACAAAGATTTGCACTTACCGGAACTCCCATAGAAAACAGACTTAGCGAACTGTGGAGCATATTTGATTTTCTTATGCCTCTTTATTTATCAAGCTATCAAAAATTTAAAGATACGTATGAAACAGATATTGTAAAAAATCAAGATAAAGAAAAATTATCTCAATTAGGTAAAATGGTTTCACCTTTTATGTTACGACGATTAAAAAACAATGTATTAAAGGAATTACCTGAAAAGGTTGAGAGCGTAATATATATGCAGATGGAGGGAGAACAAAAAAAGTTATACCTCGCTAATTTGATGAAAACAAAGGAAGAATTAAATAAGAACATAAATAATAATGAAGAAATCAATAAGATTGCTTTTTTAGCAATGCTGACAAGGTTACGTCAAATTTGCTGTCATCCGGCACTTTGCTATGATGATTATAAGTCGGGGAGTGCAAAACTCCATTCTTGTATAGAGCTTATAAAAGAAGCTGCATTAGGAGGGCATAAGGTTCTTTTGTTTTCACAATTTACATCTATGCTGGATTTAATAATGCAAAGCCTTAAAAAAGAAGGTATTTCATTTTATATTTTAACAGGATCTACTCCTAAAGAAAAAAGAATGGAGATGGTGGAACAGTTTAATGTAAATGATATACAAGTTTTTTTAATATCATTAAAGGCAGGAGGAACAGGATTAAATTTAACAGGTGCTGATGTGGTTATTCATTATGATCCTTGGTGGAATGTGGCGGCACAAAATCAAGCAACAGACAGAACTCACAGAATTGGACAGAAAAAAAGTGTACAAGTGTATAAGCTTATTGAGAAAGGCACTGTGGAGGAAAAAATATTAAAATTACAGGAAAGCAAAAAGAATTTAGCAGATGCAATTGTTAAAGACGATATGTCAGGATTAAGCGGAATGAGTAAAGAAGAGTTACTTGGAATTTTAGAGATTTAAGGAATTTGAAATGAATAAATATGAAATTTTAAAAAAATATTTTGGATATACACAGTTTAGAAAAGGACAGGAAGATTTAATTGAACAAATACTCCTTGGGAAAGATGTATTAGGTATAATGCCCACAGGTGCGGGAAAATCTTTGTGTTTTCAAATACCTGCACTTATGCTTGAAGGTATAACTTTAGTTATTTCACCTTTGATTTCTTTAATGAAAGATCAAGTTAATTCTTTAACTCAAGCAGGTGTTTCTGTGGCATACTTAAACAGCACGTTAACAGCAAACCAATTTAATCAGGTATTAAAAAATTCCATAAACGAAAAGTATAAAATTATCTATGTTGCCCCTGAGCGTTTAAATACAGAAGGATTTCTGCATTTTGCTAAAAATGCCAATATATCAATGATCGCTGTTGATGAGGCTCATTGCGTTTCGCAATGGGGTCAGGATTTTAGACCCAGCTATTTAAAAATAATGGAGTTTGTGCATAAACTGAAAGAAAGACCTATTATAAGTGCATTTACTGCTACAGCAACAGCGGCAGTAAAAGAGGACATTATTAAGATTCTCAAACTTAAAGAACCTTTTTCTGTAACTACAGGCTTTGACAGGAAAAATTTATATTTTGAAGTAAGAAAACCTAAAAATAAGATGCAAGAGCTTCATAAGCTTTTGGGAAATTATAAAAACAAATGTGGAATTATATATTGTGCCACACGAAAGAATGTTGAACAAGTTTGCACTGAACTGCAAAATGAAGGTTATTTAGCTTCTCGGTATCATGCAGGCTTGAGTGAAGAGGAAAGAAAAAATAATCAAGAAGATTTTATTTATGACAGATGTTTGATTATGGTTGCTACAAATGCATTTGGCATGGGTATTGACAAATCTAATGTATCATTTGTAATTCACTATAATATGCCTAAGAATATAGAAAGCTATTATCAAGAAGCAGGGAGGGCAGGGAGAGACGGAGAAGATGCGAGCTGTATATTGTTATACAGTGGTCAAGATGTGGTTACTAACCAGTTTTTCATAGAAAATTCTAATGAGAATGAAGAAATGGATGAAGAAACAGCACTCCTTGTAAAAGAAAAGGACAGAGAGCGTTTAAAAGCAATGACTTTTTATTGTCACACAACAGAATGTTTAAGGGAATATATTTTAAACTATTTCGGTGAAAAATCAAGCGGTTTCTGTGATAATTGCAGTAATTGTCATTCAAATTTTGAAACTATGGATATTACTGTGGAGGCTCAAAAAATTCTTTCTTGTGTATATCGTGTTAAAGAAAATTATGGCATAAAAATGATTGTGGATATTTTACGTGGCAGCAAAAATGAAAGACTTATGAGGTTTGGACTAAATAAATTGTCAACTTATTCTATTATGGCAGATACTTCTGAAAAAATAATCAGAAAGATTATTGATTATTTGATTCTGGAAGAATATCTTAGGTCAACTTTAGATGAATATCCTGTTTTGAAATTGACACCATTGTCGCCAGATATTCTAAAAGGAAGAAAAAATTTATCCATGAAGCTAATAAAAGAAATACCATTAAAAGAACATAAAGATATAAAAATACATAATGTTAATTCTGAATTGTTCGAAGGCCTTAAAGCAATCAGAAATTACATAGCGAAAAAACAGCGAGTACCTTCCTACATTATTTTTACAGATGCAACTTTAAAAGATATGTGTAAAAAGTTACCTAAAAATGAAGAAGAGCTTTTGGAAGTGAATGGGGTAGGACAAGTAAAATTAAAAAAATACGGAGGACAGTTTTTAAACGAGATTTTAAAATTTACAGCAGAATAATATATAATAATACTTTTCAATTGTCGTGTTGGAAAGTATTTTTTTATATGAATCTAAATATTTATGACACTTCTTAAATAGAATTTCAGATTATTTATTTGCAGATAAATTATATTATTACCACTTATTACATTAAATAAATGTTAAATGGTAGCAAAATTAATGTGAAATTTAGTAAAAATATTCCATTGATTAACTATTAATAGAACTTAAGTGGCAACTTGTGCACATATATGGCAACTTGCGCAAATAGTATTGACCTTTTGGTAAATATATGGAATTATTAAGGCAGAAGGGGTTAGAAAATAAAATTAAAGAATCTATAGATATTAAAAGATAAGGTATGTATTTTAAATGCATACTTTATTTTTTATATTTGTTGTATAACAAATTATCTTTAGCATAAACATCATCTCTTTTATATAAAAAGATATCATTATAAAAATGTCACAGTTTTGCCATATTTAGGCCGTGCTTTAAACATAGACGTTATGTATTGTGGTATTATAAAATTTAATGATTTAAAAAGGGAAGGTGCAATTATGAAAAATAACTTAGTAAAAAATAAATGGAGATGGATAATTTCCATATTCTTTTTAATCTTTGCAATGTTTGCAGCGATTATGCATCAAATAAAAGGGGGAGGTCCATCGGGTTCTGCTTCAGTTGATGCTCTTTGTCCTTTCGGAGGCTTAGAAACTTTATTTTCTCTCATAAAAGATGGAAGCTATATTAGTAAAATAACACCATCATCAGTAGTCCTTTTAATAGCAGTATTAATACTTGCGGTGCTTTTTGGAAAGGTATTTTGTGGGTATATCTGTCCTCTGGGAACAATACAGTCTTTATTTAATAAACTTGCAAAGAAATTAAAAATTAAACAATTAAAACCAAATAAGCATGTTGATAAAATTTTAAGATATTCAAAGTATGTAGTATTATTTGTCGTTCTTTTTATAACATATAAAGCAGGAGAATTAATATTAAGACCGTTAGATCCATGGGCTTCATTTATGCATTTAGGAAGTGGTCTTGAAGTATTTGAAGAATTTTTAATTGGGGTAATAATTCTAGCTCTTATAATAATATCATCTTTATTTATTGAAAGAGCTTGGTGCAGATATTTTTGTCCTCTTGGTGCTGCATTGGCAATAATATCTCCTATTAGAATCTTTAAAATAAAAAGAAATTCTTCATCATGTACAGGTTGCATGGAATGTACTAAAAATTGTCCAATGGGACTTTCAGTTCATAGTGATGATTCTCCTTCAAGTATGGAGTGTATTTCATGTGGAGAATGTATATCTTCATGTCCTGTTGAAAAAACACTTGAAACTAAAAGAGGAAGATTAGCTGTATCACCTGGTAAGACTGCCACAATATTAGTTATATTCCTAGTATTGTTTATCGGTGCAAATATTTTTACAGGAAATTTTAAAACTTCACTGTCTAATAAAGCAGTTTTGACGGAGAGTGAAGTTTTAGATCCGGAAAATATTAAAGGATATATGACAATTAATGATGTTTGTGAAGAATTTAATATCGAACCTTCTATACTCCTTGAATACTGTGGCTTGCCAGAAGACACTGAATTAGATATTCCGGTTAAAGACTTAAAAGAAAGCTTAAAAGAAGAAGGAATTGATTTTGAAACAGACAATCTAAGAGAAGTTGTAGAAGAAATCAATAATTTAGACAACAACATTTAAAATTAAATTATAAAATCATTAAAGATGAAATAAAATTATAAATTAGATAAATAAAAAAGAAGAGTACTAACAGTGCTCTTTTTTGATTTAATTAATAGCTTTAAGTGCTTTTGTTATGTAAAAATTCCATTTATAAGGATTTAATTTTATGTAATTATTAGCATACTCATATTTTAATGTTGACATTTAAAATAAACTAGAATATACTAATCTAGTAATTTACTAAATTAGTAATTTAGTAAATATTAAAAAATAAGATATATTAAATATAATAAATAATTATTATAAATATAATTTATTGGGAGGCAAATAAAGTGAAAATACCAACAAACTTAAAACATAAACCTGTTATTATAGCAGAGAATTATGGAGAAATAGATGGAAGATATGTGGGAAAGAGCGATGTACAAGGCTTATCATTAGGTTTGGCTCAATGGAATGACAGAGGTAAGCAGGATATATCTGCGAAAATCTGGAGATATACAGGAGAAAAATGGTCCAGACAATCAGAAGAAATGCCACTTCACAGAGTTCTTGATTTAGCCATATTTGTATGCAGAGCAGAGCAGCATTTCAGAGAAAGCTATAGATACGAAAAACTTTATGATCCTGAAAATCCTATAATTGATAGAGTTGGGCTTCAGGGAGATGCAATGACTGTTGAAGTATGTAAAGATAATGATTATTTAGATGAGGATATTCAAACTGTACGTCAAGCACTGGCTGATGACAGTGAATTATTAGGAGAGCGCTTTGCTGTATTAGCAAGATTATTAAAAGAGCTAGGGTATGGGGCATAAACAGCAAAGTGGGAATGGAGATTGTTTATGAAAATATTAATTTTAAATGGTAACAGCAAAACTGAATATATGGATTTTGAGAACTATATAAATGAACTTAAAAGTTTTTTAGAACAAAAAGATAATGATGTAAAAATAATTAATATAAGAAATTACCAATTACATGATTGCATAGGATGTTATCAATGTTGGCTTAAAACGCCGGGACACTGTTGTTTTCATGATGGAATGGAAAGTATTTTAAAAGAGTATTTAAAATCTGAAGTTGTTGTAATGGCATCACCTATAGTTATGGGATTTATCAGTTCTTTGACTAAGAGATTTAGTGACAGAATGTTACCTCTTGTACATCCCTTTCTAATTATGAGAGAAGACAGAATGGGCCATATAATGAGATATAATAAGCTGCCAAAGCAGGTCTTATTATTAGATGAAAGCAATGAATTGGATTTTGTAAAAGAGATTTATGGTAATTCTCAAAGAGATATAAGAAATATATTTAATACAGATCAGGAATTAGAGGTGATATGTGATGAAATTGCTAGTTATTAATGGGTCGCCAAAGTTGGGAGAGAATAATACTGAGATTTTGTTAGAAAGCTTTATAGAAGGATTTAACCTCAATAAAAACAATGATGTTGAAAGAGTTAGAATGAATACGGAAGAAACTTATAAAAAAGCAGCAGAATATTTTCAAGGGGCAGACAATATTTTAATTGGATTTCCTTTATATAGTTATTCCATGCCTGCAGGAGTAAAACTTTTTATAGAGGAATTGGAACCATTAATTGGAAAATGTCAAGATAAAAAAATAGGATTTCTTGTTCAATATGGTTTTGTGGAAGCAGTTCATGCACGACCTTTGGAGGGGTATTTAAAATATATAACTGAAAAATTAAGTGCAAAATATATAGGCACTATTATTAGAGGTGGTTGTGATGGATTAACTAAAAATGCAGATAAGCCAAGAAATAAAAATGAAATTAAGTTTTTAGAAGGAGCAAAAGAAATCGGCAAATATTTTGGAGAAAATGGACATTTTGATAAAGAGCAGCTTAAAAAATATTCAGAGCCTGAAACTGAGAAAAAGCATAATATATTTATTCTAAAGATATTAGTAAAATTGTTAAATAAAATTTATTGGCAAAAGCAGCTTAAAAAGAATGGCATCAGCTTAAAAGAAAGCTTTGCAAAACCTTTATCAGACGAAAATTAATTGCAGTCAGCATTATTTTAATACAGAGTGATAACAGATTGATAAATAAATATAGCCTGCAAATAAAAAGTCAATAGGAAGGAGGATAAAAAAATGGATAAAGAAACAAAAAAAGAAATAGTTTCAGAATATAAACAAAAGAAAACTACAGGGGGAGTATATAAAATAACTAATACTATCAATGGAAGATATTTCATCAAAGCAGAAATAGATTTACAATCATTACAAAATAGATTTGAATTTAATAAAAAAATAGGAAGTTGTTTTAATCCTAAAATGAAAGCCGATTTTGAAGAGTATGGGGTAGATGCATTTGAATTAGAATTTTTAGAGGAATTAGAAAAAAAGAACGAAGAAAGTCCTAAAAATTTTAGAGACAAATTAAAAAAATTAGAAGAAAATTGGATTGAAAAATTGGGATTAGAAAAAATGTATTAATATAATATAAATAAAAATAAGAGCTTTGAGTTAATTGAATTAATTCAAGGCTTTTATTTTTATCATATAATACTGTTGACAAACAATATTATATGTCGTATAGTATTGATGTTAAAATAATATTATATATAATGAGAAAAAGGAGAGATACATTATGGCGTTTCAAGTTGGGTCAGCTTTGTTGGATGCTTGTGTTCTTGCAGTGTTGTCTAAAGAAGATACCTATGGATATATACTAACTCAAACCATGAGAGATGTGACAGATATTTCCGAATCAACTTTATATCCTGTATTAAGAAGATTACAAAAGGAAGGTTGCCTATCTACTTATGATAAACCATTTCAAGGACGAAACAGAAGATATTATACAATAACAGAAAGCGGAAGATTAAAGTACGAAGAATACAAAAAAGATTGGATAGTATATAAAAATCAAATAGATCAATTATTGTGCGGAGGAGATAAAAATGAATAGAGATGAGTTTTTCAGACAATTAGAACAGCAGCTGAGGAGAGTTCCAAAAGAGGAAGCAGAAGATGCATTGGAATTTTATAAACAATATTTTGATGAAGCCGGGCCTGAGAATGAGTCGAAAATAATAGAGGAATTAGGCTCACCGGTCAAAATAGTAACTCAGTTAAAAGCAGAAGTTGCTATTAAAGAGCTTGACAAAGAGAAGTCTCCTTCTGTTAAAAAAGGCATTTCTGCAATTTGGTGGGTTATCCTTGCAATCTTTGCAGCACCTGTAGCACTGCCCGTAGCCATTACGGCAATTCTTTTAATTGTTGTACTGATTGTGGCAGCCGTTATAATTATACTGTCATTAGGTGCATTGGTTGTTTCATTATTTGCAACAGGTTTTATTATAGTAGTTTTAGGAATAGCAGTGATTGTCACAAGTGTTCCTACGGGGTTGTTCACAATGGGAGTAGGTCTGATTGCATTAGGTTTATGTTTACTTTTTGGAATCGTGGTTGTTTTGGCCACAAAATGCATTTTTAGAGGTTTAGTAAAATTAATGAATAAAGCTTTAAAAAAGAGAAAAGGAGTTAAATAAATGAAAAAAGCAACTAAAAAGATTGTTTTAATAGCAATTATATTAATAGTAATTGGGATAATATTTGCACTTATAGGAAGTCTTACAGGCGGTATGAGGTCTGTTACATTTGGCAAAAATGGAATTTCCATAGGACCAAAATTAGGCGAAAATTCCTCAGAAAATTTAGTTACAGATAAATATGATTTTGAGAAATTCATAAATGTAAAAGTTGATGCAGATTTATATAAGATTGAGTTCGTAAGAGGAAATGAATATGCAGTTGAATTTTCTTATGATGAAAATTATGAAAAACCTAATATTTATTTAAAAGATGATACTCTGATTATTAATGATGAAGAAAATAACTTTAGTTTTTTAGGATTTAATCGTATAGGAATCTTTTCTCAAAATTCCAAGCCAAGAATCAAAATATATTATCCTGAAACTACTAAGTTTAATAATGTTGAAATAGAGAATTCAGGGGAACTTGTGATAAAAGATCTGATTGCAAAACAGATTGATTTGAATATTGATTTAGGGAGTGCAGATATTTCTGACATAGAGACGGATAATTTAGAAATAGAAATTGATGGGGGTAAATGCAATATAAATAACGTTGAGGCAGGGAAAAGTAATATTTCTTTAGATTTGGGAGAATTATCTACAAGAGATTTTAAAACTAAAGGATTAAAGGTTGATAACCGTAACGGAGAAATTAATTTGCATGGAACCTTTGAAGGAAAAAACAATATTGAATGTGATTTGGGAAGTATTAATATAGATACTAGTTTGAAGGAAGAAGATTGCAGCTATAGCATTGATGTTGATTTAGGTAGTGTAAAGATAAACGGTAAAGCAGTAGATTCAACTATTGTAAACAATACATCCTCTAATAACAGTATTAAAGCAGAAATTTCTGGAGGAGAGGTTAATATCAACTTTGCAAAATAAGAAACTTTAAACATAATTATTAAAAACATAAATATTTAACTTTTAAAGAAATATAGCAATATAATTTATATAAAATTACATTGACAAACAAAAATTTTAATGGTATTCTACTAAAAGTTAAAACAGAAAGAATAAGCAAGAAGCTTTAAATTTAACCACGAAGGTTAGTCTTATCAATACATAGGGCATAATTTTCGTGGATTTTTTTATGTATAATAGAAAATATTAAAGAAACAGCAAAAGAGAGACTTATGAGAAAAAGAATTATAAAATTAGTATTAAATAAAATATTTCAGTTTTTATTGGTTATGTTTTTATTATCCTTAATTGTATTTTATATGGCACGTCTTTCTCCGGGAGATCCGCTTAAATCATATTATGGTGAAAGCGTGGAACGTATGAGCATAGCCCAGCAAGAGGCAGCTATGGAAAGACTGGGTTTAGATGAACCTATATATTTACAGTATACAAAATGGATTGAGAATGCAGCAGCAGGGGACTTTGGAATTTCCTTTAAATATAAGCAGGATGTAATGAAAGTAATAGGAGATGTGTATGAAAATACATTGATCTTGGGAGGCCTTGCTTATATTTTAAACTTTGGATTAGCATTGCTTCTTGGAGTTTTCTGTGCCCTTCATGAAGAAGAATGGATAGATAGAATAATTTGCAAAATAGGAGTTGTGACAAATTGTATTCCGGCATTCTTTATTTCCTTAGTGTTTATTCTCATCTTTGGAGTAAATTTGGCAATACTGCCTACCAGCGGTGCTTATTCTATAGGGCAGTCTCAAAATATTATGGATAGATTAGTTCACTTAATATTACCACTGGCAGTACTTGTATTAGGACATCTCTGGTATTATACGTACATGGTGAGAAATAAATTATTGGAAGAGACAAGACAAGATTATGTCCTATTATGCAAAGTAAAGGGTTTAAGTAAAAGACAAATTATGTGGAAACACTGTTTAAAAAATATTATGCCGTCTTTTATAAGCATTATGGCTATTTCTATTCCTCATATTTTAGGAGGAACCTATGTAGTCGAGAAAGTTTTTTCTTATCCCGGTCTTGGAACTTTGAGTTTTGAAAGTGCTCAATTTCATGATTATAATATGCTGCTTGTATTATGCCTAATTACAGGAGCTGTGGTGGTAACAGCAAATATAACTGCTCAGATAATTAATGAAATAATTGACCCTCGAATGAAGTATGAGAGGGGTGATTTACAATGAATATCTTAAGAAGTTCTAAAGAGAATATAATAGAAGAGAGCAGAAAAATACCATACTATTCAATAACAATTCTTGCCATCATTATATTAGGATGTATATTTGCAAATATAATCATGCCTTATGATCCAACATATATGAATTTGGCACAGATAAGTCAAAGTCCAAGGGTAAATCACTTGTTCGGTACAGATACATTAGGCAGAGATATTTTTTCCATGATTTGGTACGGCGGCAGAATTTCATTGTTTATTGGCATACTTGCCACTGTAATTTCAACAACGATTGCAATTGTATATGGCTGTATTAGTGGTCTTATGGGCAAACATATAGATGATGCGATGATGCGTTTTACAGAAATAGTTTTAAGTATTCCGTCAATACTGATTGTCATTTTTATTCAAGCTATAATAGGTCAAAGCAACGCAGTCTCTATTGCATTTTCTATAGGAATTACCAGCTGGATGAATATTTCCAAAATAGTCAGAAGTGAAGTGAGACAAATTCGTAATAGCGAATACATTTTGGCAGCACGCAGCATGGGAGGCGGATTTTTCTATATTCTAAGAAAACATCTTTTACCTAACTTTATTTCATCCATTATGTTCATGGTTGTAACAAATATTGGATATGCAATAGGAACTGAAGCAACTCTAAGCTTTTTAGGAATTGGACTTCCCGTGGAAATAATATCATGGGGAAGTTTAATGGCACTTTCACAAAAAGCTTTATTATCTAACTTTTGGTGGATAATATTGATTCCGGGAATATTCTTAATAACTACTTTAGTTTGTATTACAAATATAGGTAACTATATACGAAAGAAAAATAACAGAGAGTTTAGCAATTTATAAAAAGCTTTTAATTTTTCAAGAGTATATTTAAATAAAATTTAAAGAGGAGAAAAGGAAATGAAATTAAACAAAATAGGTGTTATAGTATTGATTTTAGCACTGGTAGTTGGAACTTTTGCAGGCTGTGGCTCTGATACTAAGGGTGACACAGATGAAAAGGTACTTGTTTATGGCAGTGGAGATTATACAAGTATAAATCCGGCGCTATATGAACATGGAGAAATTAATTCTCTTATTTTTACAGGATTAACTGCACATAACAGTGAAAATAAGGTGGTTCCAAGTCTTGCTAAAAGTTGGGATTATGATGAAGGCTCTTATACTTATACTTTTCATTTAAGAGATGATGTAACTTTCCATGATGGAAAACCTTTTACAGCTGAAGATGTAAAATTTACTCTTGAAACAATTATGAATCCTGATAATGGTTCAGAGATTGCTTCAAATTATGAAGACATTACAAGTGTGGATATTGTAGATGATTATACTGTAAAAATTTCAATGAAGGCTCCCAATGTAGCTATGTTAGACTATTTGACAATAGGGATTCTTCCAAAGCATCTTTTAGAAGGAAAAGATATAATAACGGATGATTTTAACCAAAAGCCTATAGGGACAGGGCCATTTATGCTTTCTAATTGGGATAAAGGACAAAGTATTACTTTAGAAAAATATGATGATTTTTATCTTGGTGCAGCTAAGCTTGATAAAGTAATATTTAAAATTGTTGAAGATTATGATGCAAGAGCGTTGCAGCTTAAATCAGGCGAGCTTGATTTGGCACAAGTAACACCAAAGGCTGCTAAGGAATTTGAAAATAAAGATGGCTTTAAGTTAAATATAATGAAGACGGCGGATTACAGAGGAATTATGTACAACTTCAATAATCCTCTATTTGGCAATAATAAAGAATTACCAAAGGCTTTCAGCTATGCTATTGACAGACAGGCAATTGTGGACAGTGTACTTTTAGGACATGGTGAAGTTGCTTATTCTCCACTTCAAATAAGTGAGTATAATAATCCTAATATAGAAAAATATGAATATAATCCTGAAAAAGCAAAACAAATATTGGAAGAAGCAGGATGGATTATAGGAGACAGTGAATATTATGAAAAAGATGGCAAGGAACTAGGATTTACCATAAATAATAAACAGGGAGATCAGGTTCGTGTTGATATGTCAAACATTTGTGCACAGAATTTACAAGATATAGGAGTAAATGCAAAGGTAGAAGTAAATTCAAAAATAGATTGGGCGAATCAAGATTCATTTTTAGTAGGATGGGGAAGTCCATTTGACCCGGATGATCATACTTATAAAGTGTTTGGAACAGATAAAGGCTCAAATTATAATGGATATTCAAATAAAAAGGTAGATGAAATTCTTCAAAAAGCAAGAGAAACAGAAGACTTTGAAGCAAGGCTTCCTTTATATGAAGAATTTCAAAAGGAATTATCTAATGATCCTCCGTATACTTTCATAGCTTATATAGATGCCATGTATGTATCTAAGGAAGGTGTTACAGGAATAACTCCAGAGACTGTATTAGGACATCATGGAGTGGGAATCTTTTGGAATATTCAAGACTGGGATATTAAATAAAATAACAGTAAAATAAAATCCGGTTAAACATTAAGGAGCACAGCATGAATCAGATATTAAAAATTAATAATTTAACAGTATCTTTTCAAACTCAGATTGGTGAGACTCAAGCGGTAAAAGGTGTTTCTCTCTATTTAAATGAGGGAGAAACTTTAGCACTTGTGGGGGAGTCAGGCTGCGGTAAAACTGTGCTCTGCAAAACTATGTTGAAATTATTATGCAAAAGAGGAAGGGTAAAAGATGGAAATGCCCTTTTAAACGGTAAGGATCTTATAACCATGTCTGATAAAGAGATTATGGAAATAAGAGGTAAAGATATTGCTATGATTTTTCAAGATCCTATGACATCACTTAATCCAACTGTTTCCATTGGAAAACAGATAATGGAAGTTATGCAGATTCATGAAAATATAACAAAAGATGAAGCTAAGAAAAGAACTTTAGAGCTGATAAAAACAGTTGGAATTGATAATGCCGAAAAAAGATTTAAACAGTATCCTCATCATTTTTCAGGGGGACAGAGGCAGAGGGTGGCCATTGCCATCGCTCTTGCCGCAAGTCCGAAAATATTATTAGCTGACGAACCTACAACTGCGTTAGATTTAAATACACAGGATCAGATTATTAAACTTATTAAAGACATTCAGAAGAAGACAAATATTTCTGTTATATTTATTACCCATGATTTAGGCTTAGTAGAAGATATGGCAGATCGTGTAGCAGTCATGTATGACGGAAAGATAATTGAAGAAGGCATAGTTTCACAAATCTTTCAAAACCCTAAAGAGGAGTATACAAAAAAACTCCTTGGCTATTTAGATTATACTAAAGGGAGAGGTCACACTCATGGGAAAATTCATTTTCACAATGGATATGAACATGCCCATGAACATTCTGAAAAAGAGAAACATGCCCATAGTACAGGGGATATTACTGAAAGTAGTTTATATCAAGATAGAAATGTAAAAGAGAAATTAGTTGATATAAAAAATTTGAAGATGTACTTTGAATTAGACAAGCATAATATAACCAAGGCTGTAAATGATGTTTCCTTAGAAATTTATAAGGGAGAAATACTTGGTTTGATAGGTAAATCCGGGTGTGGAAAATCAACATTGGCAAGGTGCATAATGGAAATTTATAAACCTACAGCAGGAGAAATTTTATACTATGGCGATAATAAACAAATTATTTTTCAAGACTCTATGTCAGCTTTAAATTCAAGAATGACTATAGAAGAAATTATTGCAGAACCTCTTAGAATCAAAAAAATATATAAAAATAAAAAAGAACTTAAAGATAAAGTCTACAGTCTTATGAAACAGGTTGAACTGGATGTAGGCTTAGCAGAAAGATATCCTTATGATGTTTCGGGAGGACAAAGGCAAAGAGCGGCAATTGCAAGAGCCATAAGCTTAGATCCGGACTTGATAGTAGCAGATGAACCTATCTCATCTTTAGATGTATCTATACAGGCTCAAATAGTACATTTGTTCAAAAAATTACAGAAAGAACGTAATTTAACCATATTGTTTATTGCTCATGATTTACCTATGGTAAGACATATAAGTGACAGAATTTTGTCCATGGAAAATGGCAGGCTTAGTTAATATATTGTTGAAAAATATAGAAACCTATAATAATATATAATAGTTAGTTATATTTAAGAATTATATATTAGGGAAAGTTAGAGGTTAATATGGGAATTATCGCAAGTATATTGCCGATTTTATTAATGGTTATTATATGGGGTGCCCTTATAGGGCTTGGTATTTATGCCCTGATTTCTATTATAAAGTATACAAATAGAAAACCAAGGGAAGAAAAACTCACTATAATGGTTGGGGGTAAACCCAGATTTTTGATGAATGCAAATGGCAATCTTTTAATAAATATAAATAACATAAAAAGCATATATTTAGAAAACTTTTCAGTTTATGCTCAATTGTTTGATGGCGAAACTTACATAATCAAGAAGTGCCAGGATGAAAATAGCGCTAAAGAAGAATTGCAGAAGACTGTAGAATTAATTAATTCAGAAGATAAGTAAAAATAAATATATATAATTTAGGCAGACCTTTATGTTTAGGTCTGTCTCTTTTATTGGTAAAATGTTGAAAAATGTTGTATACTAGTATGCATGACGATAAAGGGGTGGTTAAATGACAAAAACAAACAAAAGAGTTTTATTAATAAGTGCTATTATATTTATAAGCTTTAATTTGAGAGCTCCCATTACATCTGTAGGCTCACTTGCTGATCTTATTCGTAATGATTTGGAAGTTTCTAACGGATTTATTGGGTTTATTACAACACTGCCATTGCTTGCTTTTGCGTTTTTTTCTCCATTTGTCTCTAATCTTGCAGGCAGATATGGCATTAAAAAAACCATGTCATTTGGTATGTTTGCCATAATAGCAGGAGGGATAATACGTTCGTATACAGGAAGTTTAGGACTTATTTTGGGAACCGGTCTAATCGGAATTGGTATATCAGTTGGAAATGTACTTGTTCCAAGTATTATAAAAAAGAAATTTCCAAATAAAATTGGTATTGTGACAAGTGTATATATCACTTGCCAAGGTATATTTGCGGGGGTGGGAGCTGGATTGAGCTATCCCCTTGCAGATAATTTCGGTCTTGGGTGGAAAATATCTTTGTCAATATGGTCAGTAGTGGCACTCATTGCCCTTTTTCTGTGGCTTCCGCAGGTGGATTCTGATTTGGGAAAGGATTCATTTAAATTATCGTCTGATCATACGGAAAATAAGAAAACAAACACAATAAAAGAGGCCAGAAAACATTTGTTAAAATCTCCATTAGCATGGTATATTACAATTTTTATGGGCAGTCAGTCACTTTGTTATTATTCCGTAACTGCATGGCTTCCGTCAATTCTTATATCAAAAGAAATGACTTCGCAGGCTGCCGGATATATGGCGTTTTGGTTTCAGCTTGTAGGACTTGCAATATCTTTTATAGTACCTATCCTATCAACTAAAATGCAGGAAAGACAAACTTTCATTGCAGCTGCCATGTGTATTTTTTACTTTATTGGAATTGTTACACTTCCTTTTGGCAATCATGTTTTAATAGTTATGGCAGAACTTGTTTTTACGTCAATAGGAGCATCAGCTACGTATTCATGGATTATAGTTATTTTGACTTTAAAATCAAAAAATGCATGGGAGGTATCACTGCTTTCAGGAATGTCACAATCAGTTGGTTATTTATTTGCAGCCATGGGCCCAACTTTATCAGGAATACTCTATGATATTTATGGTAATTGGAATATGACTATCGGATTTTTATTAGCTATAGTAATTATTATGCTTTTTTCTGGTATTTTAATAACGAGGACAGATAAGCTCTAGGCAGGAAAGAAGGCTATTTATATGAATATCTTAATTTTATCCTTTGAAGTAGTATTTCCTATATTTGGAATGATGTTTTTGGGATATTATTTGAAATGTATAAAGATGTTTGATGACAAAACTTTAAAGGTAATGAATAATGTGGTCTTCCGTGTGTTTTTACCATTACTGCTTTTTATAAATGTATATCAAACAAATTTAAAAGAAGCATTTAATATAAAACTTGTTAGTTATGCTTTAATATGTATTCTTCTGGAATATATGATATTATTTGTATTAATACCACGTTTAAGTAAAAATAGAAAAAGATGCGGTGCAATTATACAAGGCTGTTTTAGAAGTAATTTTGTTCTTTTCGGTCTGCCTATTACAATAGAACTGTTTGGAAATTCTTGTGCAGGACATATTTCATTACTTATTGCAGCAGTAGTTCCTGTATATAATTTTTTGGCAGTTATTGTATTAGAAACTTTTAGGGGCACGAAGGCAGATTTTAAAAAATTAATTAAAGGAATTATAACTAATCCTTTAATAATTGCTTCTGCTTTAGGAGTTTTGTCCTTGTTATTACATATAAGAATACCTGAATTTTTAGAAAGTACAATGGTGAGTATTTCAAATATTGCTACTCCCCTGGCCCTTATACTTTTAGGTGCAAGTTTCCATTTTTTCAGTGTAAAGCATAATTTAAAACCTTTAATTTTTGCTGTTATGGGAAGACTAGTAATTATACCCGGTGTTGTACTGCCTATTGGGATTTACCTTGGATTCAGAGGTATTGAAATTGGAGCATTGCTTGCAGTATTTGCATCACCTACAGCGATTTCTTCATTTGTAATGGCACAGCAGATGGACTCTGATGATGAATTGGCAGGTCAAATTGTTGTTTTTACTTCCACTTTTTCAATAATTACTGTTTTTTTATGGGTAGCTGTTCTAAAAGTAGGAGGTTTTATTTAAAGACATGCGTAAGCATTAAAAATTGTGTTATAATGGTTCCTATGATTGAGACAGTGTTGCTGCAAGGAAGGAACCATTGAAACATGCTTGGTAGCTTGTGTCATGTTATAATGATTTCTATGATTGAGACAGCGTTGCTGCAAGGAAGGAACCATTGAAACATGCTTGTTAGCTTGTGTCATGTTATAATGGTTTCTATGATTAAGACAGCGTTGCTGTAAGGAAGAAATCATTGAATCATGTCTGCAGTTATAAAGTGGTCTGCAGAATATGGAAACATGATATAATGGTTCCTATGATTGAGACAGCGTTGCTGCAAGGAAGGAACCATTGAAACATGTTTGTTAACTTGTGTCATGTTATAATGGTTTCTATGATTGAGACAGCGTTGCTGTTTAATATAATAAAGCTGCTGATTCCCATACGAATCAGGGCATGAAAGGAAGATAAAGAGATGACAAAAAAAACATATTATATTTCTACACCTATTTATTATCCAAGTTCCAATCTTCATATTGGACACACGTATTGTACTGTTATGGCAGATGCTATGGCTCGTTTTAAGCGCTTATGCGGTTATGATGTAATGTTTTTAACAGGTACTGATGAACATGGTCAAAAAATTCAAAAGATTGCTGATGAAAAAGGAATTACGCCACAGGAGCATGTTGATGAAATTGTCAGCGGTATAAAAGAACTTTGGAAAACTATGGAAATATCATATGATGATTTTATAAGAACTACAGAACCTCGTCATGTGAAGAGGGTTCAATATATATTTAATAAGATGTATGAAAAGGGAGATATTTATAAGGGTGAATACGAAGGTTGGTATTGTACTCCATGTGAAGCCTTCTGGACAGAAACACAAGCAGTTGACGGCAAATGTCCTGATTGCGGAAGACCTGTGGAAAAGGCAAAGGAATCAGCATATTTCTTTAAGCTTTCTAAATATCAGGATAGGCTAATAGATTTATTTGAGAATAACCCTGAATTCTTACAACCGGATACAAGAAGAAATGAAATGATCAGCTTTGCAAAACAAGGTCTTGAAGATCTTTGTATTTCACGTTCATCCTTTGATTGGGGAATTAAGGTTCCAATAGATGAAAAACATGTTATTTATGTATGGCTTGACGCACTTTCAAACTATATCACAGCCCTTGGATATCCCGATGATCCTGAAAAATATGATAAATATTGGCCTTGTGATGTTCATTTGGTAGGAAAGGAAATAGTAAGATTCCACTCAATTATTTGGCCGGCAATGCTTATGTCATTGGATTTACCACTTCCAAAGAAGGTACTTGGACATGGCTGGCTGCTTCTTGAAGGCGGTAAAATGTCAAAATCAAAGGGAAATGTTGTAGATCCTGTTGCTCTAATTGATAGATATGGAGTTGATGCTTTAAAATATTTCTTGCTTCGAGAATATACTTTTGGTCAAGATGGATTATTTACAAATGAAGTTATGCTGAACCGTATGAATTTTGATCTTGCAAATGACCTTGGAAATTTAGTCAGCAGAACTGTTGCTATGATTGAAAAATACAATGATGGAACAATTCCTGCGGTAAAGGGAGACGGAGAATTTGATGCTGATTTAAAAGAAATTGCCATAGGTGCAGCTTCTAAAGTTGAAGCAAATATGAATAAATTTGCTTTTAGTCAAGCGTTAGAAGAAATTTGGATTCTCGTAAGACGAACAAACAAATATATAGATGAGACTATGCCTTGGGTGCTTGCTAAAGACGAATCCACAAAAGATAGATTGGATACAGTACTTCATAATCTTTGTGAATCAATTAGAATAATTTCAATATTAATTTATCCATTTATGCATACTACATCAAAAGAAATAAGAAAACAACTTGGAATATGGTATGCTGATGTAGAATGGAAGGATGCTTTTGTATTCGATATGCTTGGTATGGAAAAGGTTAAAAAAGGCAAAGCTATTTTCCCAAGACTTGATATTGAAAAGGAATTGGAAGAATTAGAAGCTATGAAGCCAAGTGCACAGCCTGATGAGCCTCCTACACAATTTAAAGAAGAAATTACAATAGAAGATTTTGATAAGATAGATTTGAAGGTTGGTGAAATCTTAGAATGTAAGAAACACCCTAAGGCAGACAAACTTCTAGTATCTAAAGTAAAAATCGGAACAGATACAAGACAAATAGTTTCCGGAGTTGCAAAGCATTATACACCTGAGCAAATGGTTGGTAAAAAAGTTATTGTAGTAGCCAACTTAAAACCTATTAAATTGAGAGGCGAAGAATCAAAAGGTATGATATTATTTGCAGATAATAAGGATAAGCTTGAATTTGTTACTACAGAAGCACAGAACGGAAACAATGTACAATAATAACAGCTATTTGTTTAATAAAAGGATGGTCTATTTATGTTATTTGATTCACATGCTCATATAAATTCAGAAGAATATGATTCTGACAGAGAAACAATTATAAAGGCAATAGAAGATGCCAAGATGTCGTATGTTATGGATATTGGGTTTGATTTGGAAAGCTCTGTAAAAGCTACAGAACATGCTGCAAAATATCCTTGGTGTTATGCAGCTGTAGGATGTCATCCCCATGACACAAATAGTATGGATGAGGCAGCTATGATTATGTTTAAGGGACTTGCTAAGAAAAAGAAAGTGCAGGCAATTGGTGAAATTGGACTTGATTATTATTATGACAATTCTGAAAGAGATGTTCAAAAATATTGGTTTAGACGTCAAATTCAACTTGCCATTGAACTTGGTATGCCAATTGTAATACATGACAGAGATGCACACGAAGATGTGCTTACAATTTTGAAAGAAGAAGGCGTTTTCAGTAAAAGCAGGTTGGATAAGTTTAACGGAGATGCAAAGCTATTAATTCATTGTTTTTCAGGAAGCAGTGAACTTGCAAAGCAATATATTAAGCTTGGAGGTACTATTTCTATAGCAGGACCTATAACTTATAAGAATGCAAAAAAAGGAATAGAGGTTGTAGAAACTATTCCTTTAGAAAAAATGTTAATAGAAACAGATTCACCATATTTGACACCTGTACCTCATAGAGGGAAAAGAAATATGCCTCCTTTTGTAGAGTACACAGCAGCAAAGATTGCAGAAATAAAAGGTATCAGTTATGAGCAAGTGGTGAATACAACTTGTCAAAATGCAATGAAATTTTTCGACATTCAAGATTAATTGTAAAAACTACGTAGAAATTGATGGAAAATACTACGTATATTATGCAAATTACAACATATTTATACAAATCATCTCGCTATAATACTTACAAAGGGGTGATTTTAGTGGAATTGTTGTTAGATGCATTGTTTAATAAAAAAGAAAAATCTGCGATAGCAGGAACAAAAATAAAAATAGGGTATTATATAAACTTAATTGCTTTGGCAGGTGTTTCATTTCTTCTTGGAAGAGTAGCTTTATTTGAAAATATTTTCCCATGCGGACCTGCGTTAACGGCGGTATTAATGTCAAGAGGTAAAATCAATGTTTATGCACTGCCGTTTATTCTTCTCGGATCGTTTACTAATAAGTGGACAGGCTATGATGTATGGGGAGATATAATTGCCACTGTAATTTGTGGTGCAGTATTCTTTTTGTTGAATAAGAGAAAACTTTCATTGCTTGGAGTAGGGATAATAACGGCTGCTATTACCAGTATTGTAAAAGCATTTATAATTATTACCGGACCAATTGTTTTTAAATATGACATTATAATGTTATGTATGGAAGCTGTATTAGTTGTTGGTTTTGTATATTTATTTTATTTCTTTTTTAATATAATGGATAAAAGCAATGAAAAAGAAAAACCTATTGCTCAGGGCATTGTAGTCTTATCGGCAGTTTCTATTCTTGCCGTAGGCGGACTCGGAATAGATACGATTGCATTTTTTTCTCCTGTGTATGTAGTATCACTTTTTATATCACTTTTTATTGGGTATAAAATGGGTGTAATGGAAGGTGGTTTGGCAGGTATTGCTTCAGGACTTACACTTATGATGGTAGCTTCAGGAACTCCTGCGATTATAGGGATTTTTGCCTGTAGCGGTATGGTTGCAGGATTTTTTACAGGATTAAGCAGAATAGTGACGGGAACATGTTTTATTGCAGTCTGTTTGGGATTTGGAATGATAAAAGGATATCCGGAACTTTATTTAACTGCGGCAGATCCTATTATCGCAGCTGTAATTTTTATGTTCCTGCCTCAAAAATTGATTTATAAATTGGAGATACTTTTAGCAAGATTAAGAGATTGTGAGCAATATTATGATCTTATTTCCAGAGAAAAAATTAAAAATACATTGCATGGATATTTAGAAACTTTTGAAAAACTTGCTGCATTGTATGGCAGAACAAAAGATAGTCAATCTATAATTCCTATGCAGTTTAAAGCATTGACAAGATTAACAAAAAATATGATTTTGGATTTGGACAAGCCCGAGAAGGCAAATATAATGCAAAAACCGAGATATAACGTAGACGTGGGAGTTTCAGGTTATGCAAAAGAAGATAATATTTCGGGTGATAGTTATTTATGCACGGAAATGAAAAATGGAGATTATATTCTTGCTTTGAGTGATGGAATGGGAAAAGGAAGACGGGCAGCAGATGAGAGTGGTCTTACTATTTCAACCTTGCATAATTTATTGAAAGCAGGTTTCGATATAGAACTTGCATTAAGAACAATAAATTCTTTACTTCTTGCTAATTCCACAGAAGAAATTTTTTCCACTGTGGATATGGGTATTTTGAATAGAAATACGGGAAATCTGCAATTGTTTAAAATCGGCGCGGCGGCTACTTTTATTAAAAGAGGCGATCATGTTGAGGCTATTAAAATTGCAGCACTTCCAATAGGTATAATAAACAGGATTTCTGTGGATTCTATAGATATTAAAGTTCGTAAAGGTGATGAAATTATAATTGTATCTGATGGGATTACAGATGCAGACAGAGAAGACAGGCAGCTTGACTGGCTTATAGATACTATTGTAAATATCAAGTCAAAAGATCCGCAGACCATGTCTGATCTGATTATAAATAAAGCAGTTGAACGTTATGGATTAAAAGAAAAAGATGATATGACAGTTATTACAGCAGTGGTAAATTAAATATTAATAACTCTAATATAGAAAAATATGTTATAATGATTTCTATGATTGATACAGTGTTGCTGTAAGTTGGAAATTATTGAAATCATGTCTGCAGTTATAAAGTGGTCTATATAATGTGGAAACAATATAATAAAATTATGATTATAGAAAAAGTAAAAAATACTATTTTAAATAATGGATTGTTAGAAAAAGGAGAGCATATCGTAATAGGACTTTCAGGAGGTCCAGATTCGGTGTGCCTTTTTCATGTTCTTAATGAAATCAGGGAAGAATTTAATATTACTCTTCATGCAGTACATGTTAATCATCAATTTAGACCAGGTGCAGCAGAAGAGGATCAAAATTATGTTGAATTACTTTGCAAAAAATATGATATACCTTGTTATAGCTTTACATATGATGTAAATAAGATTGCAAGTGATGAAGGAATTTCAGGTGAAGAGGCAGGAAGAAATGTCCGTTATAAGTCGTTTTATAAAATAGCAAATAAAATAAATTCTCAAAAAGTTAAAATAGCAGTAGCTCAAAATCTTAATGATCAGGCAGAAACTTTGTTAATGAGAATAATACGTGGTACAGGTACAGATGGACTTTCGGGAATTGAATATATGCGTAGTGGTGAGGGAGGATTTTCAATAATAAGACCTCTTCTTGATATAAGCAGAAAAGAAATAGAAGAATATTGTGCTGTGAATAATTTAAATCCCCGAATTGATCATACAAATTTACAGGCTATTTATACAAGGAATAAAGTGAGACTTGAATTGATACCATATATTGAGGAAAACTTTAATAAAAATATTATGCTGGCATTAAATCGTTTGGCTAATATTGCAAAAGAGGATAAAGAATATATTTATAGTGTTGTTGACAAAATAATTGAAAAGTATGCTAAGCAAAATGAAGAAAATTTAATTAGCATTGATCTTAATATTCTTAAAAATTTATATCCTGCTGTTAGAAATAGAGTTATCATTAGGCTTTTTAAAAAAATCGGATTGATTCAAGATATTTCTGCAGTACATCTTAAAGCTGCAGAGAATATTTTAGAAGAAGCAAAAACTTCATCTAGTGTAGATTTTCCTAATGACTATGGTATAAGGATATCTTATGGAAATGCAGAGCTTTATAAAAAAAATGATGACAAAGATAATTATTATGAATTAAACGGATATCTTAAGTCAAAAATCTTAATGGATTTAAAGAATATTTGTTTAAATGAGAATACACAGGCTTTTGATTATGATAAAATTAAAAATAGTGGATGCAAATTAATTTTGAGGACAAGGAAACAAGGTGATTATATTTGTCCTAAAGGGATGAAAGGTACAAAGAAGTTACAAGATTTTTTTGTAGATGCTAAAATTAAAAAAGAAAGAAGAGATTTTATCCCATTAGTTTGCTTAGGTTCAGAGGTGATATGGATAATTGGTTATAGGATCAGCGAAAATTATAGGTTAAAAGAGGAAACGGCGCATATCCTTTTACTTGAATATAGTATTTAGATATGATAAACTGTTAAACGTGATTTTGTACAAAAAAATAAAATCATATATATTGTAAAGGGAGGAATAACATACATTGAAGAGAAATTTTAAAAATTTAGGTATATATATTATTATTTTTGCCATTGTTCTTGCAGTAGCTTGGTTTTATCAAGGCAGTAAACAACAGGAGGTAAAAGAGATAGCATATTCAGATTTTGCTTCATATTTAAATCAGGAAAAAGTAAAAGAAATAACAATAGTTGATACCACATTATCAGGAACCTTGAAATCAGGAGAAAAAGTAGTGATGTATTCACCTTCTTTCCTTGAAATACAAATGCTTGAGGAAGAATATATTTTCCCTCAAATGAAGGAAGGAAAAATTAAAAAAGTTGCCGGTGTAAAACCGAAAAAGCAATCCATATTTTTATCTATGCTTCCTACTCTTGTGATTATTGTTATTTTCGTCATCTTCTGGCTCATGTTTATGAATCAAGGCCAGGGCGGCGGAAAAGTCATGTCCTTTGGTAAAAGCAGGGCCAAGCTGCATAAGGATGAGGACTTAAAAAAAGTGACCTTTAACGATGTCGCGGGATTAGACGAAGAAAAAGAGGAACTCTCTGAAATAGTGGATTTTCTTAAAAATCCTAAAAAATATAGGGATCTAGGTGCAAGGATACCAAAAGGTGTTTTACTTGTAGGTCCTCCGGGAACAGGTAAAACATATTTGTCAAAAGCAGCAGCGGGAGAAGCCGGCGTACCTTTTTACAGCATAAGTGGTTCAGACTTTGTAGAAATGTTTGTAGGTGTTGGTGCCTCCAGAGTAAGAGATTTATTTGAACAGGCAAAGAAAAGTTCACCATGTATTGTTTTTATAGATGAAATTGATGCAGTGGGCAGAAAAAGAGGCGCAGGTTTAGGCGGAGGAAATGATGAACGTGAGCAAACTTTAAATCAATTGCTTGTAGAACTTGATGGATTTGGTGAAAATACAGGAATTATCATTCTTGCAGCTACAAATAGACCGGACGTATTAGATCCTGCATTATTAAGACCGGGAAGATTTGACAGACAAGTTGTTATCGGAATTCCTGATATTAAAGGCAGAGAGGCAATTTTTAAAGTACATTCAAAGAATAAGCCGTTAGATGAGACCGTTGATCCTAAAGTTTTAGCAAGAAGAACACCAGGATTTACTCCTGCTGATATAGAAAACTTATTAAATGAAGCAGCGCTTTTAACTGCAAGAAGAAACGGAAGAAAAATTCGTATGGATGAAATTGAAGAATCCATTACAAAGGTAATTGCAGGACCGGAAAAGAAGAGCAGAGTAATAAGTGAAACAGAAAGAAAGCTTACGGCATTTCATGAAGCCGGTCATGCCCTTATTGCTAGAATGATGCCAAATACAGACCCTGTACATCAAGTAACTATTATTCCGAGGGGTAGAGCTGGTGGATTTACTATGATTCTTCCAAAAGAAGATAAATATTATGCCACAAAGACAACGATGGAAGAACAGATTGTACACTTGTTAGGAGGCAGAGTTGCTGAAAAACTTACTTTAAACGATATTAGTACTGGTGCAAGCAATGATATTGAGAGAGCTACTGATATTGCAAGAGATATGGTTACAAAATATGGATTCAGTGAAAAGATAGGAACTGTAAACTATAGTTCATCAGATGAAGTCTTTTTAGGAAAAGATTTTTCCACAAGAAAAAATCACTCAGAAGAAATGGCTTCTGAAATAGATGAAGAAGTTCGAAGGATTATACAAGATGCTTTTGATCAAGCCGAAAAGTTATTATCTGAAAATATAGATAAACTTCATTTAGTGGCAAATACTCTTCTTGAAATAGAAACATTAGATGGAGAACAGTTTGAAGCTTTATTTACCGGTGAAAAAACCAGTGAACAGCTTATTGCTGAAGTTAGAGATATGGAAAAGGTTCTCGAAAAAGCTAATGCTGAGGAAGCTGCTGAATCAGAAAACCTTATGCGTTTAGAAAGTATTAAAGAAAATAATGAAATTTCCACAGATGATGAAAACGTATTAGATAGTAAAGATGAAATTTCAGAAGATGAAACTATATTAGATAGTAATGACGAAATTTTAGAAGATAAAACTATGCTAGACAAGGAATCAGATAATGATGAAAAAAATTAAATAATTTTATACTTTTTAAAATTAACATTCAGCAAATTAATATATCATTATTAGTTTGCTGAAATTTTTTATCATAAGAAATACAGCAAAGAGTATAAATAATTTAAATATCTGATGGATTACGATATTGAAAGTGTAAATAAAAACTTTAATATTGAAATTTTTATAAAATTACAATTGCAGTATAATTTATGTTTTAAATGTAGAAAGGTTAAATTAGGGTATATGTATAGCATAGATATAAAACAAAGGTGTTCTTTTAGAGCTAGAAAAATATTATACATAAAGGCTTCTTGGGTATTAATAATTACAGTAATATTGTTACAGCTAACATCTGTTTACAGCTTTGCACTTGAAAAAGTTGAACAAGAAAATGAAACTGAAGTAAGAAATTATGAAAAAGCCATTGCTCATGGGGGAGGAATATATAAAGGTTATGAAACAAGCAATTCCGTAGAAGCAGTAAATGATGCTATAATCAATGGCTATAAAATGATAGAACTTGATATGGAAATTTCAAAAGATAATAAAATAATAATGCTTCATGATTGGGACAGAACTATTGAGCATTATTTAGGCTCAAAGTTCGATGATAAATTACGTGAAGACAGCTTCCTAAGACTAAAAATATTCGGACAATTGGAAGTGCTTACCTTTGATAAACTTACAAAGATACTAGATAATGCTCCTGATGTGAGAATTGTAACAGATACTAAAGGAGATAATTTAAAGCTTCTGAATATAATTGCAGAATCTTATCCTGATTATATTGATAGAATGGTTCCTCAAATATATAGCTTTGAAGAATATGATGAAGTAAAATCCTTGGGGTTTAAGAATATAATATTAACTTTATATTTACAGGAGAATCCAAAAGCTGATGAAATTATAGATTTTGCAAAAAAGAATGATTTATATGCGGTTACAATGCAGTCCTATTATGCAGAAAAAGGCTTATGTAAAGAAATTTCCAATAATGGCATTAAAGTATATGTGCATCCTATAAATGATATTGAATACGCAGATAAATTATTTGATATGGGTGCTGCCGGAATTTATACATCAACCATACTGCCGCAAGAATTAGATGGAATAGAAAGAGATTATTATCTAACTATTGAAGGTGAAGATGGAAAACAGAAAAAATTATTGGATTCATATATTGATGATTTTCAAAAATTGCAAATACATGGATTAAAAGAAGGGGAGTCTGCAAAATTTTTTCTGGGCGATAGACAAATTCAATTAGACAAATCAGCATTTAATGATATACAGGAAACAGAAAATATTTTCACGGTTAAAATATATGAAAAAAATCAAGGCTTTATTGGAAATATTGATTATATTCTTAGTTTAGATGGAGAAAATATTAGAATCCTACATAAAAAATATGAATATAGATTAGAAACAGTTAAGAAACCAAATGATTTAAAAGAAGTTATGGACAATCTGTCTATTTCAGATGAAGCAAAAGAAATATTAAAAAATTCATTTTTTGCAAAATGCGGAGAGTATTGGTATTATAATAATGGACAAATTTACTATTATAAAATTAATAAAGAATTTTTACCTGTACAGAAAGGAACAAATGATGTATTGCTGCTTCCTTTGAGTGATACTTTTTATGCTCTTGGAGCAGATAAAATTACTATGACAAAGGGAAATGATTTAGTTATAAGCTATCTGGGAGAAAGCTCAAGAATTATGATAGACAGCTATAGTATAAGAAATGGATTTAAGGTCATATGGATAAAAAACCCAGTATCTTTATATCTTAATAAATCTATGGCATCAGGAGAAGTTTACAAAGTCATTACTGGCAGATCATATCTACAAGATAATGATTATATTATAATTCTTCCCCTTAAAACAACTGTTAATAACAGTATAAAAAAAGAGCTGTTTAAATCTATGGATATTCTTTACGGCAATACAAAAAAATAATGTATACAAGGGAAATTTTATTGAAATTTCACAATATTTAAGTTATATTAAGGTTGGTATATTTTAATGAATTTATATGTTCATAAGAGTAAGGCGATAAAGATAAATAAATCGATATAATATGCAAATTTAATTATAGGAGGAATAATGTATGAACAAGCTTGAAGATCTTCGTGAAAGAAAAGCAGCTATTGCTCTTGGCGGAGGTGAAAAGAGAATTGAAGCTCAGCATGCACAGGGCAAATTGACTGCAAGAGAAAGAATTAATATTCTTTTCGATGAAGGCAGCTTTGTGGAAATGGATGTGTTCGTATCTCACAGATGTCATAATTTTGATATGGCTGATAAAAAAGCACCGGGAGATGGTGTGGTAACCGGATATGGTACTGTTGATGGAAGATTGGTATTTGCTTATGCTCAGGACTTTACTGTTCTAGGAGGGTCTCTTGGTGAATATCATGCAGAAAAAATTGTAAAGGCTCAGGAAATGGCACTTAAAATGGGGGCCCCTATAGTTGGACTTAACGATTCCGGTGGTGCTAGAATCCAAGAGGGTGTAAATGCTCTTTCCGGATTTGGAAAGATTTTTTACAACAATACTATTTCATCTGGCGTTATTCCACAGATTTCAGTTATAATGGGACCTTGTGCAGGCGGTGCAGTATATTCACCGGCTATTACAGATTTCATTTTTATGGTTGATAAAACAAGCCAAATGTTTATTACAGGACCGCAGGTTATAAAAACAGTAACAGGAGAAGATATTTCAGCAGAGAAACTCGGCGGAGCAATGACACATAATTCACAGAGTGGAGTTGCACACTTTATAGGTAAAGATGATGAAGAAACTCTTGCGCAAGTAAGAGAACTTTTAAGCTACATGCCTTCAAATAACTTGGAAACCGCACCTGTTTATGCTACAGATGATGATGCTAACAGACTCATCCCCGAGTTCGATGAAATTATTCCGGAAAATCCAAATAAAGCTTATGACATGTATGATGTTATTAAAAAAATTGCTGATAACGGCGTATTTTATGATGTAATGCCTCATTATGCGAAGAATATGATTACATGTTTTATTAGAATGGATGGTTCTACAGTGGGAGTAATAGCTAACCAGCCTAAATTTGCCGCAGGATGTCTGGATATAAACGCTTCAGATAAGGCAGCCAGATTTATAAGAAGATGTGATGCTTTTAATATTCCTCTTTTAACTATAGAAGACGTACCAGGGTTTTTACCTGGTGTAGATCAGGAAACCGGTGGTATTATAAGACATGGAGCAAAGATGCTTTATGCTTATTGCGAAGCTACTGTTCCTAAAATTACAATGATTTTAAGGAAAGCATATGGCGGAGCTTATATTGGTATGTGTAATAAGGAATTAGGGGCAGATCTTGTTATGGCTTGGCCTACTGCCCAAATTGCAGTAATGGGTGCAGAAGGTGCAGCCAATATTGTATTTAGAAAAGATATTAAGAATGCAGATGATCCAATTGCCAAGAGGCAGGAAAAAGTTGCAGAGTACGAAGAAAAGTTTAATAATCCATACAGAGCAGCGGAAATGGGTTATGTTGATGATATTATTGAACCTCAGACGGCAAGGCAGAGAATTATCAGCGGATTTGATATGCTGGCATCAAAGAGACAGTCATTGCCTGCTAAGAAGCATGGTAATATTCCTCTGTAGAAAGGAAGGTTTGGCATATGGAACTTAGTTTAATGCAAAAATTTGCAGATCCTACACTTTTTGATCAGCTTAGTAACGGAGATAAGGCTGTTGCTGCATTAATCACTACTATTATGGGAATGGGTATTACATTCATAGTACTTATTCTTTTATGGGCAATGATAGCTATTATGACTAAAATTTTAGACAGCTTGCAAAAAAAACCTGAGACTGTTAATCTTACATCAGCTCAAGCAGTAGCTGAAGCGAAGGCTTCAACAAATACTGCTGATTTAGAAAACAAAAGTGATATTAAGGGTGAAAATCCAGAGCTTGTGGCTGTTATAATGGCAGCTATTGCAGCAAGTGAAGGCAGTGATTTTAAAAATAATTTAGTTATAAGAAAAATTAATAGAATTGCAGGTAATCCGCCAGTTTGGGCTAAAGCTGGAGGTATAGATTGCATAGAGAGCAGAAAATTTTAATTAATTGGAGGACGAATATATGAAAAAATATAACATTGTTGTTAACGGTACTGCATATGCAGTAGAAGTAGAAGAATTAGGAACTGGTTCAGCAGCAACACAGACTCCTGCAGCAGCTCCGGCACAGACTCCTGCAGCAGCTCCAGCTAAGGCAGCAGCTCCTGCGCCTGCGCCAGCTCCAGCGAAAAAGGCTCCTGCAGCAGCTCCGTCTGCAGGTGCACAAACTGTAGATTGTCCAATGCCTGGAACAGTTTTAGATATTAAAGTTAACGTGGGAGATACAGTAACAGAAGGACAAGTGCTGTTAATTTTAGAAGCAATGAAGATGGAAAATGAAATAGCAGCACCTGCAGCAGGTACTGTAGATACAATACAAGTTACAAAGGGTGCAGCTGTAAACGCCGGCGATGTATTAATTTCATTAAAATAGTAAATGATATGTTATTAAATAAAACCCTGCATTGCAATGATGCAGGGTTTCATTTATAATAAAGTAGCAAATTTGAACAACTGAAGGGAGAACATATATGTTACTTGCATTCGACGTTGGAAATACCAACATAGTTTTAGGAGTCTTTAAAGACGGCAAATTGATTCAAAACTGGAGAATGGAAACAGACAACAATAAAAGTGCTGATGAATATGGTATGATTATAAATCAACTTTTTGCTTATGAAGGATTAAAGACCAAAGAGGTAAAAGATGTAATAGTCTCAACGGTTGTTCCGTCAGTTCTTTTCACATTACAGCATTTATCTATGAAATATTTTAAAAAAAGAGCTATAGTTGTGGGTCCTGGTGTAAAAACCGGTCTTATTATTAAATATGATAATCCAAAACAAGTAGGTGCTGACAGAATTGTAAATGCAGTTGCGGCACTTGCAAAATATGGTGGTCCTTTAGTGTTAGTTGATTTTGGTACGGCAACTACTTTTTGTGCGGTAACTGAAAAGGCCGAATATCTAGGTGGCACAATTTCGCCGGGGATTAAAATTTCATCAGATGCTTTATTTGAAAAAACAGCTAAACTACCAAAAGTTGAATTAGAAGAGCCGGGACATACTATTTGCAGAAATACAATAGAAAGTATGCAGTCAGGACTGGTTTACGGACATATGGGTATGGTAGATTATATTGTAAAAAAAATGAAAAAAGAATTAGAAAAGGCTTGTCCTTCAGGGAAAACACCAACAGTAGTAGCTACAGGAGGTCTTGCAACTCTTATAGAATCCGGCATTGACTGTATTGACCACGTGGACAAGCTTCTTACTTTAGAAGGTTTAAGATTAATTTATGAAAAGAATAAATTTCATGGACATAAATGTGATAAGGCATAAATAAAATAAAGGATTAAGATGAAAAATAAATTACAGATTGGCAATATTAAAATTGAAAGCCCATTTTTATTAGCTCCGTTAGCAGGAGTTACCGATGCGCCTTTTCGAAGAATTTGCAAACAACAAGGGGCTGCATTGGTATATTCGGAAATGGTAAGCGGAAAAGGATTATATTATAATGACAAAAATACAGAAAGATTGTTAAAAATATATGAAGATGAAAAACCTGTAGCATACCAAATTTTTGGATCAGAACCAGAAATTATGGCTTATACTGCTAAAACCTTAGCAAAAAAAGATAATTGTCTTCTTGATATTAACATGGGCTGCCCTGTGCCTAAAGTAGTTAAAAACGGTGAAGGCTCAGCCTTATTAAAGTCAATAGATAAGGTGTATGAAATAGTAAAAGCGGTAGTTTTAAATGCAGAAAAACCTGTTACAGCAAAGATAAGAATTGGATGGGATGAAAAAAGTATTAATGCAGTGGAAACTGCAAAGGCTATAGAAGCAGCAGGTGCATCTGCTGTTTGTGTACATGGACGCACAAGAGAACAGTTTTATAATGGAAAAGCAGACTGGTCTGTTATTTCAAATGTAAAAAAGGCAATAAAAATTCCTGTTATAGGAAACGGAGATGTGTTTAATGGTCAAAATGCTTTGGATATGATGAAAGAAACTAATTGTGACTTTGTTATGATTGCAAGAGGCGCAATGGGAAATCCTTGGATTTTTAAAGAAGCATTAGCTCTTTGGAATGGTGATGAAATATCTAAGGAGCCTACATTAGAAGAAAAATTAAATATAATAAATAAGCATTTTGATTACTTACTTAAAGAAAAAGGGGAATATGCCGCAGTGAGGGAAATGCGCAAACACATTGGCTGGTATTTAAAGGGTGTACATGGAGCCGCTGAAATAAGAAGAAAAGTTAATAATATTAATGACGCTGATTTGCTGATGAAAACTATTAATTGTGTGAGATAATAACAATCTAAAACAATTGGGATTTCTTGACTTTTTAGACATAATAGTTTATAATATTGCGAATATGAGCGCACAATATAATCTTAAAATTTAAGGTAATCAATAAAGGAGATAGAGATATGGCAGAGGAAATACTGTTAACCAAAGAGGGATATGAAAAAGTTGTTGAAGAGCATGAGGAATTAGTTTCAGTTAGAAGAAAAGAAGTTGCTGAAAGATTAAAGGAAGCAATATCATACGGAGACTTATCGGAAAATTCCGAGTATGATTCGGCTAAAAATGAACAGGCTGAATTAGAAGAAAGAATCAACAAGCTTGAAAATATGATACGTAAAGCAAGAATTATAGATGAAAAAAATCAGCGTAAAGATATAGTAGGAATAGGGCTAAAAGTTAAGGTTAAAGAACTAGATTCTAATGAGGAAATGGAAATAACTATTGTAGGTTCTACAGAAGCGGATCCTTATGAAGGCAAAATCTCAAATGAATCAGCGGTTGGATCTGGTTTGCTTGGTAAAAAAATTGGAGAAGTTGCGGAAATTCAAGTTCCCGATGGAATTGTAAAATATGAAGTACTGAACATTTTAGTATAAAAAATAATATAAGATTATTCAGTGTTCAAGAAAAGAGGATAGATAATGAGTACAGAAGAAAAGAATAAGGCGAATGATAATTTAATAGAATCTGAAGCGGAAATTACAGAAGAGAGTCTAAATGAGCTTAGACAAGTCAGACGTGATAAGCTAAAAAAACTTCAGGATATGGGAAGAAATCCTTTTACGGAAGAAACATGGGACGTAGATGCTTACAGCATGGATATTAAAAACAATTTTGAAGAAATGGAAGGAAAATCCGTTTCTTGTGCTGGCAGAATTATGGCAAACCGCCACATGGGAAAAGCATCATTTATTGATATTCAAGATAAGCAAGGTAGAATTCAAGTATATGTAAGACAAGATGCTATTACACCTGAAGAATATGAAGTGTTTAAAACTTATGATATTGGGGATATTATAGGTTTAAAGGGACAAATATTTAAAACAAGACATGGAGAGATTTCCATAAAAGCTTCTGAAATTAAATTATTATCTAAATCATTGCAGATTCTTCCTAATAAATTTCAAGGTCTAAAAGATCAGGATCAGAGATATCGTCAAAGATATGTTGACCTTATTGTAAATCCCGAAGTAAAAAATACTTTTGTACAGCGTTCAAAGATTATTCACGCAATAAAGGGTGTTCTTGAAACTGATTATGGATATCTTGAAGTAGATACACCTATTTTGACAACCATTGCTGGTGGAGCAAATGCTCGACCTTTTGATACTCATCACAATACTCTTGACATAGATATGAAGTTGCGTATTTCTAACGAATTGTTTTTGAAGAGATTAATTGTTGGAGGTCTTGACAGAGTATATGAAATGGGCAAGATGTTCAGAAACGAGGGAATGGATAGAAACCATAATCCTGAGTTTACTTCCATGGAATGTTATATGGCTTATGCTGATATGGAGACTATGATGGAGGTTACTGAGCAGGTCGTTTCAAAGGCAGCTTTAGCTGCAACTGGAAGCATGGTTATTGAATACCAAGGAAAGACATTTGACCTAACTCCACCTTGGAGAAGATTAGATATGGCTGATGCTATAAAAGAAATTACAAGTGTAGATTTTGCAACTATTGTAACAGATGAAGAAGCAAGGGCAGCAGCAATTAAACAAGGGATGGACAAGGACGAAGTTAAAGATATGACAAGAGGTAAGATCTTAGCAGAAATGTTTGAAGAATTTTGTGAAGATGTACCGGGATATCTTGATGGGCCAGTATTTGTTACAGGACATCCAGTTGAAATTTCACCATTAGCGAAGAGAGATCCTAAGGATCCTAGAATTACAAGAAGATTTGAAGCTTATATAAATTGCTGGGAAATTGCAAATGCGTTTTCTGAGTTAAATGATCCGATTGACCAATTTGAAAGGTTTAAGGAACAACAGAGTCAGCTTGATGATGGAACAGACGATGAAGCGCATCCAATGGATTTAGATTTTGTAAACGCTCTTGAAGTAGGACTTCCTCCCACCGGCGGTCTTGGGATTGGTATTGATAGAGTTATTATGCTTATCACAGATGCTCCGTCCATAAGAGATGTTATTTTATTCCCAACAATGAAACCATTAGAAAAATAAAATGTATATAAAGGATAAGAAGAGTTTGCCATAAGGCAAACTTCTTTTCCTAAACAGGAGAAAAGTTATGAAAGATATTCAGTTGAGAGCATTATACAAAAACACAGAATCTTATAAAGAAAAAGAAGTAATTGTGAGAGGATGGATAAGAACCAACAGAAGCTCAAATAAGTTTGGATTTATAGAGTTAAATGATGGTAGCTATTTTAAATCCGTTCAAATAGTTTATGAAAGTGAATTTATAGAAAACTTCGAGGAAATTTCCAAAGCACCTATTGCTGCAGCTTTATGTGTAAGAGGTGTGCTGACATTAACTCCTGAAGCAAAACAACCATTCGAAATAAAAGCAAAAGAGATTATTGTAGAAGCTGGATCAACTGCGGATTATCCACTTCAAAAAAAGAGACATAGTTTAGAATTTTTAAGAGAAATTGCACATTTAAGACCAAGGAGTAATACTTTCTCAGCAGTATTCAGAGTACGTTCATTAGCTGCTTATGCTATTCATCAATTTTTTCAGGAGAATAATTTTGTTTACGTACACACGCCTATAGTTACGGGAAGTGACTGCGAAGGTGCAGGAGAGATGTTTCGCATAACAACTTTAGATTTGAATAATTTACCTAAAACAAAAGATGGCAGTATTGATTATAGTGAAGATTTTTTTGGCAAAGAGACAAGCCTTACAGTTAGTGGGCAGCTTGAAGCTGAGACTTTTGCCTTGGCTTTTAGAAATGTATATACCTTTGGACCTACTTTCAGAGCTGAAAATTCAAATACTGCAAGACATGCATCGGAGTTTTGGATGATAGAACCGGAAGTGGCATTTGCTGATCTAAATGATAATATGGAACTTGCAGAAAGCATGATTAAATATATTATTAATTATATCTTAGAAAATGCCCATGAGGAAATGAAATTCTTTAACAGTTTTATAGACAAAGGATTATTAGACAGATTAAATAATATTGTAAATTCAGATTTTGCAAAGATAACATATACTGAAGCGGTAGATTTGCTTAAAAAGTCTAATCATGATTTCCAATATCCTGTGGAATGGGGTATTGATTTGCAGACAGAGCATGAAAGATATATTACTGAAGAAATATTCAAAAAACCTGTATTTGTAACAGATTATCCAAAAGAGATCAAAGCTTTTTATATGAGAATGAACGAAGATAATAATACTGTTGCCGCAATGGATCTTCTTGTACCGGGAGTAGGTGAGATTATCGGAGGAAGTCAAAGAGAAGAACGTTATGAAAGACTTGTTGACCGTATTAAAGAATTAGGCTTGAGAGAAGAAGATTACTGGTGGTATTTAGATTTAAGAAAATACGGTGGTGTAAAGCATGCAGGGTATGGTCTTGGTTTTGAAAGAATTATCATGTATATTACAGGTATGAGTAATATTAGAGATGTATTACCATTCCCTCGTACACCTAAGACAGCAGAGTTTTAACCTTATAATTATTAGAGTCAGTATTTGTTTCAGCAGTAAGGCTGCTAATTGCATTTATAGTTACTGTAATTGCATTAAGATTATGTTAAAAGGATGGAAGGATGAATATAAGTATTTTTCAAGTCGCAGGACCTGTTATGATTGGTCCTTCAAGCTCTCACACAGCAGGAGCGGTAAGATTGGCAAGAACGGCAAGTAGGCTTGTAAATTATGAATTTGATTATGTTACCTTTGGTTTGCATGCTTCTTTTGCTGAAACAGGAACAGGACATGGTACTGACAAAGCTTTGGTTGCAGGTGTACTCGGTCTTATGGAGGATGATGAAAATATTATAAATGCCTTTTATCTTGCTGATAAAAGGAATCTCCGATATAAGTTTTATAAAATTAATTTAGAAGGCATGCATGAAAATTCCGTTAAAATAACCTTTTATAAAGGAGATAAACAACTGGGAATTGTTTGCGGTTCATCAATAGGTGGCGGAGAAATTACAATTAATCAAATTGATGGATATAAAACTGAAATCAGAGATGAATATCCAACTCTTTTTATCAGGCAGAGAGATAAGGAAGGTATAATAAGTTTTATTACGAGTATACTATCTGAATATAAAATTAATATTGCTACTATGAAAGTAAGCAGAATGAAAAAGAAAGAAAATGCAGCATGTGTAATTGAACTGGATGAAAAAATACCTGAAGAAATTATATATAGATTAGAACAAAATAGGGATATTTATTCTGTAAATACTATTAATATGTAACTAATAAATGATAATAAAATTTTGAATTATATTATTGAAAAGAGGAAAAAAATGTACAGCAATATAAAAGAATTGCTTATTTTGACCGAAAAGGAAAATAAATCTTTATCAGAAATTATATTATTAAATGAGATAGAGCTTTCTGAAAGAAATAAAGAAGAAATTTTAGATGATATGTGGTTACGATATGAAGTAATGGTAAATTCAGCAAATAAGGCTTTATTTGAAAGTGCTGACTCAGAAGGAAATTTAATTGCAGGTATAGCTTCTAATCATTACAATTATATAAAGAAAAGTGAAAGCATTTGCGGAAGTTTAATTAATATGGCAATGGCTAGAGCACTATCTTGTAGTGAAGTAAATGCTTCTATGGGGAAAATATGTGCTATGCCTACTGCTGGTTCATGCGGCATTGTTCCGGCAGTTATTATCTCTGTTGCCGAAGAAAAAAATAAGACAAAAGAAGAAATTTTAAAAGCGCTTTTAGTATCTTCAGGTATCGGTGCTGTTATTACTAAAAATGCTACAGTTTCAGGAGCAGAAGGCGGTTGCCAAGCTGAATGTGGTGTGGCGGCTGCAATGGCAGCAGCTGGAGCGGTGGAACTCTATGGAGGGACGCCGCAAATGGCAGCAGAAGCATGTGGACTTGCTTTAATCAATGTTATGGGATTGATTTGCGATCCTATTGGTGGATTGGTACAAATTCCCTGTGCACAGAGAAATGCTTCACAAGCAGTAAATGCCCTTTTAAGTGCGGACTTAGCATTGGCAGGGATGAAATGCAGAATACCAACAGATGAAATTATAGAAGCTATGTATAGAGTAGGGAAAAAGCTTCCTATGGAACTAAGAGAAACAGCACTGGGAGGAATAGCAGCTACAAAAACAGGAAAAATGCTTGGAAACTTTTGTGATAAGTATTAATAAATTAAATTTATTATTGAAACAGCTTTTTGACGGAAGCTGTTTTAAATTGCAAATTTTGCAGAAATTGGCAAGTGTACTTTATTAGATTCGTGATATTATTTAATATATAATATTAATATTATTTTTTAGAAAAAAGGAAGGACGGATATTATGATCGTTATTGACAAATCTGTTTATGCTTTTTCAAAGGAGAATGAGCCTGCTGAAAAAGTGGAGGTATAGATTAGAGTTTATCTATAAAAATTTTGCTATAATTTATTTCAGAATCACTAAATTTAAAAAGCAAAAAATAATATAATGGATAAAAAAATAAACAAAGTAATAAATTTCTAATTACTTTGTTTATTTTTTACAGCAAAGTAATTATCAGAATAATTTGAATAAAGAATTGATATTTAATCTATCAAATGATATACTTAAATCAACTATCTGAAAAAAATATTTTGGGAGAAATAAATAATTAATAAATACATTGATAAAAATAGACAAAAGTGATACACATAAAGAAGATGAATTTATGAATATATATAAACCACAAGAGTTTGAAGAAATGATAGGTGTATCTGCTAAAACACGTCAGTGATGGGATAACGAAGGTAAAGTGAAAGGTTTTTAATGTTTAACGGAGTAGAAATTATTATTGTTAATAATTAAAAACTACCACTGCAAGAAGAATTAGTAAACGATTTAATATCAATAATACATGTTTTTTCTTGTGAGATTTACGGGCTTAGAAAGTATAAAAAACAGACAAAGGAAGATAAGGAAATTGTTAAAAGCTTACAAAACAGAAATAAATCCAATAAATAAGCAGAAAATAATTATCCATAAAACAATTGGTGTTTGCAGATATGTTTATAATTTTTATTTAGCTCACAACAAAGAAATTTATGAAAAAGAAAAGAAGTTTGTATCAGGTATGGATTTTTCAAAATGGTTGAATAATGAGTTTATTCCAAGGAATCAAGAATATTCTTGGATTAAAGAAGTTAGTAGTAAATCAGTAAAACAATCTATTATGAATGCAGATAGAGCATTTAAAAGGTTTTTTAAACACGAGAGTGAATTTCCGAGATTTAAAAAGAAAAATAAATCCGATGTTAAAATGTATTTTGTTAAAACCGATGCAAAAGTAATTATTCCTTGTGAAAGACATAGAATAAAAATTCCTACATTAGGCTGGGTTAGATTAAAAGAAAAAGGATATATACCAACAAATAAAATTATTAAGAGTGGAATGGTTTCTTATAAAGCTGGTAGATACTATGTGTCAGTTTTGATAGAAGAAAATGATATAAATCAAACTACTCTTGATAAAGAGGGTATAGGTATTGATTTAGGTTTAAAAGATTTTGCAATCTGCAGTAATGGTTTAATTAAGAAAAATATTAATAAAACACAACAATTGATTAAATTAGAGAAGCAATTAAAAAGAGAACAAAGAAAACTTTCGAGGAAATATGAAAGTTTGAAACAAAGAAATAAAAAATTGAAAGGAGAAGCTGCTAGACAAAATATATTCAAACAAAAGCTAAAAGTACAAAAACTTCATCAAAGAATTGAAAATATTCGTACTGATTATATTAATAAAATTGTTAATGAGATAGTAAAAATCAAGCCATCTTATATTACAATAGAAGATTTAAATATAAAGGGTATGATGAAGAATAGACATCTTTCAAAAGCAGTTGCTTCACAAAAGTTTTATGAATTTAGAACTAAATTAGAAGTAAAATGCAAAGAATTAGGAATTGAATTAAGAATTGTAGACAGATGGTATTCATCATCTAAAATATGCCATCAATGCGGAAGTATTAAGAAGGATTTAAAACTTTCAGATAGAGTTTATATTTGTGATAAATGTGGATATACAAGGGATAGGGATTATAATGCAAGTCTTAATTTGAGAGATGCTAAAACTTATAAAATTGCATAATCAAGCAAATTATAAGTATGTACGGCTGGCTAGGTCGGAATTTACGGTTGTGGACTATACAAGAACTTGTGAGTAGTAATTAGAAAAATCTAATACGAAAGCATATAGGTCGAAGCAACAAAATTCTCGATATGGGTATATATTTGTCCATATTTTGAGTAGCAGGTCAAAACATGAAAGGCTATACTAGCGAAACAATTAGAAACGTTGCACTTATTGGACACGGCGGTTGTGGGAAAACTACATTACTAGAAGCCGCTTTACTTGCCACAGGTGTAATAAACCGTATTGGCAAAGTTGAAGATGGGAATACAGTTTCCGATTATGATAAGATGGAAATTGAAAAAGGGTATTCAATCAATACCTCAGTTGTTCCCGTAGAATGGAAAGACAGCAAAATTAATTTTATTGATACCCCAGGTTACTTTGACTTTATAGGAGAAGTAAATGCTGCTCTTAGAGCCTCTGAGGCTGCAGTAATCTTAGTGGATGCCGGGGCAGGTGTTCAGGTAGGAACAGAGCATGCTTGGAAAGCTTGTGAAAGATATAAAATGCCAAGATTTATAGTTATAAATAAAAGGGATAAAGATGAATTTGATTTTCATAAAACTTTTGCAGAATTAAAAGAAAAGTTTGGAGATACTTTGATTCCTTTTAGTTATCCTGTTTCGGCAGAAATAGATGAAGCACTAAAAGAAGCCATTGCTATGACTGATGATTCATTAATGGAAAAATATTTCAGTGGTGAAGAGTTTACAGATGAAGAGTTTAAAGAAGGTCTTGTAAAAGGTATCTCGGATGGAGGTATTGTACCTGTATGCTCTTCAGCTGTTTCTTTAGGTCATGGAATAGAAGGCCTTTTGGATATTCTCATTACATATGTTCCAACCCCATATCAACATGGTCCATACTATGGATTCAATGATAAGAATGAAAAAGTTGAGAAACTCTCTGTTGTAGATGCACCTATGTCCGCTTTTGTATTTAAAACAATTGCAGACCCTTTTGTTGGGAAAATTTCATTGATGAAAGTTATTACAGGGAAAATTAATTCAGGGACAGAAGTATTAAATGAAAGGACAGGCAAACCGGAGAAACTAGGCAAGTTATTTTTTGTAAGAGGAAGAACACAGCTTGAATTAGATTATGCAGAAGCTGGAGATATTGTTGCTATTTCAAAACTGCAGCATACTCTGTCTGGGGATACTTTATGTGATAAAAGTGATGAGATCAGATATCTGCCTCTTGACTTTCCGGAACCTTCATTATATATGGCAATAGAAGCTGTGGATAAAGGTGATGAAGAGAAAATTGCCACAGGTTTATCTAAGTTAAAGGAAGAAGATCCATCGTTTGTAATTGAAAGAAATAATGAAACCCACCAAACTTTAATAGGTGGTCAAGGAGAAATCCAAATTGGGATTATAATTGCGAAATTAAAAGATAGATTTGGCGTTAATGTAAAGCTTATGGATCAAAAAATTCCATATAGAGAAACCATTAAAGGGAAATCGGATGTTCAAGGTAAACATAAGAAACAATCCGGAGGTGCCGGACAATATGGAGATGTACATATTAGATTTTCCCCATCAGATCAGGATTTTGAATTTGTGGAGAGCTTATTTGGTGGATCAATACCAAAGAACTATGTACCTGCAATAGAAAAAGGTTTAAGGGAGTCTATGGAAAAAGGTCCCTTAGCAGGATATAAAGTTGTAAATATAAAAGCTGAACTATATGATGGTTCATATCATGATGTTGATTCAAATGAAATGGCGTTTAAAATTGCCGCATCGTTAGCTTTTAAAAAAGGAATAGTAGAAGCAAAACCAGTTCTTCTTGAACCCGTAATGCATGTGGAAATTTTAGTACCGGATGAATACATGGGTGATATTATGGGCGATATGAATAAAAGAAGGGGTAAAATTTTAGGCATGGAGCCATTACAATCGGGCGGTCAGAAAGTTTTGGCAGAAGTACCCCAAAAAGAAATGTTTAAATATGCAATTATTCTTCGTTCAATGACTCAAGCAAGAGGAAGTTTTAACATGAAGTTTGAAAGATATCAAGAAGTACCTGCTTTTCTGGCAGAAAAAATTATTGAAGAACATAAAGATGAAATTGAGTCTAATCGTTAATTAAAATGAATAAATATTAATACTTAAAAAGTACCTTTGATTTAATGGAAGGTACTTTTTTTGCTGTAAAAAACATGTGCAGTTTGTCAACTTGTGCAGATATATGTCATTTTGTGCATAAACTATTGACATTTATTCATTAATTTATATAATAGTAAAGTAATAAAGCGTTAAAATAGATATTATATTTTATAAATTGAAAAAGGCAAACTAATTGAAAAATTAGGACGCAAAGCAATGGGTCTAAGGCTATTATGCTATGATTGCCATGCCGCCAATGATACAGGAATATATTCTTGTGCATAGGTGTGCGAGAATATTTTTTGTGCAAATTTTGAAAGCTTTTAACTGAAAGATTATTTAAATTAAACAAATGGATTAATATTTTGTAAAAATATGAACAATATTAAGTTAAATTTGTGTAAATTGTTTCTAAAGTATTCAGAACTTTTACAAAATGCTTGCAAAACATTGTCGATAAATGTAAAATATATTTAACTATTTTGGTAATTGAATAATATAAAATGTAACGAAAGGCAGGGTGTGTGATAAGTGTCCTTTTTAAACTCAATGAACATCAGTGCTTCAGCATTGACAGCACAAAGAACAAGATTAGATATTATTTCAGAGAATATAGCAAATATTGATACCACTAGAACAGAAGGCGGAGGGCCTTATCGTAGGAAAATGGTGGTTTTTGAGCCAATTGGTTCAGGAAGCTTTAGATCTCAATTAGTAACGGCAATGAATAAAAATTCGAATGCAGGTGTTAGAATCAGCGAGATTGTAGAAGATGAAAGACCATTTAAAAGCGTTTATAATCCGGATCATCCTGATGCAAATGAGCAGGGTTACGTTATGATGCCTAATGTGGATATATTAAAAGAGACTATTGATAGTATGTCAGCAACCAGAGCATACGATGCAAATGTTACAGCTTTAAATGCAATAAAATTAATGGCAGGTAGAGCTCTTGAAATAGGAAGATAAAAGTGTGTGGAGGAAAGTTAGATGTTTATTACAGACATTAATAAAATTGATGGAATTCAAAATACAAAATTTAACGAAAAAGACTATAGCAGTGAAGGAGCACAAGTTCCTTTTAAATCTGTTTTTGAGGATGCAATAAAAAATGTAGCTGAGACTGATGAAAAAGTAAACTCTGATGTAGCACTTTTAGCAACAGGTCAGAGTGATGATTTACATAATCTTCAAATTGATATAACAAAAGCGCAGCTTTCATTACAGATGATGGTACAATTGAGAAACAGAGCAATGGATGCATATAGTGAAATTATGAGAATTAATCTATAGCATTTTTAAATCTGTATTAAAATATGCCATATCTGAACAATTAAAAGACACTAAAATATAAGATTTGAGGTGAACTTAAAAGTTGCGAGAAAAAATTGAAGAAAACTTTCAAAATTTAAAAAAGCAAATTGTGGAAATAAATGCCAAATACAGCAGAAAAACCAAGGTTATAGCAGCAGCAATCTTGGTTATTGTGATTGTTTTGGCTTTTGTTATTACGGCTATTTTAAATAATAAGGAATATGCAACCTTATTTGCAAACTTAAATGATCAAGAAGCTACAGAAATTATGGGTAAATTGCAGGAAAGCCAAGTTGATTATAAATACGAAGACGGCACTATTTTAGTTCCTGAAGATCAGGAACAAGAGCTGAAAGCTACTTTAGTATCCGAAGGATATCCTAAAAGCGGATTGACATATGATATATTTAAAAATAACGTAGATCTAATGTCAACGGATTTCGAGAAAAACAGCTATAAAATATACGATTTACAAGAGAGACTAGCATCTACCATAAGGCTTTTTGATAATGTAAAAGATGCTACAGTAACTATTGCCATAGGCAGTGATAAGAAATATGTTTTGGAAAAAGATAAGGTGGAAAGCAGTGCTTCTGTTGTGGTAATTACAGAGGATGGAGGTTCTCCATCTGCTGAACAAGTAAAGGGTATTCAAAGGCTCGTGGCAAAAAGTATCCCCGGTATGGATATGGAGAATGTAGTAATTGTTGACGGAGACGGAATGGAAGTTTCTACATCAGAAAATAATACACAGGAAGGTTCTGCCAGACTAAAATTAAACTTAGAAAAAGAGATCGAAAATAGTACTAAGGTTAAAGTTTTACATCTTCTAAGAACAATTTATGGTGAAGACAATGTGCGTGTTACAGTGAATGCTACAGTGGATATAGATAAGAAAATAAAAGAGATTACAAATTACTTGCCTACTACAGAAGATAATAAAGGTATTCCATCAAAAGAGGTTACCTCCCAGGAAGTTATAGGAGATAAAGATGAAGTAGGCGGAATTCCGGGATCGGAAACTAATGCAGATGTTCCTATTTATCCGGGAATTACTACCGATGGGAATGAAATATATTTTAAAGATGAGAAAGCATTGGATTATCTTGTAAACCAAGTAAAAGAACAAGTGGAAAGTGATTCGGGGGTTTTAACAGACTTAACCGTTTCCGTGGCAGTGGACAGTCAAGATCTGACTGCCACAAAAACGGCAGAATTGAAGAAACTTATTGCTCATGCAGCAGGTATAGATGTAAATGCTGCTGATGATAAAATATCTATTTTTAATACTGCTTTCTATTCAGAAGATAAACAAGAAGCTTCCAGTGTTTGGAATGATATAAGTGATTTTGTTAAAGAATCTAAATATGGGAAATTTATTTTGCTAGGTATAATTTTATTACTTATAATTATAATTGCTTTAGCTGTAATTATTTCTAAGAAGAGGAAAAAAGCTAAAGAAGAAACGGAAGAAGAAAGCCTTGAAGAAGGTGTATTAAGTATCAATGTTGAAGACATAAAGCCTACAAGAGAGTCAGAGCTCAGAGATGAAATCAGAGACTTTGCAAGCAATAATCCGGAAATATCAGCTCAACTGATTAAATCATGGTTAAGAGGAGAAGAGGAAAATGAGTAATACTCCTGCATTAACGCCAGCTCAAAAAGCTGCTACAGTTGTTATTGCCTTAGGGGCTGAAAATGCTTCTAAAATATATAAATATCTTAATGAAGAAGATTTAGAAACACTTACACTTGAAGTGGCGAAATTAAAGCGTGTTCCTTCAGAACAAAATGAAAGTGTTTTGGATGATTTTTATAAATTATGTTTAACTAAGAAAGTTATTACAGATGGGGGCTTAGAGTATGCTAAAAGTGTACTTGAAAAAGCCTTTGGACTTCAAACAGCAACTTCACTTTTAGATAGAATTACAAAATCTTTAAAGACAAGAGCGTTTGAGTTTATAAGGAAAACAGACAGCAAGCATCTTTTGGCAATCATACAGCATGAAAGACCCCAGACTATTGCACTGATTTTATCATATGCAAGAGCCGATCAAGCTTCAGATGTAATTTCGGAGCTTCCTAAATCAAAGAGAATAAAAGTAGTTGAATGTATTGCAAAAATGGATAGTGCTTCGCCTGAAACAATTAAAACTGTTGAACAAACATTGGAAAAGAAATTTGCTTCTGTTCTGTCTGTAGATTTCACTCAAATTGGCGGTGTAGATTATATCGCAGATGTTATGAATAATATGGACAGAGGAAATGAGAAATTTATCTTTGATGAACTTAGTAAAACAGATGTTAAACTTGCAGACGAAATACGTAAGAAGATGTTTGTATTTGAAGATATTACTATTTTGGATAACAGAGCTATTCAGAAATTCCTGCGCGAGGTGGACTCACAAGATTTGGTATATGCATTAAAAGGTGCAAACCAAGAAGTTTCAGAAGTATTCTTTGCTAATATGTCCAGCCGTATGGCTGAAACTGTTAAGTCTGATCTTGAATACACATATAATGTACGTATTCGAGATGTTGAGGAAGCACAACAGAGAATTGTGGCAATCATAAGACGTCTTGAAGATGAAGGGGAACTTGTGATTACAAAAGGTGGAAAGGATGATATTATTGCCTAGTTTTATAGATTCAAAAACTGGAACACCAAGAGTAGTGCCCTATTCTTTTTCTTCTGATTTAACCAGTGACATGGAAAGCAGTGAAGAAGCATTGGATGAAGAAAATTCTAATACAAATGAGGAAAAAAATGAAGATAGTGAAGATAATTTAAAATTAGCAGATCAAATAATAGAAGACAGCAAGAAAAAAGCTGCTGAAATATTAGAAGAAGCAGAAAAAAAAGCGGAGAAAATTCTATTAGAGGCAGAAGAAAAGGGCTATAAAGAGGGGCTTGCTAAAGGAAGAATTCAAGGAGAAGAAATTGCTGTTAAAGAAAATAAATTAAGGCTTGAAAAAGAGTCCGAGAAGTTTTTGCAAGAGCTAAAACAAGTTATTGCAGATTTAGAAAGAAAAAAAGAAGAACTTATAGATAAGCAGTATGATGAGCTTTGTAACCTTGTTTTGATAATAGCTGAAAAAATTATAAAAATTAGTTTGAAATCCAGTTCAGAAGTTATTACGAAGATGATTATATCGGCTACAGAAAAATTTAAAAATAAGGAATGGGCAAGGATTCATATTTCAAATTATGAAGCAAGTTTGAATGTAGAGGGTGAAAGTGAATTTTTAGAGGCCATTGGGCAAATTTCACCTCATGTAAAGGTTGTATTTATGGAAAATGAACAGCCGGGAACATGTATTATAGAATTACCCGATCAAATTATTGATGCTAGTGTGGATACACAGCTTGAAAATATAAAAGAAATATTAGATGAAAGCAAGCATCATGGAGGAGAATAAGTTGAATTTCAGTGATTTAGCCGATTTGATTAAAACAACAGAGACAGTAAAGCATATTGGAAAAATTGAAAATATTGTGGGAATGACTATTGAAGCATCTGGTATAAAGGCTAATATAGGAGATATTAATATTATTTCTACTCAAGATGGAAAAAAAGAAATTATTGCTGAGGTAGTAGGATTTAAATCAGACAGAACTATACTTATGCCTTATGACTCCACAAATGGTATCGGGGCAGGTAATTTTATAAAGAACACAAACAGGAGATTAAAAATCCCCGTTGGAGACTTCCTAAGAGGTCGCATTATTAATGCAATGGGAAAGCCTATAGATGGACTTGATGAATTTATAGCTAAAAGTTATTACAGTGTTGAAAGTAATTATATCAATCCTCTTTCCAGACCACCTATTACACAAAGATTAGATTTTGGTGTAAAAGCAATAGATGGTATGATAACAATTGGAAAAGGTCAAAGAATTGGTATATTTGCAGGAAGCGGTGTTGGAAAAAGTACTTTGCTTGGTATGATTGCAAGACATTCTTGTGCCGATATTAATGTAATAGCGTTGGTGGGTGAAAGAGGAAGAGAAGTAAGAGAATTTATACAAAGAGATTTAGGTGAGGAAGGATTAAAAAGATCAATAGTAGTTGTTGCAACATCAGATCAGCCTGCCATGCTTAGAATGAAATGTCCTATTGTAGCAACAGCCATTGCAGAATACTTTAAAGATCAGGGTAACGATGTCCTTTTAATGATGGATTCACTTACAAGATTTGCCATGGCGCAAAGAGAAATAGGACTTGCTGTAGGAGAGCCTCCTGTAGCAAGGGGTTATACACCATCTATTTATTCAGAAATGCCTAAATTGCTTGAGAGAAGCGGTAACTTTGACAGCGGTTCCATTACAGGAATATATACCGTTTTGGTAGAAGGTGATGATACAAATGAGCCAATTTCAGATACAGCGAGAGGGATTTTGGATGGACATATAATTCTATCCAGAAAATTGGCACATAAAAATCATTTTCCCGCAATAGATGTAAGCTCAAGTATATCAAGATTAATGGATGCAATTGTTTCAAAAGAACATTTGGAAGCTTCATCAAAGTTAAGAGATATTTTAGCTAAATATGAAGAAAATGCAGATTTGATTTCAATTGGAGCATACAAATCGGGAGGAAATAAAAAATTGGATTTTGCTATTTCTAAGATAGATACAGTGAATAATTTTTTAAAGCAAGGAAAAGATGAGACTTTTGAATATGATGAAATTGTCAAAGAAATGATAGATATTTTAAGTACGTAGTTTATTAAAAAGAGGACAAATTTATGAAAAAATTTAACTTTTCACTAAGTACAGTGCATAAATATAAAAATCAAATATTGGATAATTTGAAAAGTCAACATGCAACTATTCTTGCTGCACTTAAAGATCAAGAAAATATACTTTTGAAATTAGAAGATAAGCACAAAAATATAAATAATGAATTCAACAGTAAAAATAAGCAAGGCCTTATTTTAATAGAAGCAATAGGGTATAAAAGATATTTAAAGATACTGGAAAATAAAATAAAAGAAGAAAAAGATAAATTAAATTCTTTAAAAGAAACAGAATCTGAAAAGAAAACTCAAGTTATTGAAGCAAGGAAAGAAGTTGCCTCTTTAGACAAATTAAAGGAAAAAAGACTTGATGAATATAATAAAGCATTGCAAAAAAAAGAAGAACAATCAGTAGAAGAGTTTGTTTCCAACAGGTTTACTTGTAATTAATATGGATTATTAAATTAATTTTAATAAAATATCAACTGGAAGGAGGTGAAAATAAAATGGAAGGTGTTGCAATTAATTTTGTTAAAATAAAAGCTGACAATAGTAAAACAGAAGGTAAATCTTTTGCAAAGGATTCAAGGAATGAATTTAAAAGTATTCTTAATGATACTGTAAAGAAAAGTCAGAAAACAGATAAAAAAGAGCCAAAAAATAAGGACACTCATTTAGAAGATCATAAAACAAATAATGAAAATGTAAATTCGCAATTAGAGGTAAATAATACCGGTCAAGACAAAGTAGATAATCTAGAAAAAAATCTTACTGATGCAGTCCTTAAAGATAAGATTATTGGACAAGTAGATATATCCTCTGATAAAGCACCAGCGGGACAGAAATTGTCAACTGATGTGGTATCTGACAATAATCAAAATTTAAATAAAGGCGTAGTACCTAATAATACAGTATTAAATCCAATAGCTGAAACTTCAACAGATGTTTCTTCTGGTAAAACATTATCAGCAAATCAGGCTTCACAAGTATTGACTGCAGAACAGATGCCTAAGAAAAATCAAGATACAAAGGCAGATAAAGTTACTGTTTTAAATAATAATGAGACAAGTAATCAAAAAGCAACAAAACAAGAAGTTCCTAAATCTGCAAAAGTACAACTTAATAACAGCAAAAGCAATACCACTGAAAGCAGCAATAATACAGTAAAGAATTTAAATATCTCAGAAAAAAATGCAGAAGGTGTGAAACAAAATAAAATTATTGGATTAAATCAATCTGAAGAAAACTTTGGAAAGATAACTCAAAAAACAGAGACAGCAGAGACAAAAACATCAGAAGAAGTACCTGTTGCATTAAAAACACAGAATTTAGATTTGAGTAAGTTAAATATTAAAGTTGCAAACAGCAATAATACAACAAATCAAGCATTTACAAATCAAATTGCTGAAAAAATTATGTATAATCTTAAGGATGGCAAACAGGAATTTGATATACAATTAAATCCAAAAGAACTTGGTAAAATAGGAATTAAAATTATTGCTGAAAGCTCTGGTGCACAAATTATATTGAATTGCAGTAATGCTAAAACCCACAGCCTTTTATCTATGAATACTGAAAGCTTAAGAGGTATTTTAGAAAATAATACGGGACTTCATACCACAGTAACGGTAGAAGATGACAGCAAATTTATGGGGCAAAACAACAGAGGAACTTATGATGACGGAAGAGGAGAAAGACAAAACAGACAGCAGCAGGAAAACTTTAATTTCCAGAGGTCGCAAGATGAAGAAAATCTTTCTTTTATTAATCAATTGAAATTTGGATTATTGGAACAACAAGCATTGTTGTAATTTACAAATAACAGAAAGGGTGATAATATTGCCAGTTGATGGAGTTAATAGTAATAATACCACAAGTACAGAAAATACCAGAACAACTAGTAATAAGAGCTTAAATACAGGACTTGATGTAAATGATTTTCTACAATTATTAGCATCACAACTTTCAAATCAAGATATGATGAATCCTATGAAAGATACTGAATTTATGTCTCAGCTTGCACAGTTTACACAACTTGAAGCGATAAACAATCTTGTTGATACAAGTATGACGTCATATGCGGCATCTTTGATTGGTAAAGAAATTACAGCTGCATCAATTACTTCACGTGGAGAGTTGAACACAAAGACCGGTGTTGTTACAGGTGTAAGCTTGTTTGAGGGAGAACCTATAGTATATATTGATAACGAGCACAGTTTTAAATTGCCTGAAATAATGGCAGTGGGGAAGCTGCCAACAGCAAAAGAGACTGATCCTGAAGATGGAAATGGCTCAAAAGATTAAAAAAGTATATGGGAGAACTGATTTAACAGGAGAAATATAAATCCGTAAAATAAAAGAAGATTGGGGGTAAAGAATTTGGCAGACATAAGAATTGGAAATAATTATTCAAATAATATTAATTCCATATCTACAAAAGAAGTAAAGCGTCCAATCAATCAAAATGCCATAGGATCTGATTTTGAAAGAATATTAAAGGAGCAGCTTGATAAAAACAGTAAGGTTCAATTTTCCAAGCATGCTCAGCAAAGGGTGAATCAAAGAGGTATTGAATTAACACCAACTCTCTTAAATGATTTAAACAATGCAGTATCTAAAGCAAGAGACAAGGGCGCAAAGGATGTTGTAATAATAGACTCAAATTATGCTTTTATAGTGAATGTTCCAAACAATACTGTGGTCACTACCATGGCAGGAAATGAAATGAAAGAAAACGTATTTACTAATATTGACAGTGCCGTAATTATATAGCCGGACCATTTATGGAGGCTATGGGGTATATGTGAATGATATATCTTAAAAACGGTTGATGAAAGGAGAAAATAAATGGTTAAATCAATGTTTGCCGCTGTAGCAGGTCTTCGTGCTCATCAGACGAAGATGGATGTTATCGGTAATAATATTGCAAATGTAAACACATATGGATTTAAAGCAGGACGTGCTACTTTTAAAGATGTATTCTATCAGAATTTAACATCATCAAGTGCCCCGGGGGATGTATATGGTGGGGGAAATCCTTCACAAATAGGCTATGGGTCGCAGATTGGATCCGTTGATGTTATGCATACTTCGGGAGGTATTGCACCAACAGATAATCCTATGGATGCAATGATTATTGGAAATGGATATTTTATGGTTGGACCAAAAAAAAATTCTGATGCTACTGATGTAGAATTGGATCCGGCGAAATCAGATGATTTAAAAAAAGCAAAGCTTACACGTGTTGGTATTTTTAATTTTGATGGTAATGGGAACTTAGTTGATGCTAACAGAAACTGTGTGTATGGGTTTAAATATGATGGAACAGGTAAAGTTGATAAGTCAAAGTTAGTACCTATTCAAAAACCTTTAGACTCAAATTCCAAACCTATTAAGCTTACAGGTATTAGCATTGGTCCTGATGGTACTGTTTCAGGAATAGATGCCGATAATAAGCCAGTTCTTATTGGGAATATTGCGATTGCAAATGTACCTAATCCTAATGCTTTAATGAGTACAGAAAATTCATATTATCAAGCAAAGGATAATACAGGAGACTTAACGGCAGAAGTACCGGGTGAAGGTGCTACGGGCCAGCTTAAAACAGGGTGCCTTGAAATGGCTAATGTTGACCTTTCAAAAGAGTTTACAGATATGATTACAACACAGAGAGGTTTCCAGGCAAACACAAGAATTATTACTGTAACTGATGAAATGTTACAAGAACTGGTAAATCTTAAGAGATAGTAAACTATATGTCTTAATTTAAATTATGTTTAGTAGGACCTTTTGGTCCTACTATATAAAAAGGAGATTGATCTTATGATTAGGCTTACAAAGTTGAATAATGAAGAGTTTATTGTTAACTGTAATCAAATTCAATCCATAGAAATTATACCCGAATCCAAAGTAATATTAATGAACAAGGAATTTTTTGTTGTAAAAGAGAGTGCTGATGAAATTATTGATAAAGTAATAGAATTTAATGCTAGAATATGGGATAAACATAAATTAATTAAGGTAGAAACGTTATAACACGGAGGAAATTATGGATTTAACAACTTTATTGGGAATTGTGTCAGGAATATTACTGGTAGGTTATGGAATTGGTTTGGGGAATTTTGGTAACTTTTTGAGTGCATCAAGTATCGTAATGACATTAGGTGGTACTTTAGCGGCTATTACGGCATCTTTCCCTTTAAGTACGTTAAAGGGCGTGTTAAAACATCTTAAAATTGTAGTATCAGGAAGAAAATACAATCCAATAGATTACATAGACACTATAGCAGAATTTGCTCAGATTGCAAGGAAAAACGGCTTATTAGCACTAGAAGAAAAGGCAAATGAACAAAGTGATCCTTTTTTAAAGGACAGCATTTTACTTATCGTTGATGCCATAGATCCTGACAAAGTAAAACAAATGCTTGAAGATGATATGGCCTATTTAGATGCCAGACATCAAGAATCCACATCTATTTATGAAAAAGGTGCTGCTTTTGCTCCTGCATTTGGTATGATAGGTACATTGATAGGATTAATAAATATGTTAAAAGCTTTAAGTTTCAGTGATGGCAGCGGAAGTGATCAATTAGGCGAAGGTATGTCACTGGCGTTGATTACGACTTTTTATGGTACAATATTAGCCAACTTGTTTTTTGCACCTATAGCTAATAAATTAAAATTAAGACATGAAGAAGAAATGCTTTGCAAAGAGATTGTTGTAGAAGGAATTTTATCTATACAATCAGGTGAAAATCCTAAATTTATAAGAGAAAAGCTTATCTCCTTCTTACCTCAAAAGGAAAGAGCTTTAATTATGGATGAAGGAGGGGAAGAAGGATCAGGCAATAAAGCAAAAAAAGAGAAAAAACCGAAAAAAGAAAAAAAAGCAAAGGGTTAGGTTAATAAACGGATTAATATTATTATTTAAAGTAATAAAATAAGGTGGAAAATAATGCGAAAACAAAATAATAAACAAAAATCAGATGAATCATCTTCTTGGCTTAATACATATAGTGATATGGTTACTTTGCTGCTGTGTTTTTTTGTAATGTTATTTTCCATGTCAACAATTGATGCTGCAAAATGGGAAATGCTTGTAAAAAGTATGAATCCGGATGCGGATAAAGTTTCTCAGATAATAATGGAGGAAGAGCCTCCAAACGGCGAAAATGCCATTACATCAAGCGGAAGTGGGTTGCTTACTCAGAATAAAGAATTTGATGATATTTATAAACAGCTTAAAAAATATGTGGAAGATAATGATTTAGAATGTGATGTGGGTCTTGCAAAGGGTGATGATTTTACATTTATTGTTTTTAGAAATAATATCTTATTTGATGGTGATAGTTATATTTTGAAGCAAGAAGGAATAGGTGTATTAAATGTCCTTTGCGGAGGAATAGGAGAAGTAAAAGAAAAGGTTGGTCAAGTCCGTATTTTGGGTCATACAAATCAAGCGGATCCTAATAAACCAAATGAAGCTGAGGGAGATAGATTTCTCGCATCGAACAGGGCTACAACGGTACTTGTTTATATTCAGAAAAAAAATATTATAGAGCCTAAGAAGCTTGTCTCAATGGAATATGGTCAAAATTATCCCATTGCATCTTTTGTAACTCCGGAGGATCGTGCAAGAAACAGGCGTGTTGAGATATTAATTACTAAAAGTAATGCAGTAAGCATTACGCTGGAAGAAGTATATAAAACAATTGGTACCCCCATATTAGATGAATAGAAATATAAAATAGATTTCAAACAGGAGAGACATATATGAGCAATATACTAACCCAAAGTCAAATAGATGAATTACTCAACTCTGTAAAAGAAGGAGCAATGAACGAAGAACAGCTAGATGATGAGGTTTCATCAAAGAAAATAAGAAAATATGATTTTCATACTCCTAAAAAATATACAAAGGATAGATTAAAATTAATTTTCAGTATTTATGAAAATTATGCTAGAGTAATTTCATCATATTTAACGAGTTTATTGCGCTTAAATTTTAATGTTGAATTAATGGATGTTGAAGAACAAAGATATTATGAATTTAACAATGCGTTGAATGATGATGATCTGATTGCATTGGTAGATACTAAATTAAGCGACAGCGAGGAAAACGAACAAATTATGGTTCAGATTTCCAATCATACTATGTATACAATGATTGATAGAATGTTAGGTGGAGTAGGTGATTATGAAGAAGAAAGTGCAACTCATGGATTTACAGATATTGAATTATCTATTTATGAAGTACTTTTAAAGCATATTTTGCCTATTATGAAAGATGCTTGGCAAAATTATCTGGACCTTAACTTAGAATTTGCGAAGATTGAAAGCAATCCAAGATTAGTTCAGACTATAGGTTCAGATGAAATTGTTGTAATTGTAATATTAAGTATAGAGTTAAATGAAACAACGGGGCAAATAAATATTTGTTTGCCGGGGAGACTTCTTGACAACGTATTTACTTTCTTTGAAAAAATGCGGGAAGTAAATAACAAAAGAAAAACCTTCCAAGATGAAGCATCCCCAGAGGAAATTTTAAGCAGCATTAAAGATTCTACCTTGGAAATCACAGCGAAACTGGGAGAAGCACAAGTTTTAATGAAAGATATTTATCAGTTAAAAGCAGGAGATGTGATAAACTTAAAAAAACCTCAAGATTCAGATATTTATTTATATATTGAAAAAAAACCTTGGTTCCGGGGAAAAATGGGTACTCATAGAGGAAGTATGGCAGTAAAGATTAATGGATCAGTAAATAATCAGTAAAATAGCGGAGGAGATTTATGAACGAAGAAAAATATGCGGACCTATTTAGTCCAATGGAAATTGATGCAATAGGAGAAATTCTTAATATTAGTCTAGGCTCCTCTGCAACAGCTATGTCAGATATGCTGGACAGAAAGGTATTAATTACAACGCCCAATGTCAGTGTTGTATCCTTTGAAGACTTTGATTTTAAATCATTAGAGCCGGCTATTGGAGTAGAAATTACCTATGTGCAAGGTATGGAGGGCAGCAACATTATGCTGCTGAAACGTTCTGATGTAAAAAAGATTTTAGAAATTTTAATGAGCACAGAAATACCTGATGAGGAATTTACATTAGATGAATTAAGTTTGAGTGCAGTTTGTGAAGTAATGAATCAAATGATGGGAGCTTCGGCAACGGCGTTAGCGGATTTTATTGGAGAACCTGTAAATATTTCAACTCCTGTATCTTTTGAGATTAGTGATACAGAGAATTTTAAACAAAAATATTTTTCTACTGAAGAACCTATGATAGTAGTTAAATTTAATTTAGATATTGAAAGCAGTGTAAACAGTGAATTCATGACACTTATGTCAATAGATCTGGCAAAAAAACTCATTGGATCGGTTACCTCACTGCATGATGCAACTCTTGCAGAGACCAATTCTGAGCCTGAAATTGCAGAGAGTGCACCTGAAGAAATACCAAATACAGTAGGTAATGATTCAAAGTCTATGTCACAAGAAGAAATAATGGAATTGATGAAATCTATGGAAGCAGAAGCACAGGCCTCTAATGAGGGAGCGCCACAGCAAGCTTCACAACCTGCGTTGCAGCAAACTGACACACAGCAGGTATCAACACCACCACCTACACAAGCACCGTCGCCTGCAGCAGTACAACCTCAGGTTTCTGTGCAGCCTCAAATACCTGTGCAGCCTCAAGCTCCTGCAGCAGCACCTTCTCAACCTGCGGTGAATATGCAGCAGCAAGTATATAATGAGCAGCCTAGAATTATTAATGTTCAGCCACAGTATACGAACTTTGATGCAGATGGTAATCAGCTTACTAAGGAACAGGAATCAAATTTAGATTTGATTATGTCTGTCCCACTAGAGATTTCAGTGGAAATTGGAAGAACCCGTAAATTAGTTAAAGAAATTTTAGAATTTAATCAAGGCACACTGGTGGTTTTAGATAAGATGGCTGGTGAGCAGGTGGATTTATATGTTAACGGTCAATGTATTGCAAAGGGGGATGTTGTAGTAGTAGATGATTCATTTGGAGTAAAAATTACTGAGATAATCAAGAAATCAGATATGTTATTTAATAAGTAAAGAAAAATTTAGTAAAGAGAGGTAATTAAAATGGCAAAAATTTTGTTGGTTGATGATGCGGCATTTATGAGAATGATGTTAAAGGATACATTGTCAAAGAATGGTTATACAGATTTATATGAGGCAGCTGATGGTCTTCAGGCTGTTGAAAAATATAAAGAGGTGCAGCCTGATTTGGTTATTCTGGATATTACAATGCCTAATATGGATGGGTTGGAAGCACTGAAAACCATTAAATCAATAAATCCAAATTCAGTAGTAGTTATGTGTTCAGCTATGGGTCAGGAAGCTATGGTTATTGAAGCTATAAAATCAGGGGCAAAAGATTTTATAGTTAAACCTTTTAAACCTGACAGAATTATAAAAACTGTAACTTCTATCCTTGGATAAAGCTATGCAGTTAATTATTTAATAGAGGGTGATTATTATTTTTAAAGATATAACTCCTTTACTCTTAGCTATTGTGGCAATTATCGTCGTTATTTATTTAAGCTATTTATTTAGTAAATATGTTGCTTTGGGTGCATCAAAATTTAACTCGGCAAAACACATGAAAATTGTAGACAGATTGGCTTTGGGACAGGACAAATTACTTGTGATAGTACAAATAGGTCAAGATTATTTTTTGGCTAGTGTCACTTCCCAATCCATACAATTTATAAAAAAACTGAAAGAAGATGATTTAGTTGAAATCAGACAAAATCCAATGAATCAATTTCAAGCTAAGTCAGCATTTAAAAATATATTGCAAAAATATATGTCTAAAATCAAAAAATAGCCTGCTATAATTTTCTTTTCAAATTATAGCAGGTTAAAAGTTCTCAACTTCTTTAGTTGTATGAATTTATTTAACAGATAGAAAAACTTTTAAGGTTACTGATTATAAGAGGAATAAAGCTATGAATGATGCACTTGTTTCCATTAACGGGAATGGGGTACAGACGCTTGAAATATTGGCGTTACTTACAGTTATAACCCTATTGCCGTCTATATTGATTATGATGACCTCATTTACGAGGATTATCATTGTACTGTCACTTTTGAGAAATGCCCTTGGCTTGCAGCAGACACCGCCGAATACGGTGTTAATAGGTATAGCATTATTTTTAACATTGTTTATTATGTCACCGGTTATAACAGATATCAATGAAAATGCTTATCAGCCGTATAAAAATGAAGAAATAACCCAGCAGCAAGCTTTAGAAAAAGCAAGTGTACCTATAAAAGAATTCATGCTTAAGCAGACAAAGGTAGAGTCTTTAGAAGTATATTTGGACTTTGCAAAGATGGATAAACCAAAGAACTTAGAAGAAATACCTATACATATTATTATTCCTGCTTTTATGACAAGTGAGCTTAGCAGAGCTTTTGTAATGGGATTTTTATTGTTTATTCCATTTTTATTAATAGACATTATTGTTTCAAGTACACTCATGTCTATGGGAATGATAATGCTGCCTCCGGTGATGATTTCTCTGCCATTTAAGATACTATTGTTTGTAGTTATAAATGGATGGGAGTTACTTTTCACTACTTTGGTTAGTAGTTTTAATATGTGAGTTAAGGCGGTGAATAAAAATGACAGAAATGGAAGTACTTTCAGTCATGCAATCATCAATTCTGGTTGCAACTAAACTGGCTGCACCTATTTTACTTCTAAGTATGATTATAGGTTTGATTATTTCTATTATTCAGGCAGCGACACAAATAAATGAACAAACCATTACTTTTGTGCCTAAACTTTTTTTGATAGCACTGATTCTTTTATTGGCAGGATCATGGATGCTTCAAACAATGTCAGATTTTACAAAAGATATTTTTAGAATGATGCTGGGATAATAAGATATGTTTGGAATAGAAGATTGGATAATTTTTACATTAGTTTTAATGAGGATGGCAGGGTGTATTTTATTCAACCCTATTTTAGGCAGGAGAAACTTTCCCGCTATGTTTAAAATAGGACTTACATTGGTACTTTCTCTTGTAATATATACATACTCAGATATTTCAATTACAGAATTCAGTACTACGGTAGAATATATAATATTATTGTTAAAAGAATTCTTTATAGGTTATGTATTAGGCTTTATAGTAAGCCTTTTTGCTTATATAATAATATTTGGCGGTGAATTGATTGATTTACAGATGGGTATTGCAATGTCAAAGATATATGATCCTCAAAGTAATATATCCATGTCACTTACGGGTACATATTATAATATATTATTTACATTTCTATTCTTTGTGGGAAATGGTCATTTGACACTTATTAAGCTTTTTTTAAACTTGGGTGAGTTTATACCTTATGGAAAAGTTATAATTAATACAAAAGTGCCATCCCTTATATTAGATGTATTTTGTCAATGTACGGTACTTGCTGTTAAGCTTGCCATGCCAATTGTTGCAATAGAGTTTCTGCTTGAAATAGCCGTAGGTATTCTCATGAAGGCTATACCGCAGATAAATGTATTTGTAATAAATATTCAAGCAAAGCTTTTTATTGGTCTTATACTATTAGTTATATTATTTTCGCCTATGGTATCCTTTATGGAATATTTAATAGAATTACTCTTTGATTCTATGGAACAAATGGTAATTATTATGGGACAAGGGTGAGAATATAATAAAATGTAATAGGGGGGAATAGAGTTGGCAGATAGCGGATCAAAAACCGAAAAGGCCACGCCCAAAAAACGAAAAGATGAGAGAAAAAAGGGACATGCCTATTCCAGTAAAGATATTGTAAATGTGGCTTCCATTTTAGTTCTATATACATTACTAAAAATTATGTTCCCCTTTTCGTATAGCAGACTTTCAATATTTGTAGAAAAATATATGGGATATGCTTCTAGTGTAGACAGCATAACAGATGCTTTTTCCTTTCAAATATTAGTAGACTGCATTTGGGCTTTTGTTTATATTGCACTTCCTATTTCTCTTATAAGCATATTAGTTGCAGTTGTTGCCACAGGATTTCAGACAAAATTCCTGTTTTCAATGGAAAGCCTTAAACCTAAGTTCAATCGTATGAATCCCATAGAAGGATTTAAGAGATTATTGTCTTTAAAGAGTTTTGTAGAAGTGGTAAAAGGTTCAATAAAAATTGCTATTATTTGCGTTATAATATATAATTTTTTTAAGAGCAGAATTTATAATTTTTCTCAAAGCCCCTTTATGGATATATCTCAATCTGCTGCCTATTTATTAGAATCAGTTGTTGATTTAGTTTACCGCATAAGCATTATATTTGTTTTTGTTGCAGGTCTTGATTACCTTTATCAAAGATGGGATTATGAAAAACAGATAAAAATGTCAAAGCATGAAGTAAAAGAAGAATATAAACAGCTTGAAGGAGACCCTAAAATAAAGGGAAAAATAAAAGAGCAGCAAAGAAAATTTGCCATGTCAAGAATGATGCAGGAAGTTCCCACAGCTGATGTGGTTATTAAAAATCCAACCCATTTTGCCGTAGCGTTAAGATACGATATAGAAAAAGATAGGGCACCTGTAGTTGTGGCAAAGGGACAAGATGAGATGGCTTTGAGAATAATAAAAGTAGCAGAATCAAATGGAGTGGACGTTGTGGAAAATAAGCCGTTAGCGAGGGCTATTTTCTCTTCGTCAGAACTAAATATGGAAATACCTGCGGCATATTATGCAGCTGTTGCAGAAATTCTTGCTGTAATTTATGGTATGAAAAATAAAAGAGGATAAGCTATGTCAGATATATTAAAAGTAACGACTCCCTTACCGGGGCAGGAAACTTTAGGGAAAGCAAGACCCCTTTCACAAAATGAACCCAATATACAAAATATACCGGACCCTTCAAGAGTAACGAAACCCAATTCTCAAAATGTGTATAGTGACAGAGAACCGGGTAAATTTTCACCTAATCTGCAATCTAATTTTGATAAGTTTTTGCAGATGATAAAAAGCACACCGGGAATGACAGAAAGCTACAGCAAGATTTTTTTCTCAAGATTAGGCAGTATTGTCAATTCAGGTATGGGTGAGGGAATAGCAGATGAAATGGCAGCATATATGGATATGCTTAAAATGTCAGAACCTGAACTCCTAAATTTTGTAAAAAATACCCAGAGTACGGCAAACAAATTTAATGGAGTATTCTTTGATATGCTGAGATTTGTATTAAAGAATAGTACCTCAAGTGATTTGAAAGGTGCTGTCTCGGATTTTTTGAAAAAATATGACAGCTTGACAGGAGGAAACCATATATTAAACAATATGATTTCCAATTTAAAAAATATAAGTACAAGAATACCGCGGCAAGTATCAGTTGCATTAAATGCTTTAATTGATAAACTCGTAGTAGGAAATGAAAACGGAGAAATTAAAGAAAATCTTAATGTCTTAAAAGAAGAGATAATCCCTTATTTATCAAGATATATCTCACAAACCAAGGATTTTGGCCCTGCAAGAGATATAATAAATATGCTTGTTTTAAATTTGGCTAAATATGAAATGGGATCAAAGGAAACATTTTTAAAGTCATTCAAAACTTTAGTTGGTTTCAGTGAAATAAAAAGTCAACTGGAAGGCGTGCCCATTGCGGAGCTAGAACAGTTTTTATTATCCTCCAAAGGGAATAATTACGAAGGGAAAACGGAAATAGCAGATAAGCTTATCAGTATTATTACAAGGGGTATGGGTGGTGAAGCAGGTTATGAAAATAAACAGATTTTCCAAAATATATTAAGCTCTGCTTTAATAAACGAAAGTGTATATATGCCTCTTGTACACCTTATGATTCCTGCTGATATCAACGGAAAATTATTCTTTTCAGAGCTGTGGGTTGATCCTAACCATGAACAAGACAATGGCAGGGATAATGATACAGAATCAATAAAGATGCTTATAAAGTTTGATATTAAAAATCTGGGATATTTTGAAATGGTATTATTAGCAAAGGGAAATAGCTTATTTATGGAACTATATTACCCTGAAAAGCTGCAGTCAGCTGAAAAGGAAATAAGAGAAGAAATTACAAATATAGTAGAAAGCAATGACTTTTCTTTCAAAACCTTTTTCTTGGAAAAGTGTACAGAACCAAAGACCATATCAGAAGTATTTCCTAAAATATATGAGGGGAGGAATGTTGTAAATGTCACAATTTAGTTCAAGTAAGGCAGTAGCTTTAAAATATGATAGTAATGATACTTCTCCTGTTATAGTGGCTTCAGGTCTGGGACATATGGCAGAAAAGATGGTAGAAGTGGCAAATGAAAATAATGTTCCTGTATATGAGGACAACTCATTGACAACAGTGTTGTCACAGCTGGAATTAGGCTCAAATATACCGGAAAACCTTTATCAAGCCGTAGTAGATATTTATTTATATTTTTTAAAATATGTACCAAGTGAAGAAGATTTAAATAAAGATAAAAAAATCGAGGAGATAAAAGAAGTGGGTCTGCCTGACAATAAATAAAAGTGGGTGTGCCCACTTTTATTATTGTGTAGAAAATATTGATTTATAAAAAAATTTATTGTTTTATTGTTATCTATTTTATTAAGATAGCCATATGAGCTAAAGTATCACTCTCATTTTCTTCAAATTTATTAACTACTATATCAAATAAAAACTGCGAGTGTGTTAAAGTACGTGAGCAAAGAGTTGTGGCATAAATAAAATCATCGTCTGTGCTTTCATCAGTCAAATAACCCATAATGCTGAATTTTAGTAAATTATATATATTTGCGAAGAATATAAAATTTTGCCATATACTTTTATCTTTATTGAAAAAGGGCTGATTGTTATAAAAGAAATAAGTGACCATAATATTTTCCCATATATATTTTCTTCCTTTAAAAAATTCATCAAATCTTTTGGAAGCTTCCATATATTTGGATTCATCAAAGGATAATTCTTTTTCAAATTTTATTATAAACTCGTCAGTATCCACCTCTGGTTTTTCACCGGTAACGTTTTCCTTATTTTTAATAATTCCCAAGTTATTAAAAATATCATTTATAAATTTAGTCATATTTTGTTTAATATTTAAAAAGTCTAAAAAAGCAATGGCATTCATTGATTTAAAGTATGAATTTCCTTGAATATTTTCAAAACTTTTTAGCAAAGAGGAATCCTCCATCATAGTAGAAAACTTATTTAGAAAAGCAGGAATTTCATTTTCATTTTTACTTTTTTCCAGTTTATCTATGGATTGAAATGCCATACCCATGAGCAACATTCTATCCTCAAGTGAGAATCTTCTATTTTGTAAAATATCACATCCTAAAGTTTTTATATCCCAAGCGTAATTGAAAACAGGACGAGTTTCGGCATGAGATGAAGTAATAAGGTGATTTATATGGTCTAAATCCATATTAGAATAGTTTTTATCATAACTTTCAAAAGTAATACCGCCTTGAAGTTTCATAATAATTTTTAATACAGCCTCGCATCCTAAGGACAGATGTTGTTCAGACATATTGTCTTTAATAGAATTAATAGTGGTACATCTTGGAAAAGCTCGGCAGGTGTAGGGTAGAGACTTATGACCACAGGAGAGCTGCAGGGAACAAAATTTACCTTTTGTTAAAAGAGGGCATAGCTTATTTTCATCAAACTTTACAAAAGCATATTTCTTTTTTGTTTCTCCCTTTTTTATACGATAAAAGGTTTTAGATGTTAGTTCTTCCAATTCCTTAGGTTTTCGCAAATTTTTAATATGTGTATATTCATTTTTTGTTAGATATATATCCCATACTTGGCAACAAGTAAATTTACATTTATCACCCAGACAAGAAAAACTATCATAATATGAAGGCTTTAGCATTATAGTATCCATATAGAAAACTCCTTTTTAATAAGTCATGTAATTATAATAAAAAAAGTGGGATGACCCACTTTTTTTATTATATAAGATTTTATTATCTTAATAATTGTAATACACCCTGTGGAAGCTGATTAGCTTGAGCAAGCATACCTTGAGCTGCTTGAGTTAAGATGTTGTTTTTCGTAAAGTTCATCATTTCCTTTGCCATATCAACGTCTCTGATTCTGCTTTCAGCAGCAGTTAAGTTTTCAGATGTTACACCTAAGTTGTTAACGGTATGTTCCAAACGGTTCTGAACAGCACCAAGACCGGCTCTGTTGCTGGAAACAATATTTATAGCATTTTTAATCTTATCTATTGCAGCATTGGCAGCATCAGCTGAAGATACATCAAGACCCTTAATCCTCAATCCTGCTGTACTCATATCACCAACTTTTACACTAACCTTTTGGAAAGATTCTGCGCTGTCACCAACCTGAAGCTGTAAACCACCTTCAGTAGAAGCACCGGCTACATTGGAAGGACGGCCAAATTCAATAATAGTACCAGTTGAATCTGCTCTTACCTCTGCACCTGTAGCATTTTTAATCGCACTTATCATATTTGTAACATTAGCACTTGATACAGTAATATCATCTGTTGCTGTTCTAACAATATTTATATCGCTGTCAATTTTTTTAAGATCTTCATCTGTAACGCCATCACCTACAAATAAGAATCTTTCCCCTTTAACTTCAAAAATTGGAGCTTCATTTATCTTTGTAATATCATTTAATGCTCCAATATCTTTAAATTCTATAGAATCAAAAGCATCTTTACCTGCTGTAATAGCCACACCTGTTACTTCTTGCTCAACGTCGCCAGATGTTTTAATAGTGTGATTTAATGCAATATTAGTAACAACTGGTGCATCTGCTCCTTTTTCCTTTGAAGTAAAAGTAAGAGCATCACCAGTTTTCGTTACATCAAAATTATTAGCTATGTCGCCATTTTCTTGAAGTTCAGCTAAAACAGCATCTTGTAACTCACCTAATTGAGCACCAGAATCGGTGATATCATATTTTTTACCACTATCAGAGATAAGTTGTTTTTGATCTGAGCTAACAGTAAAATTAACACTTACATTTTGTTCTGTACCTGCAGCATCCTTAAATGTTAGAGAATAAGATACTGTATCACCTGCTTCCTGAGCAGTAGTAAGGTTTTTAAAATCATTTGTTTTACTGATTTGAGCAGTTGCATCAGTAAAACTAGAAGACAAATCGCTTTCTACTGAAAAACTAACAATGGATCCACCGGAAGTGCTACCCAATTTACCGTCTAGTAATGTAATTCCATTGAAGTTTGTGCTCTTAGCAATTCTGTCAATTTCATCGCTTAGAGATTTTACTTCGCTTTGGATTGCTTCACGGTCTACTTCATCTTTAAGAGTTCCGTTTGCTGATTTTGTAGCAAGCTCTGTCATACGGTTAAGCATTGAGTGTACTTCTGTTAATGCACCTTCAGCAGTCTGTACAAGGGAAATACCATCATTAGCATTTGCTTGTGCAGTTTCAAGACCTTTAATCTGAGCTCTCATCTTTTCGGAAATTGCAAGACCTGCGGCATCGTCGCCGGCTCTGTTGATTTTATAACCGGAAGATAACTTTTCTAAGTTTTTAGATACCATGCTATTGTTGCTTGTAAGTTGTCTGTGTGCGTTAACCGCAGCTAAATTATGTTGTATTCTCATTTTTCATTCCTCCTTGAATGTTTCATTTGAGCAATCCTTGCTCCTTTATAAATTATACTTATAAGTAAAATCATAAACACTATTCGTACGCTATAGTGTTATTTACCTTTCATTTAATATATCGTTAATTTATAAAAAAAAATAATAGTAAATATATAAATTTACTATTATTTTTTTTCTTTTTTTAATATATCTTTTAATGCTGTAATATTAGATAAATCTGACAGCAGGGATTCATGGTTAAGCTTCTGTGCTTCTTCCAGTTCTTTTCTCAGAATTTTAATCTCTTTTGGTGCATCTATGGAAATTTTAACTTTATCTCCTTTTATCTCTAAAAGAGTTATCTCAATATTATCTCCTATGGTGAAGGTTTCTCCTTGTTTCCTTGTTAAAATAAGCATAACACTATTCCTCCTTATTTGGTGTCATTATAGGATGACGAAGGGAATAAGTGCTATCTTCTAAGATAACTTGCTTTGCTAATTTTTTTTCAACGTTTAGAACTATAGGACATTTAAGATTAATAGTAGTATTTTTAAATTCGTCATGCACTACAGCTAAGGAATAATATATAAGAGATATATTATTATCAGCTTTAAGATCCTTTAAATCATATTTTGATAAAACAGGCTCATATGTGGAAACAATACTGTAAGGATTTATAATTACAAAGGCAAGATAAGGCTCATCTGCTGACTGTAAACATAAAATATCCTTATCAGAATCATCAAAAGCAAGGATAAAAAATGATTTATTGTTTTCAAAGCCAAAAAGACCATTAGGGAATATTAGCTTCTCATCTTCGTCTATTTCAATATTTCCAAAATATTTTGTATCTATATTCATAATTACCTCAGCTATGCTTTTATATCAATAGGTTCGTAATCAGGATCTGCACTTGGTGGTGCATAAATAGGGCCTCCTACATATTCAATAATAACTTTAGGATATTCTTTTACTATAAATTCAATGTTACCCGGAATAAATTCATAATTTCCTTGACCGATTTTCCAATCGAAATTTAATTTATCCATTTCATATTGAATACTTAAATCTCCGGGTTCCCAGCTGATATCTGCAGGATATTCGGGTATAAATCCAATATTAAAATCCGCGGGCTGAGACATTCTTGAGTCTGCTATTTGTCCTAAAGTATCTTGATTTAAATGAATATTTAACAGCATATTTCCCTCCTCTGCAAATTGTGCAGTTGCTTCATATGCAGCTGTGATTCCGTTCTCGCCAAATTGCCTTGAACTTGTTGCAGTGGAAGGTACAACGGAATTTCTTGCTTCAAAACTGTCCACGTTTAGTTTAATTGGTCTGCTTTTAATACTTAATCCTTTTTTCTCTCTGGAAATTTCTAATTCTGCCATACCTTGTGAACGTTGAATTTTACTTGGTGTTACTTTGAACTCTATAGAAATCGGAATTGTTTTGATTTCAATAAGCGGTTTCATTTTACAACCCTCCTTGTTGAATTATTTGATTATAAAGGAAAAATTTTATTTCATAAAATCTATAAATGAAACAGATAAAATATCCATCCCTGTTTTTAAAGCTGCACGATATGTCATATCCTGCATTTTAAAAGCTGATATTGCTTCTGCTAAATCTACAAATTCAGTGTTCTCGATTTTTTCATTTATATTATATTCATTATCTTCAAGTCTTTTTTCAGTGTAATCCAGAAATTTGGTATTACTTCCTAATTTGGTAATTCCAATTAGGAGATCTTTTCTTTGAACATCAAGTTTTTTACTTAATGGTTCTATATTTTCAGGTGAATAAGTTGGACTTTCAAGCATATCAGCGATTTCTCCAAGGTGTACAACTAAATTATTGGAATTTCCAGATGAATCGTGACCATATCCTAAAAAACTAATACCTGGCATTGCAGTATTATAAGCACTGTTGTTTTTTATAGTATTAGGATTATTTGGATCACTGCTATCAAAAGTCATTCCAAATCCCAAATCAATGTAGGTGTTTTCTTCTGCCATTTTTTTTAAGGTAGCCAGTTCTGTTGGATCTGTAGTGTTTACATTTATACCACGGAATGTAACAGCTCCTGTAGTTTTGTCTATGGCGAAAGGAGCTTCTTTTGTACTGCTTCCTCCGAAAATATATTGGTCATTAAATTGAGAATTGCAATTCATAATTATAGATTCTTGCATTTCACGAAGTTCTGCGGCAACGATTTTACGCTCATCAATACTATTAGTTCCATTTATAACTTTTAAAATATCTACATATGCAGTTTCTCCTATTTTGGAAATATTCATCATATTACTTTCTATCGAGTCAAATTTTGACTGAACATCTCTTAGGTTAGTCTGATAGTTTTCATTCTGGAGTATTTCTCTACGCAATTGTTGTGATTTTACTGATTCAGAAGGATTCTCAGAAGCTTTCGTAAACTTACGTCTGGTTGTAATTGTTTCATTTGCTTTGTTTAAATCACTGATAATAGTATTCAGTCTTCTGTTATATTGTCTCATCATAATTCCGCTTGTAATTCTCATTTTCAATTTACCCCCTTCATTACCTTCCTACAACACCCATTTTGTTAATGACTGTATCAATAGCTTCGTCTAATGTTGTCATTAATCTTGCCGCTGCATTATATGATTTTTGGAATTTTAATAGATTTACTCCTTCTTCATCTAATGATACTGCAGATATACCCTGCCGCGAGTCGTCAACTTGTGTTAACACAGAATAATAATTCTTAAAGATTTTTTCTGTAGAGCTTTTATCAAGGGCAAGTATATTTTTTGTTTCTCCTAAACATTCCTGAAAAGTACCGGTAAAAAGAACCTTATTCCCCGGAGTTGTTTTAAAATCTAGCTTTTTTGAAAATAAAGAAATCATATATAAAATATTATCAGCAGCGCCATCATTATTACCGCCGGGATTTTCATTTTTTGAGGCTGTAATACCATATGTACAATTAGCCCAGCCTTCGGCAATACATAAATTTTTTGCAGTGATTGGATCTGTGGCCGGAGTACCATCTTTTTTCCCAAAAAGAGGTTGAAGCGTTCCGTCCGATAATTTATTTGATTCGTTAAATTCTTCTGCAAATTTTGAAGCAATGGTATCAAGCATCTTTTCGTAATATCCGATACCTCTTGTAGTTGTAGGAGAATCAAATTCTCCTGAATTGTTTAGCATATCCAGATTCCCTTTTAGAACCCCCGTATCTAAGTGATCTCCTATGGCAACAGGGCCGCCGCCGTTAAAGTCAAGATTTATACCGATTTTTCCTGTTGTTGCATCTCTAGTGGAACTTACTATACCGTATTTTTCATTATCAATAAGTTTAGTAGGGGAGTAACTATCACTGATAAGGTCAATATTTATATCATCAACAATAACACCGGGTGCTATTTCATTAGGCGTATATGTAACATCAATTTTCATATAATTGGAGAGTTCATCAATATATAAATTTCTCGTATCCATAAGTTCCAAAGCTGGATTGCCTTGTAGCTGACTATTTCGGATGCTTTTATTTATTTCAGCAATGTTTTTTAATAAATCGTTTATCTTTGGAATATCAACTTTGTCAAGCTGATATTCTTGTTGGTTTCGAACTGTTTCTACTTGATTTGCATATTGATTAAAAAGCTTTGTCAATACTTCTGCAGAAGCCTTTGCAATACCGTCGAATTCTGAATTGCCTGTATTGGAGGAAAGGGATTGAAGTTGTTTTATAAAATCAGATACTTGATTATCAAGACCTTTCGTCATTGTTTCATCAAAAACATATTCCAAATCTTTCAATGTAGCAAGTTTAGAATCTATTTCGCCTACTTTGCATGCTTCACGACGGAACCTTACATCTAAAAATGGATTACGTATTTGTTCTACTTTAGTAATGCCAACTCCTTGACCAATTGAATTGTTAGGTCTTGTTGTATATTTATCATCAATGCCTCCGGATATTTGGCTGTAAAGATCCAGTCTTTGTCTTGTATATCCTTCTGTATTGATATTACTTATGTTCTGCCCTGTGACATCAAGTGATCTCTGACTGACTCTTAGCCCACTCAAGGCTGTTGTAAATCCAAAAAAAGTTGATCTAATCATTTTCTTTCTCCATTTCCTTGTGTTTTTAGTAAGTGTATTATACCTTCTTTGATGCAAAATGGCTTGTGTTTAAATTTGGTTTTGTTCCGTTCTTATCATAAACATATTGACAATCTGCATTACTGTTTAGACTAGATAATAACAAATCAATCTTATGTAAATTTAATTCGATAGATAGTTTCGAATTGTCTGAAGCAGCTTTTAATTCTTCGGCTTTTCGTAAAAGTACTTCATAATCAGATTTTAATAATTGCTTTTCATCACCATCTGCTGCAGATATTATTTCACTGAAGGAGAAATCTTCCATATTCATCTCTTTTTGAAGTTTTTCTCTTTTTATATCTATGCCTTTAAGTTTTAGAATATAAACCTGTTCGTCCTTTATGAGTTTATCTAATGAATTTACATCGTTTTCAGCAATAGTTTTCAGCTTGTTATTTTCTAAAATAATAATTTGATCTAAGATTTTAATATATTCCGTTATAATCTTTTTAAATTGTACAAATTGATCCATAACTAATCCTTCCCGCTGTCAAGCATCATTCTTTTTACTACAGAATTAATATTAGTGTCGTATTCTCCAAGAGCAATTTGATTAGAAAGATCATTTAGCTTATATGAGGAAGCACCTGTTTTTACTTCCGTCATAATATGGTTTTTTAATACACTGACAAATTGATTTTTAGGTAAATCACACACACTTGTATTTCCGATAGTGATTTTATCATAACTTTGCTTTTGCTCAGTTTCTTTTTTTTCTATTGCTTTTGATTTTATATGTTCTCCATTATTTGAAGAAACAATATTATTTAATGTAATTTTCATAGTTAATACCCCTTTAGGTTATTGTAATATTTTATTGACTTATATTTAACTTACTACAATATATATCGTCATATATATTAAAAGCATTATGCATAATATAAAAAAATTTTTATATTATAATTTATTTAAATGCTGCTTTAGAATAGAAGCTATTTCTTCACAAGGTGCTTCAGTTGCAACTGCACCTATATTTTTTGCTACCATTGGCATTCCGTATACAACACAAGATTCTTTACTTTGCCCGATGGTATATGCACCTTGTTTTTTCATATTTAAAAGTCCGGCTGCTCCGTCCTTACCCATACCTGTCATAATTATTCCAACGGAATTACCTCTAGCCACACTTGCTACAGAATCAAAAAGTACATCTACAGAAGGGCAGTGACCACTTACTTTTTCACCCGGTGCACATCTTACGAAATATTCATTTCCTGTACGGGTTAAACGCATATGAGCATCTCCCGGAGCAATTAAAACTCTGCCTGGTATGACTTTATCACCATTTTGTGCTTCTTTTACTTCCATAGCGCAAAGTTTATTTAATCTTTCTGCATACATTTTCGTAAAACCCGGTGGCATATGCTGAGTAACAAGAATCCCTGGTGTATTTGCAGGTAGATTTTTTAAAACTGTAAGAGTAGCTTCTGTTCCCCCTGTGGAAGCTCCTATAGCAATTACAATAGAGTTGGACTTCGCAGTACTTTTAAGTGCATCGCTTGTTATAATCGTTTGAGCTTTTACAGTATTGGAGGTTTTTACTCTGGCAACTGAAGCTATTGAAATTTTTCTTACTAATTCTGAAATAAATAAATCTACAGCATTTTGTGCCTGCATTGAAGGTTTTCTTACAAAGTCAACAGCGCCTGCTGACAAAGCTTCAAATACACTGATGTTTAAAGAGCTGACAAGGACAACAGGCAAGGGCCTTTTTGGCATCATTTTTTTTAGAAATTCAATACCGTTGAGCTTTGGCATTTCCACATCAAGAGTTACAACATGGGGGTCTAATTTTGGAATTTTATCTTGAGCATCGAAAGCATCAGTAGCATACCCAACCACTTCTATATGATCATATTGGGAAAGACGATCTATTAAAACTTTTCTAAATAAAATTGAGTCGTCAACGACTAAAACTTTAACTTTTTTCATATCTAGTTATCTCCTTTAAAAGTTGTAATTAAAAAGCGCTAAACGTATTAAAGTTTTTTATAAGTGGCGGGCATAAGATATTGATAAGGTGTACTTTCACGATTCAGTGTTTCTGAATGACCAATCAGCAGGTATCCTCCATTATTTGTAGCATGATAAAAACGGTTTATTAAAGCATCTTTTGTAGGCTGATCAAAATAGATCATTACATTTCTACAGAAAATAATGTCAAATTTCATTTTAAACTTAATAGGATCCATTAAATTAAACATACGAAATATTACATTATCTTTTATTTTAGGAACTATAGTATATTTTGTGCCAGACTTCATAAAATAATTTTTTTTCCAGCTGTCAGGTACATTTGCAATAGAGTTTTCGCTGTATGCTGCTTCTTTAGCTTGAGAAAGAACTTTCTGCGAAATATCTGTAGCTAGTATACGTGTATCCCATTGGCTAAATTTTGGCCCAAAGTAGTCGGCTAAAATCATTGAAAGGGTATAAGGTTCTTCACCGGAAGAACATCCTGCACTCCAAATACTTAGTACTTTATTTTTATTTTTTTGCTCAAATTGCGGTAAAATTGTATTTTTAAAGAAATCAAAGTGCGTACTTTCTCTCATAAAGAAAGTATGATTTGTTGTTAAACGGTTTAATAATTCCTGAACATCAGCAGTATTTTTTTTAAGAATATGATCAACATAACTGCTGAAATCGGCAAAGCCTTTGTCTGTTATAAAATTTGACAACCTGCCTTCAATTAAATGCTTTTTCTTGCTTAGGTCAATTCCGTAATTTTTTTCTACAAATTTAACAAGACGCAAAAAATCTGTTTGTGTTATTTCAAGCATATACTACCTCTCTAAATTAAAATTGACTATTGTACTAGACTTTCACAATCTAAAATTAAGTTTACTGTACTATCCACACGTGCGATTCCGTTTACGAGCTCTTGCTTATTTTTGGAAGGTGATGGAGAAATATTTTCAGTTTTAACATCCACAACATGAGATACTTCATCAACTATTATTCCAATCATCATAGAGTTTATTTCTAAGACAATAATGCATGATTTATCAGTATATTCAATAAGGGGCCTTCCTGTACGGATTCTAATATCAACAATAGGTATAATCTGCCCTCTGAGATTTATAATACCTGTTACATATTCGGGTACTCTTGGCAGATGAGTGATATTGTATGAAGTTATAATTTCTATTACATATCCAATATCAACTGCAAAGTAGAGTTCGTCGGAAAGAAATGTTAAGAATTTTTTTGTGTTATCGTTTAGAGCCTCTGAATTATCTGTAATGTCCAAAGTATCTCTTTCTATTTCATTTGCCATATCAATTAACCTCCTATAAAAAGTTTAACAAAAATATTTATTAAACAGTTAAATTTACATTATTTGCTGACTTTTAGAAAACCGCAGCATCATATAGATTTGAAATATCTAAAATAATACTGATGTTACCGTCACCTAATATGGTACAGCCGGCAATACCTGAATTTTTTATGTTAAATTGATTCAAATAAGAAGGAAGAGGTTTAACTACTACTTGTTGTTCACCTTTCAATTCGTCCACGAATAAGCAGTAGGATTTATCTCCTGATTCAACCCAAATCATTATTCCATCGGTTATATCCGTTATATTCGTTTCTAATTGATAAAGTTCATGTATGCGAATAATAGGATAATAATTGTCCATCTTGCGGATCATAGCTCCTCTGTCCACGTCATAAACAATTTCTTCAGGTGATACTTTAAATGATTGTCTTATATTCATAATCGGTATGGTGAAAATAGATGAACCTACAGATACTTCCATACCGTCTACAATAGCTAATGTAAGAGGTATTTTAAAGGTAGTACATGTACCTTGACCTTCTTCGCTGGAAATGGTTACCACCCCACCTACCTTTTCTATATTTTTTTTAACAACGTCCATACCTACGCCTCTTCCGGAATATTCTGTAACTTGATCTTTTGTGGAAAAGCCCGGTAATAATAGAAGCTGTAATATTTCTTTTTTTGTATATTCATTTTCCGGTTTTACAAGCAGTTGATTTTCCTTAGCTTTTGAAAGAACTTTTTCTGTATTGATTCCTTTGCCGTCATCACTTATGGAAATTAAAACTTCACTGCCAGTATGCTCTGCCATCAAAGTTATTTCACCTTGAGGGTCTTTGCCTAAAGCAGTTCTTTCAGATTCACTGGATTCCAGACCGTGATCCATGGAATTCCTTACCATATGCATAATAGGATCTCCTATGCTGTCCACAATTGTTTTATCCACTTCAGTATCCGCACCTATAATAGTAAGTTTTGCATTTTTCCCAAGGCTTTGTCCCATATCTCTAACAATTCTGTTCATTTTTTGAAATGCACCGGAAACAGGAACCATTCTTATTGACATAACTGTGTCTTGAAGTTCATCTGTTAATTTCCTTAATTGACGTGCAGATTTGGTAAAGTTATCAAGTTTTATATCCTGCAGTTCAGGAGATGAAGTTACCATAGATTCGGTAATAACGATTTCTCCCACAATATCCATCAATTTATCTAATTTTGATAGGTTAACGCTTATAAGACTTTGTTTTTTATGAGCTGATTCGTTGTTTGTGTTTGTATTTACCTTCTGTTTTGATGTATTTGCAGTATTGTTGACAGAAGGAACTGCTGCTTTTTCTTCTTTAATATCTTCCGTTTTGTCTTCAGCAATTTCTGAGACTTCATATGTTCTTATATTCAAGGAACTCTTAATAATAGCAATTGCATCATCTAAGCTTTTATCATTTGAAAAACTGATTTTAAAACCATGTTCTGAAATATATTCGCTGGTAGAAGAATCAGTTTCAACATTTTCAGGATAATAACTGAAATCTGAATAACATTCTTTTATTGAAGTTATCAACATAAAAGCTCTTAAATTTTCCATGCCGCTTCCTTCGTCAAAGAAAATTGTAATAGAATGTTTATTTGAATCAGACTGATTCTGTGTATCGTTGTTTTCATTACTGACAGGTAAGGACGAACTTTCAGAGTCAGATTCTTGATTTTCAATATCGCCTTTAAATATTTCAAGAAAAGTATTAACTTCTTGTATAAAATCGTCGATATTATCATTGAGAGGTTCGTCGTTTTCAATTTTACTGATCTGTGATTTTAATTTATCATTAGAACGAAACATTAGATCAAACAATGCGAGACGATGTTTCTCAGGAATTCCATTTTCACGAATGAAAAAGAACAAATCCTCTATTCTGTGAGCAATGTTCATTAATGATGAAAACTGCATCATTGCAGAAGAACCTTTTATTGTATGCATGATTCTGAATATTTCATTTATATCATCATCAGTAAAACTTTCAGCCTTTTCTGCATTTAGCAATATTTCATCCAATTGTTCAATTAGAGTGTTTGTTTCAAAGAGATACATATCTAACATATTTTCCATACTATTATCCATATTTTTACACCACCTTAAAAATTATCTCAAATAGTATATCGACAAAATGGAAAATAAAATAACGTTACTGCTTAAAGAATTTAAAAAAAAGGATTAAACTAAATGAACGAAAGCAATAGGAACACGGATAAATTAGATGGGGCTCAGATAATACTAATTCTTGATGATGCAGATACTCAAAAAATCCCCGGAAAATTATTAAAAATTGAAGAAGAAAAAAACAGAGCTATTATATATATTGATATTACAGAGGCTAAAAAAGGTACTCTTACAGAAGGCCGTCCTGTGAGATTAAATATAATCAATGATGATAAAGGTATACTTTTATATACAGGAAGAGCAGGATATATATTAAAAGGACGTGTACATATTGAACATTTAAAATTTTTGGAGCATGTTCAAAGGCGTAAAGATTTTAAAGTGAGTATTAATTATGTTGAAGTGGTAGAAGCTGTTTCAAAAGAACCGAAGGATAATGGAGCTATTGTTAAAATACCTGTTAGATTTAAAGATATCAGCGCAGGGGGTGCATGTTTTATAACGGAGGGTAAAAATGAAAACTTAGAGGTGGGGGATCATATAATAACAGATTTTACTTTAGGCCGTTTTCCTATAATATTGGAAATGAAAATACTAAGAGAAACAAAGGAAAAAAATAATGTATATTCTTATGGATGCCAATTTATTGATATGAAAGCTTCTCAGGAAAGCATTATAAGACAGTTTGTATTTCAAACTCAATTAGGAAATAAAAAGAAAAAAAATAAAGAAAAAGAAAATGAAGGAAAAAATAAAGAAGAAGAAAATAAAGATGAAGAAAAAAATAAATTGTAACTATAATAAATTGTTATTATAATAAATGTAGATACATTACATGTTAGTAATAGTGTTGATCAGGTAAATATATTAAATTTCAAATAGGATGGGTGAGAAAAAATGAAAATTACAGTCAAAGAATGTATGAAAAAAATAGGGGCAGTAACTCTATCCGTTGTTTTTTTTACAAGTATGATATTTGTTGACATGGGCAGGGATTCGGAGAGTTATGCTTCTTCTGAACACTGGGCAAGCACGTATTTAAACAACTTGGTAAATCAAGACGTAATGAAGGGTGATTCGTATGGAAGACTTTATCCGGAAAACGCCATTACAAGAGCTGAGTTTGTGGCTATGATTAACAGAGCTTTTGGGTATACCGAAAAAGGTGTAAAGAAGTTTAAAGATGTAGATAAAAATGCATGGTATGCTGATGATATTTCAATTGCCGCAAAACAAGGATATTTTGAAGGTTCGGGGAAAAATAAGGCAAATCCTGATGGACTATTAAAAAGAGAGGAAGCTGTTGTATTACTTTGCAAAGCTTTGAAAATTGAAGGAATAAATGAAGATAACTTTGAATTTGAGGATAGCAGAAATTTCAGCAACTGGAGTAAGGATTACATAAATGCTGCTGCAGAAAAGAACTATATAAAAGGTTACCCTGATAATACATTCAGACCAAATGGCCAGATGAAGCGTGGTGAAATGGCTAAGGTATTATCGGAAGTTGCAGGATATATTGTAAAAGATAGGGGATATAACAGCTATGGGTATACTAAAGGAAATGTTTCAGTTATACAGTCTGGGGCAAGTTTGAAAAACACAAACGTTGCAGGTGACTTGTATATAACAGCAGGAGTTGGATTAGGATATACTAGTTTAGAAAATGTTACTGTTGAAGGAGACTTGATTGTAAGCGGAACAGGAGAAAGCAATGTAGGTGAAAACAGTGTTGTCCTCACTGATTGTAATATTAATCATCTTATTATAGATTCCGTTTTTGGCAAGAAAATCAGCTTCAGAGCAGAAGGGGATACTACAATTAATACGACTACAATAAAAAGCAATGCATATTTAGAAGAAGGAAATGTCAGAGATTCTGCATTCAATGATATAATTTTAAAAGGGGAAAGCGGAACAAAATTAGAACTTTCAGGAGATTTTGAAGATATTAAAATTATGGGAGAAGGAAATTCTCTTTCCTTACATAAAGGCTATATTTCCAGATTGACTGTAGATGAGCTTGGTGCAGGATCAAAGGTATTTCTTGAAAAAGATACAGATACAGAAGAGATGTTTATTGATACAAATACTACTGTAACAGGTGAAGGAGAAGTTGATTCAGTAGTAGTAAACTCAGATAATGTAAACATTTCTATGCTGCCTGAAAATATTATTATAAGACCGGGAATTACGACAACAATCAATGGGAAAAAAATGACAAATCAGGATGCAGAATTAGATTCATTAAAACCAAAATTTAAAAGCGGATATCCAAAAATTAAAGAAATCACTGCCACTTCTGCGGATGTACTGTTTGAGGTAAATAAGCCGGGGAAGGTATATTGGATGTTAAAAGAGTCCACAGATGGATCGGTTTCATTAGATGATCTAACTAAATTGAACAGCAGTAATGCTGCAAAATCCGGTAATATGGGAATTTTAAACGATAAGGAAGTTACCGTTAAACTATCAGGACTTAAAGGAGGCGTAGAATATAAATTATATGCAGTATTAGTAGATCTAAGAGAAGATGATTCAGATATAGAAAAAAATACTTTTGAAACTGTAGACAATAGTCCTCTTAGTTTTGAAAATGGATACCCTAAGACTAAATCCATTTCAAAGAATAGTGCTACAATAAGTGTTCTGCCATCAAAAAATTGTACTGCATATTGGGCACTTTTGCCGGAAAAATCCAGTGCACCTACAATTGATAAACTCTTAGCACAAAATGTTTCGGGTTCTTTGCAAGGTAATACTGTATCATGCAGCGGAAGCAGTGAAACAACTTTTAATATCAGCGGCTTATCAAATAAAACCACATATGATTTTTATATAGCTATGAAGGATAGCGCTGGCAATAAATCAAAATTACAAAAACTTACATTTACCACTACGGAATTGGTACCGAGTATAACTTTTAATGAGATAGAAGCCCCTGACACATATCCTAATTTAGATATAGCATTTCAAATAAAGCCAAAAGAAAAATCAGATAATGATGAATTATGTTATGATACTGTTTTAGAATCAGATACAGATGTTTATTTTAATCTATATGTGAAAGACAAGAACGGTAAAAAATTATTAGGGAACTTTTTCTTACCGAAAGAGAAACCTTATACTATAGCATATTTTATAAATAAAGCAGGAGGTGGCAGCAATTATTCATTTGATGATTTTAATTCCTTAAGTGAAAAGGAATACTATATTTCATTTACAGAAGTTGAAGGAAATACAAAAAGAGATACATGGAATCGGAATGTTAATATAAGTGCTAAAGGAATTGCAGGAACTAATAAAAATCTTACTGTAATAGTTAAAGGTGTAAAAGAAAATTTAGATTCAATGATAAAAGAAGGAAAGATTTATCAAATCAATAAACCTGATAATTTTAAATGTACTGCTTACTTTATAGATACGGTAGTTCCTACTTTGAAATTCTTTGACTGCAGCGGCGAGGAAACTTCAGTTGAATTGACTGCCAGTGCAGATAAAAGTGCAACATTATATTATTTAGCAGTTAAAAAAGGTACTGTTTCATCTACGCCAAGCGCTTTGAGTATAATCAACGGAAGTTACAGACCTTCAGGAAGTAAAATAGGTAATTTAGAAATTCCGTATGGAAACAGTAAGTATGTTACATCCATAGAAGGGTTGGAGCCGGCAACGGACTATGAAGTATATTATCTTATAAAGGGAAATCCTCCGGAATTCTCTGATGTGCAAAAAGAAGATGTTTCCACTACTGTTGTTACAACTCCTGAATTTGTTGATGGGCCAAGAGTAGCCAGCTCGGATGATGGATCGGTAACAGTGTCTACAACCATTGACAGTGATGCAACCATATATTGGATTGTATACCCTAAGGGTACAACTTTCCCTGGAGGAAAAGCAGAGCCAACGGCACAGCAGATAAAGGATAAATACAATAGTGAAGATGCAAAAGCTGTATCTTATGGAGAAGTCACATCAACTAAATATAAATCGGTGAAAATTTCATGCAGCTCATTGGAAACTGAAAAATACTATACTTTTTATGCAGTAGCTGAAAAAGAATTCGGAGATCCTTCCGACGTGGTTTCTATTTCCAGTATGACACCACTTGATAAGACACCGTTAGGATTATATGCAAATACAATTATTACGAATATAACTTCTCCTTCAGGTATTTACAAGTGTGACGGTGAGCTTTCTCTTACATTTAATAAACCTTTATATTATACAGAAACTGAAAATGGAGATTTGCTGCCGTTGACGGAAGCTGTATTAAACAGTAAACTTCAAGTTTCCGGAGGTAGTTATAGTATAGAGAGCACAACTGATATAAATGGTGCTGTAAAAGGTGTAATTATTAAATTTACTGACATGGTGAATAATGGAAGTATTCGCTTTAATTATTCTATTTATGACAAGTCGGGAAATAAAGCAGGACCATTAGTTATGAACTTTACTATAGATACGGAAGATCCTAACAGTGCACATTTTGAGGTTGGATTCTTATAGAAAATCAATACTTGTATATGTTTAATGTTTTAAATACGATAATATAATATTTTGAATATTTATATTCAAATGAAAAAGACCAGATCAATGATGTAACCCCGTAGGTTAGACCTAAAAATCCAACCTATGAGGGTCAGTTCATAATCTCGGTCTTTTTTAATGAGAATTATAAAAAAATTTTGAAAAATAAAGTAATATAATGTAAAATCAGTTGTTTATTTGTCAAAAAAATAGTATAATTAATTAATTATATATAAATTTATAAATATAAAAAAGAAGGGGAGTTAACTTAATGGATTGGCTAAACAATAATGCAATTAATTTAAGCCAAAAAAGCTTAGATTTTTTATGGCAGAAACAAAGAGTTATATCAGAAAATGTGGCGAATGGTGATACTCCTGGATACAAAGCAAAGTACGTAACGTTTGAAGATGAACTGAGAAGTAATCTTTCAAAATTTGGTAACGGACAATTTGCAAAATCCAGTGATATTGCAAAGGAAATTCAAAATTCTAAAATGATGATACATCAAAGTGACGATGAGAGTATCAGAATGGATGGAAACAATGTAAATGTTGATGTGGAAAATGTAGAACTGGCCAGAACCCAATTGCAGTATCAATATATGGCAAATCAGATCTCTGATCAGTTTACAAGACTTAGAATGGTTATTACAGGAGAATAAACGGAGATATAAATGAAAAAAATATTTAGTAACACTGTGGCTATATTTGTAATTATTGTCGTTTTGTTATTAATAATTCCTCTTAACCCTTTTGCATTAGATATGATGTTTATTATTAGCATCACAATATCTTTAATAATATTATTGACTACAATGTACATAAGTGAAACGTTGGAATTTTCCATATTCCCATCGCTTCTTTTGATTACCACTTTGTTTAGGCTTGCGCTTAATGTTTCTTCAACCAGATTGATTTTGACTAAGCAGGGTGAAGCGGGTCAAGTTATTAAAACTTTTGGAAGTTTTGTACTTCAGGGGAATGTAGTAGTTGGTGTTATTATATTTCTAATAATTGTATTGGTACAATTTATAGTAATTACTAAAGGAGCTGAACGTGTTGCAGAAGTAGCAGCCAGATTTACTTTAGATGCTATGCCAGGAAAGCAGATGGCAATTGACGCAGACCTTAGTTCCGGATTGATTACAGAAGAACAAGCTAGAGAACGAAGACATAAAATTGAAAAAGAAGCAGATTTTTACGGGGCTATGGATGGTGCAACAAAGATTGTAAAGGGCGATGCTATTATGGCAATCGTAATTACTTTGATTAATTTTGTTGCAGGTACAATCATAGGTATTGTGCAAAGTAATATGCCATTTTCTGAAGTTCTGCAAGTATATTCCATTGCTACAATTGGAGATGGACTTGTTTCACAAATACCGGCACTGCTTATATCCACCGCAACAGGTATGATAGTAACAAGGTCTGTATCAGAGAGTAATTTAAATCAGGATGTAACAAAACAGTTTTTATCACAGCCTAGAGTTTTGGTAATATCGGGCGTTATAATCGGACTTTTGGTATTCATTCCGGGAGCACCTCCTGTACAGCCGATAATACTTGCTGTAATATTAATTTCTTTGGGTATAAGGTTAATAAGTGCTGAGAAGAAGCAAAATGTTGAAGATGAAATTGTGAATCAAGAATATGAGCAGGAAGAATTTGATGAAGATTCATATTTTAAAGATGTAAACAATATTTACTCGTTGCTAAATGTAGAACCTATAGAAATGGAATTTGGTTATAGTCTAATACCTTTAGTAGATGAAAATAGTGGAGGAAGTTTAATAAACAGAATTGTTATATTCAGAAGACAGTTTGCGCAGGAAATGGGATTCGTAGTTCCATCTGTCAGATTAAGAGACAGTGCAGTTTTAAACACTAATGAATATGTAATTAAAATTAAGGGAGAAGAAATAAGCAGTGGTGAGATTTTAGTAGACTATTATTTGGCCCTTGAACCGCCTAATCCTACTGGTGAAATTGATGGTATCGATACGATAGAGCCTGCATATGGTATTCCAAGCAAATGGATTACATCGGACAAAAAGGATTTGGCTGAAATATACGGATATACCGTAATTGATCCATTATCTGTTATGCTTACCCATTTGTCTGAGACTATTAAGCGCAATGTACATGAGCTGCTTACCAGGGCGGAAGTTATGCAATTAATAGAAAATACAAAGAAAATTTCTCCGGAGTTAGTTGAGGAAGCAATTCCTAATATAATTTCTTATGGAAATTTTCAAAAGGTATTATTTAATCTGCTGAAAGAAGGCGTACCGATAAAGGATTTGGTTACAATTTTAGAGAGTTTGATAGATTCTTCGGCAGCAACTAATGATGTGGATGTTATGATAGAAAATGTAAGAATGGCATTAAAACGTACTATTACGAGAAAATTTTGTGAAAATGGTCAGCTAAGAGTATTGACCCTTGATACTGAATTAGAAAAAACGATTTTATCAAGTTTGACAAGAAATGAACAAGGAGTATATTTAGCCATGAGTCCTGATGTGATGCAGAGCATTATCGGACAATTGAAAGAGCAATTACCTAAGTTCACCGAACTATCACAGGCTCCGATTATTTTAACAAGTAATGTAATACGTCTTTATTTTTATAGAATGATTGAACAATTTTATCCAAATTTGTATGTCCTATCTTTTGGAGAGATTGCAAACAATATACAAATTCAAGCAGTAGGAAATATTGTTGTTTAAAAATGTGAGGGTGATTTATGCTTCTATCCAGTGAATTAGAGTCTAAAACAAATGAGGAATTATTTTCGATTTATAGGGAGACCAAAGAAGAAAAGCTTAAGCAAGAGCTAGTAATTAGATATAGCTATATTGTAAAAACTATTGCTATGCAGATGAGAGGGGTTTATGTAAGTTTTACTGATATAGAAGATATGATTAATGAAGGAATTATAGCTTTAATGGGGGCAATAGATAAATTTGATGCCTCTAAAAATGTAAAGTTTGAAAGTTATGCTTCTCTAAGAATAAGAGGAACTATTATTGATATTGCAAGAAAGCAGGATTGGGTTCCCAGGAGTGTGCGCAAGATAGGTAAAGATATTGACAAAGCATATAATGAATTGTTTTCTAAGCTTGCCAGATATCCTAAGGATAAAGAAATTGCTGATTATTTAGGAATGAGCCTTGACAAGTATTTAAAAGCATTGGGTGATACAAATCTATATCATTTATTGTCATTAGATACTTTAATGGATAGTCTTCAAACAAATTTTATTTCAGATCAGCTTATAGAATCTCAGACTGATCATATTCCGGCTCGAAACTTAGAAAGAAATGAGCTTTCAGAAATATTGAATGAAGCAGTAAAATCGTTAAGGGAAAAGGAACAATTGGTTGTTTCTTTATATTACAGGAAAGAGCTAAGCATGAAAGAAATTTCAAGGGTTATGGATGTTAGTGAGCCGCGTATCTCACAAATTCATGCTGCAGCGTTGAGAAAGTTAAGATTGTATGTAGAAAATTATTTTAAAGATTAGAAGGGAAAATAAAATGTTAAAAGGTTTTTATACCCTTGCATCGGGTATGCTTTCGCAGAACAGGAATTTAAATACTATAAGTAATAACATGGCAAATGTATCAACACCTGGATACAAAAGAGATACTCTGGTGTCCAAAACATTTCAGGAGGAACTTTTATATAGAACAGGGAATAAAGATAAGAGCGGCAGTAAGCCGTTAAATACTTCTTCAATGATTAGAACAATAGATGAATCGGTAACAAATTATACACAAGGTGTTTTTGAAGAAACAGACAGACCTTTGGATTTCGCAATTGTGGATAAGGGTTTTTTTGAAATCCAAACTGATGAAGGAAGCTTATATACTAGAAATGGGTCGTTTACTTTAGATGATGAAGGGTATCTTAGCCTGCAGCATGTGGGTAGGGTAATGGGAGAAAACGGACCTATTTTACTTAACACGGATAAAATAAATGTTGACAGTACAGGTACTATATATTCAGAAGAAGGTGAAGAATTAGGTATAATTAAGGTGGTAGATTTTAATGATTACAATCAACTTTCGAAAATTAATGAAGGGATGTTTCGAAATAATGACATATAGAAACAGTATGCTTATTAACGTTGAAAAATCAATAATGTTTAATAAATAAATATTAAAAAAATTGGAGTTTGTACACCTCGCGTACACA
>NZ_AUFC01000002.1 GCF_000426305.1 Anaerovorax odorimutans DSM 5092 | reverse complement strand
CAGAACGTCGTGAGACAGTTCGGTCCCTATCCGCTGTGGGCGTTGGAAATTTGAGTGGAGCTGTCCTTAGTACGAGAGGACCGGGATGGACATACCTCTGGTGCACCAGTTGTTCTGCCAAGGGCATAGCTGGGTAGCTAAGTATGGACGGGATAAGCGCTGAAAGCATCTAAGTGCGAAGCCCCCCACAAGAAAAGATTTCCTCCATTAAATGGTAAGACCCGTGAGAGACTATCACGTTGATAGGTCGGAGGTGTAAGTGCAGTAATGTATTAAGCTGACCGATACTAATAGGTCGAACGCTTGACCAAGGTTTCAAGGAAAAAGATTTGACATTGTTCAGTTTTGAGGGTACAATACTCTTAATTACGAAGTTAGTTTTGAGTAAGACAAGGAATATTGATTGAAGACGAAGGCATGTACTAGTGTACTTAACTGAGGATGAAAGAAAATATGACATAGTATTACACAAAAATAATGAGTAAAATAAATCGCGTTTTTTATATAACGAGGCGCAACGAGAAAAGGCGAAAGAGTGTATTAACATACATGATTGAGGCTGAAAGAAGTTAGCAACAAAGTAATATGAAAAATTAACAAGCGAAGATCTGGTAATAATAGCGATGAGGTCACACCTGTTCCCATCTCGAACACAGTAGTTAAGCTCATTAGCGCTGATGATACTTGGCGGGAAGCTGCCTGGGAAAGTAGGACGTTGCCAGTTTAGTAAAAAATACACTCCAAATGGGGTGTATTTTTATTTTAGATAAAATATTAAATATATTAAAACCTAGCCAAGTATCATTATTTGGCGGGAAGCTGCCTATTTTACGCGGCTTTAGCCGCAGTGTAAAACAGGACAACATTCGCTGTGCTCATTCCAGCATTTCGTGCTGCTGTCCGTTTTTCCATTAAATTCACTTTGTGAATTTAGAAAAAAGGCAGCGAAACAAGTTTTGCTTGTGTAGGAGTACATAGAAATGTAAAGATAAAATTATAGATTTAAAATTAAATATAGTTTGATGGTTGCTAATAAAAATGGTAAGATATAGTTTAAGATTGCAGATTTAATTAATGATTTATATAGTAACATATAATGAAGCACAATAATCTATAATACATAAACTATTGGTATATAACTATGGAGGACTCTATGAAATTTTTACATATATCTGATCTACATCTTGGGAAGCGAGTATATGAGTTTTCTATGATAGATGATCAAAAATATATTTTGGATAGTATTATTGGAATAATTGTTTCTGAAAAACCGGAAGCGGTTATAATAGCTGGAGATATATATGATAAAGCTGTTCCTTCTGCTGAAGCAGTTGAGCTGTTTGATAATTTTATTACTGAACTTTCTGCATTTGATTGCTCCATTTTTATTATAAGCGGAAATCATGATTCCGGGGAGAGATTAAATTATGGAAGTAGAATTATGTCTAAACGAAGGATATATATTTCTGGTAGTTTTGATGGGAATTTAAAGAAAGAAGTAATTTCTGATAAATGGGGTGATGTACATATTTATATGATGCCATTTTTAAAACCGTCGATGGTTAGACATTATTTTAAAAATCATGAGATTTTAACATATGAAGATGCAATCAGAGCTATATTAGAAAATGAAAAAATAAATGGTGACAATAGAAATATTTTGATTGCACACCAATTTGTTACAGGCAGTGGTATAATACCTGAAACTTGTGATTCAGAAATGGTTAATGTGGGTGGGGTTGATAATGTTGATGTTAGTTTATTTGATAGCTTTGATTATGTTGCACTTGGGCACTTGCACGGACCTCAAAAAATGGCTAGAGATACTATTAGATATTCAGGGTCAATATTAAAGTATTCTTTTTCAGAAGTACATCAAAAAAAGTCTGCAACTATAATTGAAATGGGTTCAAAACAAGATATAAATATTAGAACAATACCTTTAAAATCAAGAAAAGATCTTAGAGAGATAAAAGGTCCTATTAAGGAACTTTTGAAGCCAGAAGTATACAATATAGGAGATAAAGAGGATTACTTATCCGTGATACTTACAGATGAAGAAAGCATAATGGATCCTATTGGAAAATTAAGATTAGTTTATCCTAATATTATGAGGCTTGAATTCGAAAATTCTAAATCAAGAAAAAGAGAATCTGAGGTTAATCTATCAACAAATGAAATATCTGAAAAAAGTCCTATAGAATTATTTGAAAATTTTTATACAGAACAAAACGGGATTAAAATGAGTAATGATCAGAGAGAACTAATTGGTAGTATAATGGAAAAAATTATGGGAGGTGGGGCATAATGAAGCCTATTTTGCTTACGATGAGTGGATATGGACCTTATGCCAAAACAATTAATGTACCCTTTTCTAAGTTTGGTGATAAGGGTATATTTTTAATTGCAGGAGATACAGGAGCGGGGAAAACTACAATTTTTGATGCAATAACTTATGCTTTATTTGGTAATGTCAGCGGCAGTACTCGTACTGTAGATACATTACGTAGTGACTTTGCAGACAGATATACGGAAACTTATGTGGAACTTTCTTTTAAGCATAAAGGAGAAGAATATCGAGTATATAGGAGCCCTCAGTATGAAAGAGTAAAAAAAGTAGGAAATGGAACAACAATAAAGCAAGCAGAAGCCGTTTTATATTTACCTAAAAATAAGGTTATAAATAAATGGAAAGATGTAAATATAGCAATCGAAGATATTTTAGGGGTAAATTATAAGCAATGGAGAAATATTGCAATGATTGCACAAGGTGAATTTTTAAATCTTTTAAATTCAGATAGTAAAACAAGAGGAGATATATTAAGGCGTATCTTTAATACAAATATTTTTGTTAGTTTTCAAGAAGAATTAAAGAATATGTATTTTAACGTAAAAAAGGATAGGGAAAGTTATGAAAGAAGTATATTGCAATATATAAATGATATTTCTTGCGATAAAAATGATAGTTATTATGAAAATATTAAGGAAATAAGAGACTCAAATAATATTCATAAAGTCTTTGAAATAGGTATATTACTGGAAAAATTAATAGACGAAGATGTAAAAAAAGAAAATGAGCTATTAGATAAAATACGACAAATAGAAATAATAATCAGGGAAATATCAAATGAAATGGCAAAAGCGGAAGAAAATAATTTATTATTTATTGAATTAGAAAAAAAGATAAAGGAGAGAGACTTATTAGAAGAAAAGAAACATGAAATGAATAAAAACAATGAAGTTTTATTTTCTGCTCAAAAATCAAGTAAAATAATACCAATTGAAAAAAACTATATAAAATCAAAAGATGAATTTAAAAAAATAAGTAATAGATGCCTTAACTTAGAAACTTTTATCGATGAGCAGAGTGAATTAGTATACAAATTGCAAAATATTTTTATAGAGAAAAAAGAAAATAATAAAGAAATAGAATATTTGATAGGAGAAATAGCTACATGGGAATCTAAAATATCTAAGTATGAAATGTCAGATTCATTAAGAAAAGAAATAAATAAATTAAGCAAAGTGTACGAAGATAAAAATAAAAGTATCATAGCATTGAACGAAAAGCAAAACTCTTTTTTAAAAAGTAAAAGAGAATTATCAAATATCCCTCAGCTTTTTATGGAAAATGAAATTAAAATTTCAAAGCTAAAAAATGATATAGAATTAAATAATCAAAAAACAGAGCAGTGTGAAGATGTTTTAAGCAATGTTGAAAAGTATTTTGAAATGAGTAATCATTATGATATGAAAACAGGTGAATATAAGGAGTTTGAATCTGAAGTGGAAATCCTTCAAAGGGAATATAATGAATGTGAAATATTATATTTAAGAGAGCAGGCTGGAATCCTTGCAAATAATTTAGCCTCAGGTGATCCTTGTCCTGTCTGCGGTTCTATCCATCATCCTAATAAAGCAAAGCTTTCTAAAAACACACTATCTTTGGAAGAACTTAAAAATAAAAAACTTAATCTAGAGGTAATGTTTAATACTTTAAAACAATTAAGTGAAGCTTTAGGAATAAAAAAAGCAGAAATTGAATCAATTGAGTTGCAAATCAAAAACCAAGCAGAAAAAATTATAAGAAGAGAAAGTGATACACCAATTGATAAAGATAAGTATTCTTCTATAGAAGATATAAAAAGTATTATTAATTATTTTTTTAATGCTTTGGTCTCTCAAAATAATATATTTAAAAATGAATTAGATAATCTTAAAGATTATCAAGTATTATTAAAAACACAAGAAGAGAGATTGCTAAAGATTGAACAAATATTTAATAATAATGAAAATATATTAAGTAATGAACAACAGGAATTACAGGAGATAAATACAGTTCTATATGAAAAAAAGGGTCAGTTAAAGAATATTGAAGAAAATATTGGTAGTTTAAGTAAAAAAGAAGCAATAAAGCAAATAGAAGTAATGAAAGAGAAAAAGAAGGAACTAATGCTTGAACTAGAAACTTCTGAGAAAAATTATAATGATTCAAAAAAAGTTTTGGATGAAAAATCTGCTGTTTATGGAGAACAAAAAAATATACTTCCTAATTATGAGAAAGAATTTATTATAAATGAAGAAAATTATAAAAACGAAATTAAAAATTTAGGATTTCAAGATGAGATGGAATATAAAAATGCGATTCTTTTACAGGAAGAAGTACATAAGCTTGAAGAATCAGTAAATACCTATACTTCCAGTTTAAATGAAGTAAAATTATTAATATTGCATTTGGAAAATCAAACAAAAGGTAAAAGTTATATAGATACCGAGAAATTTCATGAAGATATAGAAAAAAATGAATCTGAAAGAAATTTTATTTCACAAAGGAAAAATGAAATTTCTATGAAGGTTTTTCAAAATATATCTGTAAAAGAAAAAATTGAAAAATTTATTAATCAATATGAAAATTCAGAGAAAAATTCTTTAATGATTAAAGAGCTTTATGAAACTGCAAATGGAACATTAGCAGGTAAATCAAAAATTGTATTTGAGCAATATGTACAAGCTGCTTATTTCTCCTTAATTATTGAACAAGCTAATAAGAGAATGAGCAAAATGACAGGAAATAGATATGAATTGAAGCGAAAAGAATATGGAAACAATCTAAAATCTCAAGTAGTATTTGAATTAGATATATTTGATAATTATACAGGTAAGATTCGCAGTGTTAAATCGCTTTCAGGAGGAGAATCATTTAAAGCAGCGTTGGCATTGGCATTAGGCTTATCAGATGTTATTCAGAACAGATTGGGAGGAATTCAAATAGATACACTGTTTATAGATGAGGGGTTTGGATCATTAGATTCTGATTCAATTGATCAAGCAATAAGCGTTTTAAATCAACTTAGTGAAGGAGATAGGCTCATAGGAATAATTTCTCATGTTGAGGAATTAAAAGCATCTATAGATAAAAAAATAATGGTTTATAATTGTAAAGCTTCAAAAATACATGGAGGAAGCTATTTGGAAATATTTGTTTAGATACCATAATAATATTATTGTAAATTTAATTATAAGATATTATATTTATTGTTTTTAAAGGCTTTTACATAAATATATTTAATTATTATAACAAAACTAAATGTATAATTTAATAAAGAATCATAATTTAATATTATATTAAATTAATTAAATATTGGAAATAATATTTGTAAATGAAAAAATAATTAACAAATGCTTACATGTATGATATATTATAAACTGCAAAATAAAACAAAGGATGGACTTTATGAATATATTAGAAATAATTTTAATTGGCATTGGTTTAAGTATGGATGCTGTGGCGGTTTCAATGACAAATGGAATGGTATATAAAAATATGACTAAAGGCAAGGAACTTGCCATGCCAATAGCTTTTGGATTATTTCAAGGCGGAATGCCACTTTTGGGATATTTTGCGGGAAGCCTTTTTACAGTATTTATAAGCAAATATTCAGGAATAATAACTTTAATAATACTTGGCTTTATTGGGGGAAAAATGATAAAAGATTCCTTTAATGATGATCAAAATAACAATAATAACATTAGTCTTACTTATAAAGTATTGCTTTTTCAGGCATTAGCAACAAGTATAGATGCTTTTGCTGTAGGTGTTAGTTTTTGTGCCACAGGGGTAGATATTAACTTTGCAGCTCCAATTATTGCAATAACAACATTTATATGTAGTTTTTTAGCCATTATTATTGGTAAACGCTTTGGAAATATTCTTGGATCAAAGGCTCATATGCTTGGAGGTATTATTTTAATAATAATTGGGATAAAAGCAATAATTTAATAAAGTATGTTTTTTAGGTTAACAATTATATTCAAATTATTTACATATCAATACTTAAAAATTTATGTTATACTTAATTATATAATTTAGAACATATTGGAGATAAGATATGGAAAGGGAAAATAACAAACATCCGTCAAGAGAAAAATGTATGGCACTTTTGAAAGAGTATAATACACCGGAACATGTCATAAGGCATTGTATTGCTGTAACTGATACTGCATTAAAAATTGCTGGTGCATTAAATGAGCATGGAAATAATTTAAATATGGATTTAATTCAAGCTGCTGGGTTACTTCATGACATTGCAAGAGTTGAAGACAAGCATTGGGATGTAGGGGCAGATTATCTTTCTAGCTTGGGATATGATGAAGAAGCAGATATTGTAAGGGTTCATATGTTTTACATAGGAGAAAAGACTCAAGAGAAAATTACTGAATTGGATATAATTTGTTTGTCAGACCGTATGGTAAAAGAAAATAAATTTGTAGGATTACAAAAACGTATGCAATACGTTTTAGATAAATATAAAGGTAATAAAGAAGCCACAGAAAGAATTGGAAAACGAGTTGAGGATGCTCAGTTTTTTATTGACCGAATTGAAAATGAAATTGGTATGTCAATATTTCATTTAATGAGAAAGTAATATTTACCCTATCTTTGTAATATGCTTACTTTAAGTAGAAAACAAGGAGGGGTATTTTTATGAATAGATACAGAGGAAATTCTAGAAGAAAAAACTTGGGAAGTACAGTAATTAAGCAAGTTATTGCTTGTATTATAATAGTATTACTTGCGATTTTAATAAAAAAGATGGATATTGCGATTGTAAATAATACTGTAGAGACTTTTAAAGCAGAACTCAAAAAAGATTATAATACAAGTGAAATTGTGGCAACAACAAAGGGTTTGGCAGATAAAGTAAAGGGGCTACCTGTATCAATTACAGCAGCTTTTAATAAAGGGGAAGAGAAACTGGCTTTTTCACCTCCTACAGATGGGGCTCAGGTTATTTCAACATTTGGAGAAAAATCAACCTATTTTGGAGGAGAAAATTCCGGATTTTCAAGAGGAATGACATTTGCTTCAGATGAAGATTTGCAAATTTTTTCTGTGAGTGGAGGAACTGTGGAAGAAGTAAGTGAAAGCAGTGATTATGGTAAGTATATAAAGATAAAACATGAAAATGGAATAAGTTCAATATATGGAGGCTGTACACAGATTTATGTAAAACCGCTAGATAAAGTTAAAAAAGGGCAGCTTATAGCTTATATCTCTAAAAGCGATAATGGTCAATTAAAGTTTGAACTTTGGGATAATGGAAATGTGGTAAATCCTAATAACTATATTGAGTTTTAAATATTATTATGTTAGAGATTAATTTTTTTAAAGTAAAAATTGAATTACATTTTTCTTTTTTTCTTTTAGTTTTTATTATTGCTTTGACAGGAGGAAGCGTTTTTACTGTGTGTTCCATAATCTTTTCATTTTTACATGAACTTGTACATGGAAAGGCAGCTAAATGCTTGGGTTATACTCCGGAAAAAATATCTATGGGATTATTCGGAGGTATTCTTCATGTCAGAGAAGAATTTATAAAGCCTAAACATGAGATTATAATTCATCTTTGCGGACCACTTTTTAATATTGCAGTTGCAACACTTTTTTATATAATTACTAATTATTATATATTTATGAGAATTGATTTCATAAGAAATTTATTTGTATCTATTCTTATTGCAAATCTTATATTAGGTATTTTTAACCTTATGCCATTTTATCCTTTAGATGGGGGTAAAATTATAAAACTTTATTTCGCGTTCTTTTTGGGGTATGGTAGAGCTGAAAAAATTTCTAGAAGTTTTTCACTTCTATTTGTATTTTTGCTTTTTATTTTAGGTATTTACTTGCTCCAATATAATTTATTCAATATAATTATATGTGCTTTAGCCATTAATCTTTATATTGCAAGAAGGCAAGAGAATAGTTTTATCTTTTATAAGGTTTCTAAAGATATAGAATCGGGTATAATATCCAATAAAAGTAAAATCGTAGTTTGTAAAGAAAATTTTCCTGCTATGAAAGTAATAGAAACATATAAACCATTGGAAAGAAGACTTTTTACAATAGTAAATGATAAAGGTAGTTATAAAGGACAACTATCTGAGGAAGAACTTCTTCAAGGTATATATGACTGCGGTGTTTATGCTGATTTTAATAAGCTATTAAAATCAAAGAAAAAAAGAAATGGAGAAAATCATTCATGACAGTAAATCATCAATTGGACAAGCTTTTAATGAAAATTGAAAAACCAGCTAGATATATAGGCGGTGAACTAAATTCTGTTAATAAAGATCTTGATAATATTTCTACAAGATTTGCATTTGCATTTCCTGACACATATGAAATAGGAATGTCCTATGTAGGTCTTCAAATTATATATCATTTATTAAATAAGATAGAATATGTATTTTGTGAAAGAGTTTTTGCTCCTGCTTTAGATATGGAAAAGCTTATGAGAGAAACAGGATTACCTTTATTTACATTAGAAAGCAAGAGTAAAATAAAAGATATGGATTTTTTAGCATTTACACTGCAATACGAATTGTCTTTTACAAATATTGTAAATATGATAGATTTAGCGCAAATTCCAGTTAAAAGTATTGAAAGAGATGAGAGTCATCCTTTTATCTGCGCCGGTGGTCCTTGTGCTTTTAACCCAGAGCCTCTTGCAGATATAGTTGACTTCTTTATGATAGGAGACGGTGAGGATGTCCTTGTTGAGCTCAGTAAAGCACATAAAGAATGGAAAGAATCAGGAGAAATAAAAGAGGAATTTTTAAAGAAAATAGTTAATATAAAGGGAATTTATGTGCCTAAATTTTATGAGCCTGTTTATAAAGAAGATGGTTCAATATTAGAAATAAAAAAAGTATATGATAAAGCACCTGATACAATTGAAAAGCAAATTGTTGATGACTTAAATAATGTGGACTATCCTGAGAGCACTATAGTTCCTCTTATTGAGGTTGTTCATGACAGGGCAGTTGTAGAAATTTTCAGAGGATGTACACGGGGTTGCCGTTTTTGCCAAGCAGGAATGATATACAGACCTGTAAGAGAACGCTCAAAGAATAAAATTAAAGCAATTGCGGAAAAACAATTACAAACTACAGGACATGATGAATTATCAATCCTTTCTTTATCAACTAGTGATTATTCAAAGATAGAGCCTCTTGTAACTGAGCTAATGGGAATGTGCAGGAATAATGATGTATCTTTATCATTACCTTCTTTAAGATTAGATTCTTTCTCTTTTAAGGTGCTGGAAGAAATCCAAGGGTATAAGAAATCTGGGCTTACTTTTGCACCTGAAGCAGGTACTCAGAGACTAAGAAATGTAATCAATAAATCGATAACAGATGAAAATATTTACAGTTCAGTTGAACAAGCTATTGAGTTAGGTTGGAATAATATTAAATTATATTTTATGATTGGATTACCCACTGAAACTGAAGAAGATTTAGATGGTATTGTAGATATTGCTAAAAATATAATAGAAATTAAGAAAAACTTAAAAGGAAAGAGCGGACGATTTAATGTAACTATAAGTGTTTCAAATTTTGTACCAAAAGCGCATACTCCTTTTCAATGGGTTGCACAAAATACTATAGAAGAATTTAATTATAAACATAATTATTTAAGAGAGAGATTAAGAGTTATAAAAGGTGTAACATTTAATTATCATAACAACAAAACAAGTCATTTAGAAGCAATATTTGCAAGGGGTGACAGAAGGGTTTCAAAATCAATTATTCAAGCTGCCAAATTAGGCTGTAAATTTGATGGATGGACTGAGCATTTTAAATATGATCTTTGGATGAAAGCTTTTGAAGATACTGGAATAGATATTAATTTTTATACTTCAGAAAAAAATTATAAAGATATTCTTCCTTGGGATCTTATTGATGCAGGATTTACTAAAGAATTTCTTATTTCAGAAAATGAAAAAGCAAAATCAGAAGTTCAAACCCGTGATTGCCGAAAAGGATGTGTTGGCTGTGGGATCAATCAAAAGACAACATGCTCACAGGAGGGAACATTATGAGATATTTTATAAAATTCTATAAAAAAGGTTATATGAGATATACTTCACATTTAGATATGTTAAGATTATTTAAACGTACTTTTAAAAGGTCAGGAATTAAACTTCAACATTCACATGGATTTAATCCTCATCCTAAAATGAGCTTTGCACAGCCTCTTTCTTTGGGTTATTACAGTATTGGAGAATATTTAGAATTTGAAACTATAGAAGATAAAGATGTAAAAGAAATAAAATTGAAAGTAAATTCTATTTTACCTGACGGCATTGGAATATTAGAATGTCATAGAATTACTAAAAATCTAAAATCAATGGCATCCATGGTTTCTTATGGTGAATATGATATTAAGGTTCCATATAATGAAAATGATTATTTAAAATATAAAATGACGGAGTTTTTAAGTCAAGAACATATAATTATTAATAAAATACAAAAGAAAAGTGGAAAAATAGTGGAAATTGATATTAAACCAATGATTTTAAACTTATCTCACAACAAAATTGACGATAACCATATTATGTTGACTTCAAAAATAAGCACAGGAAGTTTATCAAATTTAAGCCCAGAAAATTTACTTGGTGCTTTTTTGGATTTTTTTGAAATTAAAATAGAAAGATCAGACATAGATATAAAAAGAAACGAGCTATATTGTAGTGATAAAGAAAATTTAATTACATTAGCACAATATTTTAGTTAACAATAATATTGTTAATGATTAGTGTAAAAATTGTTGACTTTTACAATATATGGTAATAAAATATAGCTGATTGGAAAATATATAAGGGGAATTTCAGAATGTTTTTTCGAAAATAAGAGAGGTATAATATGAAAAAGCTTTTTGAACTCTTAAATAATATCCCCAATTTACAATTTAGACTAAATAAAAAATTTGCGTTAAAGGTAACTGCAGGAGTTGTTCTCTTTGTGGTTGCCTTTACTGTTTATTTAGGAAAAATAAAGATAAAAGATGATACAATTAGTATCAGTGAACCGATTCAAAATGAGAATTTGGAACTAGAAAATAAGCAGCCTGTAGAAACAACATCAAAGAGTGGTGTTATATATGTTGATATTACAGGAGCAGTAGTAAAACCTTCTGTAATAAAACTGCCTGAAGAAAGCCGAGTTTTTGAAGCTGTTGAATTGGCCGGAGGTATTACTTCGGAAGGCGAAACTAAATATATTAACCTTGCTGAAAAATTATCTGATGGAGAAAAAATTTATATTCCCACAAAAAAGGAGATAAAAGAAAAAGAAGAAGCAGAAACAGAGCAGCAAGACTTAATTAAAATTAACGGAGAATTTGAAAATAATGGAATAAATAAAAAATCTGATGATAATAAGCAATTAATAAATATTAACACAGCTGATTCTACGGTATTGCAGCAGCTTACAGGTATAGGACCGTCAACTGCTGAAAAAATAATATCTTATAGAGAGAGTAATGGTTTATTTAAAAAAATTGAAGATTTAAAAAATGTCAACGGTATAGGTGATAAAATTTTTGAAAAATTAAAGAATAACATATGCATAAATTGACAATACTAGCCATGAGGTGATGGTATGTTTAGTCAGAAAAAAAGCTTTTTTAGAGGCAAACTTTTTTATGTTTTTTTAATTGGAATTTTTATATTTGGTTATTGGATAAATCAAGGTTCAAATGATTTAAAGGATGCTGAGGGAATTAAAGCAGACAGTAAACAGCCTGTAGAAAATGTAGCAGAAAAGAACACAAAAGAAGATTATAAAAGTGATATTTTAGATAATATTATAGGGACAAAAAAAGATAAAAAAACAAATGTTTCAAATGTTAGCGAAGGAGCATTAGATAATGAAAATCTAATGGATGCAGAAGCTATTGAAAAAGAATGTAAAGATTATTATTTAGTTAAAGAAATAGATGGAAAAATTAAATTATTTTATTATGATAGCTTTGGAAACGAAAAATTAATAAGAACAACTAATATTGAATTTTCACTATTAAGCAAAGAAGATCAATTATTGTTTAAAAATGGTATTAAGAAAGATTCACAAGAAGAACTTAATGAATTATTACAGGATTTTGAGAGCTAGTGAGGAGTAAAATGAATAAGAAAAATATTAAAAAGGGGTCATATATAGTTTTGACCCTTATTATTGCACTATTTTTAGCTGGCGGAGGTTTATCTGCGGTTCATAATGATATTAATTTTTTTAAAGCTAATAAAAATGATTTAAAATCAGAAGATGTTACTATAAGTGTATTACCAGAAAAAAGATTAATACCTGGAGGTCATTCTGTGGGTGTTAAAATGGATGTAAAGGGAGTATTAATTGTTGGACTTGAAGAAATTGAAAATAAAAGTGGGAAAAAAATTAATCCGGGATTAAAAGCAGGTTTGCAAATTGGCGATAGTATTTTGGAAATTAATGGAACAAAAGTAAATAATGCAAATGAAGTCCAAAAAATAATTAATAAATTAAAAAAAGAAGTTAACTTGAAAATAAAGAGAAAAAGTGATATTATAAATGTCAATCTAACACCTGTTTTGTCAGCTGATGACAATTTGTATAAGCTTGGCATTTGGGTAAAGGATAAAACAGCCGGCATTGGTACTTTAACATTTTATGATCCTGATAATCAAACTTTTGGTGCTTTAGGACATGCTATAACTGATATTGAAACTGGTACAGTTCTTTCTGTAGCAGAGGGTGAATTATTAAATTCAAAAGTTGAATCAGTTAAACAAGGTAAAGCTGGAGTCCCCGGTGAAATAAGAGGAATTTTTTACGAAGCAGATTCACCTTTAGGAAAACTTTATAAGAATACAAATTTTGGAATTTTTGGTAAGACATATCACCAAATTGAAAATTCCTTGTATTCAACCCCATTAGCTGTAGGTTATCAAAGAGAAATAAAAAAAGGACCAGCATACATTTTAACAACTTTAGATGGAAACAAGATAGAAAAATATACTATTAATATTGAAAAAATTAATCGACAGTCGAAAGCTGAAACAAAAAGTATGGTAATTAAAGTTACTGATAAAAGACTATTAAAAAAGAGCGGAGGAATTGTACAAGGAATGAGTGGAAGCCCTATTATTCAAGGAAATAAAATAATAGGAGCGGTTACACATGTGTTTGTAAATGACCCACAAAAGGGCTATGGAATCTTTATTGAATGGATGTTGGATGAAGCAAAGGTCGAATAGTGTCAGAATATTTGAAAAAAAATTACTTGCAAAAATTCTGCAAATCTTTACAATAGTAGTTGTGGGAAATGATTATTCTTGTTATCTAATCTAAAAAAAAGTATTAAAAGAGAATTTAGGGGGGAAGTTATGATGTTGAAAAAAATAAAGGTGGGAATTGCTGACGATAATAAAGATTTTTGCGAAATTCTTAAAGATTTTTTTGAAGCTCAAGAAAATATCGAAATTGCATTTACTGTTTATGATGGAATTCAAACAGTAGATGCGGTTAGTCAAGAAGATGTGGATGTTCTTATTTTGGATATGATAATGCCACATTTAGACGGGCTTGGAGTATTAGAAAAAATTAACGGAATGAATCTGGAAGTAAGTCCAAAAGTTATAATGCTATCAGCTGTTGGCCAAGAATCCATAACTCAAAAAGCTATAAATTTAGGAGCAGAATATTATGTTGTAAAACCATTTGATTTGAATATTCTTGTAAAAAGAATCTATCAATTGGCAGGTTTAGAACAAGAAGGAAATCAGAATCAAAATCAAAATGCAGTGGCTACTATCAGATCTATAATTAGTGGAGAAGAAAATACTAAAAATGATTTAGAAGTAGACATTACTAATATAATTCATGAAGTGGGAGTTCCTGCACATATTAAAGGATATCAATATTTAAGGAATGCCATAACAATGGTAGTTGAAGATATGGATTTACTTAGTGCAGTTACAAAAGAGCTTTATCCAGCAATTGCTAAAATGAATAATACAACACCCAGCAGAGTAGAAAGAGCAATCAGACATGCTATAGAAGTTGCATGGAACAGAGGAAAAATAGAAACCATAAACAATTTATTTGGTTATACTGTACATAACGACAAAGGTAAACCTACAAACAGTGAGTTTATAGCAATTATTGCAGATAAGCTTAGATTAGAAAGAAAAGTAAGTTAAAATTAGAATAGGAAAAAATTATGTTACCAAAGGAAAAATTAGATAGAATAAATGAATTGGCAAAAAAATCGAAAGAAAAATCACTTACTACTGAAGAAAAACAAGAACAACATAAATTAAGAAATGAATATTTGATAAAATTTAGAGAACATTTTAAAGGACATTTAGATCGAATTAAGTTTGTAGAAGATGAAGATGTCGAAAAAAATAAGAAAGAAAATTAAATATTTATTAATATAAACAGCGAGATTTACAAATTTCTCGCTGTTTTTAATTTATAGTATTTATATAGAATAAAAAGAGGGGGACAAGTTTTTGTATAAGTATTATAAATTAATTATGATTCCGGCAATAATAGTTATAGTTGGAGTTGTTTTTTCAGGTTTTAGTGTTCAAACTCATGAAAAAACTGTAAGTGATTTATTAGAAGAAAGGACAAGCGTATTACAAAATGCTTATTATTGTAATATGGATAAAGAAAAAGTTGTTAAATTATTAAAAAAAATTGAGACATATCCTTTACTCAGCAAAGATATTGACGCATTACAGTCTATAGAAGATGGATGTCAGATAGATGTTGTAAAATCTATGGATATCAAAACTATTGAAAGGAATGTGAAAATGTTTAATTTTATATCATTTGATGTGGATATTGATTGGAGTATGAGCGGACTGTCAGGAGATTATCTTACAGATGGTCAATATTCTGTAGTTATCAAGTCAGAAGGACGTAATTATAAGCTTTCGGAATTTAATTTGGAATAGCTTTCCCAGTAAAATAGTAGGAATTTTTTATTTTTCTAAAAATAACTGTTTATCTTTGAAAAAAAATTGGTATAATAGAATAGTATTAAAAATAATAATGAAAGCTGAGAGGAGAGCAATAAATGCGACGAGTTTATTTAGACTATTCAGCAACCACACCAGTAAAGAAAATAGTTTTAGATGAGATGATTCCTTATTTCACTGAGAAATTCGGTAATCCGTCAAGCTTATATGAGTTAGGTGCAAGTGCCAAGACGGATTTAAATATATCAAGAGAAAAAGTGGCCAAGCTTATAGGAGCTTCAGAACGCGAAATATATTTTACATCTTGTGGAACAGAAGCTGATAACTGGGCTGTCATTGGCAGTGCCAGATTGAAAAAGAAATATGGTAATCATATTATTACGACAAAAATTGAACATCACGCAATATTACATTCTTGTGAGTATTTAGAGAAAAATGGATATGAAGTAACATATATTGGTGTCGATGAAAAGGGAATAGTTAATTTAAAGGAATTAGAAGATGCTATTACATCGAATACTATTCTTATAAGTATTATGTTCGCAAATAATGAAATCGGAACTATTCAACCTATTAAAGAAATTGGTGAAATTGCTAAAAAACATAATATCCTTTTTCATACTGATGCTGTCCAAGCAGTTGGAAATGTTGATATAAATGTAAAAGAATTAGGAGTAGATATGTTATCTATGTCTGCTCATAAGATTTATGGTCCAAAGGGAATAGGTGCGCTTTATATTAGAAAAGGCTTAATTTTGCCTAGTTACATGAATGGCGGTGCACAAGAAAACAAGAGAAGAGCAGGAACTGAGAATTTAGCAGGTATTGTTGGATTTGGCAAAGCTGCAGAATTGGCAAAAGAAGGATTAGATGAGCATATAAAAAAAATTACTTCTTTACGAAACTATTTTATTAAAGAAGTATTAGATAAGATTCCTAATGTTTATGTAAATGGAGATTTGGAAAAGAGATTGCCCGGAAATGCTAATTTGACTTTTGAATTCATTGAAGGAGAAGCTTTACTTTTATATTTGGATATGAATGGTATTTCTGTTTCAACTGGTTCAGCATGTTCTTCAGCATCTTTAGTACCTTCACATGTATTAGATGCTATAGGTATTCCTGTTGAAAAAATTCATGGTTCACTCAGATTCTCCATAGGTGATTTTACGACTAAAGAAGACCTTGATTATACAGTTGAAGTATTAATAAAAGTAGTTGATAAACTACGTAGCATTTCGTCAGTTTCTAATGAGAAAGGTTGGTAGATTTAAACATGGCAATGTATAATGATAAAGTAATGGACCATTTTATGAATCCTCATAATGTTGGTGAAATTGAAAATGCTGATGGAATAGGTACTTACGGAAGTCCTATTTGCGGTGATATGATGAAAATTTCACTTAAGATTGAAGATGATAAAATAGTTGATGCAAAATTTAAAACATTTGGATGTGGTTCGGCAATTGCATCTTCTAGTGTAGCAACAGATATGATTATTGGTAAATCAGTGGAAGAAGCTTTAGCTTTGACAAACAAAGATGTTCTTGATGAATTAGGTGGATTACCTGCAATTAAAGAGCACTGTTCTGTACTTGCTGATCATGCAATAAGATCTGCTGTATATGATTATGCACAAAAAACGGGTAAAACATATAAAGGTCTTGAAGGGTTTGATCCCAATGAAGATGAACATGAGCATGAACATGGATGTCAAATAGAGGAATAAAAATATGCATGATTTGCAGAAAAATAATAAAGTTTTGCTAGGTTTAAGCGGCGGTGTAGATAGCACGGCCGCTGCCTTATTATTACAAAAAGAAGGATTTGAGGTTACAGGTCTTTTTTTTGATGTTTTAGGTGATCAGTCAGAAGCAAAAGAAAAAGCCCAGAATGCAGCGAAAGAATTAAATATTGATTTTATTTATACAGATGTTTCAAAAGAATTTGAATGTAATATAATTGAATATTTTTGTAATTCTTATTTAGTAGGTGAAACGCCTAATCCTTGTGTAAAATGTAACCCAACTATTAAGTTTAAGACCTTATTAGAAGAAGCTGACCGTCTTGGAATATATTATATTGCAACAGGTCATTATGCACAGATTTTTTATGATGCTGAAATAAAAAAGTATTTTGTTAAAAAAGGTGATAATGAAAAGAAAGATCAATCTTATATGATATATAGACTAAATCAAAGTATTTTAAGTAGATTATTATTGCCACTTGGAACAGTTAATAATAAAGAAATAACAAGAGATTTAGTTCGTGAAAAAGGCATTAATAATGCAGATACTAAGGATAGTCAAGAAATTTGTTTTATTAATGATAATAATTATGTTAATTTTATAAAAAACAGAAAAAGTTTTAATGAAGTTAACAAAATAGGCAATTTTATTGACAAAGAAGGGAAAATTTTAGGAAAACATCAAGGTTTGGTTAATTATACAATTGGACAAAGAAAAGGTCTTGGAATTACATTCGGAAAACCAATTTTTGTAATATCTATGGATAAGGAAAATAATACTGTAACACTTGGAGATAATGAAGAGCTATTTACAAATAATGTAATTTCAAATAACAATTTTTTTATTGTTTCACAAGAAGGGAACAGTAATTTACCTATGAGATATAAAGGAAAAAAGATCATAGCTAAAATTCGCTATTCCGCAAAGCCTGCCAAAGCTGTTTTACATGGATTATCAGACGGAAAAATACAAACAACATTTGATGAAGTACAAAGAGCTGTAACTCCCGGACAATCTATTGTTTTTTATGAAAATAATATTGTAATCGGTGGAGGAGTTATTTGTTATTAATAATAAAATATGAAAATATAAGAGGTAGAAGTGGAACCAGAAAAAGAAATAACAATAGCTAATAGTATGAGAAAAATTTATTTCATGGATGAAATAAATAAGATATCTGTTATGGAAAGTAAAGATGTAATTAATATTATTAGAAATACTTTAAAATTAGTAGATGAACGTTTAATGGATCATGGTGGGAGAGTTGCATATATATTATATAATATGTTAAAACATTCTAACAAATATAATGAGCAAGAAAAAAACAATATTTGTATTTTAGGTATTTTTCATGACATAGGGGCTTATAAAACTGATGAAATTGATAAACTTCTTAAATTTGAAACTAATAATATTTTGGACCATTCAATTTACGGCTATTTATTTTTAAAGTATCTTACTCCATTTGGGAAAATGTCTGAAGCTATTTTATATCATCATATGGAGTATGTAAAATTTAATCAAATCAATTCAGATTATAAAGATATAGCACTTTTAATAAATTTAGCAGATAGAATTGATATTTTATTACAAAATCATAGAGATAATTTTAAAACGAGTGAAATAACTATACATAGTGCTTTGAAATTTGACCCATTACATATTGAAATGTTCGAAAAATGTTATAAAGAAACTAATCTTAAAGCGGAATTATTAAATGGAGAATACGAAAATAAATTACAAAATTTTTTAACAAATATTCAGTTTACTAATGAAGAAATAAATTCGTATTTGATTATGTTGATTTTTTCAATAGATTTTAGGAGTGTAAATACAGTAACGCATACTATTGATACGATTTGTGTAAGTATGGAGATTGCCAGACTCCTAAATTATAATAAAAAAGAATTGGCATACATATATTATGGTTCTATGCTGCATGATATAGGCAAAATTGCAATCCCCATGAATATAGTGGAATATCCCGGAAAATTAAATAATAATGCAATGACTATAATGAAAACACATATTGATATTACAAGAGAAATTATTGAAGGAATTATTGATCAGGACATATGTGATATTGCAGTACGTCATCATGAAAAATTAGATGGAACAGGTTATCCTGATGGGCTAAAAGGAGAAAATTTGACGGAAAGTCAAAGAATTGTGGCTGTAGCAGATATTGTCAGTGCTTTAAATGGAAAAAGAAGTTATAAAGAGCCATTTTCTCCGGAGAAAACAATTTCTATAATAAAGCAAATGAGAGATGGTGGAAAATTATGTCCTAAAATATGTAATTTAGTAATTTGTAATTATGATGAAATAATAAATAGAGTAAGGATGGTAAGTAATCAAATAACACCAATTTATTTAAATATTGCACAAGAGTATAAACACTTAAATTCTAATTTCCCAGTAAAGTAAATTCAATTTAATATAAAAACTTTATAAAATAACTTATATTTACATAATAAAAAAACAGCTGTCTGTAATATAAAATGATTTACAAGGCAGTTGTTTTTATTCATAGTAAAATTATAACATAATAATTGCTCGTACAGGACATTTTGGAGCGCAATATCCGCAATTAAGACAAATTTCATAATTTATTTCAGCAAGTCCGTCTGAATTCCTGTAAATAGCTTTATTTGGACATCTTTTAATACATGCTCCACAACCTTCACAAGTGCTAAGATCAATTGTTATTTTTTTATTTGAAATGTCAGGAATATAATTGGGATCAATAGTATTTTCAGCATATTCTATAATTCTATCAATTTCTTCTTTATAGCCAAAGCCTATCATCATTGATGAAATTCCTTCTAAGTTTTTAACATAATTAAGAGCCTCTAAATAATGGCCTGTTAAATTTCCTCCTCCGAAAACTTTCATTGCAAAAACTCCAATATTTGAAATAGCAGCTTTCTTTATGGCAGCAGACATTTCCTCTTTTGTACCAGCTTCTGCTCCTTTTCTTATGCCTAAACTTTGAAAATTAATAAGAGGAAAAAGTACATCCATTTCTTTTATTGAAGAGATTTTCTCAGCCACATCAATATGATGGGTAGAAACGCCAATAGCTTTAACAAGACCTTTGGCTTTTGCTTCTTGTAAATATTCCCATGCTCCGGCTCTGTTTTCAAAATCAGGATCACTTCTAACTTCATGTAAAAGAAAAATATCAATAACATCACGATCCATTTCTTTTCTTGCTTCTTCTATAGCAAATTTCATATCCTCATATCCTGGGTCAAGACATTTGGACGCAATAATAGGATCAAAATTTGTACCTTTTAATGCTTTTTTTATATATGGATAAGTTTCATAGTATTGAGCTGTATCGAGAAAATTTATTCCTTTTTCCAAAGCATATCTTAATACATCAGAGCCATCTTCAAGACTTAAGTTTAGTTGGGTATTTCCCATAGTTAAAACCCCAAAACCTATTGGCGTTACCTCTAAACCTGTTTTCCCTAAAATATTTTTTTTCATATTTTAATTCTCCTAAATATAAATGTTAAATTATTTAATATAAATACGATTTTATAACTTATAAAAAATATCATATCATAATTTTTCTAATTAGTGGGCAAAATAAAAACATTAAATAAGTATAATTTTTAGTTATAAGAAAAGGAGAAAAGTACTATGAAATGTAGAAATGTTTTTTCGTGTGCATTGGGATTAGGACTTGCCGGAGGATTGGTAGGTTATTATGCTTATATGAATATGCCTCCAAGCAATCAGAAAAAACTCAGAAAATCTATTAATAGAGCAACTGATGATATGGCAAATGTAGCTGAAGATATTGGTCAAACCATTAGAAATATGAGATAGTATTTAAATAAAAGCGCTGATGCGCTTTTATTATTTTATTAATTATTATTTTTAGAACAATATTAGCAATTTATCTTAAATTTAGATTGTCAACTTCAATATGACAAATAAATCTTTGATTTCTTTTTATATATAAAAACTAGAAAGACTTGTAAAAATATGATATAATTTTTAAATTAGTGTAATAATATATTGTCTTTTTTTATTGAATAATTTAGATTTTGTATGAATTAAGATGTTACATATATAATTAATAATTATTAGGAGGTTTACGATATATGGAGCAATTAGGGCTAAATCAGTTAAGAAGTATGTTTCAGGAGTTTTATAAAAGCAAAGGACATTATGCAAAAAAGAGTTTTTCTTTAGTTCCAGAGAAAGACAAGAGCTTACTTATAATAAATTCTGGAATGGCTCCTCTGAAACCATATTTTGCAGGATTAGAAACGCCGCCAAGCAAAAGAATGACAACTTGTCAAAAATGTATCAGAACAGGTGATATAGAAAATGTAGGATATACAGCAAGACATGGTACTTTTTTTGAAATGCTTGGAAGCTTCTCCTTTGGAGACTATTTTAAAGAAGAATCTATAACTTGGGGTTGGGAATTTATAACTGAAGTACTCAAAATGCCAGTAGAAAAAATATGGGCAAGTGTTTATGAAGAAGATAATGAAGCTGTAGAAATCTGGAAAAATAAAATCGGTTTACCTGAAGAACGAATTGTTCCTCTTGGTAAAGATGATAATTTTTGGGAAATAGGTATAGGCCCATGCGGACCATGTTCTGAAATATATTTTGACAGAGGTGAAAAGTATGGATGCGATAATCCTGATTGTAAACCTGGTTGTGAATGTGATAGATATGTAGAATTTTGGAATCATGTATTCACACAATTCAATAAAGATGAAAATGGGAATTATACTCCATTAGCACATCCAAATATTGACACTGGTATGGGTCTTGAACGTTTAGCATGTATCATGCAGAATGTAGATTCTATATTTGACGTAGATACAATTAAATATATTTTAGATGAAGTTGTGAACCTATGTAAAGTAAAGTATGAAAGAGGAAAGGCAAAAACCGATATCTCCATTAGAATTATAACAGATCACATTCGTTCAGTTACTTTTATGATTGCTGATGGTATTATGCCGAGCAATGAGGGAAGGGGATATGTTCTAAGAAGATTATTAAGAAGAGCAGCAAGACATGGAAAATTGTTAGGAATTGAAGGCTCATTTCTTGCTGAATTATCAAAGAAAGTAATTGAAATATCAGGCTTAGCTTATCCTGAATTGGAAGAAAAGAAAGATTATATTTATAAAATTTTAAGTATAGAAGAGGAAAAATTCAGTTCTACAATAGATCAAGGAACAATTATATTAAATGATTTTGTTGAAGAGTTGAAATTAAATAAATCAAATATATTAAGCGGTGAACAAGCTTTTAAGCTTTATGATACTTATGGTTTTCCTGTAGAGTTAACGCAGGAGATATTAGAAGAAAATCATTGCTCTGTGGACATGGATGGATTTAATGAACATATGGCGAAGCAAAAGGAATTGGCGCGTTCTGCAAGGAAATCAGATACAGATGCAGGTTGGTCTGATGAATTTTTAGATTTAGATGAAGATTCAAAAACTCAATTTATTGGTTATAATAATTTACAAAGTCAAAGTACAGTAAAGTCTATCTTTGTAGACAAACAGTCTAGAGATAAAATTATAGAAGGAGACTCAGCTATTGTAATTTTGGATAAAACACCATTTTATGCGGAAAGTGGTGGACAGGCTTCAGATACTGGTGTAATTTATAATGATAATTGCAGGCTAGGAGTGAGTTCTGTTTCTAAATTAAAAGGTTTATTTCTTCATAAAGTAAAAGTAATATCTGGTGAATTAAATATAGGGAATGAAGTTACAGGAGCTGTTGATAAAATAAATAGAAATAATACTGCAAGAAATCATACTGCAACTCATATTCTTCATAAAGCCTTAAGGCAAGTCCTTGGGAAACATATTGAACAAGCAGGATCTAATGTAACCTCAGATTCATTAAGATTTGATTTTTCACATTTTGAAGCTATATCAAAGGAAAATTTAGAAAAAGTCGAGACGATTGTGAATGAAAAAATTTCTGAATTTTTACCTGTAAAAGTAGAAGAAATGAAAATAGCAGATGCTCTTAATAAAGGAGTTACAGCATTATTTGGAGAAAAATACGGTGATATTGTAAGAGTTGTTTCTGTTGGTGAATATAGTTTAGAACTGTGCGGAGGAACACACGTTGATAACTCAGGACAGATTGGTGCTTTCAAGATTATCAGTGAAAACGGTGTAGCTGCTGGGGTTAGAAGAATTGAAGCAGTAACAGCTATGGGATTATATAAAAAATCAAATGAAAATGAGCAGATAATTCAATCAGCTGGGGATAGTTTAAAAACTAATACAGCAGGTATTCTGACGAAAATAAATAATTTAATAGATGAAGCTAAAGCATATAAAAAAGAATTGGAAGAATTTAAGAAAAAGTCTATGACTAATTCACTTGATAAGATATATGAAGAAGCATTAGAGATTAATGGAGTAAAATTAATAACAAAGAAATTTAATGATTACTCCATCAATGATTTAAGAAATCTTTCAGATGATATTAAAAATAATAATAAAGGAATTATAATTGTTTTTGCTACTGTAAATGATGGTAAAGTTACATTTATGGCATCTATTACAGATGATTTATTGGAAAAAGGTTATCATGCAGGTAATATGATTAAAAAAATTGCAGCAGCAGCCGGTGGTGGTGGCGGCGGAAAAGCCGATATGGCTCAGGCAGGAGGAAAAGATCCTTCTAAAATAGATGATGCCTTTAATGTAGCTAAATCATTATTGTAATATAATTGTAATATTATATTGTTATTGTTACAACAATGTTAAAATTTTAATATGCCCTTGTTTACACTACAATTGTTTTGTTATAATAAACAACATAGGAAAGTAGGTGAGAAGGATGGACAGAAATACTATATTGTTTAACAGTTCAGAAGTGGATCAACGTAACACAACTGAAGATATTTTAAGGTTGGTCTATGATGCTTTAGAAGAAAAAGGCTATAATGCCATTGATCAAATGGTTGGATATATTTTGTCCGGAGACCCTTCTTATATTACAGGTCATAATAATGCAAGGAATGTTATAAGACATATAGAGAGGGATGACTTGGTTGAAGAATTGCTAAGGTCATTTTTAAAAAAATAATAATCTAAAAGCGAACTTTTGGTTCGCTTTTATTTTTCTATTAAAAAATAAATTTAAGTTTACTTTTAATTCTATAATTTACTTAAACAGAAAAGGAAGAGGTTGAAATAAAAATGAAGATAATAGCATTGGATGTTGGTGATAAAACAATTGGAGTTGCACTTAGTGATGAATTATTAATAACAGCACAAGGGTTAATGACCATTAGTCGCATAGGAATCAGAAAAGATTGTGATAAAGTAATAAATCTTGTAAAAGAACATAATTGTACAACTATTGTAATTGGACTTCCTAAAAATTTAAATGGTACAGATAGTATACAAACTGAAAAAGTTTATGAGTTTAAAGAAATGCTGGAAAATAAAATGCGCAGTACAGGAATTACAAATGTGGGTATAATTTATCAAGATGAAAGATTTACTACAGTAATGGCGGAAAAAGTTTTAATTGCAGCTGATATCAGCAGAAAAAAGAGAAAAGACGTAATTGATAAACAGGCTGCTGTTATTATATTACAAAGCTATTTGGATAGAGTAAATAAAAAATAAAAAGACGTTGTAGGAGATTGTTATGAATGTTTTTAAAAAAGTTTCAATTTTCATTTTAAAATATTATAAAAATTTATTAAAACTTATTTTTGCTTTTGTGCTAATTTTATTAATTCTACTTGAAGGTAAAAGTCAAATTCAAAGCATACATATTACTTCTACATTACATATTATACGTTTAATTCCAATACAATATATTATTTTATTTTTAATATTAGGGATTATTGCTTCTGTTTCCATGGTTTTATATGATGTGTTTGGATTGAAGGAATTTAAATACGAAATTGAAAAGAAGTATCTTTTTAGTATATCTTTTGTAGCTAATTCTTTGAATACGTTACTTGGATTAGGGGGATTAACGGGAGCATCTGTAAAAACTTTATTATTAAAAAAACATAATATTGAGTTGAAAGAAATGCTTTTTTATAATGGTGTTATAATGACATCGTCAATTACAGGATTATGTTTTTTCTCTATTTTTACTTTGATTAATTTTCATAATACTTATTTGCAAATTAATCAACATAAATGGTTATTGATTTTTTTAGTAGGTTTTAGCTTTTATTTTATATTCTATTTTTTCATGGAAAAAATTATAAAACAATTAAAACAATGGGCAGTTACTTTTGGTATATCAAGACTTATAAAATTGAAGTTTAAATTGGCAGTCGTTTCTATAATAGAGTGGGGATTAGCTAGTGTTCTTTTCTTTACTATAACTACATATTTCCATAGTGATTTGAATTTTATTAATGTAATTTCAGTTTTTGTTATATCATCCATAACAGGTATAGTAAGTTTTTTGCCTGGTGGAATTGGATCTTTTGATTTGATTGCAATTATTGGGCTGCAAAATATGGGCTTAACCCCCAATGAAGCATTAAGTGTTGTTATTCTATATCGTATTTTTTATTATTTTACTCCTTCAGCTCTTGCGATTATAGTATTTTCGTTACAAGTACTTAAGAAAGCAGAAGAGAAGGGTTACGTAATTAAATCTAATGTATATGGACAATTTGTTGCAACTACCATGACTATTATTGTAATTACTTGTGGTATTGTTCTTTTAATTTCAGCATTAACACCAAGCTTGATTACAAGGAGTAAATTGATTTCAGATATTATTTCTATTCCATTTTTACAATATTCACGAAGTTTTTCTATTGCAATTGGATTAATGCTTATAATTACTTCAAAAGAGATTTTTAATCGTGTAAAACGATCTTATTATGTGGCAATGACTTTGTTATTAGCCGGAGGCATTTTTACTTTTATTAAAGGACTTGATGTAGAAGAATTAATCTTTATAGTAATATCTATGGCTATTATGCGTTTGTCAAAGACTAATTTTTATCGTGAAAGTATCATTATAAAGCCAAGTCATTTAATAACTATTGCACTTAGTGTATTTATACTTTTAATAGCATATCTAAAAGTAAGTCACATATTGTTTTCGGATTATATAAACAGATTTCATTATCCTCATATTATATTTCATAATATCAATGCATTTATACATTCTGGCATAATTGTTTATTCAATTTTTTTGATATTTATTATTGTATGGTATTTTAAACGTAAAAGAATTGAAAATGATTTGCGTTTTGAAAATATGGAATCTGAAAGGCTAAATTTATTTTTGAAAAAATATAAAGGGCATCATCTAAGCCATTTGATTTATCTTGGTGATAAGAATTTATTTTGGGCTGTTGATAATCAAGTTCTGATTGCTTATTCGATATATTCAAATAAAGCGATTGTTTTAGGAGATCCAGTGGGTGAAAACTCTTTTTTATCTGATGGTATTCAAGAATTTCAAAGATTTATGGATAGTTATGGTTACCGTGTAGTATTTTATGAAGTTAATGAAAGTAATTTATCAATGTATCATGACAATGGTTATTATTTCTTTAAGCAGGGAGAAGAGGCAATTGTGAATTTACAAAAATTTGAAATGATAGGTTCTAATCGAAGGAATTTTAGAAATATAGTAAAACGCTTTGAAAGAGACGGATATGGTTTTGAAGTTTTAGAACCTCCTTTTAATAATGACTTCTTGGATGAATTAGAGGGCATTTCTTTAGAGTGGCTAGGGAAACGAAAGGAAATGGGCTTTTCTGTAGGGTGGTTTGACAGATCATATTTACAGAAAGCTCCTATAGCAATTGTAAAGAATATATCGGAAAATAAAATTATTGCATTTGTTTCTTTAATGTGCCAAGAACAAGTAAAGGATAATGTTGGTATTGATTTAATGAGATTTAGAAATGAGGTACCTAATTCAACAATGGATTTTATTTTTATCAAATCACTTATTTATTTTAAGGAAAAAGGATATAAATATTTTAGTTTGGGAGTTGCACCGCTGTCTAAAGTTGGATATGCTCCACAATCGCACAGAGTTGAAAAAATGGCTAATTTTGTTTCTAAACATGGAATGAAGATTTATAGTTTCGAAGGATTAAGAAAGTTTAAAGATAAATTCGATCCCAATTGGGAGCCAAGATACTTAGCTTATCCGCAGTTGATTTTTTTACCGGCATTATTTTTGGAACTTTCATTACTTGTAAATAAAAATAAAAAGGGCGTTAAAAATTAATTCATAAGTTAAACTAGTATTTAAAATCAAAAATAATTGATAACTTATTATATAAATAGTAAAAAATTTAAGTAATAAAGGCCGCTAGTAGAGGATGAGCAAGCTTTTAATTGGGAATATAACTATTCCTAAAATCTAACTTTTCGGAATAGTTACTAAAGTTTTTTGCATAATAAAACCCCTTGAGGCTTTATTTCCAGCTTTTTTGTCTTTTTCATGTAAATTCTTGTTTTATTAATATATATTATTTATTATTAGATATATAATTTTTATTCTATATCATTTATACTTTTCTTTTCTGTTATTTTTCTAAATTACTTCTTTTAATGTTTAATGATTATATATTTATTGCACTTTAGCTTTGATTTTTAATGAAAAATTATTTTTTATTTACATCTTCCTTATATTTAACTTTTATCTTACTTTTTAGCTATTTTTAATAAAATAATTATAAATTGGCTAAAAATCAATCAATTTTAACGTTTTAAAAATATGAGGCTTTATTTTGCGTTTTAAGCGATTTTTTTTAAAAAGTAATATAAAACATCGTTAATGTTAAGCGATCAATCTACAACTTATTAAAAACATGCATATATGCATGTAAGAAATCTAAATTGTATTGTATTTAATTGAGAAACTATTTTTTCTAAAAATAATTAGTTTATTATATATTAAATTAAAAAATAAATTTGTGTGATTAATTAATATATGTATACGTTTTTATGTATTATTTACGACTATAATATTGTGGTATAGTAATAATAAAAATGTGGAGTTAAAATTTAATTTAATTCCACATTTTTATTATTATATTTAATTGAACTCTTAATTGAGTGATAAATTGATTATAGATATATTATGATTTATCTTGAACTCTATAAATTATCCTCTTTAAACCATCGGAAAAGACCTATTAACATGCCTATAATTATTATTAAAAATGGCACGGATAAACAGATACAAACAGTTTTGATTGCGCTGAAAGGACCGTTTGCAAACATTATGCTTAATGGTACTAAAGCTAATACAAGACACCAAAGTAATCTGAATTTAGGATTAGGATTACCATTTTCGTCCAACTGTTTTGAGGCTGCAACTGCTAATGTAAATGATGCTGAATCAAGTGAAGTTGCCAAAAATCCTATGGTTGCTATTGTAAATATTATAGGAATAAGTATACCTCCAGGTAAAGTTCCTAATAATTCCATAACACCTGCCTGACCTGATTCTGCTTGTGATAATGCAAATTTCCCTGAAAGCTCAGCTTCTAATCCAAAGCTTCCGTTGATTCCAAACATAATCCAAGTTCCAGCACTTATACCAACAAGGCATGTAATAATTAATTCTCTTAAAGTTCTGCCTTTAGATATTTTTGTTATAAAAATTCCCATAAGCGCTGCATAATTTAATGCTAATGTAAATAAGAAAATAGTATTTGCTTCAGGGAATCCAGAATTACCAATAGGGTCTGTATATAAACTCATATCAATATAATTACTAAACATTTTTCCTACTGAATAAGTGGTATTTTTAATGATAAAGCTTGTTGGTCCTGCTATAAATATGAAAGCTATCATAATTATGGCAATATACATGGTTAAATCACTAAGTCTTTTCATTCCTTTATTTATTCCAATAACAGATGTGATGGAAAATACGATGGCAATTATTATAAGAACAATTACGTTTGTGGTAAATCCTGTTGAGATACCAAAGACTTTTCCTAATCCAGCAGTTATGAGTGGTACACCTACACCAAGAGATACGCCCATACCTCCTACTATACTTAATATCGTAAGGGCATCTATTATTTTACCTAGCTGTTTCTTGTATTTGAAATTACCCATCATTGCTTCACAAGTAGCTCCTATTCTCAAAACAGGAACCTTTCTTATATAATAAGCATAAGACAGAGAAACTGCAGTTAGTACAAACACAACTTGTACTGAAAATCCCCAGTGAAAAAATGCATATGATAATGATTGTTCAGCAGCTTCTTTGCTGTATGCTTGTATTCCAAATGCTGGTTCAGCATAATAATAAGACCATTCTATAAAAGAGTAAAATACAGCTGTTGCTGCAAGTGCAGCACACATCATCATACCTATATAACTAAAGAGAGAATATTCTGGTTTACCTTCACCTAGTTTAATTCTGCCATGTTTACTTAGTGCTAAATATAAGGTGATAAACAGACCTATAAATACAAACCAAAGAATGGGAACTCCCACGATTGCTGTTACGTAATCAAAGGTTTTACTTACTACAGCTAAAGTTGCATCTGGTTTTGTGCACATTACAAGCACAAACGCAAAGACAAGAACTATACATACTATTGAAATAGGCTTATTGGCTATTGCTTTGCGTGAAATGTTTTCTTTAACATTCTCCATAAATTGCCCTCCTCTTTAGGTGCATATTATTTTCTTCTTTTTTCATTCATTAAATACATGATATCCTGAGCTATTGCTGCTCCTGCAATGGCTGTAATATTACTTGGATCTTTATCTGGTAATACTTCAACTAAATCTGCTGCAACAACATTTATTCCTCTAAGATTAAATAATACTTTTCTTACATGGTCTGATGAAGGTCCGCCGATAACAGGTGTACCTGTTCCTGGAGCTGCTGCAGGATCAAGAGCATCAATATCAAATGTTAAATATACTGGCATATCTCCTACAATTTCTTTAATCTTATCTGCTAAATCTTTTGGATCCATACTTATAGCATCCATAGAATGGAATACATTATATCCACATTCTGTCATTTCTGTTCTAATATATACTTGTGCTGAATGTGTTGGATCGATACATCCTTCTGCTTGTAAATCATATGCAAAATTTGCATGTGAAATATTATGATCTTCACTTGGAGTACTATCCTGATGTGAATCAAAATGAAGAAGTGCCAGCTTTCCAAATTTTTCACTTGCTGCTCTTACCGGACCATAAGGGATTGTATGATCTCCGCCGATAGTCATAAGGCTACAGCCTGCATCTAATATTTTTTTAGCATTTTTATATGAGTCCTCTACCATAAATTCTGTACTCTTAGCGCCTACCCAATAGCCTACATCTCCGTAATCCACTACTTTAGCTTCTTCAGATAATTTGTAATCCCATGGATATTTAAAACAGCATGCGATTAAACTTTGTTCTCTCACAGCTCTAGGAGCAAATCTTGCACCTGGTCTAAAAGTTACTCCGCTGTCAAAAGGAATTCCCATAACAACAATGTCTGCTCCTTCAATATCCTGTGTTACTTTTGCATGATTCCAACTTGCGATTCCTGCATAATGCAAATGTTCTTGAACTTCATACTTCATTTTTATATCCTCCATTTTTTAATAGATAATAACTACTTATAATTAGTACATCGCAATTATTATGCCAATTTTGAAAACTCTTAATTATCAAGCTCTTTATTGATTTTAACATTTTTTATGATAATATTAAAAATGATATTTATTCATTAATGAATAAATATCTTAAATATATTGAATTTTTCAGCATCTTTTATTTATTCAAATGTAAATAACATTATTCATATTTGAATAATGTTATCGTTAATTACATATAAATTCTCTATTTGTTGTTATATTAATAATTATTTTTAAATATAATTTGGTATTATAACAGTCTGACCAGGATAAATATTATTTGCAGTTATATTATTGATTTTACATATTTCAAAGACAACTTTTCTAAGATCATCTTGTGTTGAATTAAATTTTGATGCAATTTCCCATAAAGTATCACCTGATTGAATTTGAATTTCAGTATAATTAGTTTTACTGAAATTTTCTGATGAATTATTCACTAATTTTGTGGATAAGCTTATCACTAGAATTAATATAAATAATACAAATATAAAAAGCCTTCCCTTTGATACAATTTTATATCTCTTTTTTAATTTAAACATTATAATACCTCCGCTTGTTCTCCGCAAAGAACGTTTGTTTATATGATTATAATAACAGAATATATGTTCGATGTAAAGAGAAAAATAAAACATTTGTTCTTATGCTGCGATTTTTAAAATTTGTATTAATATTAATTCTTTTATTGAAAATAATAACGATTAGAGATTATAACTATAAAAATAGTAAATATTTAAATTTATAAAAGAAATTATATGAAGAGAATTTTTGTTTTATATTTATAAGAAATATTTAATATGTTTAAAAATGAATTCTTTTCTATTCTTTATTTCATATTTAAAAAAATCTAAAATAAATTATATTAAAAAAATTGGCAGTTAATATTTTAATCTGCCAATTTTATATTATTTTATTATTTTTCTATTTTGACTTTATAAGTTTTTCGTAAGCCACATCAGTATAGTTAATTAACTTATGTCTGTTTAAAATTCCTAAGATAAATGCAATCACAGCTAAAATTCCCAATATAATTAATCCTAAATAACTGCCATTATGAAACATACTTCCCATCATTATAGTTGTCATTAAAGCTGGTGTTCTGCCGACAAGGGAAAGTATTAAAAATGGTTTGATTTTTATTTCGGAAACACCGGCTGCATAAGTAACTAAATCTTTTGGAAAACCGGGAATAACAAAAAGTACAAATAATATTATATAAGCTTTTTTACTGTTTAATAAGTTCACAAAGCGATTTATTTTTTCTTCACCAAATATTACGTGCATAGCATCTTTACCTAATAATCTTGATAGATAAAAAGTAAGTGTAGTACCTATTATTATTCCAATAAATGAATACAAAAATCCAAACCAAAATGTATATGCATATCCTGCTGCAAATTGAAGTATTTGGCCGGGTATAACTGATACTATAAGCTGTAATATTTGAAGTCCGATATAGACATATATACTGGCTGTTTTGTATTTTGCTAAAAAAGCATTTACCCCATCCAATGTTTTGAATTGTTGTATATACTCTGGGAATAAAAAATAAATAATAGTAGGAATTCCTATTATTATACCTAATAATATTAATAATTTAACAATAGAAAATGTTTTTTTTACTTTATTTTTTTTATTATAAATTTTTTTCATAAAATTCCTTCTTTACAGAAAAGCTTATAATGAAATTAAATTTTTATCATAAAGTGCCTGCAATGCTTTTATAACACCAAATTTTGAATGTTCATATGTCAGTCCACCTTGGAAATATACAATATAAGGTGAACGAATTGGCGCATCTGCACTAAGTTCGATGGAAGAACCTTGAACAAAAGCTCCTGCTGCCATTATAACCTGGTCTTCATAGCCTGGCATATCCCAAGGAACAGGTGTAACATGTGAATCAATAGGTGCAGCTGCTTGAATACCTTCACAAAATGCAATAACAGCTTCTGGACTTCCAAGCTTTACAGCTTCAATTATATCACTTCTTGTATCATTTGGTTTAGGGCAAACTTCATAACCTAAATTTTCAAATACTTTTGCGCATAAAATAGCACCTTTTATAGCACCGTTTACAGTTTTTGGCGCAATAAATAATCCTTGTAACATGGTTCTTGTTTGTCCAAATGTTAAACCACATTCTCCGCCAATGCCAGGAGATGTCATTCGGTAAGAAATATTCTTAATTAAATCTTCTCTGCCTGCTATATAACCTCCGGTAAGTGCAAGACCGCCACCTGGATTTTTTATAAGTGAACCGGCAACTACATCTACCCCTACTTCTGTAGGTTCCTTTGTATCTAAAAATTCTCCGTAACAATTGTCAGCCATACATATGATATTAGGGTTAACGGATTTTACCAGTTTGGTCCATTCTTCAATTTCAGGTATTGTAATTGCTTTTCTCCATCCGTATCCTGTTGCTCTTTGAACCGTCATCATTCTTGTTTTGGGAGAAATGGCATTTTTTATAGCTTCTAAATCTAAGGAACCATCTTCTTTTAATTCTATTTGTTTATAGGTTATCCCAAAATCAGCTAAAGAACCTTTATCTTTTCCACGTATTCCAATAACTTCTTCTAATGTGTCATATGGAGCACCTGTACAATATATTAATTCATCTCCCGGTCTTAATATACCCGTTAAAGTTAATGTTAATGCATGGGTTCCATTTACTATAATCGGTCTTACTAGAGCAGCATCGGTTTTAAAAAGCATCGCATAAGCTTTTTCAAGAACTTCTCTTCCCGCATCATCATAGCCGTATCCGGTATTCCATGCAAAATGCATATCACTGATTTTACATTTTTGGAACACATTTAAAACTTTATATTGATTAAAAGCCATTATATCATCAAGTTTGTTGTAAATATCTGATACTTGATTTTCTGCTTCTGAAATGGTATCTAAAACAGGGGCTTTAATTCCTAAGCTTTCATTTAATAATTGATAAGTATTTTTCTGCATATTGTACTCCTTATTTTTTATTTTGCATACATAATAATTTTATCGTAAACCAACCTTTTGAGATTATTAATTTTTATCAAATTCATCTTCCCATTCAAAGTTAGTAACTAAATCACGTTTAACATTCTTCTTATGAGCCGCATAAAGTTGTGTAGTTGTTACATTTTCATGATCTAAAAGTGTTGCTACATCATAGATAGAATTCCCTCGACCTATTAAGGATGTAGCGGCAGTTGCACGAAGTTTATGAGGGCTGTATCCTGCCGATCTTGTTGTTGATAAACCAATTGAAGTATATTTTTTAACAAGTTCTCTTATTTGACGTTCTGTCATACGTTTACCTTGTAACGAAAGGAAAAGAGCGTCTTGATTTTCTTTTAATTTATCAATATTAGATCTTTCGTTATTTATGTAATCGGATAATACTTTTAAAACAGATTTATTTAAAGGCATTATAGATTCTTTTCCTCTTTTTCTGTATATTTTAAATTCTCCACGAGTAAAATTAAAAGAAGAAAGATTTAATTGCTGTAATTCTGAAAGTCTTAACCCATAAGTTAAAAAGATTACTAGAATTGCTTTGTCTCTTTTTTTAGTTTTTTTCCAATATTGATATTCTTTCTCTGTTAGATGTTCTCCTGTACTGACTGCATCTAACATTTTCATAACCTCATCATCTTGTAAAGCCTTTATTTCCCTTTCGCCAGGTTTTGGTACTTTAATTGGATCAAAAGCGTCTGTTATATTACGGCTTATAAGTTCATCTCTATATAAAAATTTAAATAATACTGAAATAGAAGATTTTTTTCTGGATAAGGATTTTTTATCATTTTCATAAATATAAATGTTTTTTTCTGTTTCAACCTTATATCTTCTGCAGTAATCTATAAAAATATTTATATCACTTGCTTTAATATGTTCAAAATCTTCAATTTTAATATTTCTTATAATATTTGCGTTTGTAAGATCTGTTTCGTTTATTAAATAATTACAAAAAAAACGAATGTCTTGTAAGTAAGCTAACCTTGTCATAGGAAGTACGTTCCCTTTTAAATATACGAAAAATCCAGATAAAAAATTAGGCAGCTCTTTTTCTATAAAAGCAGCTTTTTCTGTAATCTCAAATTCTTTTAAAATGATATTGTCAGGTTTATTACTCTTATTATGAATTTTTATTTCCTTTTTAACTGCCATAATATACCTCCGACTTAGAAACTTATATTTAGATTTAGGAAAAAATATTATAAATTATTTTCGATATATTGATAAATCTTTTCAAGAGACTTATCCTCAGTATCAAATTCTGATAAGTTGAACCACTTAATGTCATCATAACGCCGTAACCATGTTAATTGTCTTTTTGCATAATGACGAGTGTTCAATTTAACAAGATATACAGCATGTTCTAAACTGTATTCACCATTTAAATATCCTATTATCTCTTTGTATCCTATACCTTTCATGGAAATATTATTTTCTGTTAGTCCAAGTTTTAATAATTTTTCTAACTCTTCTACTAACCCCATATTTACAAGTAGATCAACTCTCTGATTAATTCTGTTATAAAGTTCTTCCCTATCTCTGTTTAGGCCTATAAGCAAATAATCATAATCAGAAGTTTTTACAAAAGATTTTTCAAATTCTTTAATTTTTTCTCCTGAATTTTCTACTATTTCTAAGGCACGAATTACTTTTTTTAAATTATTTTGATGTATTCTTTTTGCAGCTTCAGAATCTAGCTCTTTTAATTTATTATAAACATATTCATTACCGTATTTAAAAGCCTCTTTTTCTAAAGTCTCACGATAATTGGATTGTTTTGGCATTACTGAAAAATCCATTTCATATATTAATGAATTAATATAAAGTCCAGTACCTCCAGAAACAATAGGAATATTTCCTCTGTTCATTACTTCTTTTATATATTCTTTAGCTAGTTTTTGATATTTGGCAACTGAAAATTCGATTCTGGGATCAATCTCGTTAACTAAATGATGTTTAGCTTCTGCTAATTCTTCTTTTGTAGGTTTAGCACTACCAATATTCATATATTTATAAAGTTGCATTGAGTCAGCAGAAATAATTTCTCCATTGAACTTTTTAGCTACTTCTATTGCATATTTTGTTTTACCAACTGCAGTAGGTCCTGCAATAATAATAATTTTTTTTGTCATTTTATTAAACTCTCTTAAACATTTTTTCTATTTCATATTTACTTATTTTTATAAAAGTAGGTCTTCCATGGGGGCATGAATATGGATTCTTACATTTAGCTAAATCTTTCATCAGTCTGTCTATTTCCTTTTGATCCAGGTAATCATGAGCTTTTATTGCTTTTTTACAAGAATTCATGATTATTTTATCTATTTTTTTCTGATCTTTAAAATCAGTACCTTGATCAATATTATCTAAAAAATCATCTAAAAAATCTTTAGCTTCATCCAATTCCATAAACATAGGTATCCCTTTGATAATAAAAGCTTTGGCTCCAAATTCATTTATATCATATCCTATATTTCTAAGAAAACCGAGCCAATTATAAGAATCATTTTTTGCTGCAAATGTAACATTTACAACAAAAGGAATTAAGATATCCTGCTGAAACTTTTCTTCCCTTTCATATTGAGACATTAATTGTTCGTAAAAAATTCTTTCATGAGCGGCATGCTGATCTATTAAGAAAAAATTGTTATCATCAACCCCAGTAATATATGTATTAAATATAGCACCATTTGTTCTAATATCAGACATTTCGAAATTAAATGGGTTTTTTATTGGTTTTTCTGTATATGAAATATTTATATTATCGGATTCTAAAGCTAAAAATTCCTTTTCAGCTTGTTTTTCTTCTATATTTTTTTCATATGTAAAAGTATCTGATTTAGATAGTTCTACATTTCCTTTGGTTGATTTTATGCTTACAGAATTATTGTCATTATCTGGGGAATCCTTCATTTTTCTTTCAATTTCTCGCTTGTTTGACAATATTTTTTTTATGTCAACCTGCTCTTCTTTTATTGAAATTGCCTCTTTTTGAGTATTTTCTTGTATATTTTTATTATCACTGATTTTTATATCGATTATACCAGCATCTTTTTTATTTGTATTTTTTAATTTAAAAATATTTTCTACCTTAACTTCAGGAATAGCTTCTTTAGTGTTTAAACTATTTCTGATAGCTGCGGTAATAAAATCTTTTATTAGCTTTTCATCATCGAATCTAACTTCTTTTTTGTTAGGATGAATGTTTACATCGAGTTTTTCAGGCATTACTTTTATAAATAAAAAGGCTATGGGGTATCTTTTCTCAAATAATTTTTCTGCATAACCATCCATTACAGCATTTTCAATTATTTTACTATTTATATATCTTCCGTTTACGAAGAATATTTGACTTTTTCTGTTGCTTTTACTGTAGCTTGGTACAGAGATATATCCTTCTAAGGAAATATTATCATTTTCTTCTTTAAAGTGAAGAAGATGGTTCCCTATTTCCTTATTGTATATGGTTAAAATATTAGTGTAAATGTTATTTTTACCAGGCGTTGAGAATAATATATTTCCATTATTAATCAACCTAATTTTTATTTTAGGATAAGCTAGTGATAATTTAGATACAAAATCTATAATTAACGTACTCTCAGTGGAGTCTGTTTTCATAAATTTTAATCTGGCAGGAGTATTATAAAAAAGATCACGTACAATTATTGTTGTACCTTCTGGGCAACCTGTATGAATTTTTTCAGCAATTTCTCCACCTTCTATTTTTATACTAATACCACTTTTCTCGTTAGCAGTTTTAGTAATTAATTCTACTTTAGATACGGCAGCTATACTGGCAAGTGCTTCACCTCTAAAACCCAGACTAGTAATATGATCTAAATCGTCTGCTAATTTGATTTTACTTGTTGCATGACGTGTAAATGCAATTTCTACATCTTCCTTATCAATTCCATGTCCATTATCTGTAACACGAATATATGATTTACCGCCATTTTTAAATTCTATTATGATGGAATCAGAGCCGGCATCAATGGCATTTTCAACTAACTCTTTAACAATAGAAAGAGGTCTGTCCACAACTTCTCCGGCTGCAATTTTATCAGCTACTATTTTTGGTAATTTAATTATTTTATTTATTTTCTTATCCATATGTAAATCCTTATACCCTTGTGTTTAAAGTCCACGTTTTTTAAAATCTTTATCTTTTTTCTTTTTATCTAGTTTTGAAGAAAATGTATTAATAAAACCCTCAGCCTTTTCTTTAATTTCAACTGCACTATTTTCCAATTTTTCAGATATATCTATTAAAAGATTTTCATTACTATCGTTTGTAAATTGGGTTAAATCACCGCCAAGAGCTTTTACTACAATTCTTTCAAGCTTTTCTCCCGGATTTGAAAATATTCCTTCCGTAATACCGCTTGTAGCACAATGAACTCTCGTATATCCACAAAAATTATCCAAAGTAACGTTTATTGTAACGGATTCATTTCCCAAAGATTTATTATATAAAAGAATAATACATTCCTTTTCTTCTTCTGTTTTAATAGAATATTTATCTTTTAATTCCCCTGAATATATACCTTTGTTGAAAATTTCTGCAGGTAATTTGTTTACGGCTTCTTCTAATGTTAATGGAATAGTAAAATCCTTAGGCATAACGACAATCCCCCTTTAAATTTTAATTACTTATTCTTTATCAGCTGCTTTTTTTAATTCCTCTAAAATCTCAAAAGCTTTTGATGGAGTTATTTCCATTAAATCAAGAGACTTTAATTTTTCTAAAACAGGATTAGGTGCAAAATTAAAAAAAGATATCTGTTTAGAATCATTATTTTGATTAATTTGTTTTGAAGTTTTTTTGTTATATTTTTCTAAATCAATATTAGCACTATTACTTTCTAATTCTTTTAATTTTTCTTCAGCTACTTTTAAAAGACTACTTGGTACTCCTGCAAGTTTTGCCACATGAATTCCATAACTTTGACTTGCACTTCCCGGAACAATTTTATGTAAAAAGATAATATTGCCTCCTTGATTTTGTACATCAACATTTAAATTTTTCATTCCCTTCATGATACCTTCAAGTGTTGTAAGCTCATGATAATGTGTAGCAAAGAGTGTTCTGGTTTTATAGTTTTTATTACAAAGATATTCAACTACTGCCCATGCAATAGAAAGGCCATCATATGTACTTGTTCCTCTTCCGATTTCATCTAATATAATTAAGCTTTTCTCTGTTGCTGTATTTAGAATATATGCCAGTTCACTCATTTCTACAAAAAAGGTACTTTGTCCTTGTGCAAGGTTATCTGATGCTCCAATTCTTGTGTAGATTCTGTCTACAATACCAATTGTAGCTTTTTCTGCTGGTACAAAACAACCTGCCTGTGCCATTAATACAATCAAAGCAGTTTGACGCATATATGTAGACTTACCTGCCATATTAGGGCCTGTTATTAAAAGCATACTGCTATCATTTCTATCCACATATGTATCATTAGAAACAAAAATACCATCTGTTATTGTTGCTTCAATAACAGGATGACGTCCTTTTTCTATTTGGATAACATCATTTTCTGCTATAATAGGTTTAACATATCCTAATTTATTGCTTATTTCAGAATATGAAGTTAAAACATCCAAACTTGAAATTGCAGAAGAAGTCTTTTGAATGACAGTAATATATCCTTGTATAATATTTCTTATTTCTAAAAACAGTTCGTATTCCAGTTGATTTATTTTTGTCTCCGCATTTAAAACTACAGCTTCTACTTCCTTTAATTCCGGAGTAATAAAGCGTTCACAATTTGAAAGAGTTTGTTTCCTTATATAATTATCAGGAATTAGGTCAAAATATGATTTCGTGACTTCTATATAATAACCAAATACTTTGTTAAAACCTACTTTTAAATTTTTTATACCTGTACGTTCTCTTTCTGTTGTTTCTAAACTTGCAATCCAGTTTTGTCCGTCCTTTATAGAATGTTTAATGTCGTCAAGCTTTTCAGAATAGCCTTCTTTGATTAGACCTCCTTCTTTTATTGTAAATGGAGGTTCACTTACAATTGAAGAATCAATAAGCTCATATATTTCAGTTAGAGGATTAATTTCTTTTTCTAAAGCTTCTAAAAGAGGATCTCCGCAATTTAATAAATCATTTTTGATATCTGATAAAACAAAAATTGAATTCATTAAGGCAATTAAATCTTTACCATTTGCATTCCCGCAGGCAACTCTTCCTGACAGCCTTTCTAAATCATATATTTTCTTCAAACTTTCTTTTAAATTATTACATAAAAGTATATTGCCTGTTAATGTTTCTACTGAATCTAATCGTGCTTTTATTTCATTAATATTGTTTAAAGGTTCCCTAAGCCACTGTTTTAGTTTTCTGCTTCCCATAGCAGTGCATGTTTTATCTAAAACGCCTAAAAGTGAACCTTGTATTTTCTTTTCGAATAATGTTTCCGTCAGTTCTAAATTTTTTATAGTTGATTTATCTAAAGACATATGTCCAGCTGTATCGTATACATTTAAATATGTCAATTGGGATAAATTATTTTTTTGAGTTTCAAACAAATAAGATAATAAACCTCCTAAAGCTTTTGTTGCTAAAGGAAATTCTAAAATACCTATGCCTTTTAGGGATTTTATCTTAAATTGCCTGAAAATAGTTGTTTCTGCATTGGTTTGACTAAAATATTTATCATTTAATATGTTAAAATAGGCATCTGAAGCAATTTTCATATCATCTAAAATTCCATCTAGTGTAATATTCTCATTAGATATAACTTCTTTTGCTTTAATTTTAACAATTTCATTTAATAGCTTGTCCGTAAATTGTTTACCGGTAAGTTCAGTTGTATTTAATTCTCCTGTAGATACATCACAAAATGCTATTCCTGCGCCTTTTTCGTCAATATAAACAGAAGCTAAATAGTTATTTTCTTTTTCATTAAGCATGGTCTGACTAACTACTGTACCAGGAGTTATAATTTGAATAACTTCACGTTTTACAATACCCTTTGCTAGTGCTGGGTCTTCCACTTGTTCACAAATAGCAACTTTATATCCTTTATTGACAAGTTTTGCAATATATGTATCTGCTGAATGGTGCGGTACTCCGCACATTGGAGCTTTTTCTTCTAATCCGCAATTTTTACCAGTTAATGTTACTTCCATTTCTTTAGATGCTGTAATTGCATCTTCAAAGAACATTTCATAAAAGTCACCTAATCGAAAGAATAAAATACAATCTTGATGTTTCTCTTTGATTTGCATATATTGCTGCATCATTGGTGTTAACTGCATATTTTATACCTCTTTTAATTTATAATTTATATTAATTTAATGTATCATGTGATATTTTCACTACATCTTCTATATTGATTTCTGTTTCATTATCTTCATGCTTTGTTAAGTAAAGTAAATATTCAATATTTCCCTTTGCCCCTGTCATTGGTGAAAAAGTTAAACCTTTAGGATATAATCCATAAGAGTATGCATATCCTATAACTTTTTTTATTACTTCTATATGTACAGTTTTATCTCTTACAATTCCTTTTTTTCCTATTTGCTCTCTGCCTGCTTCAAATTGAGGCTTTACAAGGCAGACTAAATCTCCGTTTTCTGATAAAAGCTTAACAGCCACAGGAAATACTAGGTTTAAAGAAATAAACGATACATCGATACTAATGAAATCAATTTGATCTTTGATTTTTTCAGTATCTAAATATCTGATGTTTTCTTTTTCCATATTAACAACACGTGGATCTATTCGTAATTTATAATCAAGTTGACCATATCCAACATCTATGGCATATACCTTTATGGCTCCGTTTTGTAACATACAATCTGTAAATCCACCGGTAGATGCACCTATATCCATAGCAATCATATTTTCTAATTTAAAGTTAAAGGTTTTCAGTGCTTTTTCAAGTTTTAAGCCTCCTCTTCCCACATAAGGGCAGTTATTTTGTTTTACAGTAATTTCTGCATCAATATCAATATTCATGCCTGGTTTGTCTGAAATTTGATTGTTGACAAAGACAAGACCAGCCATAATAGAACCTTTTGCTTTTTCTCTGGATGGGTAAAATCCCTTTTGTACTAATAAAACATCAAGCCTTTCCTTCAAAGAAATCACACACCCTTTCTGCAATACTTTCAGAATCTAATCCATATTTTTCAAATAATTGCTTATTACTACCATGTTCAATAAATTGATTTGACCAGCCCATGGCTTTTATTTTTATATTTTTTTTACATTTTTCTATTAATAACTTTTCAACTTTATCTCCAAAGCCACCTTCAAGAATATTATCTTCTAATGTTATAATACATTTTGTATTATTCGCTAATTCCAAAATTCCTTCTTCATCAAGAGGTTTTATAAAGCGTGCATTGACTAGACCCACATCTAATCCATGCAAAGAAATCTTTTTACAAGCCTCAATTCCTATTGATACCATATTCCCTAAAGCAATAATAGTTACATCTTTTCCTGTATTAATAACTTCTATCTTTCCATCAATTGGGGCAGATTTTTTTATTACGTCACAATGATTTGTTGCTTCTCCTTTTGGATATCTGATAGCACATGGGCCATCAATTTTAGTGGCATATTCAAGCATTTCTGCTAATTCTCTGCCATCCTTTGGAGCTAGAATAGTTATATTAGGCATATGACTGAGATAGGATAAATCAAATATCCCATGATGAGTTTCTCCATCTGCTCCTACTACACCACATCGATCTATGGCAAAAATAACAGGTAAATTCTGCATACAGACATCAATAAGTATTTCATCATAAGCTCGTTGAAGAAATGTTGAATAAATTGCGACTACCGGTTTAAATCCATTTAATGCGAGACCAGCTGCAAATGTAACCGCATGAGCTTCAGCAATTCCTACATCAAAAATTCTATCAGGAAACTGGTCAGAAAATTTTCTAAGACCTGTGCCGTCAATCATAGCAGCTGATATTGCTACTATTTTGGAATCTTCTTTTGCAAGCTGAATTAGTTTATTTCCAAATACATTAGAATAAGTAAGATTTGCAGAAGAAGATAAAGTATTGCCTGTTTCTGAATTAAAAGGTCCTATTCCATGAAATTTTGAAGGATTAACTTCTGCATTTCTATATCCCTTGCCTTTCTTTGTAATAACATGAACTAATACTGGTTCTTCCATTATTTTAGCAACATATAAAGCTTCCAATAAATCATGTATATTATGACCATCTATAGGACCAAAATATTTAAATCCAAGTTCTTCAAAAATTGCTCCAGGAACAATGGCATATTTAAGAGTATCTCTTAAATGTTCTAAACCAGAATATATTCCGTCTCCTACTTTTGGAATTTTTTTCAAAGTTTTCTTTAATTGTTTTTTTAATTCCAAATAACTTTTAGATGCACGAAGTTTTCCTAAATGTTGTGAAATCCCTCCTGTATTTTTTGATATGGACATTTCATTATCATTTAATATTACAATCATTTTTGATTTAGAAGAACCGGCATTATTTAAACCTTCATAGGCTATTCCACCAGTTAATGCTCCATCTCCAATAACAGCTATGACAGAATAGTCTTCACCTTTTAAATCTCGAGAAGCCGCAAATCCCATTGCTGCAGAAATAGAATTGCTGCTATGACCGGTATCAAACATATCATGATTGCTTTCTTCTCTTTTAGGAAAGCCGCTCATTCCTCCTAACATGCGAAGGTTATCAAAGTTTTCAGCTCGCCCAGTTAAAATTTTATGTACATAGGTCTGATGACCTACATCCCAAATAATTTTATCTTTTGGACTGTCGAAGATAGTATGCAACGCAATAGTAAGCTCAACTATCCCTAAATTTGATGCAACATGTCCCCCTGTTTTAGTTAATTTTTCAAGTAAAAAATCTCTTATTTCATAAGATAATAGCTCTAATTGTTTTTCATTCATATTTTTTAGATCATCAGGTAAATTATGACTTAACAAATTGTTTTTCATATATAATTTTCTCCTCTTGCACAAAATGAGAGTTTATTTAATTCTTACTGCTAACTCTTCAGCAATGTTTACGAAAAACTCTGCATTGTCATAATAAGGTTCCATTACAGCAATTGCATTAGAAGTAAGTTCTTTAACTCTAAGCTTGGAATTTTCTAATCCATAAAGTGAAGGATAGGTAGATTTGTTTTTTTCTTTATCAGCACCAATTTTTTTTCCCATGTCTTCTTCTTTACCCTCAATATCTAAAATGTCATCACATATTTGAAAAGCTAAGCCTAAATTTTCTGCATATTCATCTAAGTCATGAAGCATATCTTTATCAGCTCCGCCTAAATGAGCTCCTGCTTTTACTGCTGAACTTATTAGTGCAGATGTTTTATTTAAATGAATATAGTCTAGCATTTCCGTAGAACACTGTTTTCCTTCTGCTTCAATATCAGCTATCTGACCTGCAATCATTCCCCTGCATCCTGAACCTTTAGATATTTCATATACTGCTTTTATACGGCTTTTTAATTTGTCTATATTATCGAAATATAAGAGCATATCTTTGTTCATAGCTTCAAATGCAGATGTTAATAATCCATCACCTGCTAATATAGCTATAGCTTCACCAAAAACTTTATGGTTTGTAGGTATACCTCTTCTTAAATCATCATTATCCATAGCAGGCAAATCATCATGTATTAAAGAATACGTATGGATATATTCAATAGCACAGGCATATGGTAATGCAAGTCTTTCATTACCGCCAGAAAAATTACATGCTGCAAGAAGCAGTACGGGTCTAACTCTTTTTCCGTTAGCCTTTAAACTGTATTTCATTGCATCGTATAACGTAATACTTTTATGGTCAACTTCAGGCAAAAAATCAAGAATATGATCTTCGATAATATCTTTTAGCCTTAAAAATTCTTTATCTAACATTACGGTATATCATCTCCTTATTGATTTTTATTATAAACCTCTATTTTTTGTTTTGCCATAGTTAAGATTTTATTGCAGTAATTATAATACTCTATACCTTCTTCAAAATTTTTCATTGCATCTTCTAAACTATAGCCATCCTTTTTTAAAGCTTCAGCGGATTTTTCCAGTTTTTCCAAAGCTTCTTCAAAAGTAAGATTACTTACATCGCTTTCTTTTGTTTTGATTGCCATCAATTTATCCTCCTTATGTACTCAATCTTGCAGTCTATTTCACCATCTTTTAATTTGGCTGTTAAGAAATCTCCTTTTTTCAATTTAGCAATACTGCTTACAAGGATTCCTTTTTCATCAGTGACAGCGGCATATCCTCTATCCATAATATTATAAGGATTAAAAGCATCTAAAGTTGTTTTATAATTATTTATTACACTTTCATAGCTACTAAATTTCTGTTTTACTAGATTTTCTAAATTCTTATAAAGATTTTCTGCTTTTATAATATTGATATTAATTCTATTTTCTAAATTGATTTTTAAAGTTTCAATATTATTACTTTGAACTTTTATCTCTAAATATTTAATATAATTTTCAATACTATGATTAAGTTGCATTACTTCTGAATTTATATATTGTTTTAAAGCTTCTATATCAGGTACTGCCATTTGCGCTGCAGCAGAAGGAGTTTCAGCTCTTACATCTGCTGCAAAATCAGATATGGTAAAATCTGTTTCATGTCCTACCGCAGATATAACAGGAATAATTGAAGCGAATATGCTTCTTGCAACAATTTCTTCATTAAAAGCCCATAATTCTTCTATTGAGCCACCGCCACGACCTACAATTATAGTATCTATATCAGGAAAAAGTCTGTTGACTTCATCTATAGAGTTTGAAATTTCTTTTGCAGCATTTGGGCCTTGTACAATACATGGATAAATAAGTACATCTACTATGTTGTTTCTACTTTTTATTATTTTAATAATGTCTTGTACTGCTGCTCCAGTTTCTGATGTAATGACGGCAATTTTTTTAGGGAAAAAAGGAATCTTCTTTTTTTGCTTTTCATCAAAGAGTCCTTCTTTTTTTAATTTATCTTTAAGTTTTTGAAAAGCTATACTTAGATTGCCTGTACCTTCTATTATAATATCTCTAACATTAAGTGAATAACTTCCACCCCGTTCATATAAATAAATATACCCATTTACAGTGATTTGCATACCATCAGAAAGCTCATATCTTATATCTTTTAAATTTTCGTAGGGCAGAAAGCAGTTTAATTTGCTGTTTTCATCTTTTAATGTAAAATATACATGTCCTGTTCCATGATATTTTAAGTTAGAAATTTCACCTATAACAGATACATTTCCTAATAGAGGATCTGATTGAAGTACTCGTTTTATATATCCATTTAGTTGTGAAACTTTTATTGGTTTTATTGCCATAATGATTTTCCTCCAAGAAGAGATATCCCAACAGCATTATCTGATGACAGCTTTGGATTTCCAAACGCTAAAGTTATTTTTTTATTATTAAAATATTTTTCAATTTCTTCTTTAATAAATTTACTGGCGGAAACCCCTCCTGCAAACATGATTTGATTTATACCTGTTTCTTTTACTGCTTTTTCCGAAAGTTTACAAAGACAATTTGAAATTTTAGTAAATAATTCAAATGAAAGTATTGAATTATCAATATTTCTTTGGCATTGAGTTTCTATTCCAGATAAATTGATATAAAGTCCGTTTAAAGCTATTGGAGACAGTATTTTATTTTGTTTTGTATTATCAATTAACAATTGACTTTTATATTTTAAGGCTTTTTCATCTAATGCTTTTCCCGCAGGAAATGAAAATCCCATTGCTACTCCCACTCTATCGATAAGCTGACCAAAAGAAATATCTTTAGAACCTCCAATAATTTCAATTTTATCAAAATTATTTCCAAGCATGGATACTTTTAAAAGCTCACAAGTTCCACCTGAAAGATGATATGCTAAAAATTTATTTGACCCATTTAAGGGACTATAATTTTTAATAGCCTGCAAATGTCCTTCTTGATGAGAAAATTTAAAAAAAGGTATACTTAAACTTGCAGCAATAATTTTTCCGTAATTTACACCACAAAGAAATACGGGCATATATGAATCCTTTAATGGTCTTGGTTTATCAGAGACAGAAACAGCTGCAATTTTATTTTTATCTATTTTATTAAACAATTCTAAAATCATATTTGGTAAATTTTCCATATGCTGAAAAAGGGCGTATGATTGCCGAAGCCCTCTTTCGCCCTGCTTTACAATTAATGGTTTTCGATAATCTATGACGATTTCTCCCAATTTATTTGTAACTGCTAGAGAAGTCGTATAATTACTAGTATCAATTCCTAGAATATAATTTTCATTATGCATCTTTTTCCTTTAAAAGTTTACCTAAAATTCCGTTTATAAATTTACTTGAATCATCTCCGCCAAATTTTTTTGCTAAATCTACGGCTTCGTTAATTGCTACGCTGTCTGGTATATCTTCAAAATATAAGATTTCTGCTGCAGATAATCTTAAAATTGCTAGATCTACCTTTGCCATACGGCTTGTCTTCCAACTATTACTGTATTCATCTAATTTTTCATCAATTTCTGAAAGATGGTTTATTGTGCAATCATATAATCGATTAAAATAATTAAGTTGACTGGATTTTTCCATATATTTTTTAATATATGTTTCTTTTTCTTCCTGACAGTAATTTTTTTGCACTTCCATCTGAAACAGGAGCTGCATAAATAGCTCTCTTGCTTCTTTTCTTCTCATGCTCTAGTCCTCCTCTTCTAAAAAGTGAACTCCTTGAACGTGAATATTTACTGCTTTTACGTCAGCATCAGTCATAAGCTCAACTTCCTTTTTAACGTTTTCTTGTACATCCCATGCAACTTGTGGAATTTTAAAACCATAAGTAACAATAACATGTATATCTATAATTATACCATCTTCAGCTTGAGATACTTTTATACCTTTATATAGAGGATCTTTCCCTAAAATATTTTTAGAAAAACTGCCGCCAATACCTCCGCTTAATGCTGAAATTCCTTCTGTTTTCAGTGTTGCATTCATAGTACATAGAGCAATTACTTCATCGGATATTTTTAGAGTACCTAGTTTTTCTTCCGTATCTATACTCATCTAATCACCTCTCAATAAGTATATCAGAAATATGGTAAATACACAATTTCTATTTATTATATATCTATAAAGTAACAAGGTTCTGATGCTAATTTAATCAGAACCTTTTAATAGAGATTTTATGATTTATTTTGAATTACGATTTGACCTGCATCACGACCGGTTTCCCTCATTACGATATCACAAATTTTAGCTACGTCTGTTTGAGAAATGTCAGATTTATTAACAGTAACAGTAACAGAAGTATCAGTAATAACAACTAATGCATCTGCATATCCTTTTGTTTGAATAAGATTTTCAATCACTTTTTCTTTATTCATATAATCTATAATTTTCAATTTCTGTTTTGTCGCGTTATCTTTTTCCGCTCCGTCAGGGGCTTCTGCAATTACATCCGCTAACATTGAAATAACTTGATTTCTATCCATATTTAAAGTTGCCCGTTGTTCTTCAAAATATACGTCTGCATTTGTCATCTCTGCAGAATCATCAGATGTTATGACAGCGGTTTCTTTAACGGCACCGCTTGAAACCGATTCTGATTCGGTTTTTTTAGTTATAGCTGAATCACTGCTTTTCCCTGGTACTTCAGAAACATTTAGACTATCAACTAAGACGTCCCCATCATGAAGCCTCATTTGTTCTTCTTCATAATTTGTATAGTCTGCATTAGCAGAAAGACTTTGTTGTGTTTGTAATTTATTATTTACAACGGCTACACAAATTACTAATACCAACATACCTATCAATGCAAATTTTTTACGTTTTGTAAAATCAAACATTTATTTATAACCCCCTTAAATTCTCTATATTATAAGGCTTTTGCCTTTTTAAACTAATTTTTTTCAAATACTACTACATTTGATGATGGTATATTAAATACTGCAGTAACAGCATTAGAAATGCTATTTTTAATTATAATATTTTCAGCTCCTCTGGCAGTTACTATGACACCTTCTACTTCTGAAGTTCTATTATTATTTTCTTCGTTAAATACAGATGCAGTCTTTTCATTTTTTTTATATGTAATCATTACATCTACATCACCTACACCTTTTATATCGCTTAATATATCTTTAAGTCTGGCTTCTTGTCTGGAATTTGCTAGATCTTCTTCTGATTCAATGTATTCAGAACCGCCGTCTTCATCAACAATCTGCCGTCTTCCATCATTACTCTTGGTTAGAACATCAAAGAGTAAAAGTGCTATTGATGCTACTACTAAAACTGTAATTAATTTTGAAAGTAGCATTTTTATAAATTTGTCATTTTTTAATTTATCCCACATTATTATCCTCCTTACTAATATATTAAATGACATTTCACTTATTCCAGTAAAATGGAAAGAGGTGATAAAATCATTGCCATTATGATAAGTGAAAATATAAATTTTAAATATTTACTCATAGCTCCTGATGGTAATAAAATTTCAACAAATGATATTGCTACTATAATTATAAATATATTCCTGACCCATTCTCGTACTATCTCCATAGATTGCCACCTCCAATTCCTATGATAACTGCAAGGAATATAATAAACATCGTTGCTGCTAAAAATATTATAACTGCCAGTGTTATAACAGAATTACCCATTTCATTTAAGCAGTCTGAAACCGTTTTATTGCCAATTGGTTCAATGATTATAGCAGTTATTTTGTAAACTAAAGCTATAGCTAGAATTTTTATAAGAGGAAGAATTAATAAAGTGATAATAATGAAAAGTCCAAATAAACCAATTCCGTTTTTGATTATAGTAGCACAGCTTAGTACAAGATCGATAGAATCTGCAGCAAACCCTCCTACAATAGGAATAAAATTATCCATAGAGTATCTGGCCGTTTTAGCTATCATTCCGTCAGCAGTTTTAGTTACAATACCTTGAATTGCCGTTAGACCTGAAAAAAGAGTTACACAAAGCCCTACCATAAAAATTGCAAAAGCACGCATAAATAAAGCAAGCTTTTTTACATAATCTCGATCGGAGAGACTATTTACTAAAATAAATATGGATGATAATAGTACAGCAGGCATAACTATTCTTTGAAGAGCACTGTTAAAAATAGTAATTGCAGTTACAATAACGGGATTTAATATACTTCCTGAAGTGAAATTTCCCATACTGATCAAAAGAGGAACGAGTACTGGTAGAAGTGCTTGCATAGTAACTGACATGGTGTCCACAGCATTCATGCAAATTGTATAAACCTCCATAAAACTTTTCAAACATAAGGCCATTACACTGCAACTACATACTACAGTTCCCAGTTTAGAAACTGTATCATCTCCAAAAGATGTGGATAGATTTTTTAAAAGGCCGATTATTATGCAAATTATTACTAATTGAACTCCTAAAACAATACTTCCATATATTTCTGACATAAATAAATTTAATATATTGCTTATAATATTATTAAAGTTAAATAATGGATCTCCGTTAATAATACCTTTAATAATTTGTCCGGGTGTCATATCAGAAAAAATTTTATCTTTCCCAATTAGATCTGTAAGTTGATCTATGCTTTCTAAATTCATTGAGGCCAATTGCTTGTCAATAATTTCTTCTAAATCCAAACTCATCTCACCTCCTTATCTGGCGTATATTATAACTTAGCCCGGTAGCATTTTTTCGATAAGACCAAGGACAGAAACCATGACTGGAACAGCTAAATAAAAAATTATTACTTTCCCTGCAAGTTCTACTTTTCCTGCTATTGCTGATTCCCCGGAATCTTTACATATTTGAGCTGTAAAATCAGCAATGTATGCCACAGCAAGAACTTTTATTATAATAGGGAAAAATGTTTTACCATAGCTTATTTGGCTATAGATAGAGCCTAAAAATTCAAAAACTGCTGTAAGCTTGTATAAAATCATAGTAAAAATAATCATTACAGTAGTAATAACTATATATGTGGCGAATTCAGGCTTATATCCTTTAACTATTGATGCTACAATTACACCGCATAGTCCAATGGCCGCTATTTTGAAAATATCCATATCCATAAAAATAACCTCTTTTTGTACATTATAGTTGGAACAAAGTTTTTACAGTAACAAAGAAATCATTAATCATTTGGACTATCAAAAGCAGCACTACAATAATTCCTGCTAATGTTGTCATCATGGCTTGGTCTTCTCTTCCTGCTCTTATTAATACCTGATTCAAAACGGCTACAATAATGCCAATGGCTGCTATTTTAAAAATAATATCCACATTAATGTTCATTTCAAAATCTCCTCTCTTGTACATAAGATAGCTTGTGTTATCCATACATTTTATTCTGTGGACAAGATTTTATGACAATAAAAAATACCACCGATGGTGGTATTTTTCCTACAATATATTTTAAATTTTTCATGTCTAATTTTGTTATTCTTCTGTATATTCAAATTCGTAATCGATTACTCTTATAGTATCGCCTTCTTCTAAACCTATTTCTTTCAGTTTATCTATGGCGCCATTTTTTTCAATATACTTATATAAATATCTTAAAGATCCAAGGTCATTGAAATTTGTTGAATTAAAGATTTTTTCAAGTTGTTTTCCATTTAATACATAAATATCATTTTCCTTGTATGCATTAATTTCTCTGTAATTAGGATCATAGTCTGCCTTATCAAAGTCAAACAATTCATAGGTCTCTTCTTCTTGAGGTTCTTGTTCTAATTTGTAAAGTTCAGAAGCTGCTGCTGCTAAAATTTCATGTACTCCTTGATTAATAGGCGCTGACATTGGAAAAACTCTGTATCCTTTATCTTCAACATATGATTTAAATTGTTGATATTCTTCACCGTCTTCATCAATCATATCTATTTTGTTTGCAGCTACCAATTGTGGCTTTTTCATCAATTTTTCTCCGTAAGAAGAAAGTTCATTATTAATTTTATCAAAATCTGAAATAGGATCTCTGCCTTCTGATCCTGAAATATCTACCACATGAATTAGTATCTTAGTCCGTTCAATATGTTTAAGAAAATCCAATCCTAATCCTGCTCCCTGATGGGCCCCTTCAATAAGACCTGGGATATCAGCCATAACAAAGCTTGTATTAAAAATCTCTACTACTCCTAAATTAGGCGTAATTGTAGTAAAATGATAATTTGCAATTTTAGGATTTGCACTTGTAGCAATTGATAGCAAAGTTGATTTTCCTACATTGGGAAACCCGATTAACCCAACATCTGCCAGTAATTTCATTTCTAAAATTACTGTTCTTGTTTGAGAGAAACCTCCTGATTCTGCAAAATTTGGGGCCTGTCTTACGGAATTTTTAAAATTAACATTTCCTTTTCCGCCTTTCCCTCCTTTTGCAGCTACAAAACTATCTCCGTTATTTATAAGGTCTTTCATGACAAGACCTGTTTCTTCATCTATTACAACAGTTCCTGGCGGTACTTTGATAATTAAATCTTCACCATTCTTACCAAATTTCTTTTTTTTCATTCCATCTTGGCCATTCTCTGCTTCGTATTTTTTTTTGTATCTAAAATCCATTAAAGTCCTTAGATTATTATCAGCCATAAAGATGACATCTCCACCTTTTCCGCCGTCACCACCATCGGGACCTCCTTCAGGAACAAATGGTTCACGTCTGAATGAAACAGAACCGTTACCACCTTTGCCTGATTTAATGGATATTTTGGCTCGATCTACAAACATAATCCATTCTCCTTTCTTTTATATGTTGTACAATGCAACAAATCATATACTATTTATTTGATGAAAAAGCCCCTATAAAAATATAGGGGCTTTAAAAGTTTTATGCTTCTTTTGGATAAACGCTTACCTTTTTTCTTGTTTTATCATATCTCTCGAACTTTACAGCTCCATCGATTTTTGAAAATAAAGTATCGTCTCCGCCAATGCCTACATTATTTCCGGGATGAAATTTAGTCCCTCTTTGTCTTACTAGAATGCTTCCAGCACTTACGTACTGTCCGTCTCCTCTTTTAACACCTAAACGTTTCGACTCACTGTCTCTACCGTTTTTGGAGCTACCTACTCCCTTTTTACTTGCCATAGACTACACCTCCTTTTTTCTTGTGCTGTCTTTGCTATATATAAAATACTAAAGATTATTATTCTGCATCTTTAGCTTCTTCAGCTTTTGCTGTTTTCTTTGCAGCAGGTTTCTTTGCTGTTTTCTTGTCAGCTGCAGGTTTGTCAGCTGCTTTTTTAGCAGTAGTTTTTTTAGCAGTTGCTTTCTTTACAGCAGGTTTCTTTTCTGCTGTTTTTTCAGTTGCATCTGCTTTTTCTTCATCTGTAGCTTTGGCAGCTTTTTTAGGTGCAGATTTGCCGTTTAATGATTCAATTTTAACCATTGTGTAAGGCTGTCTATGACCTTGTTTCTTTCTGTAATCTTTTTTAGCTTTATATTTGAATATGATAACTTTTTGACCTTTACCATTTTCAACTACACTACCAATTACTTTTGCTGCTTCAACAACAGGTGTTCCAACTTGAACTTTGTCGCCATCACTTAAAAGCAGTACTTTGTCGAATACAACTTCATCACCTGATGAAAGATTTAATTTTTCAATAGTGATTACGTCACCTTCTTTTACTCTGTACTGTTTTCCGCCAGTTTCAATTACTGCATACATTGCTTTTTACCTCCTCTATCCAGTCTCGCCATCTTGGGCAGCATTATGCATTTTATTACCCATTCCGAGCGGCTTACAGTCATTTATATTATCATACAAGCCTTTATTTGTCAATTTTTTTAATATATATTTATTAAATAAATTTATAAAATTATTTAATTTAACTTAAAAATAAAAGGCAAAGCTTTTATACTCTGCCTTTTATAGCTAATTATAATATTTTTCAATTATTTTATTAGTTTTTTTCTTGATTTCTTCGCTGTCTGAGATTCTTCCAAACCAATATTCTGTTCCGATTTCGTCAAGACCTTTATTATTATTAGAAATTTGTTCTGCTACTGTATTTGCAAATTCATCAAGAATAATTTTTATTAGTTTATTACACATACAGTATCCCCCCTATGTATTATATCCATTTATAGTTATAAGGTTAATCTTCCAATAAATATTTTATCATTTTCTCGGGGTTATCTAAAAATTCTTTGGTTAAGATATAATGTTCAGTATCTTTATAGTTAGTTAATCTTATGCCATCCGTAGTGAACTCTAATATCCTTGCATTTGGAAAAGTAAGTAATATGGGAGAATGTGTAGCTATGATAAATTGTGAGTTTTGCTTTATTAACCTATCTATTTCTACTATTAAAGTCATTTGGCGCAGGGGCGATAATGCGGCTTCGGGTTCATCAAGAATATATAAACCTTCTCCTCTAAATCGATTTTGAATAAGTGAGAGAAAACTTTCACCATGTGATTGACTATGAAGTGATTTACCTCCATATCCGTTAAGATTTAATTTTAGTTCATCAACTTGTGACGCAACATTATAGAAACTCTCAGCACGTAAAAAAAAACCATCCTTTTCTTTTCTTTTCCTTGATATTGTTAAATGTTTATATAAATCTGATTCTGTAGATTTTGTTGAAAAATTAAAGTTTTTAGAGCCACCTTCAGCATTAAAACCAGCACAGATTGCTATAGCCTCTAACATTGTTGATTTTCCCGTACCGTTTTCTCCTACAAAAAATGTGACATTTTTATCAAATTTTAATTCCTGCTTTTTAATTAAGTATTTAATTGCTGGTAAAGATGTAATATAGGATGTATTATCCATTTTTTTATTTAATAATACTTTTTCAATATATAAATTATTATTCATTTGTAGCTCCATAAGTAAAAAATCATTAAATATATTATAACATGTTATGCATATAAAAATAGTATGAATAAAGCAATTCATCATAATTATATTTGACAGCTAATTTTTTTAGTTTATTTTTTATAGCTGTTAAAGATAAATTACCTTTTTTAAATTTTTCTATTTCTTTAAAAAAACTGCTTTTTTCTTTTACTTCCACAATATTATTAAAGCCTTCCCATGCATGTAAGATTCCATTAAGTGAATCTTTTACTGTCTGATCCTTATTTAATGCTGTATCTATTAAATTATAAAATTCTTTTACTGGATAATTATTTTTGCTTTTGTAATTTAAGATATCATTTATTTTTAAATAAATAGTAGAATCTTTTTCTAAAATGGAATATTTATAAAGATTCCACTCCGATTTCAAATGGTTAATTGTTTTATCGTCTCTTAATGCGTTTATACATTTGATTGCAGATAAATTTTTATCTTTCACCTCTAACATGATATCCAAATTATTTAAGCTAATATTTTGAGTAAAATCAAGAAAACTTTCGAGTGCTATAGTTGATGAATGAGATCCCGTTTTTTTAGTTTTATTTTGTTGAGAATAATGAATTTTTTGATTACCATCTTTTTTTCCCCAAGTATTATTACATTCATCTATCCAATATTGAATGGAATTATATGTTTGTGGTTTATTAATTTCATGATGCAGATTATCAAAAATAACAGGACAATTTATTTCTTTTCCGATTTTTAAAGCATCTTCTATGTTATATAGTTTTTCATCGTTCTCAATTACCAATCTTTTTTTTATATTTATTGATAATGCGTTATAATTTTTAATAAACCGTTTTGTTGCTTCTTTTTTATCTCCGTATATTCCTCCAATGTGCAAAATTAATTTATGCTCACTGTTAAGCTTCATACTATCTAAGACTTTACAGTGATATTCCAATTCTTTAATAGATTGTCTTATTACTTTTTCATTTGGAGAATTTATAACTGTATATTGCCCAGGATGCATAGAAACTCTCATACCATTTGATTTGATTTTATTACCGATTTTAATAAATTCATTTTTGAACATATTAGACCAATCTAATTGATTAGCCGGATTACTTGCAAAGGTTATTAAATCAGAACTTATTCGAAACAAGTATATTCCTGTATTAATATTATAATTTAGAATGCTATCTAAAGAATTTAAATTATGTTCAATTAGGCTTCTCAATTTTTCAGGTGTTGCATTTCTTAGTATGCAATTTTTAAAATTACAATTAGGAACTCCTATAGTTTTACAAGCATAACCTATACGCAATTATTTTCTCCTTTCGTTTTTTAAAGATTTATCTATATTACAAAATAAATTGATGTTGATAGCTATATTACTTATTATTTTTATTATAAGAAATTTTATAATAAAAAAAAGACCATAGTATAAACTTTTTGAACTTACCCCCATAAGTTAGACCTAAAAATCTAACTTATGGGGGTCACATTATTTTAAACTATGATCGTTTTTTAGTTACAAATATAGCTTTATAACAGTAATTTTTGCTCTATTTTCCTATTTCAACAAGCTCTGTCAAACAATCTTTCCATCCTTTAATTAAATAATCTATATCTTCATCTGTAGTTACTGGTGAAATAAGCATCATATTATGAAATGGAGTAATGAGAATTCCACGATTTTCTAAATAAATGTGTAAATAATACATCAGCTCCCAGTCAAAATATTTTTTAGCTTCTGAACCTGTTTTAGGAGCATTGGGCATAAATTGCAATTCACATCGTGCACCGCTGCGGGTAAGACTCCAAGGAATATTGTATTTGTATAAAATTTTTTCTAACCCATCTGACAGACGGTTTTGACCGGTAAACATCTTTTCAAAGGCTTCTTCTGTAGCAACTTTTTGCAAAGTTTCACGCATAGCTGCAATGGCAAAAGCATTAGCAGAAAGAGTACCACCTATACCCATAGGATCAGAAACACTTTTATGACCGTAAGTCTCATTTATACGATCACCAATTTCTTTCGTAAAGCCATAAACTGAAACCGGAATTCCTCCTGCAATTGATTTCCCCAGTGTTATAAAGTCCGGTTTTAAACCGTAAGCTTTAGTATAACCTCCATAACCATTTGAAAAAGTATGTGTTTCATCATAGATCAAATAAGTACCATATTTATCACATAGTTCACGTAGTTTTTCATGATAGCCAGGCTCAGGTAATACCATTCCACAATTGGTCATTACTGGTTCAATAAGAACACAAGCACAATCTTTGTATGAAAGTTCATTTTCTAATGCTTCAATATCATTAAATTCAACAACACGGCTTAAAGCTTCTTTTGGAACTGCCGGGTTCATATCATATTCTGATCTTAATTTTAATTTACCATCAAGTCCAATATGTGGGAGGGTTTCATCAAGACTGCCATGATAACTTTCATTAATTGAAAGCACTTTTGGTCTTCCGGTTAATGCACGGCAATTACGTATAACATAACGGTTGGCTTCAGTCGCTGTCATCGCAACTTGCCATAGTGGTAGTCCAAAACGTTTACTTAATTCTTTCCCGATTTCTAAGGAGTCAATAGAAGGCATCATAGTTGTAATACCCTGCTTTACTTGTTTTGCTACGATTTCGGCAGTAGCCTCTGGGGAGTGTCCAAACATAGCACCAGTATCACCAAGACAAAAATCAATATACTCATTTCCGTCTATATCTTCTACTATGTTTCCTGAAGCTTTATTAACAAAGATTGGATAAGAAGTTCCCCAGTCGCCCATCCAAGGCATAGGTACACCATTTAATAGCATTTCTTGTGCTTTATCAAATGTATCTTTGCTTTTTTTAGTACGCTTTGCAAATAATTCATCTTCACGGGCTCTTAATTTTTTAAGACCTTCGTCACTAATTAGTCTATAAGGTGTTTTATTATCTGTAATCATTTTTATATCCTCCTTGATTAAATAGTTTTTATTAATATATAAAACAGCAAATTGTGTGCCAAGGTCAATAAGACTTATATTATCAACAATTTTAACGGAAAACTTTTAATAATTGTCATATTTGACAATTCATTTGTCACAATTGACTATAAATTATAAATAAAATATACTATAAATAATATAAAGTTTTATAAGGAGGAATTTATATTGAATTTAGCTATTATACAAAATACTGTAATGGAAGTTGCTGAAGCTACTACTCATGTTTTAGGAATTGAAACAGAAATAGTGGATAAAAATCTTGAAATCATTGCGGGTACAGGAAGATATAAAGAAAAGTTAGGAACATTTGAAGAAAATGGGAAAATCAGTAAAGATGAATTTTATGGTAATATTTTAATTAATGGTCAGGCAGTAATTTTAAAAAGCACTGAAAATCATCCCAATTATCATGCTAAGGAAAAAGAATTAGCTGAAATATGCTGCCCTATTATTTTAGATAAACAAGTAATAGGCATCATTGCTTTGGTAGCATTTAATAAAAAGCAGCAAAATATATTGATTTCCAATAGTAAAAATTTATTATTGTTTTTAAAAAAAATGGCATCACTTATTGCAAGTAAACTAGCAGAAACACAAAAAAGCTCGGAATTAAAGGCTATTTTAGAGTCAATTCATGACGGAATTATTGCCTTGGATCATGATGGTATTATAATGTCTTGTAATAAACAGAGCGAAACACTTTTAATGAAAAACAGTGAGAATCTAATTGGTAAACCAATAAATAAAATATGGTCTAATTTTCCTTTTTCAGAAGTAATAAATCAAGGCAAACTTATAACAGATGTAGAGGAAATATATATAGATGAATCGGGAAATGATATGCATTTTTTAATTACTGCAATGCCTATTAATACAGAGATAGGCGATAAAAAAGTAGTAGTGGGTTCTGTTATTTCTTTTCAAGACGTATCGGATGTGCGTTCAAGGATTTATAATATGACGCAAATAGAAAATACAACATCTTTTTCTGAAATCATAGGACAAAGTAAATCAATCTCAAGAGTAAAGCTAGAGGCTGCACAAGTTGCTGCCAGTCAATCTACTATATTAATAACGGGAGAAAGTGGTACTGGAAAGGGCTTTTTTGCCCGAGCTATTCACAATGCAAGTAAAAGAAAAACTGCTCCGTTTATTACTATTAACTGCGGCGCGATTCCAGATACATTGCTGGAAAGTGAACTGTTCGGATATCAACCAGGCGCATTTACAGGGGCTAGCAAGACTGGAAAAACAGGCAAATTTGAATTAGCAAATAACGGCACTATATTTTTAGATGAAATTGGAGACTTCCCCCTTCACCTTCAAGTTAAATTACTTCATGTACTGCAAAAACGTGAAGTTGAAAGGATTGGAGGAAATAAAACTATACCAATTAATGTACGTATAATAGCAGCTACTAATAAAAACTTAGAAGAAATGATAAAAAATAAAGAATTCAGGGAAGATTTGTTTTTTAGATTAAACGTAATTCCTTTGCATCTCCCTCCATTAAGGGAACGTACGGGAGATATCTCAATTCTTCTTAATTATGCTTTAAATAAATTCAATAAATTAATTGAAAAAAATATTTTAGGATTTTCTCCTGAGGTTTTAAATTTATTATTAAATTATTCTTGGCCGGGAAATATCAGAGAATTAGAGAATGCAGTAGAATATGCAGTGAATATAGAAAGAGAATTGCATGTTCAATTGAATAGTCTACCACAAAGAATAAAATTAAATAATTCTGAATTACATTTAACAAATTATATAAATGAATTCAAAACTGCCGAAACACAATCACTGAATGTCAGAACTGATTTATTTCAGAAAGGGATAATTGAGGATTGTTTGGAGAAGAATGGTTATTCAGTAGAAGGTAAAAGAAAAGCTGCAAAATTATTGGAAATTAGTGAATCAACTTTATATAGAAGAATCCGTGAATTAGGAATAAAATCAAAATAAAGAATCCTTAATCATTATACATTATATTTGCAGCTGCTTGTAATTACAGGGTTGTCCTTATTCCATCATAGGCTAAATAAGTATTTGAAAAGATTTTACGTATATTATCAATATATTGTTCTGGTTCCAATAAAGCCGGACTATAGTGTGTGAGCCATAACTGTTTCACATGTGCATCTTTTGCAAGTAATGCACTTTCTGAGAATATCATATGACCTTTTTCCGCCATCTTATAATGTAAATTTTCATCACCATACATTCCTTCACAAATAAATAGATCGGCATTACAAACAAAATCTTTCATACTGTCTACTAATTGTGTATCTGTGCAATAGCAAATTTTAATTGGATTACGTATACCATCTAAAACCATTTTGGGCTGGATTATACGTCCATCTTCTAATTTTACAGATTGCCCATTATGAAGTATTTTAAAAAAATTTTTTGGTATATTAAGATTATTTGCTTTTACTGGATTAAATATAGGCTTACGATTTAATGTAATACAATAACCAAAACATGGAATACTGTGTTTTAAAGGTAAATACGAAATTATAATATCACCTATTTTTAATCTATCTGTTTTGTTTTCTAATTCGATTAACTTGAGTGGAAATGTAAGAATTGGGGCAATTACAGTTAAACTTGAGACTATATGTTTTAAACCAATAGGACCAATAATCGTAAGGGGTGTAGTTTTGCCATTATTACCTAAAGTAAGTAAAAAACCAGGAAGACCTGCTATATGATCTGCATGATAATGTGTAATAAGTAAAGTGTCAAGATGACTTATTTTACAATTGGATTTTTTTAAAGCTATTTGAGTACCTTCGCCACAATCAATCAAAATTGCTTTACCTTGATATTCAACCCAACAACAAGATAGCCATCTGTTTTCTAAAGGAATGGTCCCTCCTGTGCCAGGTAAACATACGTCCAACATTTTAAAATCTCCTATATATTATTTTTTACTTTTTTTATTAAATACATTAAACTTTAAATTATATTTTTTAATAGTTTGTCTTATAATATTACACTTTAAAAGCAACAAGTAATATGCTCACCGTTGTCGTGTGCATATTCTTTTAGAGCAGAAACTTGTGAATCCTTACCTAATACTAAAAAAATATCACCTTTTTCTAAAACAACTTCGGGCCCAGGATTAAAAGTTATTATTTTCTTATTATCTTTTTTAATAGCTAAAATGATTAAACCAAAACGAGCAGGAATATTTAATTCCCCAATTTTTTTATTCACCATTTCTGAATTTTCATTTAAAAAGATGTCTTCAAGATTAAATTCAATATCACCGGAATGTGAAATTATATCCAAAAAAGAAACAACAGATGGTCTAAGCATTAATGAAGCCATTCTCCTTCCTCCAATAGCATTTGCGGATATAGTATAATTAGCCCCTGCTTTTTTTAGTTTAGAAGGAGAACTTTTGTCAATAGATCTTGAAATTATATATAAATTACTATTTAATTGCCTAGCAGTAAGAACAGTATATAAATTATCTACATCTTTAGAAAGAGCACTAATTAAACCTTTTGCTTTTTTTATATTTGCTTTTTCTAGTATTGACTCTTCTGTTGCATCTCCTCCGATTATTAACATATTTTTTTGTAAATAATTACTAACAATTGATTCATCTTTTTCAATAATTACAAAAGGAACATCTCTTTTAAAAAAAAGATCGGCAACAACTCGTCCTGATTCACCTGCACCGCATAATATATAATGGTTTTCAAGTTTAGCGATTTTTGATTCCATTTTTTTATTCCTCCATAAATCTCTTAGACTACCTTCAATGAAGATTACGACGATTCTTGTAAATGCGTATCCTGCAGTACCTACACCGGCAAAAATAATAAATATAGAAAATATTTTAGATTCAGGAGTCATAACTCCTACCTCTGTGTAACCTACGGTTGATACTGTAATAACTGTCATATATAAAGCATCTGTTAAAGATACATTTAATAAATTATAGTATCCAATTGTACCTACAATAATTATTGTTAAAAAGATAATAGCTGTTAAAATAATTTGTCTTTTATGCTTCATAAATAACTCCTGATAAATAGCCTGTTTAGTTTTTTATTAAAACTAGCTCATTAATTTTAATATTAATTACAAAAATATTTTATTTATTTTAACATTTTTTACTTAATACTTCCATATTTTATATTAAAAAAGTTTACAATTATTATTTTTTTTGTAAATTAGATACAAATTTATTAATTTTATAACTTAATCTTATAGTTTAAATATGTTATAAATACAGCAAGTAAAATAGCTATAGAAGATAATAATTCAGATAAAAATCCTTGAAATAATAATGATGCAAAAAAAAGAAATATAATGAATTTATTTAAATCTTTGTACAAAGAATGATTTTCAGTTAGTTTAAAATATAAGTTATTTAAATAATTCCAAAAGGAATATAACACTTTATAGACCCCCTTACTTTAATTGTTTCTTAATTATAATTTTTTGGTTTTTATAAATTCTTTAAGTTGTTTTATTTGAAAATATAAGTCAATAAAAATAATTATAACAGATATAATTATAAATATAAATGCTAAAATTTCCATTGAAAATGTGGTAGCCATCTTTTTAAATTCTAGATATATCAAAGCAGCGATAAACAGACCAGCCAAATAAGTTATAATTCTTAATGCAAAAGCAACATACGGCAATTTTGAATTTTTTGTTTTCATAATTTGTACCACCTTTTTATAATAGAAGAATTTTTATTTCTGATTGAAGTTCTTGTTTATTTTATTTAATTGATGATGTAATAAATGGCTGATACATCATTAATGCATGATTTTCTGTAACATATTCATCATCTATTTCAATACCGTCCAAATTATATTTTTTTCTGCATAAAATATTATGCCTGCTGTATTGCCCCCAATATTCGGCAACCATTTTATGATCTTTTTCATATACTTCATATTTATATTGAGGTATATGATTCGTATTCCATTCACCAACTAAGTCTTTATCAGTTACTTTAAGCTTAAGTTGAAATGGAAAATTGGTATCATTTCGTATTATTAAGTCACGATAATTATAAACACAAGTTGCTCCACTACCAAAGGGTTGTGTACGATTTGAATCAGGGAAAACATCAAAGCTATGTCTGTATCTTTCCAAAATTGTTAATGGGGTATGAATAGTCATCCAATAAATTAAATTTGAAAGTTGACAAAGCCCTCCACCTGTTTTTGCTGTAAAATTACCTGAGTTTAAAACCATACCATCTACATATCCTTTTCTTTTAGTGGGCTTTCCTATTAATTTCCAATATGAAAAAGTTTCACCTGGTTTTATTGTTACATTGTTTAATTTTTTTACTGCAATTTTTAAATTAATTATTTTATTATATTGCAAATATATTTCTACATTTTTTAATTGTCTTAAAAGCGGTGTAGAGTGATAAAAATATGTATTATTTAATTTATGATTGTTTTGTTTTACAAATTTTTGTTTGCCAAAAATCCACCATAAATATCGTTTAAGTGTATAGTAGTTTTTCCCAAGGTATAATCTCAAAGCAGTGCGTTTTTTTGGCTTAAGGGGATAAATATTTTTTGACATTCTAATTCTCCTCGTATTTATTTAAATTTATGCATGTTCTTTTTAAATAAATCATAATATATTTTCATATTTTCTAAATCCTGCCATTTGCTTGTTTTTACAGGAATTGTATCAAGATCATAAATTTGAGCTTCCTCCATAGATAAAATAAATGGTGAATGGGATGCTATAATAAATTGACATCCCAAATAATGTGTACACTGTAGGATTAGTTCTGAAAGTTGTAATTGGAATTTTGGTGATAAACTATTTTCTGGTTCATCTAAAAGATATAATTTATCAGGTACAAAAGTTCTGTCAAAGTATGCTAATGCTGTTTCACCATTGGAGAATTGTTCAATATTTTCTCCAACACGATCTGTTATAAATTGAGTCTTGGATTGCCTACGTGCAGCATTTTGTTCTTTTAATCTATCTAAATCATTTAAAGAATTAAAACTAATTTCACTATATTTTGCTTCATAATAATCTTGTTCTTTCTGCTCTTTTCTTTTATCTATAAGTTGATTTTCATCTCTGATTAATAATATATTGTCAAAAATATCTTCACTGGTTATAATTTTACTGCCCAATGGTATATCTATTGATAGGCCTTCATCATTAGTTTCCATAGAGTAATCACAAAACTTTTTAACATATTCTTTAAATTTAGGATTTGTATTAAATAAAGTATTTCTTGGCAGTTTTAACTTTTCTGCAATTAAATTAAGCAAAGTTGATTTACCTGAACCATTACTGCCATAAAAAATAGTGATAGGTTTAAAATGTACATCACTTAATTCTTTATGAGGAAAAATTCCATATGGATAAGCACTAGGTGTGGGATTATTAAATTCTTCTTCATAAAGTGATGGTAAATAAAAACTTTTTAAATAAATCATTATTAAAACTCCTAAGATATTTATTAATTAGTTTTTGATATATATCAGTATATTTTTTTGCATTGATTTTTGTATAATTAATAGCATATAGTATTACTTTGTATATAAATTTTAAAAATTTTATATGTCATACTGATAAAATAAGTAAAGGTGAAAATATTACGTAATTTTATAAACAAAATTAAAGATTCATTTTATTTACACAATTTTCTACAATATATACCATATCAGACTCAGCTCCAAGGCTGAAATTGAAGAGGACTCCGCTACCTCCACCAGCTCCAATTGCAGAAATAATAATATTATCATCTTCGCTTACCACAGTAAGGCTTAAACTTGCTCTGTTACCATTTCTCATAAAATATTTATCGTATACACGTACACCAACTTTTACATTATTTAAATTTAAATTACTTTCATCTACTAAATCCATACTAAATCCACTGTTTAATATTTCATTATGCAATGTTGAAAGTATTTTTTGAAAATCACCCTTTATTTTTTTTTCATATTTAGCCATATATACTTCTCCTTATTATTATAATTAGTATTTTAATTAAATTATAGCATCATATTTTATTATAAAATTATTAAATTATAAATACTATTATCAGACAAATATTTTTTACTTAAAAGGATACAAAATTTTATATAAAAAAATAAATCCTCTAAAACAAACGTTTTAGAGGATTTTGCTATAGAAATATATTACTCAGAATCTATTTCAGATTCCATTGCTTCTTTTATGGCGTTTCTTATAGCATCAGCTTGGTCTTGAGTAATGGTGCCATCAGAAACTAGTTTAGTATAGGGATCATTTCCTTTAGAAGTATCTGAATTATTATCCCTAACAGGCATACTATCGATGATAGAATCAGCTTGGTTTTGAGTAATAGTTTCATCGCTTACAAGATCGCTTAAAATATCATTCAATGTTTCACCAGAATCTTTAGCATCTCTCATAGCTTCATGGATAGAATCAGCTTGATCTTGAGTTATAGTACCGTCAGAAACAAGGTCACTTAAAAATCCTTTTCTTTCACCTGTGAATGAAGAGTTGTTATCATTTGACGGCATACTATCGATGATAGAATCAGCTTGGTTTTGAGTAATAGTTTCATCGCTTACAAGATCACTTAAAATATCACTCAATGTTTCACCAGAATCTTTAGCATCCTTCATAGCTTCATGGATAGAATCAGCTTGATCTTGAGTTATAGTACCGTCAGAAACAAGGTCACTTAAAAATCCTTTTCTTTCACCTGAATTTGCTTTAGCAGGCATATTGTCAATGATAGCATCGGCTTGACTTTGGTCTATAGTACCTTTATCTATCAGTTGATTTATAATATCATTTTTTGTAGTACCTGAATCTTTTGCAGATTTCATTGCTTCATTAATGATATTTAGTTGATCTTGAGAAATAGTTCCCTTTGAAACCAAGTTATTATAATTATTATTTCTTTCTCTAAATATTTCTGCTTTACCAGCAGGCATATTTGATGTAACTACATCAGCCTGGTCTTGAGTGATATTTCCTTTGTCAACAAGTGAATCTAAGGCAGATTTGTATATACTAGACATTTCCTCAAAGTTTGCCATTTGAGGTCTTTGTTCCATATTTCTTTGGTTAACACTGCCCCCTTCTGCTGCAAAAACAGTTCCTGTTCCTGATAGTGCAATTATCCCTGTCATTGCCAATGCGGATAATTTGATAGTTACGGTTTTTAATTTCATTTTTTATACCTCCTTTTTCTATAGTCTGATTGACTATATTCATATTCTAGCTTTTACTTCAAAAAAAATCTCCGCAAAACTGTGGCAAAAATGAGGCAATAAATATTAAAAATAGAATTTAAAATATATTCATGATAAAATTTGTTTAGAGGTGATTTATATATATGAAAAAAAATTTAATTTATATTGCTGATGATGAAATTAATATATGTAATATTATAAAATCTTTTTTAGTTAAGGAAGGATATGAAGTTGAAACCTTTAATGATGGCATTTCAATTATAAATGCATTTAATAAAAAAGAACCTGATATGATTATTCTTGATATAATGATGCCAGATATTGATGGATATTCAGTTTGTTCTGCTGTTCGTCAAAAAAGCGGTTTACCTATAATTATAGTATCTGCTAAAGATACTGAACCCGATAAAATAGCTGGCTTAACTTTAGGAAGTGATGATTATTTAACAAAACCATTCAGTCCTATGGAACTCATTGCCAGAGTTAAGAGTATATTCCGTAGAATTGAATTTGATAAAAATATTGAACAACCAAACAATATTTTACATATTTCTGATATTATATTAGATATTGATAATAAACAAGCTTTTATTGGAGAAAATGATATTGGTCTTACTATGATGGAATTTTCTCTTCTTTTATATTTAGCAAGCAATAAGAATAGATCTGTCAGCCGAAATGAACTTCTGGATAAAGTTTGGGGTTTTGAAAACGAAGTAGAAACTCGTGCAACTGATGATATGATAAAAAGATTAAGAAAAAAATTATCGAATTCAGGTTCCTTGCTAAAAATTGAAACTGTTTGGGGATTTGGCTTCAAAATACTAAATAAGGAATAGTGCCATGAGAAGTAACACAATTAAATGGAGAATCTTTAAATATAATCTTATCATGATTGTATTGTTAATGCTATTAGTATCAATAATATTTAACATTGCTGTTAGAATGTATATAGAGAGTGATATTATATCGCAGTTGGATAAAATTACGTCTCGTACTGTTAATGCTGCTTTGTATCAAGGTGCACCTTTCCCACATTCACCAAAGAAACCTCCCGATTTAATTGAAGATGATACTAAAGATGAAAAAGTTTTTAGATATTATTTTATGTTGGATCGTTCATTAAAAGAGCCCCTTTCAATATTGAATGCATACTATATTTTATTAGATAAACAAAAAAATTTAATACTTCCTCCCGTAAATTTTGAGAATGATTCAACTGATTTAAATTATCAAATTATAGAGGATATAGAAAAATTATCAGAGAATTTCAGCAGTGAAGAATATTTAAAACTTAATGTATCCGGAACAGATTATATTGCGGTAGTAAGACAACTATCACAAAATAGTGATTCTGATTTAGGATGGATTATTATATTCTCCAGTTTGGAGAAAGTAAATCAACTGCAATATAAAATAAATATAATCCTTTTGACTATATTAATTTTTTCTTCTTTGATAGCTGTAATACTTTCTTCCAGCTTATCCAAAAAATTATCCAAACCTTTTGATTCTTTGAGTCAGCATATTAAAGCTATTTCAGAAAGAAATTTTGGAAATCAAATTAAAATTCCTGTTTATGATGAACTGCAAGAAGTGGTGAACAGTATTAATGTTATGTCAGAAAAATTAGGAACTTATGATAAAGCTCAAAAGACTTTTCTGCAAAATGTATCCCATGAATTTAGGACTCCTCTTATGTCTATTCAAAGCTATGCTGAAGGTACAAAATATGGTGTTGTTGAAAGTGAAACTGCGATTGATATTATATTAGATGAATCAAAGAGAATGACTTCTTTGCTTGAAGAGCTTCTTTACTTATCTCGTCTTGAAACAATAGAGGAAAGTTATAAATTTATAAAATTGAATTTTAGTAAATTATTATACTGTATTATTGATCGTTTAAACGGAATTACAATTAAACACAATATAAATATTATAACAAAAAATATAAATGAAGAAATTGAAATACTTGGAGACGAAGAAAAACTTTCCCGTGCTATAACAAATATAATCAATAATTGTGTAGGCTATGCAAAAACTACTGTAACAATAGAAACTACAATAAAAGATAAAAATGTATTAAATATTAATATATTTGATGACGGTGAAGGATTTGAATCCAAAGATCTTCCTAACATATTTGAAAGATTTTATAAAGGTAAAAAAGGTAATTTTGGACTTGGTTTAGCAATAAGTAAAAATGTTATTGAAAAACATAACGGTAAAATTTATGCTAAAAATCATGATAACGGTGGTGCGTTGTTTGTAATTGAACTTAATATTTAATCTTATTTAAAAAAATCGGTACCCTTTTCAATTTTATAAACACAGGTTTTTACAGTATTTTAAATTATTTTTTTTATACCAGTAAATCCCAAGTGATAATACTGCTAATAACCAGGTCATAGGATATATTGACGCTATATACATAATTTTTTCTCCTTGAATATATGAAAAAGTAAATAACAAAACAATTCTCATGATACAAAAATGAAACATTGTTATTAACATAACTTGCGTAGTTTTTCCTATTCCGCGAATTGAATTTGACAATACTTCAAAAATTATATATAACCAATAAAAAGGAAAGGTTACTTTGATAATTTTGATACCCTCAGAAATTACATTTGTATCTGGATTAAAAATATAAAAGAAGAACTCACCATAATATAATAAGAGTATTTCAATTGGTATTACAGTTAATAATCCTAAGATAATACAAAGTTTAATGCTTTTTTTGACTCTATCTGCTTTTCCTGCACCAATATTTTGGCTTACAAAACACAAATTTGCTTGCCCAAAAGCTAACACAGGATAATAAATTAATAGTTCTATTTTAAAATAGCTAGTAAAAGCTGCTATTGAGTTAACTCCTAAATTATTAATATTATATTGTACAAATATATTTGATAAAGTAATAATCATATTTTGGAATCCTACCGGTATCCCAAGAATTAATATTTTTTTTAACATATGGATTTTTATTTTTTGAAATGTGAAATGAATATCTTCAATATGTTCATATTTTAAAAAGAAAATAAATACACCTGCAGCTGCTATTAATTGTGAAAAAAAAGACGCCATAGCTAAACCGGTGATTTCCATTTTAAAAATTATAATAAATAATGCATCCAAAAAAATATTCAATAATCCTGCAATTGTTTGAATTATCATAGGAACTTTTGAGTTACCAGAAGCTCGTATCATTCCAGATATCATATTAAATAAAATGATTGGTATCAAACATAAAAAGTAAATTTGTAAATATTCTTCAGCTATTTTTAAAATATCATTTGGAGTATTTAATAATTGTAAAAGGAATGATGCAGAAAAATAACCTGCAATCGATAATAGTCCTCCACCAACGATTGACATACATATAGATGTATAAAATATATAACCAGTTGTTGTTTTATCTTTCCCTGCCCCTACCGATTTACCATAAATAATACTTGTGCTAACTGATAAGCCTGTAAATATTCCTATCATACAAGTAACCAATAATGAACTGGCGCCAATTGCGGCTGATGCTTCTTTGCCTAAGAAATTACCGGCAAAAATCAAATCTGCTGAATTATATAATTGTTGAATAAAAAATGAACCAATTAATGGTAACGTAAATAGAATTACCTGTATTGGCATATTCCCTTGTGTCAAATTCTGTTTTACTTTACTCATTAAATAAAGTTTCCTTCCTTCTATTTTTGCACAAATATTGAAAACATAGGTGTTGAATTATAATTTATTTTTTCTTCATTAGACCATACTCTTTTCCATACATGAAGATTTAATTTAATTTTTGTAACGTTAAGATTTTCTAATATTGAAACATCCCACTGAGGTCTTATACATTGACTTAAAGGTAATTTTTTTGCAATTTTCTCCATACTGTCAATATCTGTGCATGTATAATGATCATCAAATCTCATTTCTTTTACTCTTTTTCTGTCATTTTCATATTCCCTTTTCATATTTCCATCAAACAAATGATTATACCAATTTGCATCAAAATTTAACAATACACCATCTTTTTTTAATACACGAATCCATTCGCAATATGCCTTTTCTGGATTTTCCAGATTCCAAGTAAGGTTTCTACTTACTATGACATCGAATGTTTCGTCTTTTATTTCAAGTTTTTGTGCATCGGAAAGAAGCCAATGTATATTATCTCTATATTTCCCGGAATTTACTTTAGCCCTTTCTAGCATAGAATGTGTACAATCTACAGCTGTTACGTCGTATCCTGATTCTGCAAGAAGAATTGCAAAGAATCCAGGTCCTGTACCAATATCTAGTATTTTTAAATCATTTCTATTCTTTGGAAAAGATTCCGTTAAAACATTTAGCCATTTTTCTTTTTGTATCGAATTTAATTCTTCTTCATTTACTTTAGAATATCCTATAGTTCTGTTAGTCCAATATTTTTTATTTTCATCGAAAAGTCTCATATTTATTTCCCTTTATATATCTTTAATTGGTTTTAAAATATTTGATAAATTTATATTTATTTCTGAGCAGTAATAAGAAAAGTAGGAGCAAATTTACCGTTTTTTTCTCTTAAAATACGAGCACCTGCTTTTCTATCACATTGATAATTTGAAAACCCTATCTTTTTTATCACATTAAGATCCCAATCTGGTCTCTTATTTTTACTAATTGACATAGATTTTGTAATTTGATTAGATTCTTGATATAACTCTTGTGTCATTCCAATATGTAATCCGGTGGTATTAATATTGTACATAGTTTTATTTTCTTCCATGCTGCGAACTTCATGACCAAAATCGGCATCAAAATTTAAAAGTATTCCACCTTTTACCAAAACACGCCTCCATTCACTATATGCTTGTTCTGGTTCAGGTAATGTCCAGGTTAGATTACGTGTAATTACCACATCAAAGCTTTCTTCTTCAAATTTTAACTTTTGTGCATCCATTACATCAAACTGGATTTCATACTTCATTTCTTCAGATAATTTTTTTGCTTCTTCTATCATTGCAGGTGTTAAATCAATGCCATGTACTTCATGTCCTTGTTTCGCAAGCAATAAAGCAAAATATCCCGTTCCAGTTCCCACATCCAAAATTTTTAATCTTCTTTCTAAAGGAAGATATTTCATAATTTCATTCATCCAACGATTACTTATTTTATCTTCCAATTCTATTTTGCGTACTGTAGCAAAATCATGTGCACGTTTTGTCCAATAACCTTTTACACGTTCTTTTACATATTCCAATTTTATTGCTCCTTATCTTTCAAATGCGTATTCCAATAATTGCTTAGTATAATCTTTTTTAGGATTTGTAATAATTTCCTTTGCAGTACCTGATTCAATGCATTTACCTTCATGCATTACCATAATAGTTTCACAAATATTAGTTACTAATACAATATCATGGGATACGAATATTATTGCCATATGAGATTCTTTTGCCAACTTTATTAATAATTTCATTATTTCTGATTGAACCGAAACATCTAATGCACTTGTGATTTCATCACATAGTAACAAATCTGGATTGACAGAAATAGCTCTGGCAATAGCTGCACGCTGACACTGACCACCGCTTAATTCTAGAGGGTATCGATCTGCAAGGCTTGGTTTTAAACCAACTTTTTCCATAAGACTATCAATTTTTGCATTTAATTCAATTTTATTTTTAATCCCGCAAAGATTTTTTAATGTTTCACTAATAGAAGACCGTATCTTTCTTCTTGGATTAAAAGATTCGAAAACATTTTGAAAAATCATTTGAATACCACAGAACTCAGTTTTTGTTCGATTTAAAACAATATTTTTCCCTTTAAAAAAGATTGTTCCATCTGTAGCTTTCTGTAATCCACCTATCTGCTTTAATAATGTACTTTTCCCACTGCCGCTTTCTCCTACAATTCCTAATATTTCTCCTGGTTTCAGATACATATTTACCTGTGAAACAGCTTGAAAAGATTTTTTGTATTTTTGAAATTCTTTACTTATATTTTTAAGTTCTAATAGATGATCTGTAGTTTTATTTTCTTTCTTTTTATCCACCAGATTCCCAATTTGAGGAACAGCTTTAAACAAACTTTTTGTATATAAATGTTTTGGATTTTCCAGTACATCTTTTGCCGTACCAAATTCCACAATTTTTCCTTTATTCATAACTCCCAATTTATCAGCTATTTTAGATACTACTCTAATATTATGCGTTACAATAATTATTGATGTTTGATAATATTCTCTCATGCGAAGTAATTCATCAATTACCTGTTCTTGTGCTGTAACGTCTAATGCACTGGTAGGCTCGTCTAAAAGAAGCAAAGAAGGTTCTAATAAAACTGATAAGGCAATTGCAATTCTTTGATTCATACCCCCACTCATTTCATAAGGGCAACTATCTAAAATTCTCTGACCTTCTAAGAGATTAAGGTTTTGAAAAATTTCTAAAATTTGATTTTCAAAATTTTCTTTTTTATATTTTCCATGGCTTTTTAATGTCTCAATAAATTGTTTTCTGTAAGTACGGATTGGGTTAAATGAAGTTTTAGGATTTTGAAATATTATCCCAATATGTTTACCACGTAATTCTTTTCTTAGCATTATTGTCATAGAAGATAAAATTTTATTTTCAAATATTATTTTCCCACCAGATAAAAAAATACCAAGATCATCTATAGGTAAGATTGTCTTTAGCAATGTACTTTTTCCACTCCCGCTCTCACCAACAATTCCTAAAATTTCTCCTTTATTTAATTTAAAATTTATACTAGATATTACATCTATACCGCCATAATTTACAGATAGATTTTCTACGGAAAGAACTGTATTATTCATGGTTACTGCTCCTTATACCAATATAATCACTTATAGCATTTCCCAAAAGATTAAAAACCGATACTGTAACAAATAGTGCCATTCCTGGTGCCAGAACTGCCCAAGGCGCTTGCTGTATATATCCTCTTGCTTCATTTATCATTGAACCCCATTCTGCTTCTGGAACCTGTACTCCAAGTCCGAGATAAGATAAGCCGGCAAATCCAAGCATTGTTATACCAATTTGTATAGTTGCATTTACTATAATTTCTCCCGTAATATTTGGCAGTATATGAACAATAATAATTCGTATACTGCTATTACCGCAAAGTCTTGCCGCATCAATATATTCTTCTTGTTTTAAAGCTATTACCTGACTTCTTGCCAGTCGCGCGTATAATGTCCACCCAGTGATTCCAAGTGCAATAATTGCATTTGTCATATTACCACCTAACACTCCAGCTACAGCAATTGCAAGAACCATTTGAGGAAAGGTCAATAGAATATCAACTAAGCGCATAATAAGATTATCAAGAATACCTCCATAATATCCTGCTATAACACCAAGCGTGGTTCCTGTTATCATAGTTGTTATTACTAGAAAGAGCGCAGAAAAAATGGAAGTCATAGTTCCCATAAGTACTCTAGAAAAAATACAGCGTCCTAATTTATCTGTTCCAAAAATGAACTGAAGAGTTGGAGCTGATTTCATATAAGAAAAATTTGTTGCATATGGATCATTTGGTGTAATATAAGGTGCCAGTAAGCTAACAAATATCAAAATCATTGCCAATATAGAGAAAAAAATCACCTTTTTTCTAACAGTACTCTTTGTTATATTTCTATTATTTAGATTTAGTTTTATCCTGCACATATTAACATATTACTCCTTTATTCTTGGGTCTAAAAAATGGTAACAAATATCAATTACAAGATTTACAACAACATAAATAATTGCCATTATGATTACAAAACCTTGAATTACAGGATAATCTCTTGCAGTAATAGAATCCATTACTAGTTTACCGATTCCTGGCCACATAAATATACTTTCTATTACTACACTTCCTCCCATCAATGTACCTATGGATAAGCCCAGTACTGTAATAATAGAAATCATGGAATTACGTAATACATTATAAATTATAATGTAATTTTCTTTAATACCTCTTGCTCTTGCGCCCTTTACATAATCTTTTCCTAATTGCTCTATTGCAGCTACTCTGATTTGGCGGATAAATCGGCTAATTAAAGGTAATGATAACGCTAGTGTTGGTAAAAAAAGCCCTTGTATAGTTCCCTTTGCAATAACAGGAAAAATTTTCATGCGTATACAAAAATAATAAATTAATATAATTGCGAGAAGAAAATTAGGTATAGCATTTCCAGCAAAACATAAAAACTGAATGACGTAATCAGAAAAATAATTTTTTCTTACTGCTGTATACATACCAAGAGGAATAGAAATTATAATCGATAAAACGAAAGCACTAGTAGCTAAAATAAAAGTATATTTTATTCCTTTTTCTAATTTCTGAGCAACCGGCGTACCATCTTTATAAGAAATACCCATATCACCATGAAGCAAATTGACAAGCCAATCTGCATATTGCTTTATAAAGGGTTGATTTAGTCCCATTTCTTCTCTTGTTTTTTCTAATACTTCCGTTGTAGTTGCTACCCCTTGTGCAATTAGTTTTTTTTGTGCAGGATCTCCCGGGGATATATAAAGTAAGGCAAAGGTTAAAAAAGTAAGACCTAAAATGATAGGTATTAACTGTGCTAAACGTTTTATGATATAATTTTTCACTATATACTCCTGTATTTATAACGATAAAAAGAGCATAACTATTAAAAAGTTGTGCTCTCTAACTTTCATACAGATTATTGCATATCTGTATTTGCATTTAAGAAATAAAAATCAAATGGGCAGTTTTCAGATACATTAGTTATACCAGTTTTCATAACAGTTGTTTTATTAAATAATGCCACATATCCAAATGCATCTTCATCTATTGCTATCTGTACAATCTGATTTGCCAATTCTGCACGTTTATCAGAATTTGTTTCTACCTTTAATTTATCTATCAATGTTTGTGTTTCCGAATTAGAGAATCCACCACAATTATATGGTGCTCCTTCTGCAAGCGTGCAGCTGACAAAATAGTAAGGATCACAAGCCTTATCTGCAATCATACAATATAATGCTATATCAAAATCTCCTGTAGCAATATAAGTTCCATCAGGATCTTCTTCGCAAGTCAATGCCACTTTAATACCAATGTCTTTTAACTGTTCTTGCATTAGTGTAGCTAAGGTATCCAGACTTCTTGCTGCATAATATGCAAGATTTAATGTAAGAATTTTACCGTCTTTTTCATAATATCCATCTGTATTTAGAACATATCCGTCTTTTTCAAGAAGAGCCTTTGCTGCTTTTGTATCAATAGCATCCTTTGTTACCTTTCCGTAAGCAGTGGTAGAACTAAATGGTCCCACCGTACTTGATACAGTACCATTTAAATATTTTTCAATTGCTTTGGAATCAATAGTAAGATTTATTGCTTTTCTAATAGAGCTATCTATTCTGTTTTCATTTAAAATATAGAACTGCAGTCTTGTTGCCGGAATGGTTACTAATTTATAGGTGTCTGGAGCTTTTGCATATATTTCTGCTGCATCAGCAGTTACGCTGGCATAACTATCAATTTCCCCATTTTGCATTGCCATTAATGATGTATCTGGCTCTGGCATATAATAAAATTCCGCACCGTCTAATTTGACTTCTCCATTCCAGTAATTTTCATTTTTAACAACTTTAATAGTTCCACCTGGTTCAAAAGAAGAAACCACAAATGGACCTGTAGCTACAAGTTCTGTACTCATATCACCACTATTGTCTAAATCTACAATGGCAAGTTCAGGACTTGCTAGGTCATTTAATAATGTTGGATATATATCGTCGGTTGTAATAGTAAATGTATTATCATCTATTTTTTCATAAATACATTCTGTTAAATATGCAAAACGTGAATTTATCTTCCCTGTATCTTGTAAATTACGAATAACTATATCTGATGTAATTTTATTACCATTAGAAAAACTTATATCTTTTTTTATTTTAATAGTCCATATATTTCCGTCTGATTCAGCACTTTCCGCAAGTAAAGGTTCTATAGATGATTTATCATTCATAACAAATAATGCTTCTGTCAAACCATAAATAGACGTGTACCACCCTTGGTAATCCAAATGTGGATTTAATGTTTCAAGTACAAAAGATTCTGAAGTCTTTAGAATTTTTTCATTTAATTCTTTACTATTATCAGTATTATTACCGCATCCTGAAAAAGCAGTTACAATTACCAAAAACATAGCCAAAATAGCAATTAAGCTTTTTTTCATTATATTATTTCCTCCATTATAATTTATTTTGTGTCATATTATGTAATATTATGTCGTACAAAGTATAAAGGAAGAATATCTTATTGTGCAAGCCCCCCTAGGGGTTGTTTTTTTATTAATAAATAATTTTTTTTAAATGTTCTTAAGAAGATTTTAAACAGAATATAAAATTGAAGAGAAAGGTAAGAAATGCGTAGTAATAAAGATAAAGTTTTAGATTATATAATGTGATAAATAATTTACAATTGAAATAGAAATATGAATTTTTTTATACAACATATAATCATTATCTTTTACGATAATATTGTTTTTATTATATTTATAAATTATATCATTTTTCATAAATCTATTTGCTTGGTTATTTTATGTTGGTTTTCTTTATGTCTTTTTAAACACCATATTATATCTGCTATAAGTAAACCAATATATACTCCAAATCCTGGTCCACTTACTGATATAAATTTATTTTGCCAAAGAGTTGCTGATAATAATGAAACTACACTACCTACCAAAGTACCTATAGACATCCTAATTACTATATATATTATTAAACTTTTTTTATTGTTGTTCAAACTTATTTACTCCTATTCTCACATATCCAAATATATCGAGCGAAGTCCCCTTTGATTGTTTTTTCTGCTTTGCAGTAGTCAATTATCTTTAGTTGATTCGCATATAGCTTTTCTTTAATATCCGTTGACGTAACAATAATAATTCTATTGGCAATCTGTTTAGCGTGCTTAATGATATCCAATTGTTTTTCTTCATCAAAATGACTGAAGTTATTATATGGCAAATCAACAATAACCGCATCATAGTGTTCTTTAATATTTTTCATATCACCTGTTACAATTTTAGCATCATATTTATAGTAGGCTAAATTTAAACGAGCCAATTTCGCTATCTTAGGATTAATCTCCCATCCACATATATTATATCCTGCAAAAATACCTTCTAATGTAACCGTTCCAACACCACAGCAGGCATCAATTAAGCATTTTGAAGTATCTCCTTTACTTGCCACATTGATAAGTACTTTAGCCATATCCACTCCTAATGCGCTAGAAAACGAGTGGGGCTTTTGCTTATGTGCACGCCATTTATAATTATTTTGTTCTAAATAACCAAAATACCAATAACCCTTATAAGCTGTAATTCCTAATAATATTTTGGGAGATTTAAAAGATGGATAACCAAATATGCGAAGACCTATTTCTTTTGACAATTTTTTACCTTGGTTAATATTGGGATCTCTGTTATACATGGCAACATACTTAACCATAAAATCATTAGCGCTAAAGTTTTCTGCCATAATCAAATCAAGAATTTTATTGAATGTATTTTCCTTATATATGATTTTTATTCTATTCTTTATAAAAGGGCTAATAGAAGGATCAACTTCTTTGTTTGTAAAAAACACTTTCTCTTTAAGTTTATAGTCAAAGAGCGCTCTAACTTCAAAAGCACACAAATTACCATCTTGTTCATTATAGTTTACATTGTAAATATATTGATCCATTTTCATTAGCTAATCTCCATTTTATATGTACTTCTATTTATTATACCCTAATATGAAATATAAGAAATATTTTACAGCTACTATTCATAAATTCTTTATAATTTGTAATATGTATAATTTCGTTGCAAAATGCCGTTAGGGTAACAAAAATAATATAGTATGTGAATTATATTATTTTTCTAAAAATATAAGTTTCAATTAATAAACTACTTTTAATGATTTTTGACTTTTACAAATACTTTTAAATATATAAGTATTTCTTTTTTTAGTCTTTTAAAAATATTGTATATTTTCATTTTTTAACTCCTCTTTCATTCTATTATTTTATTCTAACGAATTTTTGAAGATTAAACTAGCCAAAGTATTTCACACAAAATAATATACACTGTACTGACTTCCAATTATTACTATAATGTTTGTTAATAAAATATGAGTATTCAGTCTATATTTAATAATCCCTATACACTACGTTCTACGTAATTTATAAATTATAACTAAAGTTAAAAAAGAAACTAAATTAATAAAGACTAATATGGACCATTCAAAATCAAAACCTTTAATTATATAAGATACTAAAATGAATGTTATAGAACTTATTATTAAGTTTAAAATAGCTTTACTGAAAAATTCTTTTATTTCCATAAATCTAAATCCTCGCTTATAAGTAATCTAGTATAAAATCATAAGCTACAACTTTCGCATTATTAACCTCAATTGCACTATATGCTTAAATTTAATAAACTTCTACGCTTATTATATAATAACTTTTGAATAAATCAATATTAGCTGTGCAAGTTGCCATATATGCGCGCAAGTTGACAAAATATAAGCTTTTTAGGTAATAAGAGAGTTTGAATATTGTAGATTTTTATCTATATCAAAAACTAAATTGATTTTAATATAACGAAAAATATGATATACTATTATATATTTCCATAATTGTACAAATTAATTATTTTATTATTCACTTAAAGGGGTTTAAGATGATGACAGAAAAAGAACGTGTTTATCAACTGGAAACTACTGTTTCCTTTTTTAATCAATATAGTCAATTGAAACCATATGCTTATCAAATTTTATTCGAGCAAATGGCGGAAAAGCATTTGTCAGATTTAAACGTCAATGTTGATTCCACTATAAAATATGGATTAGCATGGGCATTAATATCTATGTCAGTTGAAATTTTAAAGCCTATAGAACCTGGAATGACTCTCTATGGTAATACTTGGTATTCTCAACATAAAGGACCTTATTTCAGACGTGAGTTATTATTCAAAAATAATTCTGGTGATATAATGTTTCAAGGGTCAACATATTCTGTATTGCTTGATGTGGAAAAACGCTCTATTTTTCGTAAAAAAGAAGTACCTTTCCCAATGGTTGAACCTACAGAAGGCATTTTGCTTGATGCTTCACCTAATTTTAAAACTAATATGACATTTAAACCTATTATTGAAAGAGTTGTTTTTCCAAGCTATATCGATTGTGTCGGTCATGTTAATAATTGCAGATATGGGGAATTTGCGTATGATATCTTTACGCCAGAAGAACAAGAAAACCTTAAACAATTGAAGAGAATGGATATTTATTTCTTATCTGAACTACGAAATAGTGATTACTTTAACATGGAAAGAGCTTATGATGGAGAACAAATTTTAATTCGTGGTTATAATAAAACAAAAGACGATGTTTCTTTTAACATCGTCATGAGTTTTTAGTATTATTTTTTTATAGAAATATGTAATAATAATCATCAACTATTAAATGATAGACTTATAGTTGATGATTTTTTACTTTGTTATATTATTATAAATTTAATTCTTTCATAGTCTTATTAACAGATTCTTCACAAGCTCTCATTCCAAGAATTGTTTTTTCGAAAAGTTCATCTAAACTCCATCCGAGCATTTCTGCCCCTTGTTTAATAATATCACGTGAACATCCAGCTGCAAACTTTTTGTCTTTAAATTTCTTTTTAAGACTTGATATTTCAAGATCCATAGCACTTTTTGAAGGACGTAGACGAACCGCAGCTCCAATAAGTCCTGTCAATTCATCAGTGGCAAAAAGTATTTTCTCCATTTCATGTATTGGTGGCATATCTACGCATATTCCATATCCATGACTGCATATGGAATAAATCATTTCTTCACTTATATTCGCTTCACGTAGAAGTTCTTGTGCTTTTACACAGTGCTCCCTTGGATACATACCAAAATCAATATCGTGAAGAAGCCCTACTGTACTCCAGTAATCCGCCTCATCGCCGTAACCAAGTTCTTTGGCAAACCATGTCATAACACCACTTACTGTAAGACCATGTAGAATATGAAATGGCTCTTTGTTATATTTCATAAGTAATTCAATAGCTTTTTCTCGTGTAATAGTATTATTCATTTAAATAACCTCCAAAAATTAAATGAAAAATTCTAGTTTATAAATCTTTTAAATCATTATTTTAAACATTTAATAAATCATATAATATAAATATACCATAATTTAAAATTATTTCCCATATACTTTATAGACATGATTCAAAGATTTCTTCATACATCAATACTATACCAATCAATAATTATTAAATTATATTATACTATATGATAAAATTCTGAATTTAATTAGAATGTATTATTCATCAAACAATGGTGTACTGAAATAACGTTCGGCTGTGTCAGGTAAAATTGTTACCACTGTTTTTCCTTTCCCCAATTTTTTAGCAAGAGCTAAGGCTGCTGCTACATTGGTTCCACTGGAAATACCACACATAAGGCCTTCTTTTCTTGCTAAGTCTTTAGATGTTTGAATTGCTTCAAAGTCTGAAACCATATAAAGATCATTGTATATATTCTGATTTAAATTTTTTGGAATTACTCCGTCACCAATACCCATCTGCAGATGGGTACCAATAGTACCTCCTGCTAAAATTGCTGCATTTTCAGGTTCAACTGCCCAAATTTCAATATCAGGGTTCTGTGCTTTTAATACTTCACCAATGCCTGATATTGTTCCGCCAGTGCCGACGCCGGAGCAAAAACCATGAATTGGTCCTTCAACTTGTTCTAAAATTTCAATTCCTGTTTGGTATTTGTGAACCATAGGATTAGCAGGATTTTCAAATTGTTGAGGTACAAAGACGTTTGGATTTTCTTTCTGCATATTTAATGCGGTATTAAGACATTCTTCTATACAAGCGCCTATATCTCCATCATCATGAATTAGCACGACTTCAGCACCATAATGTTTTACAAGTTTTCTTCTTTCTTCACTTACAGAATCAGGCATAATTATAATTGTACGATATCCTTTTACGGCACCAATTAATGCAAGCCCAATACCTTGATTTCCACTGGTAGGTTCAACAATAATGGTATCAGGGGTTATTAATCCTTGATTTTCAGCTAAAAGAATCATATTATGAGCTGTTCTGGTTTTTATAGAGCCGCCTACATTTAAACCTTCAAATTTAACTAATACTTCGGCTCCGTTAGGATCAGCCATATGAGCTAATCGTATCATAGGTGTATGTCCCATAGCCTCAAGAATATTATTATGAATCATATATTTAACCTCTTTCTCTAACAATTTTATACTGTCATTATTTCTTATAGTTCTATTTTATATTAAAAACCAGAATCTGTTACTTTTACATCTGCTGATTTAATTGTCAAAGGGAAAAATAAAATCATTTTTCCACCCTAATAATTTATTCCAAAATTAATATTCTGTCAATCCATAAAACTTACAAAGTTCTTTAAAATAATTAAAATTTTTCTCGTTTATCTTATTTTTTATAGTTTTATTCCCTTTTTTATCAATTTAACTTATATTAAATTTTTTTGTTTATCTAATATTTTATATTATATTTAGTTTAATTATTAAAGACGCCATTCAATATTAAAATCCTCTGTTATTGATCCTTCAGGAATATATAGTTTATAAGTTTCAGCTGTACTTTTATATTTGCTTTCAGGTATTTCGGATTTATATTTTTCTAAATGTGGAGTAATAGAATTCTCTTCTATTACTTTCGTAACATTAGAAGAAAATGATATAGTTTCAAACTCTCCATTTTCTTTTGTAATTACTTTATACATATAGCTGTTTGATTTGTATACGTAAAATGTAGTGTTTTCATTTAATGTTACAAGATTATATGTATCGATCATTTCTTTTTCAATTGCTGTATCTAAGTTTACTGGATGCTGTTCCAGATCATCAAAATAAGGCTTTGATTTGTTTATAATAATAATAAAATTCCATAATATAAACATAATTACTAAAAAAATAATGATAGAGTAAATCATTTTTAATGAAAATATTAATTTTAACATAATAATTCTTTCTTTCTATCTAAAATAATATTAATATGTATAAAAATTTTTTATTGTTATCTTTAAACTTGCTTTAAATAAACAAAAATAACAGATGAAAATCTATAAAATAAAAGTATTTATTATTAATTTTTAAAATCTAAGATAAAAAGTTTTCTAATATTATTAGAAAACTTTTTATGGATATTTACATATTTTTATTCTGTTCTTCCTTAAGAACTCGCTTCATTATTTTGCCTGTTCCATTTTTAGGAAGATTTTCAACGAATTCAATTTTACGAGGAAGTTTATATACAGCAAGCCTTTCTTTTAAAAATTGAAGTAATTCTTTTGAAGTACATTCTTCATTCTCTTTTAAAACAACAAAAGCTTTAACAGCTTCACCTCTAAGCTTATCTTTAACTCCTATTACAGCAACTTCTTTTACTTTTGAGTATTGATAAATTGCTTCTTCAACTTCTCTTGGATATACATTCATACCAGCAACAACTACCATGTCTTTTTTTCTGTCAACAATATAAATGTAATCCTCTTCGTCTTTTTTTGCCAAATCTCCAGTATGAAGCCAACCATTACGCAATGTCTTTTCAGTCTCCTCCGGTTGCTTATAGTATCCCATCATAACATTCTCACCTCTTACTACAAGCTCACCAATTTCATTTGCAGGAAGCTCTATATCGTTTTCATCTACGATTTTGCATTCTATATAAGGAATTGGCAATCCAATAGAACCCTCCTTTTGTACTCCATGTGGAGGATTAAAAGAAACTCCAGGTGATGCTTCTGTTAAACCATAACCTTCTACAACAGGTAATTTCATAATTTCTCTGCTCTGTCTGTAAATTTCAACAGGTAACGCTGCACCCCCTGATACAGCTAAACGTAGTTTAGGGAAAGTAATATTTTTCTTACTTGCTTCTAATAATACAACATACATGGCTGGAACACCCATAAAAATGGTAATATCATCTTTTATAAGAATATCAATTACTTCTTTTGGTTGGAATGATTCTAAGATTGATATAGTAGCTCCTGACCAAAGAGGCATAAGTATACATGCTGTGAAAGCAAAGACATGAAACATGGGAAGTACACACATATAGTTATCATCTGGTCTTGAATGAAGTCCTAAATAACATTGTTCTGCATTAATAGTTAAATTTTTATGTGTAAGCATAGCAGCTTTTGGTTTTCCTGTAGTTCCGGAGGTATAAAGAAAAGTAGATATAGTATTTTCATCTGTAAAATCTTCAAAATTATCTATTGAAATCTCTGAAACTTTCTTATAGAATTCTTCGTTCAAAACTATAAGTGTTATTCCTAGAGTTTTTTCTATATGTTCTTTTGTAAAATTTGATTTTTGTAAAATCATTGAATTTACTATCATAAATTTTGCTTCTGAATCTTTTACAATATAAATTATTTCTTCCATAGTAAGCATTAAATTAATAGGAATGATAATGCTTTTATTCCTAACAGTTCCCATATACGAATATATGAATTCAGGAGAATTAAGACAACTTAGTATTACTTTATCTCCTTCTTTTAGTCCAATTTGTTTAAAATAACTTGCATACGATAATACCATTTTGTCAAGTTGTCCATAACTAATACTATTTCCCTTAAATTTTATTGCAATTTTTTCTTTATTAAAATTTGTTTTATAAATACTGCCAACCATATTAATCTCCCTTAAAAAAATTTTGTTTATTATTATCTTATATTCTATTTTGAAAAATATAGTAAAAATATTTCACTATATTTTACTATAATAGATAAAAATAAGAAAGTATTACCATTAATAAAAAAATAATCTTAATATTTATAATTTTTAATCTTATTATATTTAATATTAAACCCCCAATGGAGTTTTGATATGTTCTCTCCTTGATAAACAGTTCTATCTACCTAAAAGGGAATCTATCATTTTTCCTATAGGGGGTTTTTTTGTTATTAAGATTACATAATTACTAAATTACTAAATTTTTGTTGAAAGTTTTATTTTACTAAATAACTTCATTTTCAAATCCTTTCTACCTGCTTGCAATTTTCAAATCCGTATTATAAAAGAAAATAAAGAAATTTATTAATTATTAATATGGTAAGAATAATTGCTATAAAGATTTTTCTAATTAATAAAATTATAATTAATTACTTCTTTTATTATACTAAATTAAATATTCAAACTTATGTGAAAAATTCACAAAATTATGACATAATTTGACAAAACAAAACAAGGCATAGCAATAAATAACATAATTATTTTATTGTATACCTTGTAGATGTTAAGAATATGAATTTAAAATTAGTTATGAAATGATAATAGCTCAGCCCATTTAATTGCTTTTTTTAAATTTTCTTCGGTATTCTTTTTTAATGGATCAATAAAATCAATTTCGCTAACAAAATAATTATTTTTGAGTTTTTGTCTAAACATATTAAAACATTTTTTGGCTCCACCACCTGCATGACAAGCAAATAATGCAATATTTTTCCCAGTAATATTATATTGATTCACAAAAGTATTAAATGGTGCTGCATATGTCCCTGCCCATATAGGTGTTCCTATAATAATATTGTTATAAGAAGAAAAATCAATATCAGTATTTAATAATTCAGGTTCTTCTTTAAGAACAACACTTTTACCTCCCCATATGTATTTTTTAAAACCTTTGGATGGGTATATCTTTTTTGTTTTTAATTCCATTAATTCCGCATGTAATTCCTTTGCAATATTTTCTGCAATATACTTTGTATTTCCCTCTAAGGAATAATAAATTATTAATGTTTTCATATTATCTCATCTCCAATTTAAATTTTCAGTTCTACCAATTATTGAGGTAAATATGGCAGGACTATAATGTACAATAAAATCAAATAAAATTATTATGTAAACATATTTCATTTGATTTTGTTTAATTGTTTTATACAGCAATAATCTATATCATTTGATAATAATTCATTTGCATGTTTAAAAATCAGTTCCTTTTTCTCTATTCCGTAATCAAATAGTGGATCTATTTGAGAAGTATTACTAATATGCACAGGAATAATGATATAGCTTCCAAATTTATGAAACTCTTCTTTAAAATATTGTAAATTTTTTAAATATTTTGGTGGAGTCATTCTGTTAATACGTCCAGACAAATTATAATTGTCTAATTCATTGTTTATAAAACTGTCAAAATTAGTGCTTATATGAGTAGAATAACCATATTCTTGATTTGGGATATCCCCTTCGATTATTGCTATTCGTATTTCTTCAAAAATATCACGATGTCCAAATTTTTTAATCCAGTTTGAAAATATTTCGATAGCAGCTTCTTTGTTTTGATAAGTGATACCTAAATACGGTGATGAATCTTTACCTGATAAAAAAACTGTACTTTTCCATTTTGCCTTATCCCAAAGTTCTGTATTGATCACATTAGTTCCTAATAAATTTCCAGTTCTCATAATATACTCCTATTTAATTATTAATTTTGCTAAAGTAAACCAAAAAGGTATTATTCTTTAACTGATTTTTATTTCTAATTATTTCATATTATATAGTTATATATTTGGGTATTATTTCCACTACTTCTTTCATTATACTAAGCTTTTTGTATAAATCAATACTATTTACACAAGTTGCCATATATAAGCATAAAATGACAACGATATATTTTAAAAGAATCTAGGAGGCGTTTTCTTATTAACTATAAGTTATATTTATTCATAAATATAATAAGAATTAATTATAATTTAAAGATATATGATTAAATTTATTGAATAACTTATAAATCTAAATATAGGTTCTTTATTTAACTTTTAACTTTTTTTATATTCCCAGAATTAATAGGTTGGCCTAAAAAAATATATAAATATGCTTCTTATATTTAATTTTTGATAAATAAATTCTATTCTTTGAATTCTTATTATTTTAAACCTTGTACATGAATCCAAGTATGAAATTTATTTACTTCATCAATATTTGGCAATGATATTTGTGCTCCTGGCTTTGTAACTGTGATTGCACTTACCTTCATAGCAAATAAAATTGCTTCATCTATGGTTTTATTTTGGCTTAAATATACAGCTAACGCTCCATTAAAACTATCTCCGGCAGCTGTTGTATCAATAACCTTAACTTTATATGCTGGAAAATATTCAACTCTGTTTTTACTTATATACATACATCCTTTTTCTCCTAAAGTTACAACTAATTCATTTGCACCTTTGGATATTAACTTTTTCCCTGCTTTTTCAATGTTTTTTAAAGAATCTGTTTTCATATCAGATAAGATTTCAAGTTCAGTTTCGTTTGGAGTTAGTATATCTGCATACATTAACATTTCTTTATTTAATTTTACTGCCGGTGCAGGATTTAAAATAGTTTTTATTCCTGATTTTTTTGCGATTTTAAGTGCTGCTTTTACTGCATCAATTTTATTTTCAAGCTGTACTAATAATAGTTGTGAATCTGTTATTATTTGATTTAAATTTTTAATCTCAGAAGGGGTGAGAGTATAGTTTGCGCCTGGTGCTACTGTTATACAATTATCACCGGAGGACTCTACAATAATTACAGCTGTACCTGTTGCTACATGATTTTTTTCTAAAATATGAGTTACATCTACGCCATCTTTCTCTAGTAATTTTTTTAATAAAAATCCCAAATCATCAGTTCCTATACAACCAATCATGTTTACTTTTTCTCCAAGTTTTGCAATTGTATCAGCTTGATTTCCACCTTTTCCTCCCGGAATCTGTTGAAAATTTTTTCCCAATACTGTTTCACCGGGTCTGGGAATTTTATCTGCATTAAACACTAAGTCCATGTTTAAGCTACCAACTACTGTAATCATAGTATTTGTCCTCCTAATATACAAAGTTATTTTATTTATTAATATGGTTTATTTTGCCCTTTTTTGTTAAATATATCTTATTGATTTATTTTTAGATATGAATATTACATAAATAAGTATATAAATATTAATTAAAACACCCTCTTTTCTTAATTTATAATCAAGAACAAAAGAGGGTATTTTTATAAACATATATATTTTTTATATTATAATAGGTAATTATGGTATTAAACTTTTTGTATTTCATTAACGAAACCATCTTCGATCATTGAAATCATATGTATTGTTATATCTGGATCAAATTGAGTACCTGAATATTTATAAAGTTCTTCAACTATTTCATCATAATCCATCTTTTTTCTATAATTTCTGTCACTTGACATAGCATCATAAGAATCTGCTACACATATAATCCTTGCACAAAGAGGTATATCCTTACCCTTTAGACCGCTTGGATAGCCCAGGCCGTCATACCTTTCGTGATGATATTTTGCTCCATCTATAATATCAGGTAATATTGTAAAATCCTTCAAAATATCTTCACCTATAATTGTATGCATTTTTATAGTTTGCCATTCTTCATCATTTAATTCATCTAGCTTATCCAAAATTTCATTATGGATTCCTACTTTCCCCACATCATGTAATAGTGCAGCATAATAAATGTCCATTTCTTTTTCAGTCAATTTCATTCTTTTTGCAATTTCATGGCTATATAATGCAACTCGTGTAGAATGTCCTTTTGTATATGAATCTTTTGCATCAATAAAGTTAGCAAAAGTATTTAGAGATTGGATTATAATTTTCTTATCCATATCTTCTCTATTTTTATATAATCTCATACGAAATACTATAAAAAAATATATAAGTAAAAAAATCGTTGTAATAAATAAACTAATGAGAAGTAGCCAAAATAATGAAATTTGCAAAAAGCTAAAAAATTTATCTTGATTATTCTGAATAATGCTATTAAGAACAAAAAATCCAATTCCATTAAAAAAAATTAATATAAAAAACAAATAATTTGTTCTGATATCTGTAAATTGCTTATTTTTCATAATACATCTCCAAGTTTAAAAGAGCATATAATAACGTCTTAAAATAATTTAAACATTAGTAAAAATACAAACTGGATTGAAATTTATTATATAATTACAAAATTGGATTTTTGTATTATCAATTAATTATGACGTAATTTTGCACTCTTCTAAAGTTTTTAAGTCAAAGTATATGATTACTACTTAATTATTTTAATACTTATTTTCTGATACTATATTCTCTTCTATAGAAATATTATTTCTATTTATTTCTTCTAGAGCTGTTTCTTTATGTAATTTAAATTTATCTATTAAATCTTTTAAAATTTGAGCTTGTCCAGACAATTCTTCACTTGCTGCTGCGCTTTCTTCTGCAGTAGCACTATTTGTTTGAACAACAGATGCGATCTGTTCTACACCAATGTTTACTTGAGATATAGATTGTGCTTGTTGGTCAGAAGCTTCTGCAATCTTATCAATTAATTCAACTGCATCATGTGTTATTTTAGCACTTTTTTCTAAAGATTCTGCTGTGAAAGTTGCAAGATTTGAACCATTTTTGACAGCAATAAGTGTTTCTTCGATTAATTTTGTTGTGTCTTTTACAGATTCTGAAGATTTACTGGCTAAGTTTCTTACTTCGTCTGCAACTACTGCAAAACCCTTTCCTGCTGTTCCTGCTCTTGCTGCTTCAACAGCAGCATTTAAAGCTAAAATATTTGTTTGAAATGCAATATCTTCTATAACTTTAATAATTTTAGAAATTTCAGATGATTTTGATGTTATTTCCCCCATAGCTCCAACCATATTTTTCATCTTATTATTACTGCTGGATAATTCTTTTACTGCCAACTCAGAATTGTTATTTGCAAGTCGGGCATTTTCTGCATTACGTTTAACTTTCTCAGAAATTTCTCCTATAGATGCAGATAATTCTTCAATAGAACTTGCTTGTTCAGTTGTGCCTTGTGAAAGTGCCTGAGCGCCGTTAGATACTTGATCAGCCCCACATGCAACTTGATCAGAAGCGGAACTAATGCTTAGAAGAGTACTGCTTAATGTCATATTAATACTACGTATAGCTTTTAAAATATATTCATATTCGCCAACATAGCTTTCTTCACATTTTGTATCTACTACAAAATTTCCCTGTGACATTTCGCCAAGCAGATATTCAATATCTTTAATTATCATTTTAAGATCAGAGCTCATTGATGTGAAAGCTTTTGAAATTTTACCGATCTCATCCTTTGAGTCATAGTCTATATGTACATCTAAGTTTCCTTTTATAATTTCATTTGAAGCTATATTTATTTGATTTATAGGTTTTGTAATCATTTTAATAATATATGCGGCAAATATTATAGATCCAATTATAGCAATTACTAATATGCATAAAGTAAGTATAATGGAAAAGCTGAATAATGACTGTGTCTCATTACTTTCTTTTTCTACACCTTCTTTATTATAATCAACTAATTTTAAACAAATTTCGGAGACGTCATCAAATAAGGTTCGGGATTCTCCAAGCATCAATTCCATAGCATTATCAGTTTTATTATTCTTGCTTAATTCTATTAACTTATCGCTGATAACAATATAATCCGCCCATTTGAGTTCTGCATCTTCTATTAATTTCATATCTTCTTCATCTGCTAAAAGTTTATATTCTTCAAACATATTATCTATTTCATTTCGTTTTGATTCTATTTTATTATCATATTCTTTTTTACTAATACTATCATTGGAAAATAAATGTCCTAGCTCATAAATCCTATGATCAGATATCATTGTATCAATTTCCTCAGATATAACTACAGATGGCAGCCATTCCTCACTAATCGATTTACTTGAAACATTCATATGGCGCATTAGCAAAAGAGAAACACTCCCTACTATAATTAGACATATTAGTAAACTTGCAACAAGTAAAAATAATTTCTTTCCTATATTTAATTGCTTAATCATAACTTTGCCCTTTCATTAATCAGCTTCAACTTTAACTTTAGTATTTTTCTTTTAATTATAATTTTATATTTATTATGTAAAATATTTTAGTTTATTATGTTTTGATATTTTAATTATGATGTTTAACTTTAGATTATATTTATATTTTCTGATTTTTATTATTTGTGGTCAAAAAAATATTCATAAGGAACATTTAAAGCTGTGCATATTTTCACATATTCATCAATACTTAATTTTCTATATCCTTTAAGTGACATACTAATACAATCCTTTGATAAACCTGTTTTTTCGCTTAAAGATACTTGTTTAATTATATACCTTGCTATTTCTTTTACTATCATTTTTATCCCCCTTATCTTAATTAAGTATTTCTTAATTTTGACATTATAATAATACAGATTTACTCAATCGTCAATTGCTTTAATCAACAAAAAATAAAGTAATTCTGCATTTTTGTATTTACAAATCTTTATTCTAATGCTATTCTAATCATGAAAGTAGGTGTATATGTGGGCGAAATAAGAGATAATGTAACACGAAATCTTTGTTATTATCTTTCCTTAAAGGGAATAAGCCAAAAAGAGTTTGCTAAAAAATTAAGTGTTTCTCAATCAGCTGTAACGAATTGGATTAAAGGAAAAAATTCACCTGATATTGAAATGGTTGCTCAAATTTGTGATATCTTAGAAATTTCAGTTGTAGATCTATTTGGGACAAACTCAAACATTTATTATACAGATGAAGAAAAAGAAATTATAAGGCAGTATAGGAAGAAACCTGAATTGCAAAATGCGGTACGAATTCTTTTAGGGATAAAGTGAAAAAAGCAAATGACGAAATCAAAGATTTCTATAAGTAAAAGCTTTAATGATAAAAAAATCCCTGAAGCTTTGATATTTATATCAATCTTCAGGGTATTTGTATTTATTGTATTTTCCTTTAATTTATAATTTACTTTTTTATTGCATCTTTCATACTTTTAACATATTCATATATATATGAACCTGCATTTTCTTCGTATTTTTCAATTATTTTTACAATAGCACTGCCTACTATAACTCCATCAGCAATCTGTGATAATTCTTTTGCTTGATTTGGTGTGTTTATACCAAATCCTACTGCTACAGGAATTTTACTATTCTCTTTTACTATTTTTATTATGCTATTTATATCTGTTTTTATCTCGCTTCTTACACCTGTAACTCCCATAGAAGATACTATATATATAAATCCTGCTGCTTCATTTACAATTTGTTTTATGCGATTTTCAGAAGTTGGTGCAATAAGTGAAATTAAATCCACATCATAACTTTTTGCAATACCATCTAATTCTCCTTTTTCTTCATAAGGCAAATCAGGAATTATAATGCCATCTACCCCCAACTCTTTACATCTAGTAAAGAAATTATCATAACCATAGTTAAATACCGGATTTAAATATGTTAAGAATACCAATGGAATATCTGTATCTTTTCTTACAGAATCAACCAGTTCAAAGACTTTATCAGTTGTAGTATCAACTGATAATGCTCTAATATTTGCTTCTTGTATTACTTTTCCTTCAGCTACAGGATCAGAAAAAGGTATACCTATTTCAATAAGATCGGCACCACCTCTTACCATTTCCATAATAAATTCTTTACTTTTTTCAATAGAAGGATCCCCTGCAGTTAGAAATCCAATAAAAGCTTTTTCATTTTTGAATGTATTAAAAATCTTACTCATAGATATTAACCCCCCTATATCGTGCTATTGCAGCAACATCTTTATCTCCTCGACCTGAAAGACATACAATTATAATTTGATCTTTTTTCATTTTTGGAGCAATTTGCAATACATGGGCTATGGCATGTGCGCTTTCTATAGCACAAATGATACCCTCTGTTCTAGCTAAGTATTCAAAGGCATCAACGGCCTCATCATCAGTAATAGGAACATATTGTGCTCTTTTTATATCACTGAGATAAGCATGTTCAGGTCCTATTCCGGGGTAATCAAGACCTGCGGATATGGAATATACAGGAGCTATTTGTCCATATTTATTTTGGCAAAAATAAGATTTCATTCCGTGAAATATACCCAAGGTTCCTTTTGATATTGTGGCTGCATGTTTATCTGTATCAATACCATGACCCGCGGCTTCACATCCGATAAGATTTACATCACTGTCTTCTATAAAATTATAAAACATGCCCATTGCGTTACTGCCGCCGCCAACACATGCTACTACGGCATCAGGTAATTTTCCTTCTATTTCAATTATTTGCGCCTTTGCTTCTTTACTTATTATTTTCTGAAAATCACGAACAATCATAGGAAATGGATGTGGACCCATTACAGAACCTAATACATAATGAGTATCAGAAACTCTGCTTGCCCATTCACGCATAGTTTCGTTTACAGCATCTTTTAAAGTCATTGTTCCGCTTGTGACAGGATGAACCTTAGCTCCTAAAAGTTCCATACGATATACATTAAGTGCCTGTCTGTCAGTATCTTCTTTTCCCATAAAGATTTCACATTCCATTCCAAGTAAAGCTGCTGCTGTGGCAGTGGCAACGCCATGCTGACCTGCGCCTGTTTCTGCAATAACTCTGGTTTTTCCCATCTTCTTTGCTAATAGAACTTGTCCCAATACATTATTGATTTTATGTGAACCAGTATGATTTAAATCTTCTCTTTTTAAATATATTTTTGCACCACCTAAATCATTTGTCATTTTTTCTGCATAATATAATAAAGAGGGTCTGCCTGCATATTCATTTAGCAGTTTATTTAGTTCTTTATTAAATTCAGGATCATTTTTGTAATACTCATACTTTTCTTCAATATTTATAATTTCATTCATTAAGGTTTCCGGAATATATTGTCCACCATGAATACCATATCTACCTTTAGACATATCGAATCCTCCTAACTATCTCTAGCATTTTATTTCTGTCTTTTACTCCATTTGTTTCTACTCCACTGCTTAAATCTATAGCATATGGCCTTATACCTTTTTTTGCATGTAATATATTATCAATATTTATGCCACCTGCAAGAAAAAATGGTTTTGAAGTTTTGTCAATCAAATTCCAATTAAAACTATTTCCAGTCCCTCCTGCTCCGTTATCTAACAGCAGAAAATCTGCTATTGTATTTTGAACATTATTAATATCTTCTTTTGATTTAACAGAAACAGCTTTTATTATTGTTTTTTTTGTTAATGATTTTAATTTGTATATATAATCCTCACTTTCATTTCCATGCAGCTGAGCCGCCTGAATGATATCATCTCTTAAAAGCATTATAACATTTTCTATTGGTTCATTTACGAATACTCCCACAGGAGTTATTGATTCTTTTAATTTTTTTCTCATATCTTTTGCTTGTTCTTTTGTTACTTGACGACGACTTTTTGCAAATACAAAACCTATATAATCAGGCATTGCTTCATTAACATAATCAATATCGCATGAGCGAAACAAACCGCATATTTTTATCTTACTCATATGTTTTGCCTCTTAATGTATTTATTAACTCTTTTTTATTTTTACTTTTCATAAGAGTTTCTCCGATTAGGACAGCATTAACATTGTTTTCTGATAAAATTTTAATATCTTCTCTTGTTTTAATACAGCTTTCTGAGATAAAAATTATATCTTTTGGTACAAGTTTGCGTAATCTAATGCTAGTGGTTATATCTTCTTTAAAGGTTTTTAAATCGCGATTATTTACACCTATTATTTTTGCACCTGATGAAATGGCAGAGCTTACTTCTTCTTCTGTATGTGACTCAACTATAGCGGAAAGACCTAAGCTATGAGCTATATTTAAATATTCTTTTAATTTATTTGTATCTAAAAGAGAACAAATAAGCAATATTGCAGATGCACCAATAAGTTTTGCTTCATATATTTGATAACTATCTACTGTGAAATCTTTACGTAAAACAGGAATGTTTACTAAGCTGCTTATTTCTTTTAAATATTGATTACTTCCTAAAAACCAATAAGGTTCAGTTAATACAGATATTGCCGAAGCTCCTGCTTCTTCATATTCCTTTGCAATTTGTAAATAAGGAAAATTTTCGTCGATAACTCCTTTTGACGGAGATGCTTTTTTTATCTCACATATAAAGGATATTTCATTACCTTTTAATGCTTTTTCAAAAGGAAAGTTTGTATTACAATTAAGTGACTCAGCTTCTTTTTTAATCTCTTGTAAAGATTTTTGATTTTTTAATTCATTTACCCGTTCAATTGTACGTTTTGCAATCATTTCAAGCATAATTACACCTCATTTGACAGTTTTATAAATTCATTGAGTTTTTCCATTGCTTTGCCGCTTTCTATAAGCTCTTTAGCAATTGGAATACATTCTTTAATTGAATTTCCTTTACCTGCTGTATATAATGCAATGGCAGAATTAAGTATAATCACATCACGTTTTGCCCCTTTTTCTGTACCATTTAAGATATTTTTGGTTATTTTTGCATTTTCTTCTGCATCACCGCCAATTAAGTCCTCTAATTTACATTTTTTAAAGCCAAGATTTTCAGGACTAATATAATAGTTTTTTAAATTGCCATTATCTATTTCCAAAATTTTTGTATCTGATGTTAGTGTAGCTTCATCAAGTCCATCACAACCATGTATAACCATACCTCTTTTTACACCAAGATTAGAAAGAACTTGACCTAAAGGTTCAACAAGATTTTCGTCAAATACACCCATTAACTGCATATTGGCTTTAGCAGGATTAGAAAGTGGACCTAATATATTAAATATTGTACGCACCCCTATTTCACGTCTTACATTTGCCGCATATTTCATAGAATTATGGTAAATTTGAGCAAACATAAAACAAATTCCTATTTTCTCTAAAATTAATTTACTTTGTTCTGAAGTAATATTTATATTTACACCTAATTTTTCTAAAACGTCAGCTGCTCCGCTTTTGCTGGATATGCTCCTATTACCATGTTTTGCAACAGTAACTCCTCCTGCTGCAACTACAAAAGCTGTAGTCGTGGAAATGTTGAAAGTTCCTACTTCATCACCACCTGTACCTACAATGTCCATAGTCTCTAAAGCAGATGTTAATGGAAGAGCTTTATCTCTCATTACTGTTGCACATGCAGTGATTTCCTCAATTGTTTCTCCCTTTATTCTAAGCGCTGTAAGAAATGAAGCCATTTGAGCCTGCGTTGCTTTTCCTTCCATTATTTCTTCCATAACAGCTTTAGTTGTATCAAATTCAAGATCATCACCTTGAATCAACTTATATATTGCTTGTGTAATCATTGTTTATTCCTCCTAAAAAATTTTCTATAATACTCCTACCTTTAGGAGTCATAATCGATTCCGGGTGAAATTGAACTCCATATACTTTATAGTCTTTATGCTTTACTGCCATAATTTCATTATCTTGTGAACGTGCAATTACTATTAAATCATCAGGTATTGTTTGTTCAACTGCAGATAAAGAATGATATCTTGCTCCATCAATAATATTGGGCATTCCTTTAAAAATTTCACATTTATTATTTATTTCTATTTTAGATTGCTTGCCATGCATAAGTTGTTTTGCATATGATACTTCAGCACCAAAGGCTTCACAAATTGACTGATGCCCAAGACATACACCGAAAATAGGAACTTTTCCTGAAAAATATTTTACTGTTTCTATACATATGCCTGCTTGTGAAGGCTTTCCCGGACCGGGAGATAGAATAATTGCTTCAGGTGACATTAATTCAATTTCTTCTATGCTTTTTTCATCATTTCTTATTACTTTTATATTTGGATTTATTGAACCTATCAGCTGATAAAGATTATATGAAAAGCTATCATAATTATCAATCAATAATATCATTAGTAGTCTACCTCCTCAGAAAATTCTAAAGCATCTTTTATAGCCTTAGCTTTATTAAAACATTCTTGATATTCCTTTTCAGGTACACTGTCAGCAACAATTCCTGCTCCTGAATGTATGAAAACTTTCCCATTTTTCTTGTATGCGATACGTATTGCAATACAAGTGTCTATATTACCGGTAAAGTCAATGTAACCTATAGCTCCTCCATAAATACCTCTTTTTTTATTTTCTAGCTCATTTATTATTTCACATGCCCGTATTTTAGGAGCTCCTGATAAGGTCCCAGCAGGAAGTACTGCATCAATGGCATCTAAACCATCTTTACTATTCTTCATGAGGCCTTTTATTGTTGAGCCAATATGCATAACATGTGAAAATCTTTCAATTGACAGATATTTTTCAACCTCCACACTTCCAAATTCGCTTACTTTTCCTAGATCATTTCTTCCTAAGTCTACAAGCATATTATGTTCCGCAAGTTCTTTTTCATCTGATAGCAACTCTTTTTCCAATTCTAAGTCTTCAATATAGGTTTTTCCTCTTTGTCTTGTTCCTGCAAGAGGGAAAGTATAAACGGTGTTATCTTGAATTTTTACTAATGTTTCTGGTGATGCTCCTGCAATTTCTATATCATCGCTTGAAAAATAATACATATATGGCGAAGGATTCGTAGTTCTTAATATTCTATAAGTATTTAAAAGACTTCCTTCAAAATCAGCCTCTAGCCTATTAGAAAGAACAACTTGAAAAATATCACCTTCATATATATAATTTTTTGCCTTATTCACCATATTACAATATTCTTCCTTACTGAATTGTGGTCTGAATTCAGAGGTTAATTTACCATCAGTATTTTTTTGAGAATGGCTATTTTTAATTAGTTTTACTATTCTATCAAGTTCTTTTACTCCCTCTTTATAGCTGGTTTCAAGATATTTTGTTTTAACATTTGCTATGATAATTATTTTCTTTTTTAAGTGATCAAAAGCAATGACCTTGTCAAAAAGCATTAAATCAACATCTTTAAATCCTTCTTGATTTTCCCCATCCAATTCCAGATTTGGTTCAATATATTTAATATAATCATAAGCAAAATATCCTACGAGTCCGCCGGTAAATGGAGGTAAATTTTCAAATCTAGGACTTTTATTTTCATTAACAATTTGCCTTATATATTTTTTAGGACATGTAGTTGATTCTTCTATTATTTTTTCTTCTAAAACAATTTTTAATTTACCATTAATACAAGTCAACTCCAGTTTTGGGTCAAACCCTAAAAAAGTATAACGTCCCCAATTTTGAGGGTTTTCTAAACTTTCTAACATATAACAATTACGACTAACAGTTTTAAGTATCTTTAAAACTTCAATAGGTGTTTTTATGTCAGAAAATATTTCACAGCTAAGAGGTATAACTTTGTAATTATCCGCTATATTTCTCGCTTTTTCTAAACTTGGACTGTAAATCATAATATCCTCCTAAAATAATATTAATTGTTGAGTCCGTTTTTAAATATAAAAAAACCCGTCCTCAACAGAATACTGTCAAGGACGAGTTCAGCTTATAAAACAAAAACTCGCGGTACCACCTTGATTTGAGAAATATATCTCACACCTCAATAGAGTACTAACATACCCCTTGCAACTAACGTATGCATTCACGTTGCGGAATACTCAGAACACTACAACCATGTTCCTTTGACCGCACCCTCAGTGGTCCATTTAACAAGCTGCGTTCTGCTGGGCTCTCATCTACCCCAACTCTCTGTAAGTGCACGATTTGTTTTTATCTCCACTTCAACGGTTTTTAATGGCTAATATTTATTTTGTTTATTATAACTATATTTTGAATCATTGTCAATATAAAAATTTTAAACTTTTATATTATATATGATTAAATTATGATAATGTCTTAATATATCACAGATGATTATATCCTTGAAAAATAAATGGAATATCAAAGCAGAATCTTAATAATTTACAAAATTAGATTATAAAAATAACATTATTATTTTTTGTTTACCCTATGTTATATTAATTAATCTTCAATTACTACTCCATCTTCATCAACTTTAAGATCATCATTTTTAGAGCCCTTGATATTATTAAATAATTGCTCTTCTACCTTTGTGAGAATATCTTTATTTTCTATAAGATAATTTTTTACGTTTTCTCTTCCTTGACCTATGCGATTTCCGTCAAAACTATACCAAGAACCTGCTTTTTCAATAATCTTAGCTTCTACAGCACAATCAAGAACATCTCCTTCTCTTGAAATCCCCTTTCCGTACATTATATCGAACTCAGCTTGTTTAAATGGAGGAGCTACTTTATTTTTTACTAATTTTACACGTGTTCTGTTACCTAATATAGAATCTCCAGATTTAATACTTTCAACTCGTCTTACGTCAAGACGCATGGAAGAATAAAACTTAAGTGCTCTACCTCCTGTTGTAACCTCTGGACTACCAAACATAACTCCAACTTTTTCACGAAGTTGATTGATAAAGACGGCTGAAGTGTTGGATTTATTAATTGCCCCTGCCAATTTTCTCAAAGCTTGAGACATTAATCTAGCTTGTAAACCAACATGTGTGTCACCCATTTCTCCTTGAATTTCTGCTTTAGGAACCAATGCTGCAACTGAATCCACAACTACAATGTCAATGGCGCCACTCCTTACAAGCATTTCACAAATTTCAAGTGCCTGTTCACCAGTATCTGGCTGTGAAACTAAAAGTTCCTCTACTTCTACACCTAAGTTTTTTGCATATTCAGGGTCTAGTGCATGTTCAGCATCTATAAATGCAGCTTTACCTCCCATTTTTTGGGCTTCTGCGATAATATGAAGTGTAAGAGTGGTTTTACCGGAGGATTCTGGTCCATAAATTTCAACGATTCTTCCCCTTGGAATTCCTCCGATTCCAGTTGCAATATCTAAGCTTACAGCACCTGTTGGGATTGCATCTATATTCAGCTTGGCACCTTCATCACCAAGTTTCATAATAGCGCCTTTACCAAACTGTTTTTGTATTTGAAGCATTGCTGCTTCCAATGCTTTTTCTTTTTCTTCCTTGTTTATAACCATCCTGTAACCTCCATTAATTTATATTATATTAAATACTTTAATTTTCACCAGCACATTAATGCAATATTCTATGAAACTTAATCTACATTACTCACTTATGTCAGAACATTTGTTCTGACATAATCATACCTTATTGAATTAACAAGGTCAAGTGTTTTTTTTTATCAAAATGCATGTTAATTTTCAGTAGATATTTTTTATGATATTCTTATACTTAAATAATAAAATAAGAATACTATATTTATTTGAATTTGTAAATATTTTACATAAAATTGTTTTTAATTTTTATATAATAATTAGTCTATTAGTTAATAAAACCGCTCCATTTAAGAAGCGGTATAAACTAATTTTTCTATTATTTTGTAATATTAATGATTTCAAAATCTTCTTCTTTTTCATATTCAACTTTATAGTTAAGTTTTTCTAATTCACGAATTTTAATAAAATAAGTATCATTATCAAAAATTCCATCTAAATAAATATCTTTCCCATCTTTCTTTATATATGCTTTTTTATTTTTCTTATCCCATTTTACTTCTTCTCCAAAACTTTCACAAATATTTCTTACAGGTAAGAGAATTCTACCATTCTTATATTTATAATCTAAATAATCATAATCATCTAAATCACTGCACCAAAATGCTCCATTGCCAGATCTATAGTAATCTATCCAAGCAGTATCGTCATAAGAATCCAATGTTATTTCAGCGCTTATTACAGGCCTTATTTCGTTATTAATTTCATTTAATTTTTTTTCTATTTCTTCTATAGATATTGAAGATGTTTTAGGTGTTTCATTATTTATCTCTTTTGGTATTATTGTTGCATTTTCAGAAATATTAAATAATGTTTTTCCCTCTGCTACAATATTTAAAGTTGTAGTAATTTCAAATCCGTTTTTAGTACTATTAATCTCTGAGTTGAATGAAGAATTTTTAAAATCAGAAAACATGTCGCTTTCCATACCCATTTCAATACCGTCTTTAAACATAATAAGGTTATTTCTAAATTCTATTTTATTTTCTTCAAGTTCTGATAGAATGTCTTTTATATAATTATTTATATTTTCATTATCTATTTCTGTATTAAGATTATCTTTATAAATTTTAAGTGATTCAAAAAAATCATCTTCGTTATTTAAAATATAATCTAATGTTTCAACCAGAGTATCTCCTATCTGTTGCAATGTTGCAGATAATTTATACCCTTTAGAATAGTCAGTTATAAGACCTGAAGAATAATTTTTGAAAGCGGATTTAAAAAATTCCATTTCTTTATCCTTCAGTAAATTTTTGTTTGATAAAGAATTAAAATGAACTAATTCATAATCTTCATAACCTTCATAAATATTAATATAACTATCTTCTTTTAATAATTCGTTTAATTCATTTTCTACTCTTTGTGTATACATCTGTCCTTCTTCATTTGTATCTAAAATTTTAGCAACTTTTAAAAGACCAATAATAGAATCCTTTGTTACATATAAACCATCATCAGAATCTATAATAATTCTTCCTAAGTCAATGGTACTATTCTCAATATTTAATTCTAATTTAAGATCTGCATACATTTTGTTATAACTGATTTTACCGTTATAATTAAGAGTTATAGTTCCATCAAAGTTAATCTCATTAAATGGATTATCTTCTTCTTCATAATATTCACCATATGTATCTTTTAAAAATTTGGTAAAATAATCATTAACAGCTTTTTTATTGTAAGTAAGATCTACATTACCCTTAACTTCATAACTATTATCTTGTATATCATTATTCAATTTGAAATATCCAATTTCTGATTGTGAACATCCTGAAAATAATCCTAATATTAACGCTAAAATTATAGCAATTGCTAATTTTTTCTTCATAGTAATTTGCTTCCCCCTTATTATTTACGAAAATAATTTATATACTTCTTTCGATCAATTTATTGATCATATCTAACATACACAACACCGAATAATTCCTATTCCATTGTCTGTTTATATTTCTCATTCTAAATTCTTTACAAATTCTTTTCTCATCTAGAATTGCGCAAATATAAACAAGTCCCACTGGTTTTTCTTCTGTACCGCCATCAGGTCCGGCAACGCCGGTAACAGAAATGCAAAGCCTGCTTCTGCTTACTTTTTTTAAACCTTCTGCCATTTCAATTGCTGTTTCTTCACTTACCGCTCCATATTTTTGGAGAGTTTCAGATTTCACACCTAATTCATCCATTTTTGCCTTATTACTGTAAGTTACAATACCTCTGTCAAAAATTGCTGAAATACCTGGTATATCAGTCATTCTCTGAGAAAACAGTCCACCTGTACAAGATTCTGCACAAGATATACTAATATTGTTATCTAAAAGTTTCTTTGCAACTACTTCATGGAAATTTTCATCATCATAGCTGAATATATATTTCTCTATTCTTTCTTTTACAGTTTCTAACATATTCTCTACTGACTGCTTCGCTTCTTTTAGTGTGTTTTTCTTTGATGCTATTCTAAGGCATGCCTCACCTTCTTTCGCATATGTTGCCAATGTTGGATCTGTTTGATCATTAATTAAGTCTTCCAATGCTGTTTCTAATGCTGATTCACCTATACCAAAAGTTCTAATCATTTTATAATAAATAGTGCCTTGTGATTTTTTTTCTAAATATGGCTTTACTTTAAGATCAAACATTCTTGTCATTTCTCTTGGAGGTCCAGGAAGACAAATTATAATTTTACCGTTTTCTTCTAATGCAAACCCAGGCGCAGTTCCTGCATCATTTTGAAAGACCGTTGCCCTTGATGGCATATAAGCTTGTTTTTTATTATTTTCAGTCATTTCTCTGTTAAGCTTTTTAAAGTAGTTTTCAATCCATTGCATAGCAGTTTCATTTAATATTAATTCATCATTTAATGCTTTTGCTGCAATTTCTTTTGTTAAATCATCCTGGGTTGGTCCAAGGCCTCCTGATGTAATAATTAAATCACAGTCTGTAAATGCTTGTTTTATCATTTCTTCAAGTCTTTTAGGATTATCGCCTACAGTATAATGATACATCACATCTATACCCAGCATATTTAAATGTTTTGAAAGATATACGGAGTTTGTATTAATAATTTGACCAAATAAGATTTCAGTACCAACACTTAAAATTGCTGATTTCATTTGATTCCTCCAATCATTATTTCATACTAAATACAGATTTATTTTTTATCATATATTCAATTCCTGAATATATGGTCATAATTAGTGCTGCCCAAAGCATTATCGTTGCAAAAGGAATATTAATATATACAAATGGCCAGTTTTTTAAAAGAAGTGCTGTAATGGCAACCATTTGAAAAACAGTTTTTAGTTTTCCGGATTTTCCGGCTGCAATTACTATACCTTCGCTTGCTGCCACTGAACGCAGTGCAGTTATGGTGAACTCTCTTGCTAGAATAATAATAACCATCCAACCAGGAACATCTCCAAGCTGAACAAGACAAACTAATGCTGACACTACCAAAAGCTTGTCAGCAAGAGGATCCATTAATTTCCCAAAGTTTGTTATCAAATTATATTTTCTTGCAATATGCCCATCTAAAGCATCGGTTGCTGATGCAACAATAAAAATTACCGCTGAAATATAATAATATCCCATCATAAGTAATACTATAAATATTGGTATAAGAATAATTCTAAGTAAAGTAAGTTTATTAGGTAAATTCATATTAAATCTCCATTTCCCCCACAAGGTCATAGTCAAAGGCGTCAATTATTTTTACATTTACAATGTCTCCGGGTAACAAATTTTTTTTAGATGTGAAAATTACTGAATTGTCAATTTCAGGAGCATCATATCTGCTTCTTCCTATATAGCTGCCATCTTCATCTTTTTCTTCCACAATTACTTCAATTACTTTATCAAGTTTACTTTGATTTGAAGTTAAAGATATGTCAAGTTGCATAGTCATAAGAGCTTCTTTTCTTCTAATTTTTATATCTTCACTTACCTGTCCTTCCATTTTTGCAGCAGGAGTTCCTTCTTCTTTTGAATAATGAAAGACGCCCAATCTTTCAAATTTCATATCTTGAACAAAATCTGCAAGCTGCTCAAAATCATCATCATCTTCTCCTGGAAAACCAGTTATTAAAGTTGTACGGATATGAATGTCAGGTATAGCTTTTCTTAATTTTTTAATAGTATTTAAAATTGAAGAATTTGTAGATCTTCTATTCATTGCTTTTAGAATTTTGTCTGTCGAATGTTGAATTGGTATATCAATATAATGACAAACTTTTTTTTCTTCAGCCATAACCTTTATCAGCTCATCTGTTATTCTGTCTTCATAGCAGTACATAAGTCTAATCCACTTTATACCCGCTATTTTACAAAGTTCTTTTACTAAAGAAGCTAGTTTGTATTCACCATATAGATCAATGCCATAAGCAGTGGTATCTTGTGCTATTAAAATAAGTTCCCTGCATCCGTTCTCTGAAAGCTTTTTTGCTTCTTTTAAAATATCCTCCTTTTTACGGCTTCTGTATGAACCTCTTATCAATGGAATAACACAGTAAGCACATATATTATCGCAGCCTTCTGAAATTTTTAATGTTGCACTATAATTAGGTGTAATAAGTTTTCGCTCACCTCTTTCTTTATAAATTTTTTCATAATCACTGAAATGTTTTTCCCTTTTACCTTGATTGTAGTTTTTTAATATTTGAGGTAGTTTTTCATAATCATTTACACCCATAAAAATATCCACTTCCGGCATTTCGTTATATAGTTCTTCCCCATATCTCTGGGATAAACAACCTGATACTATCAATAATTTATCATTTTGTTTATATTCTGCCATATCAAAAATTCTATCAATAGATTCTTTCTTTGCATCATTAATAAATCCACACGTGTTTACTATAATAGCATTGGCAGCTTTTGGATTATTTATAATCTCATGACCTGCTCTCTCTAAAATCCCCCCAGCTGTTTCAGAGTCCTCAACGTTTTTGGGACATCCCAGTGTTTCAATATAGATTTTCATTTAATTCTCCTATTATTCTTCTGCTTGTACTTCTTTATCTAAATTCAAAAGTTCTTCTTCTGTCATAAATACTTGTCTTGGTCTGCTTCCGTCTGCCGGACCTACAATACCTCTTGATTCCATAATATCAACCAATCTTGCAGCTCTGTTATATCCTATTCTAAATCTTCTTTGAAGCATTGAGACAGATGCTTGTTTAGCTTTAACTACAGTTTCAATAGCTTCAGGAAGAAGCTGATCTTCATCATCATCATTAGATGTAGTTTGAACTTTTTCAATACTATGAATTACATCGTTTGCATATTCAACTTCTGCAGCTTGCCCTTTTATAAATTCAATAATATTATGCACTTCAGTATCAGATATAAAAGTACCTTGTACACGAAGGGGTTTTGCCATTCCTAAAGGATTGAAGAGCATGTCTCCTTTTCCTACAAGTTTTTCTGCTCCTGCCATGTCTAAAATTGTTCTTGAATCAAATTGAGAAGATACTGCAAAAGCAATTCTCGACGGGATATTAGCTTTAATAACTCCTGTAATAATATCAACAGATGGCCTTTGCGTAGCAACAATGAGATGCATTCCTGCTGCCCTTGCCATTTGTGCCAATCTGCATATGGATTCTTCAACTTGAGATGGTGCTGCCATCATTAAATCTGCAAGTTCATCTATAATAATGACGATTTGAGGTAAAAATTTATCCTCTTCCTTCTTTTCTTTTACATGTTTGTTGTAAGATTCTAAGTCTCTTACCCCTTCTTCTGCAAATTTTTTATATCTGTCAGTCATTTCAGCAACAGCCCAATTTAATGCTGCTGCAGCTTTACTAGGCTCTGTTACAACGGGAATTAAAAGATGAGGAATACCATTATAGTTCCCAAGTTCTACTACTTTTGGATCAATTAATACAAATTTTACTTCCTCTGGCTTAGCTTTATAAAGTAAACTAATTATAATACTATTTATGCAAACACTTTTTCCGGAGCCCGTAGAACCTGCAATGAGCATGTGAGGCATTCCTTTAAGGTCAGCTACAATGGAATTTCCAGCAATATCTTTACCTACAGCAAAGCTTATCTTTGATTTCGCATGTTTAAATTCTGGTGATTCAATTATCTCTCTTATTGTAACCATATTTACTCTATCATTCTCAACCTCGATACCTACTGCTGCTTTTCCTGGAATTGGAGCTTCTAATCTAATGCTTTTAGCTTCGAGATTTAGTGCAATATCATCGGCAAGTCTAACTATACTGCTTACCTTTACGCCTGTATTAGGTTGTATTTCATATCTGGTTACTGCTGGACCTTTGGTAACTTGTATAACTTTAGCATTTACATTAAAATCATGCAATGTTTTTTCTAATTTCATTGCCTTAGCTCTTAAACTTTCATTCTCACCAAGTTTATTTTCTTTAGGACCTTTGTTAAGTAAATTTATGTTAGGAAATTCGTATGGTTTTTTTGGCTTTTCATGTATATTAAGCTCTTCTGGCTTTAAAGTAGCTGATGCAGCTTCAGAATTGGAAATTTTCTCAATCTTTTCTTTATTTTCATTTACATCAGTATTTTTCTCTTCAAATTGCTGAAATTGAGATTTTAAATTTTCAAGTTCATCTTTTGAATCAACATTTGTTTTTGTAGAATCTTGAATTTGCGGATTTACAATAATATCATTATCGTATTCTTTTTCATCTACCAGTTCTTCAATATTATTTGAAATAACATCTACTCCTAATATATCAACATTCTCATTTGATTGTTTTTCAAATAAAGCGTCATCTTTCATGTAATCTAATATTTTCTTTTGTCCTTTAGACATGCCTCCAATTTCTAATTTATCAGGTAGATGATTTTTTACTTTATTATTTTTATTCGTTCTTTTTTTGTTTTCATAAATATTATTTGTTTCATTTAAATCTTTTTCATCAAAATATTCATCATCTTCAACATATAATTCTTCATTTTTTAATTGTTTTTTAGCTTTTATTTCATCAAGAAATTGTGAAAATGGAGTGTTAACAACTAACATAATTGAGATTAAAATTGCCATAATAGTAAGAATGTATAATCCAGTCATTCCTATTATTTTTATTAAAAGAGATCCCACAAACATACCAAATACTCCACCGCTGTCTCCTGCTACTCCTGCATCGAACATTTTTATAATATATTTTACTGAGAGAGCAGTTTCTCCATGCCCTAAATACCTTGCAGAATTAAGTATTGTAATCATGGAAAAAATTAAAAATACTAAAACAACGGAACGACTTCCAATATGTACAGTACGTTTTGTAAAGAGTAAAAAGCCATATACAATCATATAATAAGGTAATATATATGCAACAGCTCCAAAAGTACCCATCAATATTGTTTTTATGGCATGTCCCAATTGCCCTGCCGCTTCAGTTTGTAATGCGACTACTAAAAATAAACCAATTGCTGTAATTACAATTGACCAGATTTCATCTTTCATTCTATTCTTTTTTTCTTTTTGTAATAAAGCTTCTTTTGCTTTTGCCGTAGATTTAGTTTTAGAACTACCTTTATTTTTCGAACCAGGAGGTCTGCCTGGTTTTTTCTTTGTTTCTGCCATTTATAAGCTCCTCATTAAATTTATAAAAATTTTTATCTACTTATTTATATTTAATAACATCACAATTAAAGTGATAATTGAATATACTAATAAGAAAATCAACTTTCAACTTTTTCATAATAAAATTTATTATTCTAAAAAAATTATTTGAAACATTAATCATTAAAAAACTTATTATACCATTATCTTTATTTTATATTTTCATAATATCTGTTTTTTTACGTATCAAAAATATTATACCATAAATTTCAATTTAGTAACCATAAAAGTTTATACAATGATATATGTTAGTTTATTATAAAATTAATTAATAATTTATATAAATTATTAAAAAGTGTAGCACAAAGCACTGAAAATAGTATATAATAAAACATTATATAAAAATGGAGGGACAAAAGAATGAACAAGAAACCAAATTTGGCAATCGTTGGAGCTACAGGACTTGTAGGTAGCACATTCCTAAAGGTATTAGAGGAAAGAGATTTCCCTTTTGATAACCTATATATGATGGCATCTGCAAAGTCTGCAGGAAGCACAGTTACATTTAAAGGAAAAGAATACGTGGTAGAAGAGCTTACAGAGCACTCTTTTGATAAACCAATAGATATTGCTTTATTCTCTGCGGGAGGTTCTACAAGTGAAAAGTATGCACCAATTGCAGCTGCTCATGGATGTATTGTAGTTGATAACAGCAGTGCTTGGAGAATGAATGAAGAAGTACCTCTAATAGTTCCTGAGGTAAATCCTGAGGATGTTTCATGGAATAAAGGTATAATTGCTAATCCAAATTGCTCAACAATACAAGCAGTAGTACCATTAAAACCACTTCACGAAAAATATAAAATTAAACGAGTTATTTACTCTACTTATCAAGCAGTATCCGGTTCAGGATTAAAAGGTATTAATGACCTTAAAGAAGGATTAAAAGGAAATGATATCATGAAAGCATATCCTCATCCAATTGCAGGAAATTGCTTACCTCATATTGATGTATTCCTTGAGAACGGATATACAAAAGAAGAAATGAAAATGATTAATGAAACACATAAAATTCTTGGAGATGACTCTATTGCAGTAACAGCAACTACAGTTCGTGTTCCAGTATTTGATTCACATAGTGAGTCTATAAATGTTGAATTTGAAAAACCATTTGAAATTGAAGATGTTAAGACTCTTTTAGCAAATTATCCGGGAATTGTAGTACAGGATGATCCTGCAAACAATGTTTATCCTCTTGCTAGAGACGCGGCAGGAAAAAATGAAGTATTTGTAGGCAGAATAAGAAGAGATTTCAGTGTGGAAAACGGAATTAATATGTGGGTTGTAGCGGATAATATCAGAAAAGGTGCAGCTACAAATGCAGTTCAAATAGCAGAAAAACTAATTAAATAATTTAACATATTTTATTATCCAATTAAGTGAAAGGAAGTGCTCTATATGACACTATTCACGGGTGCGGGAGTTGCAATGGTTACTCCATTTAAAGATGGTAAAGTTGACTTTCCTAGCCTAAGCAGTCTCATTGACTGGCAAATTTCTGAAGGTACTGATGCAATCATAATTTGCGGTACTACAGGAGAAGCTTCAACACTTAATGATAAAGAACACATAAAAGTTGTTAAATATACGGTAGAAAAAGTTAAGTCAAGGGTTCCAGTTATCGCAGGCGCAGGTAGTAATGATACAGCGCATGCCATTTATATGAGCAAAGAGCTTGAAAAATCCGGTGCAGATGGTCTGTTATTGGTAACCCCTTACTATAACAAATGTACACAAAAAGGGCTTATTGACCATTACCATGCTGTAGCAGATTCAATTGATATTCCAATAATATTATATTCTGTTGCAGGAAGAACTGGCGTAAATATAAGCCCTTCTACTGTTTTTGAACTTGCTAAACATCCAAATATCGTAGGAATTAAAGAAGCAAGCGGAAATATGTCTCAAGTTGTAGAAATTGCAAAATGTGTTTCACCTGATTTTGGTCTTTATTCAGGAAATGATGATATGATTGTTCCTCTGCTATCTGTTGGTGGTTGCGGTGCAATTTCCACAGTTGCCAATGTGGCTCCAAAAGATACACATAATATGGTAATAGAATATTTAAACGGTAATATAAAAGAATCCGGAAACTTACAATTGAAAATGAAGCACCTTATTGATGCAATGTTTGTAGAAGTAAACCCAATACCGGTTAAAGCAGCTCTTAGCCTTATGGGTAAACTAGAACTTGAATATAGAATGCCTCTATGCCCTCCTAGCGATAACTCAATGGAAATAATAGAAAAAGAAATGAAAGATTATGGATTAATTTAAACATATAATCAACAGACAAAGGAGTAATAATTATGATAAAAGTAATTTTACACGGTTGCAATGGTAAAATGGGTAAAGTTTTACAAAATATCATTCAAGAGGATAATGAAATGGAAGTAATAGCAGGTTTTGACCAGAATAAATCAAATGAACCTGTTGATTTTAAGATTTATACATCTCCAAATGATTGCGATTTAAAATCAGATGTTATAATTGATTTTTCTCATTATACTGCAATTCCAAGCTTACTTGATTATTGCGTTAACACAAAAACACCAGTAGTAGTTGCAACTACTGCTCTAGGAGATGACGAAAAAAAGCTGCTTTTAGAAGCCGCAAAAACTATACCTGTATTTAATTCTTTCAATATGTCACTTGGAATTAATACAATATCTAAAATGCTTCAAGTAGCAGTTCCAATTTTTGAGGAGAATTTTAATACAGAAATTATTGAAAAACACCATAATAAAAAAGTAGACTCACCGAGTGGAACTGCCTTACTTCTTGCAGATTCAATTAATAAGGCTTGCTTGGTTAAAAAAGATTATATCTTTGGCAGACATGGGAAAAATGATGAATGCAAAATAACAGATTTAGGTATTCATGCAATAAGAGGTGGAAGTCTTCCGGGTGAACATACTGTAATATTTGCAGGCCCTGATGAAGTTATAGAAATAAAACATACAGCTTATTCAAAGAATATATTTGCTGTAGGAGCTGTTAAAGCTGCAAAATTTTTAGCAAATCAAAAACCAGGTCTATATTCCATGGAAGATTTAATTTAATTATATAAAAACAAAATAAAATGAAACAGTGAAAACTTCACTGTTTCATTTTATTTTTATTTTTTATTTCGTTTAATACTCTTAATATCTTGTTTAATGTATACTGAATTGATACCAAGATGATAAGTAATACTGCTGTTATGAAAAAGATAAAATTATCATTAATCATATTCATAGTTTATGCCTCAGAAGCAACAACTTCCTTACCGTCGTAGTAATTGCAATTCGGACATACTCTATGTGGAAGTTTAGGCTCATGACACTGAGGACATACTGATAATCCTGGTGCTGCCATCTTCATATTTGGTGATCTTCTCTTGTCTCTTCTAGCTTTGGATGTTTTTCTCTTTGGAACTGCCATTTTCTACACCTCCTTGTCCCTTAAAACTAACTCCTAAATTATATATGCTATAGTTATTAGTTGTCAAGTCTTATTTTTTGCCTTGTACTAATTTTAAAGTATCTTTGGCAATCATAAGCTCTTCATTTGTAGGTATTAATAGAATACTTACTCTTGAGTCATCTCTACTTATGATAGTTTCTTTACCTCTTACTTTATTCTTTACTAAATCAAGCTTAATTCCTAGATTTCCAAGTTCATTACATATAATATCTCTCATGCCTATATCATTTTCACCAACACCTGCTGTAAATACGATGGCATCTACTCCATTCATTTCTGCAATATATGCACCAATGTAAAATCTAACTTTATGTGCAAAAACTTTAAGTGCAAGTGCTGCTCTTTCATTTCCTTCTGCTACAGCTTCTTCCAGATCTCTAAAGTCACTACTTACACCTGAAATTCCTAACACTCCAGATTTTTTATTTAAAATATTTGTTGATTCTCCTGAAGGTAATTTTTCCTTCTTTTTAATAAATGATACAATAGCAGGGTCTAAGTCACCTGATCTAGTACCCATAACAAGTCCTTCAAGAGGAGTGAATCCCATACTTGTATCTATACACTTACCTCTCTTAATAGCTGATACAGAAGCTCCATTTCCAAGATGGCAAGTAATAATCTTTAAGTCCTTAATATTGACTCCTAAAATATGCGCTGTTCTTTCAGCAACATATTTATGACTTGTTCCATGAAAACCATATCTTCTTATTCCATATTTTTCATAATATTCATATGGTATAGCATATATATATGATTCAGGAGGCATAGTTTGATGAAATGCTGTATCAAAAACTGCTGCCATTGGTGTATTTGGCATCAACTCTTTACAAGCTGCAATACCTAAAAGATTTGGCGGATTATGTAGAGGAGCTAATTCTACACAATCTTCAATATCAGAAATAACTTCATCATTAATTAATACTGAATGAGCATATTTCTCTCCTGCATGTACAACACGGTGTCCTACTGCACCAATTTCATCCATAGATTTTATTACTCCATGGCCTTCATCTATCAAAGCTTCTAGAACATGGCCTATAGCATCTTTATGTGTTTCCATTGGCGTAATTAATTTATACTTATCCATGCCTGTTTTTTCATGTGTTAATGCAGAACCTTCTATTCCGATTCTTTCTACTAACCCTTTGGCAAGCACTGTTTCATTTGTCATATCAATAACTTGATATTTAAGTGATGAACTACCACAATTAATAACTAATATTATCATTCAACTTATCCCTCCGTTTATTATTTAATCAACTTATATTATTATAAGCTTTATACAGTTTTTTTCAAGAGTTTTACATAAATTCAGAATCAATAATTTCTTTGTTTCCGTAATTTACCTAAAATGTTTTATTTAATGTATGGTTTCTTTATGAAATCTGAATTTTTAATTAAATTTCCGTCTCCTATTAAATTATAAATATTAGATGAAAATATATCATATTTTAAAATCTTTTGTATGGATTCCTCTTTTGCTGTTTCTTTATTTATATTGGTTATAATAGGTATTTTAGTTAGTTGTCTTTTTTTTATGCAATTTAAAAGAGCTGCTCCATTTTTATTAAAACCTAATACTCGTCCATAAATTTTGCCGTTTTTTTCTATATCAAAGAATTCTTCTTTTGTTAGATTAAATAAAGTATGTATAAGAAGTCTTTGTATTCTGGTAAATGGATATCGTTTTGTTTTTATATTTTTTATAAGCTCTTGCATATTAGAACTTTTTTCTGTTTGATTTTTTAATCTGTTTTCAAGACCTTCTCCCACTGAAAAAATTTCAGACAATTCTTCTTTACTGTTCTTTACAATCTGATATGACAAAACTTCATATAAATCATCCATTTTTACTTTTATTTTTGTCGTTTCTTCTAAAATTTTAAGTGTATTTAATGGAATATGTTCAGATATTTTTTTAAAATCAAAATTGATTTCCAATTCTCTACGAATTGCCATAGCACTGGATAAATCTTTTGACATCTTTAAGTCACTATAATCAGATCCTTTTCTTTTTATAGTGATAGGTATAATTTTGCTCTCATTAAGAGATAATTGTTTTAAATATTCAATTCCTAAAATATTATTAGATTTTCTTATTATTTCCATTGTTTCTAGATCCATGCATTTTGCCAAAGCGTTTTCCCTTGCTTTTGGATAAGATAAACCTAAATCTAAAAATTCTTTTAAAAGCTTCTTATATTCTTCACTTTCATTTGTTATTTCTTTTGAAATAAGCATTAAATCTTGTATTTCACCTGATTCACTTCCAAAAGATAAATGTGTTATACAACCTAGGCCGTTTAAAATTTTAATTGCACCTTTCGCAAAATATTCAGCATTATTACATGCATAAACAAATGGAAGCTCAAGAACTAAATCAATTCCATTATTCACAGCCATTTTTGCTCTCAACCATTTATCTGCCATTGCAGGTTCTCCGCGTTGAGTAAAATCTCCACTCATAACTGATACTGTGTATTCAGCTCCTGTTATCCTTTTTGATTCTTCTAAATGATATAAATGCCCATTATGAAATGGATTATATTCAGATATTATCCCCAGTACCTTCATGAGAACTCCTATGTTCTTTATATTTTTGAAGTCTGCTTTCAATAAATATTAAAATCATAAATATTACTATAATAATTATAACCATTTTTGTTGAAAACATTAAACTATAGACTGAACCTAATTTTTTTGTAACAATTTCATTTGAAAATGCTCCTGTATTAATTACATCTATACTTAAAATAAATGGAGCGGTACAAAAAGCTATAAATCCGGAAAATATACTATGAGTAAATTTAGTCCAAATATAATAAAATGGGCTTATAGATAATCCTGAAAGCATACTCATAGATTGAGCAAAAATAGATAAACCTCCCCAAGAAATTATAACAGAACAAATAATGCATTTTAAAGTTAATGAAAGATTTGGTAATATAGAAATGCTACTGCATCCTATTGTCATTTCAAAAAACCCTTTTATAATACCTTTTCCAATATAGCAATTTATGAAATTTAATAAACCTGAAAATTGAATAAAATCTGTAATCAAAGTAAATAAAACAATATAGCCGCATATAATTCCAAGAGCTTTAAAAGAAGATATAATAGAATCTGTAAATATATCTAGAAGACTGCCTTTTGGTAATTTAATTAAATGATGTTTATCTTGTTTTTGAACATTATTAATATATGTATTTTTATTAGTATAGAAAGGTTTTTTTAATACTTCAAAAATATTAAATATTATGCCGTTTAAAACAGCTCCCAAATAATGGGATAGGGCAATAACAACACCTGCTGCAGGGGAAAATAACATACCTGCTCCAACTGTTCCAAGCATAAATAAAGGTCCTGATGTACTGCAAAAGGTTAACATTCTTTTTGATTCTGCTTTTGTTATTTCACCTCTTCTTGCCATATCACCTATAAGTTTAGCTCCCATAGGATATCCAGAAGTAATACTTATTGTAAAAACAAAAGCAGATGCTCCTGGTGCACCAAATAATTTTCTAAAAGGTTTTTCAAATAAATGGCCAATTAGAATAGGAAGACCCAGTGCTGTAATAAAATTTGCACATATAAAAAAGGGCAGTAATGCAGGTAAAACCGAGCTTGCCCATAAAGCAACTCCTTTTTGTGCGGCATTTAAAGAAATAGTGGGAAATAATATCATTACAATACATCCCATACTTGCAATAACACCAGCTATTATATATCCAGTTTTATTAAAATTATAATTCTTATTCATGCTAAATTTTATTCTTTCAGCATGAGTTTTATACCTCTTTATTTATTCTTCATTTTCTACTTGAGCTCTGTAAGCCATCTCTTTAATTTCATTTCTGTTTTCAGAAATTGTTGAATTTATTTCTTCAAAGGTTTTCTGCAAATTATTGAACATATCATGGAAATATACACCATTTAATTGATCCATTTTGTCCTGAAAATTAAACAAAATACTGTCTATATAGTCAAAAGTACTCATTTTTAATGATTTAACATTAGATTCTGCTATTCGCATAATCTCATCTGCCCTAATCTTTGCTTTCACTGTAATATCATCATTCTCTATTAAAGCTTCAGCCTGCATCTTTGCATCTTTTAAAATTGTTTCATACTCTTTTTTTGCTTCGTCTAATATTCTTTGTCTTTCATCTTTTATCCATTGTGCCTGCTGAATTTCATCTGGAAGTTCAACTCTTATTTCTTTTACTATTTCTAAAATTTCTTCTGCATCTACTAAAATTTTACCAGTTAAAGGAAATCCAGAACTGGTATCAACTATTTCTTCTATTTCATCTAGTAACTCAAGAACTTTCATTACTTTTTACCTCCCATATCTCCCTTTAATTTATAAGTCATATATTCCAAAACTTCCTCCGGTACCAAACCTTTAATATTACCATTTAGATTAAATACTTCTTTTATCATGCTTGAGCTGACAAATGAATAATCCGGACTCGTCATCAAAAAAATCGTTTCTACATTCTCATTATATAATCTAGCATTCATATGCGCCATTTGTATTTCGTATTCAAAATCCATAGTAGCTCTTAAACCTCTTACTACTACATCAATATTATTTTGTTTTACATAATCAGCAAGCAATCCGCTGAATGAATCAACTTCTACATTATTCAAATGCTTTGTTGATTTAATTATCAAGTCTTTTTTTTCTTTTTCTGTAAAAAAAGATTCTTTAGACGGATTTTTTATTACACCTACTATTAATTTATCGTAGAGCTTTGCGGCTCTGTTAATTAAATCTAAATGTCCATTTGTAATGGGATCAAAAGAGCCTGCATAAAGAGCTTTTTGTATCATGTATTTTCCTCCAAAATTTTAGTAAAAATAGTAATTGAAATAGATCCATATTTCTTTTCTTTTAACTTATGAAAACCAAAAGCTTGTCCTTCAATTATATCATTTATACCGTGTTCAGCAACAATGATTCCATCATCGTGTAAAATATTTTTTTCTGAAATTGATTCTAAACTATCTTCAACTAATCCCATATTATAAGGAGGATCAAGAAATATAATCTGAGGCTTTTCTATTATTTTATCTAATACTCTTTGAAAATCTCCTTGTATAACGCAAGATTTTGATTCAACCTTGCAATATTTTATATTTTGTAAAATCAAACTAATACTTTCTCGTGATTTATCTCCAAAATAGCAATACTTAGCCCCTCTGCTAATTGATTCCAGGCCTAAATTTCCTGTACCTGAAAATAAATCAACTACGGTGGCATCTTCAATATATGGTGCTATAATATTGAAAATTGATTCTTTTACCTTGTCAGTAGTTGGTCTAACTCTACTATCTTTTGGCGTAATTAATTTTCTTCCTTTTAAATCTCCGGCAATAATACGCAAATTAGTATTTCCTTTCTTTATTTCTAAAATTTATTTTACCATAATGTAAGAAAATAGCAAGAAAAAAGAATAAGACAGAAAATATCTTGTTTATATAATATAAACCATTCTGTCTTATCTTTTTAATTTAAACTATAATTTTTATCTCTTTTAGCTATTTGTTCCTGATAATTGCTGTTCAGCCATTTCAACTAATTTTTTAGTCATATATCCGCCTACATAACCATTTTGTCTAGCAGTAAGGTTGCCTTTATCCATAGATTGATAATTTGATAATCCTAGTTCACTTGCAATTTCAGTTTTTAAATTATTTAATGCAGGTTTTGCATCAACTTTCATTTTTTTCTGTAATGTCATTTTTATCACCTCCTGTTATATTCTTAATTTAACCTGATGGTAATAAAGTATTCGATGTAATAATTTCTTTTCATGGTTAGTTTTGGATTAATCTATATATTTATATTATCAATATTTTTAAATGTCATTATAATTTTTTCTTTAATTTTTTTATTGTTTTCATCAATTAAAAATTTATCTTTTTCTAATAATAAATTAACTTCTTTTTTTGTAGTGTTTAAAATTTTAATATGTTTAGCTAAATCAGCAATTTTTAACTCTGGTACTCCGTGTTGTTTAATACCAAAAAATTCTCCTGGCCCTCTTAATTCTAAATCTTTTTCTGCAATAATAAATCCATCATTTGTAGAAGTCATAATTTGGGCTCTTTTTTTTGCAATATCTGAATTGCTTTGATTTACCAATATACAATATGATTGATAACTACCTCTTCCTACTCTGCCCCTAAGCTGGTGAAGTTGTGAAAGACCGAAACGTTCTGAATTTTCTATGACCATTATTGTTGCATTAGGAACATTTATACCTACTTCTATAACTACAGTTGATACTAAAATATTAATTTCACCTGCATTAAATTGTTCCATTACAGTATCTTTTTCACTTTGTTTCATCGCCCCATGTAACAAATTTATTTTATATTCTTTAAATATATTTTTTAAGTCTTCATAAATACTTACAGCAGACCTTGCATTAATACTATCGGATTCATCAATTAACGGTGCCACAACATATACTTGTCTGCCTTTTTTTATTTCCGTATTCAAAAAACCGTATGCTGCTTTCCTTCCTTTAGAGTTAATTTCTTTAGTAATTATCTCTTTTCTTCCGGGAGGCATTTCGTCTATTAATGAAATGTCCAAATCGCCGTATAAAATTATAGCTAGAGTTCTTGGAATTGGAGTTGCAGTCATAACTATTATATCTGGATTTTTACCTTTATCAGAAAGAAGATTTCTTTGATTTACTCCAAATCTATGCTGTTCATCAGTAATAACTAACCCTAGGTTAAAAAATTTAACATATGGTTGAATAATTGCATGAGTTCCAATTAATAAATCTATTTTCCCCATTTCAAGATCATTTAAAATCTCTTTTTTTTCTTTTATTTTTATACTGCTTGCTAAAAATCCCACTGATATATTGTATTCGTCAAAATCTTTTTGCAGATTTTCATAATGTTGTCTTGCAAGAATTTCTGTAGGTGCCATCATAACAGCTTGATATCCGCTTTTTACAGCTTTATAAATAGCTGCCTCAGCTATTACTGTCTTTCCTGAACCTACATCGCCTTGAACCAATCTGTTCATAATCTTTTGTGATTCCATATCTTTATTTATTTCTTCAATAACCCTAGTTTGAGCTTTTGTTAGATTATAGGATAAATTATTAGTAAAGCTCTGCATTTCAACTTTTTTAGAAAAACATATTCCTTTTCCATCAATTTTATTTTTGTTACGTATGGATAAAAGTCCAAGTTGGAGTAAAAATAATTCATCAAAGATTAATCTATATTTAGATTCTTTCAGTTTTTGTTTATTTTCAGGAAAATGAATATTCTTTATTGCATATTTAATATCACAAAGCCTGTTTCTTTCAATTATACTGTAAGGCAAGTATTCTTCTAAATCGTTTAATTCCGAAATAACAATCTTTTGCCATTTTCTTAAATCTTTTTGAGTGATACCCTTTGTCAAAGCATATACAGGTAATATATTAAGGTTTTCTTCCTCCTTTATTTTTGAAATATCCGGATGAAGCATACTTTTTTTCCCATTTAAAATATTTACTTTTCCAAAAAATTCATATTCATAATTTTTTAATAATACTTTTTCTAAATAGTTTGCATTGAAAAAAACTATTTCTATTGAACCTGTATTATCCTCGATAAGAAGTTTTAATATCTGCTTTTTTCTTTTGTTTCTGTTATTTGTTTTACTTATTGATGTTACTTTTCCCTTTAATAACGCTGTTTCTCCATTATTAATATTATTAATATTTTTTATATTACTTCTGTCTTCATAATCTCTTGGATAGTAATTTATTAAATCTTCTTTAGTTTTTATACCCAATTTTTCAAGAGCAATTGCCTTCTTAGTCCCAATTCCCTTTATTGTTTTTATCTCATCATTGATTCCCATTTTTAAACCTTAATTAGCTTTGCTACCCTTTAACTTCTATATTTCTTCTTGCAATTTGTTTAGAGACCATTCCTGCTACAATGATTGAAACAGAATTAACTTTAATGCTAGCGTATTCTTCTATATTTTTTTTAATTTCTTGTATTAATAATTTTGTTACTGTTTTAATACTTGTACCGAATTTTATTACTACATAAATTTTAATATCAAGACCCTCTTCTCCCAACTCTATATCCATGTAATTTATATCATCAATACCACCAATTTTAGCTACTATACCTCGTGATTTCCCCTTATGATTAGACAGTAAAACTTTACCATGAAAGCTATCAACAGTTTGTGTTATAATCCTACCTACCACAACCTTTTCTATAGAAATATTTCCATCCGATGTTTCTATTTTATAAAACAAATTTACCGTCTCCTTATTACTATTTTAAATTTATATTATTAATTATATAATAACGTAATTTTATCATATAAATACTATATTTTAAATTTATTTTTTTCGATGCACAATAAACAAGTTTTAATCATATAATAATAACGGGTGATGTTCATTGATAAAGATTAGGAAGAATGTGCGGTTTAAGATTCTTGGTATAGCAATGGCTATCACTGGCGGAGTTATTGTTATTCATACTATTCCTTTGATAGGCTGGTATATTATACTTATAGGACTTGTCTTTGCACTATTTATTATTATATATTGGGGGACATAACATATGAAATATAATAAAAAATGTTACTATAGAAAAAGAGGCGAAATAGAACTTTTTGGATTAATTTTATTAGTTATAGGTATTATAACTTTATGCGCTTTTCTTTTGCCTTCAAAGATATGGTTACTGATTATGGGCGGTCTTATGATCTTCTGTGGATATAAATTATTTACATGCTAAAAAACCTGCAATAAACTTGCAGGTTTTAATTTCTAAATTAATTAGATAGCGCGGTTGATTTTATTAGATCTGATACATCTAGTACATACATTAATTCTTTTAACAGTTCCATTTTCTGAAACTCTTACAGATTGAATATTAGCATTCCACTTTCTTCTAGTGTGTCTGTTTGAGTGAGAAACATTGTTTCCAGAAACCTGACCTTTACCACAAATTTCACATTTTCTTGACATCTGCCGCACCTCCTTTTATTATCTAATGCTTTTTCGCAATTAATTTTCAATATTATTATTCCTATTTAAAGACGGGCTCAACTCCGTTAATTAAATTCGAACAATAGCCATTATAACATAAACAAAATATATTGTACAACATTTTTTTAGTATTTATAAAATTATTTTCTATTTTATTACAGTAAAAAAATTGGGAATTTATTCATAATACCTATATTGAATTATTTTGTCCCATCTTTATAATGCGTTGATTTTTACTTCCTCTGAATTCTAAAGTTAAATCTTTTTCTTCTAAAATAAATGGACCATCTATTAATATATCTATAATTCCCAATAAATTACTAATAGATTCATCATCTTTTGCCATTTCTTTCAACTGCTCAAACGTATAACCGGAATAAGCTACAATATTCAAGTCCCTTTCTTTTATTAAAAGTCCTAATTCATAAAAAGCTTTCGCTTGACAAAATGGCTCTCCTCCTGTAAAGGTTACACCTGATATAAGAGGATTCTTATCTATTTCATAAATTATTTTATTTATATCGCAGTCATATCCCAAATTAAAATCATGAGTTTGTTCATTATGACAGCCTTTGCAATGATGAGGACAACCTTGAGAAAAAACAGCAAACCTAATTCCCGGACCGTCAACAATAGATTCTCTTATAACGCCCGCAAGTCTTAATGTGGTTTCCTCACTCATATAATTTCATATCCTTCCGAAACATTATGCTTAACCCTTTGACTTTCTTCTGAACGTTTTGCATTATTAAATCTATCAACTGTACCTACTAAATATCCTGTAATCCTTCTAATTCGTTCAAAACCTAAGTCATCCTGGCCTTCTGTTCTATGACAATGGGGACATTCATTATCAATTATACCTGTATATCCACAAACTGGATCTCTGTCCACAGGATGATTGATAGAACCATATCCAATACCGCTTTCTTTCATACATCTTACTATACGTTCAAATGCATCAAGATTTTTACATGGATCTCCATCTAATTCCACATATGTAATATGTCCTGCATTTGTTAAATTATGATATGGTGCTTCAATCTTAATTTTATCAAATGCTGATATATTATAATAAACAGGCACATGAAATGAATTTGTATAATATTCTCTATCTGTAACACCTTCAATTATTCCATATTTTTCTTTATCTAATCTGACAAACCTTCCTGATAAACCTTCAGCTGGTGTTGCAAGCAAAGTATAGTTAAAACCTGTCTTTGCTGATTCTTCATCTAAACGTTTCCTCATAAATCCAACAATGTCAAGTCCAAGATTTCTTGCTTCAAGGCTTTCACCATGATGGCTACCAACAAGTGATTTCAAACATTCCGCAAGACCTATAAAGCCCATGGACAATGTTCCGTGTTTTAATATTTGGTCAACTGTATCATTAGGTCCTAGTTTATCAGAATCAAGCCAAATTCCCTGTCCCATTAAAAATGGATAATTTTTTACTTTCTTTGCAGCCTGTATCTTATATCTTTCCATAAGTTGATCTATCACTAAAGAAATCTTTCTGTCTAAGTCTTCAAAAAAGATGTCAATATTGCCGTTTGCTTTAATTGCTATTCTAGGTAGATTAATAGAAGTAAAACTTAAATTTCCTCTACCGCCCACAACTTGTCTGCTTGGATCATATACGTTTCCAATAACACGAGTTCTGCATCCCATATAAGCTACTTCTGTATCATGATTATTTGGATCATATAATTTTAAATTAAATGGTGCATCAATAAAGGAAAAATTAGGGAATAAACGTTTTGCTGAAACTCTGCAGGCAAGTTTAAATAAATCATAATTCGGATCCCCTGGATCATAACTTACTCCTTCTTTGACTTTAAAAATATGTATTGGGAAAATCGCTGTTTCACCATTACCAAGACCTGCTTCTGTGGCTAATAAAACACTTTCTGTAACCAATCTTCCTTCCGGAGATGTATCCATTCCATAATTTATTGAACTAAATGGAATTTGTGCTCCTGCTCTTGAATGCATAGTATTTAAATTATGTACTAATGCTTCCATAGCTTGATAAGTTGCGCGTTTTATTTCCTTATCAGCATATTCTTTACCAAAGCCTTGAACTTTTTCGATATCTTCTTCTGAAATGATTTCTTTTAAAGCATCTGCTTCTGCTTTTCTGTATTCTGAATCATCACCCATCTTTGGACAGAGTCCTGTTTCATTTTCTATTTTTTTCCCTATTTCTTTTGATTTTATTTCACCATTTTCAAGATTACAAAAAATATTCAAACATTTCCCCAAATTATTCCAATATAATTTTTTATATGTTTTTTTAACACCATTAGACATACCATAATCAAAATTCGGTATACTTTGACCTCCATGTTGATCGTTTTGATTCGACTGTATAGCAATACATGCCAAAGCTGCATAGCTTTGTATGTCATTAGGTTCTCTTAAAAATCCATGTCCTGTTGAAAATCCGCCCTTAAATAACTTTTCTAAATCTATTTGACAGCATGTTGTAGTAAGAGTTAAAAAATCTAAATCATGAATATGTATATCTCCTTCGATATGAGCTTTGGAATGCTCTGGATTTAATACAAACATTTCATAAAATTGTTTTGCACCTTCAGAACCATATTTAAGCATAGTTCCCATGGCAGTATCTCCATCAATATTTGCATTCTCTCTTTTTATATCATTATCCTGCGCTTCTTTGAAAGTAAGATCTTCATATACTTTCATCAATCTCGTATTCATTTCTCTTATTCTTGTACGTTCAGCTCGATATAAAATATATTCTTTAGCAGTTCTTGCATGACCATTTTCAATTAAAACTTTCTCTACAGCATCTTGAATTTGTTCAACAGTAGGACTTTCGGTATGTATTGTTCCAAAAATATAATCTTCTACTTTATTTGCCAAATCCAATGCCATATCAAAATCTTTTCCTCCGAGAACTTTTGCTGCTTTATAAATTGCAGTAGCAATTTTCTCTTTATCAAAATCAACACTTCGTCCGTCTCGTTTTATAATTTTTTTAATTTTGTCCACGGTTTAACCCCTCTCATTTTCAACGTTTTTAACAATATTTATTGCATGCCGCGCATTAACCACACCACATCTAGTATATCATGTATTTTTAATCATAAATCTCTTGCTTCATAATGTCAATAGTATATTTTATAAAAACATAGATCATTTTTACTTTGTAATATAAACAACTATTCCGGAGTTATTGCCGATAATAAAATTTTGTTTTCCGTCAAATTTAACTGAGCCGCATATAAAAAAATCTCTTAAAATTTCATTTTTTCTTAGTTCTAATTCAAGTAGAAAATCCTCATTTCCTGAATTTGTTAAAATTATAAGTCTTTGATTTTCTCCATTTCTGGAAAAAGAATAGATATTATCAGATGAGTATTCAGGGAAAAATTCTAATTTGCTTAATTTTGTTATATTACTTTTAAAAGCAAAAAGCTTTTTATAATATAAATAAATATCTTTATCTCTTTTTGAAGGTTCAAAACACCCTCGACAAAATGGATCTCTTCCACCCTGCATCCCTATTTCATCTCCATAGTAGATACAAGGAATACCTGGTAAAAATGCCCATAATAAAAGTGCTAAAAATAGTTTTTGACGGGCAGATTCATAATTTGCACTGTTTTTCAAAAACACAGTTAAAATTCTTTCTGTATCATGGGTACTTAATATATTCATTAGAGAATAGAATATATAATTAGGATAATTTTCCCAGAGAGATTCGACTGTATATGCCATTTTTCTACCATCTTTAGAATATAAAATAAAATCTAGAATAGCATCTTTTATAGGGTAATTCATAACACTGTCTAATTGTTTTCCCTGGAAATATCTTCTTCTTTTTCCGTAAGAAATTTTATTTGATGCATCCTCCCATACTTCACCAACTATAACGGCATTAGGATTTATTGATTTAACAGTAACACGAAGTTCATCTAAAAATTTGTCTGTGAGTTCATCAGCAACATCAAGTCTAAAGCCTGATATACCACATTTTAGCCAATATTTTACTACAGAATTTTCATCTCTGAGCATGTAGTTTAAATATGATTCTGTCTCCTGATTTACACTGGGAAGGGTATCAATTCCCCACCACGATTCATATTTATTGGGATATTCTATAAAATTATACCATTCATAATACTTAGATTCCTTACTTTGAAATGCTCCCAATTCTGAATATCTATTGTATTTATTAAAATATAAACTGTCACTTCCTGTATGATTAAAGACACCATCTAAAATAATCCTTATATTTAAATTAGAGGCTTTTGAGCATAAATACTTAAAATCCTCCAAAGTTCCTAAAATTGGGTCAATTTTCATATAATTTCCCGTATCATATCTATGATTAGAAAAACTTTGAAATATGGGATTTAAATAAATTACTGTAACTCCTAATTCTTTTAAATAATCAAGGTTTTCTATAATACCTATTATGTTACCTCCAAAAAAATCATTGTTTAATATAACTCCTTGATCATTTGGAGAAAAAATAGGAGTCCCACCCCAATCTTCTCGCAAAATATATGGTTTATTTTGTTTTGGAGGTATATACTTTTTACTTCTGGCGAACCTATCAGGAAAAATTTGATACATTAATCCTTCTTTCATCCATTCTAAATCAACATAATTATTTTCGCTATAAATTGTAAGCTGATTGATATCCGTTTTAAACCTGTCATTATTTTTACATATCACTTCAAAATAATAAAAATACAGACCACTTTCCTCAGCTTTCCAATGAAAGTAGTAATAATTTTCATTTTCAATTGTGTTATTCTTTAAATCTATTTTATTTTCTAAAATTCCATCAATTTCAATATTTTTTCCATTATCTAAAGACATAATAAGATAAGCCCTATCTATGGGCTTATCTTCTACACCTATTCTAAAGAATATATCAGTATTTACCGGTACTGCTCCGAATGGTTTTTTATAAAATAGATTTTTTGAATTATATTTAATCATTAATAGGTTTAATCCCCCAAATTTTATCTGCGTATTCTTTAATGCTTCTATCCGCAGAAAATATACCTGATTTCGCAATATTTGTAATGGACATTTGTCCCCATTTTGTTTTATTCTGATATGCTAATGAAACATCCTCTTGAGCCATTTTATAAGAATCAAAGTCTGCTAAAACAAAATATTGATCGGCATTACTGTTATATCCAGCTGTCAACGAATTAATAATATCTCCAAAAACTATACCATCAATTCCATCAGTCATAAGCTTTATTATATTAGCTATATATTTATTTTCATGGCAATATGCCCAGGGCCTGTATATTCCTGATTGAATAATTTTTTCTACTTCATCTACCAATAATCCAAATATAAAAATATTTTCATTTCCAACGGCATTTAATATTTCCACATTAGCACCATCCATAGTACCTAATGTAATAGCACCATTGATCATAAGTTTCATATTTCCCGTTCCAGAGGCTTCTTTACCTGCTAAGGAAATTTGCTCAGAAACATCAGCTGCCGGCATAATTAGTTCAGCTAATGAAACAGAATAGTTCTCCAAAAATACAATTTTTAAGCGATCTCTTACTACAGGGTCATCTTCAAGCATTTTAGATAAATGACAAGCTAAACTTATTATCTGTTTTGCCATATGATATCCTGCTGCAGCTTTTGCTCCGAATATAAAAGTTCTAGGATAAATATCTTTATTTGGATTTTCCTTTAATTGATTATATAAATCCATTATATGGAATAAATTCAATAACTGCCTTTTATATTCATGAAGCCTTTTAACTTGCACATCAAAAATAGAGTCTGGATTTACAATAATATTATTATGTTTTTTAATATAATCTGCTAGTCTGATTTTATTTTCCCTTTTTATTATACTTAATCTTTCTAAAACATTTGAATCTTCCTTATATTTCATGAGATTCTCAAGATTCATAGCATTATATTTAAATTCAGATCCACAAAGTTCTTCTATAAAATCAGATAACTTTGGATTAGCTTGACAAAGCCACCTTCGATATGCAATTCCATTTGTCACATTTGTAAATTTATCTGGAGTCAGTTTAACAAAACCATTAAATAATTTTTCCTTTATAATTTTGCTATGGAGTGCGGAAACACCATTTACTTTATGAGCTGCCGCAACACATAGATTTGCCATTTTCAGTTTTCCATCATAAATAATTGCCATTTCATTCCTTAGGGCTTCATTATTTGGAAATTCTCTCATGAGCATAACTGTATGTCTCCTGTTTATCTCAACAACAATAGAATGTAATCTAGGCAATAACTTGGCAAATAAGTCCTCTGGCCATTTTTCAAGAGCTTCAGACATAATTGTATGATTTGTATAAGTTATTGTTTTACAAACAATCTCCCATGCTTTATCCCACTCATATTCATATTCATCTAAAAAAATCCTCATTAGCTCAGGAATTGCCATGGTTGGATGTGTATCATTAATATGCACTCCTACTTTTTCATGAAAATTATCTAATGTTCCGAAACGAATCAAATGTCTTTTTACAAGAGCCTGCATAGACGCTGAAATAAAGAAATACTGCTGCATTATTCTAAGAGATTTGCCTTCAACATGTGCATCTTCAGGATAAAGAATTTTCGAAATTACTTCTGCAAAATGTTTTTCTTCCATAGATTTTAAATATTTTCCTTTTGCAAAAAGTTCCATATTTATACTAATTGGTGATGTGGATTTCCATAATCTGAGTGTGTTTACTACTTCGCTGCCATATCCTGTTATCAACATATCTTTTGGTATACCAATTACTGTAGTGTAATCCCTATGAATCAGTTTCATTTTTCCGTTTTCATCCCACACTTCTTCAAGTTTACCGCCAAAATGAACTTCTTCAGCTTCATCATATTTGGGAATCAGCCATATATCTCCTAAATTAAGCCAATCATCAGGCTCTTCAATTTGTTTGCAATCTTTTATTTTTTGTTTAAAAATACCATATTCATAACATATTGAAAATCCATGACCTGCCATACCACAAGTTGCAATGGCATCTAAATAGCAAGAAGCCAGTCTGCCCAAACCTCCATTTCCAAGTCCTGCATCAGGTTCCATTTCATATAAAGTTTCTATATTCTCTCCAAATTCATTTAATGCTTCTTTAAAAACATTTTCAATTTCCAAATTAAATATATTATTTTTTAAAGAAGTTCCTGGTAAAAATTCCATGGAAAGATAATAAATTTGTTTTTGTTTATGTGAATCAATCAAATCATGGTTTTTATTCCAAAGTTCTGACATAATATCTCTGACTACAAGACAAGTAGATTTATAAATTTGATGCTTAGTAGCAGATTTTGCTTCTCTTCCAAAATGATGTAGCAATTTTTCTTCAATTCGTTCTTTTATTTCATTAACAGTAAATTTATTTATCATGAACAAATCCTTCCTTTTTTATATTTAATAAATTTCTTCATACATACTCATATATTCTTTTGTGGACTGTTTCCACGAAAAATCTGATTTTAATGCATTTTTTATTAAAACATGCCAATTATCTTTATTCCAATAAAATTTAATTGCCCTTTTGACTGCACCTAATAAATCTTGTGAATTTATGCTTTTAAATGTAATGCCGTTTCCGATACCGTTTTCAGGGCTGAATGCAGAAATGCTATCCTTAAGACCTCCAGTTTCTCTTACTATAGGTATTGTTCCATATCTTAATGCAATCATTTGTGCTAAGCCACAAGGTTCACTTATGGATGGCATAAGAAAAAAATCTGATCCTGCATAAATTTTTGTGGCCAATTCTGAAGAAAAGCCTATTACAGTATTCATCCTATCTCCATAATCATAGGCTTTCTTTTTAAAGAAATCTTCATATTCTTTCATGCCTGTACCAAGTACAACAACTTGTATCTTTTCATTCATTAGTTCTTCAAAAATATTTATAATCATATCAATACCTTTATGCTCTACCATTCTACCGACTATTGCAAAAATTGGAATACTAGAGTCAATTTTCAGACCTAAATTTTTCTGTAAATCTTTCTTATTCATTTCTTTGTTTTTTGAATTGTTAATTGCATAATTTGCTGCTAAAGTTTTATCTTTCTCTGGATCGTAAAGTTTTGTATCAATACCATTTAAAATACCCTTTAATTTATACTGATTTTCTTTTATAATTTCTTCAAGACCTCTTCCGTAGAATGAATACGTTATTTCTTCCGCGTAAGTAGGACTTACTGTAGTTAACTTATCACAAGTTACAATAGCACCTTTCATAAAATTTATATCGTTATTGTAAGTTATTAGATTTCTGAATTCTTCTGATAATCCAAGAATATCGCTTAACAAATTTTTATCAAACCTGCCTTGATATTCGATATTATGGATTGTAAATACAGTTTTTATAGTGTTATAATTAGGATCATCTTTTAATAAAGTCTTTAAATAAACTGGTATTAATGCCGTTTGCCATTCATTGCAATGTAAAATTTCAGGTTTAAAGTCTAAGACTCCAAGTGAACTTAAAACAGCTTTTGAAAAATAAGCAAAACGTTCACCATCATCAAAATACCCATAATAATTATCTCTGTAAAAATAATACTCATTATCTAAGAAATAAAAAGTTACTCCATCATATTCAATTTCAAAAAGACCACAATAAATATTTCTCCATGCTAAATCGACACTAAAGTCTGAAATAAATTTCATATCTTTTATATATTTTTGTTTTATACTCTTATATAAAGGTAACATTACTCTGGCATCTATGCCTTGATCTTTTAATTCTCTTGGAAGACTGCCAATGACATCTCCTAATCCTCCGCTTTTTGCAAAGGGGTCTGCTTCTGTACTTAAAAATAAAATTCTCAAATTTTTCTCCTATACTATACTAAATTTTTCTATTACAACTGGATATGTATCGTGACCTGTTATATGTCTGTTTTCTCTAACCATAACATCTTTATCTAAAATAACATGATCTAGTATAACTGTTTTCATTATTTCAGCGTTCTGCATGATAATACTATTTTTTACAATTGCACCTTTTCCAATTTTTACACCTCTTGAAAGAATGGAATTTTCCACACTGCCTTCAATTTTACAACCATCAGAAATAATTGAATTTTTTACATGACACCCTTCTAAATAGATGGCCGGTACACTATCTTTTACTTTTGTATAAATTGGCTGCACAAAGGCATTTTTTCTGACATCTTCATTGAGCAAATTCATATTTGCCTGCATATATCCAGTTACACTGCTAATTTCAAAGATATGATTTTTACATTCATATCCTAGTATGTTTAACGTACTTGATAGCCTTTGAATTATATCACGGTAAAAATCATATCTACCATAAGACATGGCATCGGCTACCAAGGATTCTAATAATGATTTTTTTAAAACAATAACACCAATATCGCATGTAACATCTTGAGCATTAATATCATCATTATTAATAATTAGATCATGAATTCTTTCATCTTCGTCCATTTTCAATAGATTAACTCCTTGAGGTATAATATTGCATCCATTCATAGCTCTTGTATAAGCTACAGTAATATCTGCATTTCTTTCAATATGTGATTTTAAAATATCTTGAAAATTCATTTGACATAAAATGCTGCTTCCTGATATAACAATGTATTCAGCCATGGAGCGTCTTATTGAATGCATGTTACGAGAAAGAGCTTCAATTGTTCCCTTATATACTCCTGTTTCATTGGAACCAGGATTAGAAAAAGGAGATAAAATTCTAAGCCCCCCTCTTTTTCTCGTTAAATCCCATTCTTTTCCTGATCCTAAATGATCTACAAGTGAATGATAATTATTCCTTGTTAATATAAAAATATCATAAATAGCTGAATTAACATAATTTGATAGAATAAAATCAATAATTCTGTATTTACCTCCAAAAGGAAGTGATGCCAGAGTTCTTGTCTTTGTCATTTCTCTTAAATTTTCTCTTTCAGAATATGAAAAAATTAATCCCAGTACATTGCTCATCATAACTATGCCCCCTTTTCCAATATGCTTTTATCCACCATAACACCTGCCGGTACTATTGTGCCTTCTGTAATTATAAGTTCCTGTCCGATTACAGTAATTTCTCTTTTTTCATTATTTAAAATAGGCTTTTTATTTAATCCAATTTGTGAATTCTTTTCAATTACTACGTTAGAAGCTATGATAGAGTATTCTATAAGGCTCCCACTCTCAATTATTGTAGAAGGCATAATTATTGAATTGCTGACTATAACATCTTTTTCAATTATAACTCCAGGAAATATAATACTATTTTCCACTTCTCCGTCGATTTTACAGCCTTCAGAGATACTGGAATTATGTAACTTAGCATTTTCACCAATACATTGCGGTGGCAAAATGCCATTTCTTGAGTATATTTTCCATGGCGGATCATTTAGTTCAATAGGCACATTTGGATTTAAAAGATCCATGTTAGCTTCCCATAAGGATTCAACCGTACCAACGTCTTTCCAATAACCATTATACTCATAAGCATATAGATTTTGGCCTTCTTCCAACATAGCCGGTATTATATTTTTTCCAAAGTCGTTATCAGAGTTTTTATTACCCTCATCTTTTATTAAAAATTCTTTTAATTTATCCCAAGTAAAAATATACACTCCCATTGAAACTAAATTACTTTTTGGTTCTTTGGGTTTTTCTTCAAATTCATATATTTTTAAATTGTCATCAGCATTCATAACACCGAATCTGCTAGCTTCCTCTATAGGAACTTTCAATACAGCTATTGTACAATCAGCATTTTTTTCTTTATGATGCTTAAGCATAAGATCATAATTCATTTTATAAATGTGATCACCGGATAAAATTAACACATATTTAGGTCTGTACATTTCAATAAAATGTATATTTTGATATATTGCATTTGCAGTACCTTTGTACCATTCTCCTTCGCTGCCCTTTACATATGGAGGAAGAATTGAAACTCCTCCGTATAATCTATCTAAATCCCATGGCTGGCCATTACCTATGTATGCATTTAATTCCAATGGCTGATATTGAGTTAAAACACCAATTGTATCAATACCGGAATTAACACAATTCGATAATGGGAAATCAATAATTCTGTATTTACCTCCAAAAGGAACCGCAGGCTTGGCTACATTATTTGTTAGTACTCCCAATCTGCTTCCTTGACCTCCGGCCAAAAGCATTGCAATCATTTCTTTACTATTTGTCTGTATCATAATAATCATCTCCATTAATCCTTTTATAAAATACTGTTGATAAAGGCGGTAATATTATTTCTATAAAATTTCCTTTATCTTTATTTGACTTTTCCTTTGAAATTACAGTATTTATACCTATCCCCTCACCTCCGTAGTTTTTGTTATCTGAATTCATTATTAGTTTATATTTCCCAGCCAAAGCTACATTGACTTTATAAGCTATTTGTTTTAAAGGTGAAAAATTACATACAACGATTAATTCTTCTCCTTTTATATTAATTCTTTTAAATGATATAACATTATTTTTACTGTCATCAGGATCAATCCAACGAAATCCATCCCAGGAATCATCCATTTCCCATAAACAAGACTCTTTTAAATAAAAATGATTTAACTCTTTTGTAAATATTTTCATTTTTTTATGTTTTTCAAAATTTAAAATACCCCATTCTAGTTCTTCTTCATAATGCCATTCTTCAAATTGTGCAAATTCTCCTCCCATAAATAAAAGTTTTTTCCCTGGGTGTGCCATCATTAGTGCATAATATGCTCTTAAATTTGCAAATTTATTATCATACTCTCCAGTCATTTTATTTATAAGAGAGCCTTTCATATGAACAACTTCATCATGTGATAAAGGTAGAATAAAATTCTCTGAGAAAACATATGTAAGGCTAAAAGTCAACTTATTATGACCGCCCTTTCTAAAGAATGGATCTGTTTTCATATAACTTAATGTATCATTCATCCATCCCATATTCCATTTAAAATTAAAGCCTAAGCCGCCAATATCTACCGGCTTTGTAACCATTGGCCAAGCTGTGGATTCTTCTGCAATCATTAATATATTGGGGAAATTTGCAAATACAGCTTTATTTAAATCCTTAAGAAATTCAACAGCTTCTAAATTTTCTTTTCCACCATAAACATTAGGTCTCCATTTTCCGTAACCTTTATTGTAATCTAAATATAACATAGCTGCTACAGCATCTACCCTTAGTCCATCAACATGATATTTTTCAAGCCAGAACATAGCATTAGAAATAAGAAAACTTTTTACTTCATTTTTACCCCAATCAAAAATCATAGTTCCCCATTCTTCATGCTCTCTTTTTAGTGGATCTTCATATTCATAACAAGATGATCCATCAAATTCGAATAATCCGGCCCTATCTTTTGGAAAATGACCGGGGACCCAATCTAAAATAACACCAATTTCCTCTTTATGACATTTATCAATAAAATTCATAAAGCCTTCTGGATTTCCATACCTAGAAGTAGGTGCGTAGTATCCCATGATTTGATACCCCCATGAACCATCAAAAGGATATTCACAAACAGGCATTAATTCAATATGTGTATATCCCATATTCTTTACATAAGGTATAAGCTCATATGCTAGTTTATAATAATCAAAATAATTTCCATCTGGGTATTTTCTCCAAGATCCTAAATGAACTTCATATATATTAAGAGGTTTATTATATGGTGGAGTTTCTCTGCGTTTTTTAATCCATTTTTCATCTTTCCATACATAATTACTTATGTCATATGTCTTTGATGCAGTAGCAGGTCTTGTCTCCATATGAAAACCATAAGGATCTGCCTTAGCTATTTTTCTGCCTTTATAATCTTCAATTACATATTTATATCCTGTATATTCTTTAATATTTTCAATAAAAATTTCCCATATTCCCTTTTCATTGACTTTATTCATTAAATCTTTAGATTCATCCCATTCATTGAAACTGCCTATTATATATACATTCTTTGCTTTTGGAGCCCATACTCTAAAAATATACCCCTCCTCACCATTTTTAATGTAAGGATGGGCACCCATTACTTCATAAATCTTTGTTGCAGTACCTTGATGAAATAGTTCCAGTAACTCTAAGCTTTTGTTCATACCTTTTCTCCCCTGAATTTTGTTAATTTATTATCAAGAATCACATAAAATCTACGAATACCAATACTTGCATACTCAAAAATTCAATTTAATCTTATATTAATTCATATTTTTTAAAAGAGATTATTGCTTTTTAATATGATTATTTATTATAATAGCTATATTGGACTTATGAAACAAGATTGGAGATTATATTTTATGAAGAAAAAAATTTTAGTTGCAATATTAATTATATGCATTATATTTATTTTTATTCCAAAAAATGGTGAAGAAAAACCAGTTGCTCAAACTAATCCTATAGAAAATGGAATTTTACAGGAATATATTAATCTTTCAGAAATTCCAGCAAATACAGATAACATTTTAAACATAAGAAATTATTTGAAAAATTGGGCAAAAGAAATGGGATATAAGGTATATATTGATAAAACAAACAATGTAATAATAGAAAAGCCTGCCAGTGAAGGATATGAAAATGCTCCTACCTCTATATTACAAGGTCATATCAATATATCAGATGTTAATGAAATGGATACTGTTAATATTGATAATACTACCGAAGAATCCATTAACGATTCCAAAGATAAAGAAATGGTAACAGCAAGTAATATTAAATTGGAATCTGATGGAAAAGCTGATATAGCTTCTATTTTGAGTATTTTAAAAAATGCAGAAAATCATGGACCCCTTAGAGCTATATTTACCATTGGAAAAGAAAACTCATTTACTGGGGCAAAGCAATTAAATTCTAAATATTTAAAAGCAGATTATCTTATAAATCTTAACAGTGAAAGTGATTATAGTTTTTGTAACAGCAGTGTCAGTCTTACAACTTTTGAGATGACAAAAAATGTTTCTTGGCAAGCCCCTCATAATAAGAATGCATATGAAGTTACAATTCGTGATTTAAATGGCGGATTAACAGAAGATAAAAAAAATAACAAAGATGCAAATGCTATCAAGGTTTTAGGTAATTTATTAGCTCAAGCTCAAAGTGAAGGAATTGTATTGGAATTAGCAAGTTTTAATGGTGGAATTTCTGAAAATGAAATTCCTACAGATGCCACAGCTGTAGTTGTATTAAATGGTTATGATATCAAAAAATTTAAAAAAACATATGATTCAGTTGTAAGTGAATTCAAAAATGAATTTGGATCAACCGAAAAAAATGCAAGCATTAATTTAACAGAAGTTCCTCTTCCTGAAAAAGTATTATCAAGAGAAGATTGCAACAGTTTAATAAGTTATTTATACGGAATTGTTGACTGTGTAAATTCAATGCTTCCGGATAACAACAATATTGTTGAAAGTTCTTCGAATATCGGAACTGCATATACGTATACAGGCAATTTTTCCAGTAAAATTTCAGTAAGAAGTTTATCTGATGAAAAAACATTAGATTTAACACAATCACACGATACTCTTGCCAGAATATGTAGTATAAATCATAACATTTTGGATTATATGCCTGGTTGGCCTACTAAGGAAAACAGTACGTTAATACCTTCTATTTCTTCAATTTACAATAAATTGTATAATAAAGAAATAAAAATTACTCCTACTGATTCCTATTTAGAATGTGCTTTATTTTATGAAAAAAATCCGGATTTAGATATTATATCAATTGGAAACATTGACTATAAATCAAAATCAAATAAACAATTGTATTTAAATGTCCTTACTAAACCAACAACGTTAATAATCGAATTCTTAAAAGAAACAAAAGAAAAGCCGGAAATTCCCATTATAACTGATTCGGCTATCACTTCTGAAGGTTCAATGGAAACTAAATAAAATTAATATAATAATATAAAAAGCTTCAATACTGAAGCTTTTTATATTATTTGGTATTATTATTTCACCGCATTTTTCTTTGAAATATATGAGTATTTCCTTGTCTGTTTTTATACAATATCTTTATATTTATTGTTCCATACCGCAATATAAATCATAAATATTTTCATTAAAACAAACAAAATATACTTTCTCTATTTCAGTTTCATATTTATATAATAATTCACAAACTGTTTCATATGCAATAATAACAGCTTTTTCAGCAGGATATTTATAAACGCCTGTACTTATTGATGGGAAAGCAATAGTTTTTATTCCGTTTTTTACAGCGATTTCAATAGAATTTACATAACATGATTTTAATAAATCATGTTCATTATCATTACCTCCATGCCATATTGGTCCTACAGTATGGATTACATATTTTGAAGGTAAATTATAACCTTTTGTAATCTTCGCTTCTCCTGTATTACATCCACCAAGTTTTTTACATTCCGCTAAAAGTTCTTTCCCCGCAGCTCTATGTATTGCTCCATCTACGCCACCACCACCAAGTAATGAATTATTAGCAGCATTGACAATTGCATCTACCCTAAGACAAGTAATATCAGCTTTAACTATTTCTATTCTTTTTTCCATATAAATCTCCTTTTTCTATAACATCAAATGTATACATTTAAGTATATATTTTTTTGTTAAAAATTGTTATAATCTATATAAAATTTATCTTAAAACTTTATATAGATTATCTAAAATCCTTTCGTTATTTTATTAACTTATCCATATTGCTTGACTTTCCCATAAATGAGCCATATAATTTAATTGTGCATAATCATACTGTTTATAATAAATCTTGTTGATAATATATTATTTATTATAATAATTCACATTTATTTAATAATTTATTATGAATCTAGTTACATTACTTCAAAATGTGGGTGAAAAAGTAATGCAACAATGCACATATAAGGTGGCTGTTGTTTTATTATGCAAAAAACAATAGCATATAAGATTACTAAAAAATTTTTATCTTTTAGTAGCTTATATAAAAGGTATGTATAAAACAAGGAGAAAATTACTTATGAGAATTGCTGTGACGAACGAAAATAATAAGGTATTTCAACATTTCGATCAATGTAAAAGTTTTTCAGTTTTTGAAATCGAAAATAATGAAATAAAAAGTAAAACAATTCTAAAAGCCGGAGAAAGCGAACATTCCACCCTAGCGACACTTCTATCAGGAAATAATATTGATATAGTCATATGTAACAATATTAAAAGTACTGAAAAAGAAGCGTTAGACAGATGTGGAATAGAACTTGTAACTGGTGCAAGTGGTAATGTTGAACAGGTAATAGAATCTTATATGGATAATACTCTTTTAAATACTAAAGTTTTTACTTACAACAAAAAATGTTGTTAACTATATAATTCTATTTTTTATCGCAATAATATTTAATTAATTTTTGATTTTTTAAGCTATGAATTTTTTTCATAGCTTTTTTATTATTCTGTAGATATCGCTTCACGATATCTACAGAATATCAAAAGAGCATAAATAATTAGCAAAATTCAGTTTTAATATAAATTTTTGATTTCGTAATTTGCTCTTTTATAAAAATTATCAATCATAAGTTACAGTTTTCACAATCATTTTTGCAAATCTGCTCTTCCTCTTCTTGACATGAAATTACTGCTTTAATACCCACTGCACATTCAATTCTCTTTTTTTCCATCTCACAGCCAAGTTCATATGGTTTTCTGATATCTTTATTCATATTATATGCATTGGCATGACACCCTCCGCTGCAATAAAATTTTGCCCAACATTCATTACATTTTTCTTTATTATATATATGTGCTTTATTAAATTCATCATATAATCTATTTTCAAAATGATCATTATTTACATTGCCAATTAAAAAATCTGTGTTTCCAACAAATTGATGACAAGGATATATATCGCCTTCCGGAGTTACTGCAACGTATTCTGTACCGGCTCCGCATCCAGAAACTCTCTTAATAACACAAGGCCCCTGATTTAAATCTACATTGTAGTGGAAAAATTCAAAGGTTTTCCCATTTTTATGGTAATCTAAAAATAAATCAGACAGTTTCTCATATTCTTTAAAAATTCTATCTTTATCTTCATCTTGTAATGCATAACTATATGATAAATCAGTAACGACAGGCTCAACAGAAACACTTTTAAATCCTTTTTCTACTAGATGTTTCACATCTTCTGAGAAATCAAGATTTTCTCTTGTAAAAGTTCCCCTTACATAATATGTTCCTTTTCTTTTTTTTACAAAATTTAAATAGTTTTCCATTATGACATCATAAGTTCCCTTGTCATTTACAGTTCTACGCATTTTATCATTAACTTCCGGTCTTCCATCAATACTTAAAATGACATTAGACATATTTTCATTTATAAAGTTTGATTTATCTTCATCAAGTAATAAACCATTGGTAGTAATGGTAAAACGAATATTTTTACCATATTGTTTTTCTGCTTCTCTACCATATTTAACTAATTCTTTTACAACTTCAAAATTCATCAATGGTTCTCCGCCAAAAAAATCCAGTTCTAAATTTCTTCTTGTTCCAGAATGTGTTAAAAGAAAATCTATAGCTTTCTTTCCTGTTTCTAAAGGAAGTAAAGATCTAATCCCTTCAAATGCTCCTTTATCTCCAAAACAATATTTACAATTCATATTGCAATCATGCGCTACATGAAGACACATGGCTTTAATAATTGCTCCTCTGCCTTCAAGCATATCCATTGTAACTTGAGAATCATCAGTATATAGCATTTCATTATCAATTAAATATTTTATATCTTCTATTGCTTCTAAAATTTCTTGTTCATTATATTTATTTTTTAGCAAAGAAACAATTTCTTCCGTTGATTTTTCATTATAATAATCTAAAATATCATAAACTATATTATTAACAACATGAACTGCACCACTGTTAACATCCATAACTATATACTGATCCTTAAATTTATACTTATGAATCAAATTAATTCCTCCAATCAAAGTCTATAATAAGCTGAATCTTTTCACTAAAAAAACAGCAAAAATGCTGCTTTTTAAATGTTCAACTTTTTAAAACTATCTTCTTTTTGTTATATTTTCACATTCTTGATTTGCTACTGTACAGGAAGTCTTACAAGCTGATTGGCAAGATGCTTGACATTCTCCGCAACCTTTACTAGCAGTAGTTTTCAAAGTTGGCTTTGCTATTGTTTTAATATTTTTCATAATATTTTCCTCCTATTTTATATCCTAAATTTCATTTAATATTAATAATAAAGATTATAACATGACACAAGCTATCAAACATGTTTCAATGATTTCCACCTTGCAGCAACGCTGTCTTAATCTTAGAAATCATTATAACATGACACAAGCTATCAAGCATGCTTCAATGATTTCCACCTTACAGCAACGCTGTCTTAATATTAGAAATCATAAATTATTATATTTATAACCTAAACAACAGATTACTAGAATTTAGCTGTTTTGTCAATACATATAAACATATTTCGACAACAATCAAATAAAATTATTACATTTTTTAATAAATGCAGATATATTTTTTTGTTCAATTTCTTTATCTACATTTAACCTTCCTAATCTATCACATAATCCAAGTAAAGCAACCTCATTAATATCCGATTGTTTTTTCATTGCATGGATATCAGCAAAAGGTAAATCGTTAACTACAAAAAGAATTTGCATATGCCATCTAATAAGTGCTGTAACCTCTTTAATAAATTTATCATCATCTATAAGCGCTTTCAAAAAATCTCCTGCTAGTATAGCACCTTTTTTATCATGATCATATGAAGTAATTCTGCCTTTTCTAATTTTGGTAGTATCAGGCTTACCAATATCATGCAGTAACGCTGCCCACATAAATACTTTTATATTTTTACTTTTATATTTTATCTCAGCAGCTTCATCAATAACAAGCATAGTATGATTCCATACATTACCTTCAGGATGATGTTTAGGCGATTGCCCTGTTCTTTTCAAGTTATATAATAAATCAAAAGGTTTTTTCTTAAAAAATGGTTTTTCACAAATAAGATTAATATATTTTGAAGGGGTTTTATCATTTACTAAATGCTTATTTATTTCAAAAAATAATTCATTGTTATTAATAATCATATTGTTCTCCTCTATATAATTATATTATATAGAATAACATTATATTTATTTATTATATATTAAAATAAAGAGACAGATAACTCTATCTCTCTATCTATTATAATTTAATACTGATCAATTATTTTTTAACATTTTTTCAATAAACAATTCAACTAGCTCTGAATCAAATTTTGTATTGGCGTTTTTACGAAGTTCTTCAATAATTTTTAGCTTACTATAATTATTATTATTTTCGTTAGTTAAAATATCATAATAATCTATAATACTTATAATTTTCGATTGGATAGGAATTTCATTTCCTTTTAATTCCCTCGGATACCCTTTCCCGTCAATTCTCTCATGATGATATAATACATATTTAGCAATAGGTGCAAATTCGTTAACGGATCTTAGTATATGATATCCTATTTCTGAATGACGCTTAATGTCAGCCTCCTCTTTTTCATTTAAATGCTTCTTTCCTAATAATTTATCATTCATTCCAATTTTACCGATATCATGAAAGAGTCCTGCCATTTTAAGTTCCTTAACTTCTGAAATACTCATACTTAATGCATTTCCAAAACTCTCACAAATCTTACTTACTCTTTCACAATGCTGCTGTTCTTTTTTATTTTTTTGATAGAAAGTATTCATAATTACTTTTATTGTTTCATTTCTCATACTTGTACTTTCACATAATTTATGTCTATACATATAATCTTCTGCTTGCCTGTATGCTTGTCTAATATCTTGTGTAACGTCCTTCTTTGTTTCCCATCCAAATGAAACTGAACAAAAAATTTGTTCAACTTTCTCTTTAGAAATAGCTAAATTAATACGTTTTACAATTTTTTCTGCTTCAATTGAATCAGTTTTAGGAAGTAACAAGATAAATTCATCTCCACCAATTCTGGCAATAATATCATCTGATCTGCATCCACTTTTAATAATTTGGGCAATTTTTTTTAATAGCTTGTCTCCCACTAAATGACCAAAAGCATCATTAATTAATTTTAATCCATTTACATCAGCAAGTACTAGAGTAATTGGTAAATTCCTTTTGGTATCAAGTCTTTTAATTTCTTCTTCATAAAACCTTCTGTTATATAAGCCTGTCAACTGATCATAATAGCTTAAATATAAAATTTCTTCTTCTGCTTTTTTTTGAGAAGTAATATCTTTAATCATACATAAATGACGCGGATTAATATAATCCTCCAATTTAAAAGGAGCAATGGTCATATTAACCCATATTATTGATCCATCCGGTCTTATAAATCTTTTATTCATTGAAAATCCAGAACTTTCATGCATATTAAGAAGATGCATATTATGAAGATTTTCTTCCAAATCATCAGGATGAGAATAATCTTTCCAATTCAAATTAAGAATTTCTTCTTTTTTTCTTCCTACTATTTCAGCAAACCTATTATTAATCTCATATGCTTTGCCATCTATTGAATCAAAAATACCAATACCTAAAGGTGCTTCTTCGAAAATTGTTCTAAAACGTTCTTCACTTTGTATCAACGCTTTTTCTGCTATTTTTCTTTCAGTTATATCGGTAATAAAACCTTCTGTGGAAATTAACTTACCATCAGAATCATGTATACCCTGCGCTTGCTCCCATACCCATTTTATTTCTCCCGAAGACGTAGTTATTGGATATTCATCTGTTGAAAGTACATTCATATTAAGTTCTGTTTCCCATTTTTTAAATAAAGCATTACGATATTGAGAATCAATTAAATCATAATAAGAAGGATTTTTTTCAAGTAATTCTTTTGCTGTATAGCCAGTTAATTCATAACACCCTTGTGAAATAAATGTCATTGTCCAATCTTTATCATTTTTACATCGATATGCAACACCAGGTAAATTCGATAGTAAAATAGCTTTGCTGCGTTCACTCTCAACTAATGCCTCATTGGTTTTTCTTCGTTCTGTGATATTTATAGCATATCCAGTGGTAGCAATAATTTTGCCGTCTTTATCGTAAACAGGACTTTTATATTCTTCTTTATATTTGCCTTTCGGATATTCCGATTCATAATAAGCTTGTCTTTTACTTAAAATTGTATGTGAATCACTTTTCCTATAAATTTCAGCCTCCTCTTTAGGATAAAGTTCATAATCATCTTTGCCAATTATTTCTTCTTTTGATTTATTAGTATATTTTGCAAAACTATCATTTACAAAGAGATATTTACCGTTAATATCTTTATACCATACATGAAAAGGCAAATAATCCAATATGATATCCATTTGAGAGATTATTTTTATTAATTCTTTATTAGTTTTTTCCATCAGAAAAAACCTCCTCTTATTATTATCTTGAATTACATATTACTTTTTCATTCTTTCACAATAACAATAAATAATTGCCAGGAAAGTTTTAGTTGTTGTCAAATACCAAGAGGAGTTATTATGTAATTAATATTTTTATAGATATTATTTTAAAATATATTATATATCATTTCAACTTAATTTTAATTATTAGTTATTAATTGAAAAAATATATTATTTCTCCATTATAATACTTATTATCCAAATTTTAAAAACAAATAAAAAATTTTCCTATTAAAGTAAAATATTATATGAACAAATTTCTCTCATCATTATGAATAATGTGAAATATTATTTTGTAATATAGACTAAATATAAAAAAGTAAAATTGGCAGGGTTTAAAACTATAAAACTGCCAATACATACAAAGCTATCTATTGTTATATAATTTTTAATTATACTTATTTATATATTAGTTATTATTAATGGCATTTATAAAAACATCTGCCAATTTAGGATCAAATTGAGTTCCTTTCATTCTTTTAATTTCTTCTAATGCCTTTTCTTGTGTTAGAGCTTTTCTATAAGGTCTATCAGATGTCATAGCATGATATACGTCTGCAATACACACTATTCTTGCAAATAGATGAATAGAATGTCCTCCAATTCCATCAGGATAACCTTTTCCATCCCATCTTTCATGATGGCTTCTGACACAATCTATAATTTCTTCATCTTTTGTAATATGTTTTATAATATTATATCCTTGTAAAGTATGATTTTTAATTATTTTAAATTCATAATCGGATAACTTCTCAGGCTTATTAATTATATTATCAGGTATCCCGATTTTACCGCAATCATGTAATAAAGCACCTATTCTTAAACTGTTTTTTCTTTTTTCCGATAATCCTAATTTTTCAGCAAGTAAAATTGAATATTTTGATACCATTTTAGAATGTTTTCCTGTATAAGGATCTTTTGCATCTACGGCCTCTGCTAATGCAAGAGCGGAATCAATAAGAAATTCTCTGTTAATATAGTTATTAATTTTATTATCAGTTGAAAATACATTCATATTATTATTGTAAATATTACATTGATTTCTGCCACTTTGCTTTGAATAATACATTGCACAGTCTGCTTTTTTTATTAAAGTTTCTCCATCTAATGCATTTTCCGGGTAACACGCAATCCCAACGCTTATGGAAATGGGAAAATAGTCTGCATACTTTTGTAATGATTTATCATCAATAATTTTTCTTCTAATTTTTTCTGCAATATCATAAGCTTCTTGACAAGTATAATCGCATAATATAACCAAAAATTCTTCTCCACCATATCTATAAACACTGCCAATTTCTTTTACTTGATCACTTATTATTTTTGCAGTTTCCTTTAAAATAAAATCTCCGATTTCATGACCAAATGTATCATTTGTTATTTTAAATTTATCTAAATCACAAAACATCAAAGATATACACTTATGATTTTCGTTTATCTTATTTTTAATACTTTCAAAATAATATTTGTGGTTATAAACAGAAGTTAAGAAATCAGTATTTGCAGATAATTTTAATTGTTGGTTTTCCATTTTATGCTCATGAAGACTATCTATCAAATGATTAAAACTATCAGCTAAATTAGATATTTCGTTAGGAGCTTCTCTATTCAGGTTTACATGCTTTAATAGGTTTTCCTCTTCCATTTTTTTTATTTGAGCTTCAAGGGTTCTAATTGGCATAACTATAATATTTTTAAACCAATAACCTAATATCAAAACTATAATAATAGATAAAATCATAGCAACTAAAATATTTCTTTGAGTTAAATTTTGAGTTGATAAAAAAATATCTCTTGATTGTATTACATTCATGTTTCCAATTGTATTTCCCGAAATATCTCTAATTGATAATGTACCTATTATTTTTGAATTATTAAGTTTAAATATTTTATTATTTCTATTTTGATCAATTATTTCTTTGTTGTTAACAACTTCTTTTCTTATTTCATTATTTAATATAAACTTATCATGATATGATATAAATATATCTATGCCATAATCTTCCTTTATTTTTTCTATAAAAGAAGAAGATACTTTTTTCCCCATAATAAGAATACCTTGACAAACTCCTTCGGCATTTATATCGTAAATAGGACAGGAGCTTATTATATAAATATCTCCATTATATTTTTTAAATCCACTAACTCTTGTATTGTCATTATATTTATTATAATTTAGTGCTCGTAAAATTTTATTATCATTTATAATTTCATTAATATTATTTAAACCGTATTTAGTAAGAACCTTTTTTTCTTTATCCAACATAACAATTAAATCTATACCATACTTATCAGGAAGAGATTCTGTAAAATTTTCTTTAATCCATGTTTCATCATTATTTTTATTAAGTATATTATTATAACTTACATCCCATAAAGCATAATCCTCTACTAATGTTTCAAGTTCATTTATCTTTAATTGAAATATTTTCATAGAATGTTCTACCTTGGAATTAATATCTTCATTTTCAATATTTAAAAAATATTTAGATACAAAAAAATTATTTAAAGTAAAATTTATAATTTGTGTTATACAAACAATAATGAATAAAAAAATTCCAATTTTTACACCCAAATTATTTTTTAATTTTATTATATGACAAATTTTCATTTAGGAATAAACTCCTTAACAATATAATTTAATACAAATTTAATACAAACTAAAAAAATATAACTATTTATATGAATAACGAGCTTAACATTCATTAGAATTATACGACTTTTTTATTAATTTTTCTACAAAATTCGACATATTTTTTACAAAAATTTAATTAATTATAATAAAATTAACCAAATTATCAAAAAATTAAAGATATACTATTTTAAAAAATAGTATATCTTGTATTATATATTAATATTTATTTATCAAGATTTATTTGTTGATAACCTCCAAAATATTCTTTAGCTATATCTTTATATAATTCCTTTCCTAGTAACTTTTGTGTTATTTCATCAAACTTTTTCTCAGGATTAATATCAGAAAATTGTTCTGGATAAAGAACAGAGCCTATGTAATAAGCATCTGCTAAAGCAATATCAATATTTGTATAATAATGATTATATGGTAATTGAAGATATAGTTTATTATTCTTTACGGCGTTAAGACCTTCATAAAAAGATTTATTTTTGTTATAATCATCTAATACAAGTGAAAGACCACCTGCATCAATAATAATGATATCCGGATCCATATCAAGAAGAGCTTCTTTATCAAGCATTATATACTGATCAATATTTGCTTCGTCTACAACGTTTCTTGCTCCAATTGCATTAAAAAGAGAATAATTACCACTTGTACTTTCAATGCCATGCGCACCTCTCATTGATTGAGCACCAAGATAAACAGTAGGCTTTTTTGAATTATCTATATCTTTAGTACGATTATTTAAATCAGCTTCTAATTCATTGAAATAATCAATAACTTCATCAGCCCGTTTTTGATTATCTGTCACTTTACCTATAAGTTGTATAGATAAATCAACATCATTATCGAAGACCTCTGTATTTCCATAACTTAAAGCTACAACAGGTATACCTGTTTTTTCTTGTAATTCATTTACAGAAGATACATCTGAATTATACATTGAAAAAATTACATCTGGTACCACTTCTAGTAATTTTTCAGCATCAGGAGCATTATTAGGGCCTCCCAATCCTATAATTGGTAAAGTAATAAGATCATCATTTGCCATTATATATGGTCTACCACTTGTATCTTTTTCAATATCTTCAATTCCCACAAGTTTTGAAGTATCACCTACATAGCAATAAAGCCTTAAACATCCTGGACCAATACATACAAATTTATCAGATCCTTCCGGGATTGTTACATCACGTCCAAGTGTATCTGTTATTTTTAAATCACCGTTTTCATGGTTATTTTCATTTTCAGCTTTAGTTCCGCATCCAGCAAATATAAAGCATAATAAACTAATAATAATAATTGTACTAACAAACTTTTTTAATTTCATTTTTCTTTCCTCTTATAAATATTTTGTTTTATAGCTATAATTAATTAGGAATCACAACATCATATCCATTAAAATTTTCTATTGATACATCAACACCATATACTTCTAAAATATTTTCTCGAGTTATTATTTCTTTTCCACCTGTAGCATATATTTTACCTTCTTTCATCATTAAGAATTTATCTGCAAATCTTAAAGCTAAATTTAAATCATGCATTGTTACAATAGCTGATATCTGTTTTTCTCTAACAATATCTTTAATTATTTGGATTACTTCTAGTTGATTTTTCAAATCTAAATTACTTGTTGGTTCATCAAATAACAATACTAATGGTTGCTGTGCAAGAGCTCTTGCAATGGCAACTTTCTGCATTTCTCCTCCACTCATTCTATTCACCTTACGAAGGGAAAATTTATCTAAGGATAACGCATTAATAACATTTTCTGCAATTTCTAAATCATTTTTAGTTACATCCCATTTAATATACGGTTTTCTTCCAAGGAGTACTGCATCAAAAACAGTACTATCAGAAAAAGATTCATTTTGCGGAACATATCCTATCAACTTTGCTAATTCATCTCCAGACATTTCTTTAAGTGTCTTCTCTTTTATTGAAATTTCACCTGATTGAGCTAGAATTACTTTATTTAAACATTTCAGTAAAGTTGATTTTCCAACTCCATTTGTACCTAATACAGCAACACAATCTCCACCTTTTACTTCAAAACATATTTTATTTAAAATTTTATGCTTTGAATAAGAAAAGGAGATATCTTTTACAATCATACTCATTTTTTTCCTTTTGTCCCTCTCATCAACATATATAAAAACATAGGTCCGCCTAATAGAGAAGTAAGTGCTCCAACAGGTAAAACTATTGGAGATATCAATATCCTGGCAGCAGTATCTGCTATTAAAAGAATTACAGAACCCATAAGTGCCGAAGTAGGTATAAGGAACCTGTAATCAGCACCCACAATTCTCATCATAATTTGAGGCCCAATCAAGCCAACAAAACCTATCATTCCTAAAAAAGATACTGCTACGGAAGTGATTAGAGCTGATATTAAAAGTCCCCAAAAACGAACTCTGTTAGTATTAACACCCAAACTCTTTGCTGTCTCTTCGCCATTAGAAAGAGCATTGTAATCCCATCTTTTAAAGGAGAAGTATACAATTGAAATTAGTACAATAACACTTATAATTATAACTTCTTTCCAAGATACTCTCCCTAAATCTCCAAATGTCCAAAAAATTGCAGCAGCTATTTTTATATCTGATGAAAAATATTGTAAAATAGTTATACCGGCTCCAAAAATTGAACTTAAAGCTACTCCTGCAAGGATTATTGCTTCTGGAGAAAATGATCTTAATTTGGCTAAACCTAAAATAATTATTATTGCACTCATTGAAGAAATGAAAGCACAAATAGTTACGATGTATGGATTATTTATTGCTACTGAATCACCTGCTGTATTTAATACTGTTCCTGCACCAAATACAATTATTGCAAGATTTGCACCAAATGTAGCAGCACTTGCAATACCAAGAGTTGATGGTGAAGCAAGTGGATTCTTTAAATTATTTTGCATAACACAACCGGCAACAGAAAGTCCTGCACCTGCAACTACTGCTGCAATAACTCTGGGCATTCTTATCCTCCAGATAACAATATTTGCTTTTTCATCAGTAATTCCTATTAATGTTTTAAATACTTTCCAAGGATTTAATTCAGCAGCTCCTGCATTGATTGATATAAGGATAAAGAAAAATACAAGAAATATTAATATAACTACGGTAATTTTCTTCTTTTTTATATGACTTCTGTATGCTGTTATTCCTCCAATGCTATTTGTTACTTCAGATTTTATATCTGTCATAACTTACCATCCTCTTTCATAATCATCAAAGCAATCAATACATACCCTTTTTCCATCAACTAAACGCATTTTATATTCAGGTGAAGCTTCTCCACAATTTTCACAAATAACACTTTTAAACAGTCTAGCTCTTTGAGGAATTTTATAATTTGGCTTTTTAACCCAAAAAACTTCTTCAGCTGGTGCTTCCAGTATGTATTTTTGTAGCTCTTCACGACTAATATTGTCATCAAATGCATTTGGTTTCATAACCAAGCGAATCCCTTGTCCTGTTTCTCTGATAAAAAAAGAAAATGCCATTTTACCTGATGGTTTATAGATTAAATTGCCTTTGCCAATAGTACATCCTGTAATCCATTGAACTGCATCTACTCCGCAAGCATCATTTTCTGAAACACATACAACTTCCTCATCAAATTCAGGAGAAAAAATATCTCCCAATTGTTCCTTAGCAATTTCAGCTGCACGATAGCCTATTGCTAACCCCGGACATTCATGTCCATGAAATGTTACACATTCATCCCATAATTTTTTATTCAATTAATTTCCTCCTAACATTAAATTTGCCAATACATATTTACTATAGTAGTTGTTGTCTTTTCATGTATTTTTCCATTAACTAATATAGAATTAAGATATTTCTTTAGATCATTCTCCACAGATTGGCTTATATTTTTATAGGTTTTTACCCTTCTTATATACCATTCATAAGCTTCTTCCAAAGTTTTTTCTGATTCCCATACTTCGTCACGATAGAAAAAATAAGGGCAATAACCTAATTGCCATACCATATCAAATGCATATGTAATACTTTCATCAAAATTTTGATAATAATCTTCCAGTCCGGCTATTTTTTTTATTTCTTCCAATATTGGATCTTTGCGTCTTGTCGGTTTGGCTATAAAACAATATTTTTTTGAACAAGCTATGAGTTTTTCAAATGTATAAGCATTATTTATGGCCGGAGTCATATGTGCAAAAACTATATCAAAATTTTTTTCAAATTTTTCTTTCTTTATATCAAATTTATCCCAATCTGCACATATAAATTCTGCATTATCCACCTCTTTTTCTTTTGCAAGCTTAATCATACTAGGAGAAAAGTCTATTCCAACAGCTTTCTTAACTTTTTCTGCTAAAGCCATGGTATAACCTCCTGCTCCGCATCCTATATCTAAAGATTTCATATCTTTTGATACATTTACAGTTTTATCTATTAATTTTAAGAATTCATTTGTTTCCCATTTTAGAGTTGGCTTTTCTTTATAACTTTCAGAAAAGCTATCCCACATCTTAATACTTTCATCCACATTCTTATCAGCATGATTAATCCAAACTTCTTTTAGTTTTTCTATATTCATTGGTTCCTTTCCTTTCAACAGATACAAAAAACCACGAAAGATATGCCTATTATATAGGCAATTAAACCTTCGTGGTTAAATTTCTGTACCCTTTATTAAATTAATTGAGCTTTGAATTATTTAATATAGTGTTAAGGTTTCATACCAAAACATTACTTTACTATATTACTCTTATATATTTTATCATATTCTGTCAATAAAACTTTTATATTATTATAAATGCAAACAAAATCTTTTTACGCTTTCTTGATTATTAATTAATTACATCAATAAGTTTTTTAGGAGCAGTTACTGAGCCATCTTCTTTAATATTATAAATAACTCCTTTATCTATTGAATCTAAATCATCTTTATAAATTACTATTGCACCTTTTAAAGTATCTATATTTTCTTTAATATAAGAATTGTTCGGTTCCAAATTTTTATAATTTGTTATGATAATAGCAGGAGGCAAATATTTTTTATAATCAGAAGAATTTTTTATACTATCCCAATTATTCCAATTAAAAATAGATGTTTTCTTAGATAAAGGATTATAATAGTTTATTGTATTTTTACCATCATTTTCACTAATCCTCTTATTATCTCCTTCACCTTTTTCAAGAATCTTTTCTAAATACCCGCTCCAACTTGCAGTATCGTAATTAGAACTGGATCCAAATTTCCATGTTATATCCTTACTTAAAAGGTCCTCAGAACTTAAAATAGAATTATTTTTTAGAGCTTCAGCAAATAAAGTAGTTTGCTCTTGTTCAGAAAAAGATAAATTCCATTTACCCGTATCTTCATTAAATATGAAATTAGCCTTACTCTGCTGAGGCGTTGGAACAGAACTAAGTAAACCCTTTTCAACCAATTGGTTCAATTTATCCGAATCTGATAAATTACCAAAAATGGCACTTCCAGATATTCCTTCATCTAATCCATAACAAGCTGTAACACTATCTAAAGTTTTTAGCGTTGTTTCATCCGCTGCTTTTTTTGCTTCACTTATAAATTTAGGGAAAATTGCAATTGCGCTAAAAGCTAAAATTCCTAAAATTGCTATAACTACTATTAGTTCTATTAATGTAAATCCCTTTTTTGATTTAATTTCAATTATATTTTGTTTTTTAGTCAATTGGTTCATTATATAAGTAATACCCTTCTTTATAAAATTAGTAAATTTATGAAATACTATAATTAATATATTATATTATTATCTTTATTTCAAGATTAAATTAATTTTATTGTAGAATATATATAATTTATTAAAGGACAAACCAAAGATAATCATCTTTTTGTTCTTCAAAAAATTGCTCTTTCTCATTATAAAAAGGTCCAAAACAATAGATATTATCTGCTTTTATTACGCAGATATCATCTCTGATTTTTCCAGTTTTTAGATAATCGAGTATTAAGTTTCGAGTATTTTCATTAATTAAACTTTTATGAACTATAAATTTTAAATCTACATCTTCATAATAATATTCTTCATAAATCCTTCTGCCTAAAAATTTTCGCAATTTCATTAAAATACACCTCATTCTATTATTATCCTATAGTAATACTATTTCACATTTATTTAATTCATATAACAATCAAATTTTGGATTTTAATATAGTATATGCAATTAAATTTTAATTGTATTTTAAGTATTAATAGAATTTTAAAATATATAAAGTAAATTTTCTTTATTCAAACTTCTATTATGAATCATTAAAAATCCCATATATTTCATTATTTTAATATTTAAAGATTATGTTATACTTACTTTATAATTTAAAGGAGGAGGATATAAAAATTGAAAATTATACATAAAACTTTAACAGTCTTTACTGTATTACTGGCTGCACTAATAGTTTTTAGCTGTACCTTAAATAATTATTCATTTGCAGCAAAACCAACAATACCAACTGACCTAAAATCAATTGCTGTTACTGATACTTCAATTACTTTAAGTTGGGATTACTCAGCAAGCAGCAATGTAAAATCATATTACATATATATGAATAATACTTATTTAATTTCAACTAACACTACAACATATACGGTAACAGACTTAAATCCGTCAACAGCTTATAACTTTTATATTAAAGCTGTAGATACAAGAGGAAAAATATCTAAATCAAGCGATGTAATAACAGTGACAACCTCTTCTTCAACATCACTAGCTAATCAAGCTTTATCAAAAAAAGTGGTTGGCTATTATGCAGCATGGTCTAGTTATAGTGGATACACACCAGATAAAATAGATGTATCTAAACTTACTCATATTAACTATGCCTTTGCCAATATAAGTTCAGATTTAAAAATTTCACTAGGTTATCCTGATATAGATCCTTATAATTTTCAATTATTAAATGAGCAAAAAAAAATAAACCCTAATTTAAAAATTCTTATTTCAGTAGGTGGTTGGACATGGTCAGATAAATTTTCTGATGCAGCCTTCTCAGAAACGTCAAGAACAAATTTTGCAAATAGCTGTATTGACTTTATTACTACATACGGATTAGATGGAATAGACATCGATTGGGAATACCCTGTAAGCGGAGGTCTACCCACCAACGTAAACCGTCCGGAAGATAAACACAATTTTACATTATTACTTAAAGAAATAAGAGAAAAATTAGATGAACGTGAAACAATAGATCAAAAAGATTATTTACTTACAATAGCCGGCAGTGCATACAGCTCTGCTATAAATAATATGGAACTATCATTAATTCACGAATATTTAGATTATGCAATGATTATGACTTATGATATTCATGGGACTTGGGATTCTTATACAGACTTTAATTCTCCCTTATATACTAATAATGATGACTCTCCTCAATATAAATGGAGTGTAGATTCAAGTGTAAATGCTTGGTTAAGTACTTCTTTTCCAAAAGATAAACTCATTATAGGGATTCCTTTTTACGGATATATATATTCTTCGGTAAATAATATTAATAATGGTTTATATCAAACATTTTCCGGGGCAAATTCAATAGGTTACAATACAATTTTGACAAAATATCTTAATACTCCAGGATTTAGTAAATATTTTCATTCACAGTCTATGGTACCGTGGTTATTTAATGGTTCTATATTTATAACATATGACGATCCTCAGTCAATTAAAATTAAAGCAAACTATATCAAAGAAAAAGATTTAGGTGGTGCTATGATTTGGGAACTTAGTCAAGATTCAAATAATATACTTCTTAATGCTTTATCAGAAGGATTAAAATAAAAAAAATTTATAAGAAAGAATAGAGATTATATTAATAAAATACAATCTCTATTCCTTTTTAAGGCAATTTATCTTATATTATTTAGTATAACTAAAAATTGCTGTTATTCGCGCTGTTATTTCTATTTGTCCTGTCTGTATTGGAGTACTTTCCTTAGACTGCATTAAAAAAGGCTGAATAGGAACTTCATTTTGAGCCCCTTCTTCAATAATTTGAACCGGAACTTCAGATATATTTATTTTTAGTTTTTCTCCTAAAGTTTTTGCTTTTCCTAAAACATCATCAATTGCTAAATTTAAAGCTTGCTGATAATAAATTGAAGGGTCACCGACTGAAAAGGTTATGCTATTAACTTGATTTGCGCCATTTTGTATGGCTGTATCAATTATATTTCCGATAGTATTCATATCTTTAATTGTAACCTTTAAATCATGTATTACTATGTATCCTCTTAAAATTTGTCTATTATCAATAAAATCATATTGAGGATAAATCATATAAGATTGAGTTTGTATGTTATTTGGAGAAATGCCTATTTCTTTTAATGAACTTACTATTTGATTAATCTTCATTGTATTTTCATCCTGAGCTATTTCTAGTTGTAAATTCTCTGTTCTAACTCCTAATACAACAGAAGCTACATCTGGCTTTACTGAAATAGTTCCTTGCCCAATTAAACTCATTTTGCAAGCAAAAGGATCTATGCACATCTCGTCCTCTAACTCATTTGAAATATTAAAATCATTCTTTTTAATTAAATTTTCTTTTTTATTATATAACATTATCATCTTCACCTTTAATTTTTCGAAAATAACTTATAATATTAAGTATGAAATTTAAAATTAAATGTGAAAATTTTTTAAAATATTTTTAATAAATTAATTTATTTTGCTTCTATCAAATATTCTTTAATTAAATTGGAATTTAAATTTTTAGCCTTTATACTTTTAAAAAGTTCATTACTAAAAATACTAATTTCATAATTACATAAACTGCGTCGTTTCTGAAAATATGTATAAGACATTGTAAATGATTGTACTGTATTCATTTTAACAACAGACTGAACTTTATTAAATCCATTACAAGATATATATACTAGATTTTTTTCCATTCCAACTGCTGTATTTTTATGCTGCATATATCCTAAAAAAATTACAAAAGGAAACAGTAAAATACTTATAAAACCATATTTAGAATAATAAATTAATATTCCCGCTATAATTAATACAAATATTATTTTTTTCCAAATAAATCTAACTAATGCTCTTTTGGGAGATTTATGTTCATCTCCTGAGAATACCAATTCAGGCAATAATCTATTTAATATGTCAAGCTCTAGGTTTCTATTACATATAGGATATAATATTGCCTTTTCACCTTTTTCATCACCATACCCTATACTTTCTACTTCTATTGTTTTTATATTAAAAAACTGCTTCATTAAATTTTGCTTGCTATATATTCCTTTTATTTTATTTTTATCGAAGGAATAGTGCTTTTTATTAAATAAACCATAAGTTATGTTCAACTTATCTTTTTCTGTATAGACCTTAAAATTATAATATTTAACAAAACTATTTATTATGGATAAACATACACTTAAAAATATTATAAAACAGATTATCCATATACCTTTTTCCAAAAAATATTGCATTGTAATATCATCTTCCTCAAACAATTTTATATTAAATATCTGAAAGATATAATCATCTAAAAAAGAATAAATAACAAAAATAATACCCATACCATTAAGAATAACATTGGAAGTTAAAGCATAAATCAATAATTCTTTATAACTTAAACTATAACTGTCATATATTTCTTTTTCTAAAATGGTACTATCATTTTCTCTGTTTAAAATAGTATTTTTTATTTCAATGGCTCTATCCTTTTTTAAAAGGAGAAAAAGTTCATTTTCACCTTTCCCTACACTTGCTGTATCAATCTTAATTTTCGATAATCCTAATAGAATATCTATAATACCTTGTGAAAGATCAACTGTATTTACTTTATTAAAAGGTACTTCTCTCGTTTTAATATTTACAATGCCACTTTTAAAATAAATAGACTCTTCTTTAAAATAAAAAGTTTGCTTATACCAGTTTAAAACAGAAAATAAAAAAATAAAAAATACAAAAGCCAATACTATCAGGCTTGTTTTCCCAAATCCTAACTCCGCATAAAAATTTTTATATATAAGAATAATTAAAATAATCCAAGTCATAGTTTTTTTAAAAAACAATGAAAAAATTATACACCAATGATTTCTTTCCAAACTATTCAATATTTCCACTCATTTCTATTATTTCTTTTAACTTCTCAGATATATCGTTTGCTTCTTCTAATGTTAAGGCCGGTATTTCATGTGCATCACTTGCTGTATGTATATTTAATGAAGCAAGATGAAATCTTCTGTAAATAGGACCTTGCTCTATTTCTAAAAACTGTATTCTAGAAATAGGTATAATTACTTTATTCCTAATAAATACACCATTTATTAATTCTATTCGATCATTTTTTATTTTATATTTCCATTCTTTATATTCAATCATTGGTAATATAAAAGTGTTTATGAATAAAAAAAGAATTAAGACTATACTTAATATATTTAAACCATACTTTAGCATTGTAATATATCCGAATTTAGGCATAATAAACTTATATACTACAGGCAAATATATCCCTAAAAATATTAAAAGAAAAATTATTCTTCCAATCAACCAAGCTATTACTGCATTTTTATTAATTTTACTATAATCCATGTAAATCCCCTTTATAAATAAGCATATCTTTTTGTATAAATTAACTTAAAAATATTTTTTTCAAGCCGGCATTTTTGACAATTTCTTTCATTGGCATACGGCAGCTTTCACAAATTTTTTTCATTCATATTTTTCCCCTCTATATCTTCACTACATAATTACGATTCCTAGCATCTTTGCTATTTCTGCTGCTTGATATACATTTAATCTTACGCCTTTTAGCTCTTTAAAATCAGAAGAAATAATTATATCTTCTATTTCACAAGAAGTTAAATCAACTTGTTTTAGCGGAGTATTAAAAAAATCAGATTTTATAAAATTTACATTATCAAAATTTATATCTTTAAGTTTGCAATTTGTAATAAATGAACTATTAAAATTACTGTTTTCAGCAGAAAAATCATTTAATTTTGAAGAAGTAAAATTAGAATATTTAAAATTACTGTCATTAATAGATACAAGCTTAAAACTGCAATCATTAAATTTTGATCCTAAACTTTTTATATTCTTAAATTTACATTTGTTAAACCAACTGTTACTAAAATCGTTATTTGAAATATCACATGAATCAAAAATAACATATGTAAAATCAGTTCTGTTAAAAGAAGAATTTGTTATATTGCATTTTTCAAAAATAACATTATCAAATGCTAGATTGTCCAAATCGCAATTAGTAATATTTATATCTTTAAATCTAATATACCTTATATCACACTCTTGTTCTTTATATTGGGATACAAAAGAAAACAAATCATTGCTCACTTCAAAATTTTCCTCAGTTTTAATATTTTTAGTAATCATTATAACCTCTTAAATAGATATGATTTTCAACAATTTAATTACGCTAATACATTTAATAAAAACGCCATAAGTTTACCATAATTATTTTATCGTAAAGTTTATGGAGGGCAAAAAGTTTCATTTTATCTTTCAACTGCAATTTTTAATAAAATCCCCTATATCAAAGGACGTATCTTATTTTATTATAAAATCACATCATTAGCTTATATTGACCAAACATTGGGATTACAACTGAAATAACCACCGTACCAACAAGTAATGCAATAATAATAGTCATGCTAGGCTCTAATAATGCTGTTAATTGTTTTGTTTTTTCTTCAGTTTGCGTTTCAAGCATATCTGCCATCTTATCTAAAACATCAAATAGCATACCAGACTCCTCTCCTACTCTAATCATAGATACAAGTAAAGAGTCAAACACTGGCAATTTACTCATAGCTTGGTTAATTGCTATACCTACTTTTACATCATCACGAACTTTTTCTAAAGACCTTTTAACATATGAATTTGGCACAATGTCAGAAGAAACCTTCAAGGCATATACAAGTTCTACTCCAGCTTCCACTAATGATGCCATTACCCTGCAAAATCTAGCAATATACATTTTTATTAATATATTGCCTATTAATGGAATTTTTAATATTAATCTGTCAGTTTCGATTTTAAAATCTTCAAAACGTTTTCTTGAATATATATACGAGAAAGTAATTAAAAGGACAGTAAGTACAATTAAATACCAATAATGTATTATTGCAGTTGATGATCCTATGACCATCCTTGTAATTAAAGGCAATTCCGCGCCCATATTTGAAAACATATCAGAGAATATTGGCAGAACTACAATGTTCATAATAATTACAACTACTATTGTTATAATTAGCAAGAATAATGGATAACTTAAACTATTCTTCACTTTTGATGTTATTTTAATTTCATTTTCCATGATTTTAGCAGCTCTTTCGAACGCCATATCCAGTCTTCCGTTAACTTCACCAGCAGAAATAATATTAATTATAATTTGATTAAATGCTTTAAATTTTACCATAGAAGAAGAAAGCGTCTGTCCTGAATACATGTCTGATTTTATTTCTTGTAATATTTTTTTTAGTTGTCTATCCTTTTCTTGCTCTAATAACACTTCCATACATAATGATAAGCTTACCCCTGCTCTCATCATAATTGCAAATTGATTTAATATTGATAATATCTTCTTTTTCTTTATCTTTACCTTATGTATATCTTTTTCCAGTACTTCTATTTCACTTAACTTTTTCTTTTGTAATGCTAATTTTTCAAAATTATTATTTTGGGAAATTTTATTATTTACCTGAGTAATTGTAATAGGTACAAAACCTTGATTTTTAAGCATAGAAACAGCAGCAGCCTTATCGTCTGCATTAATTTGACCAGTTTTCTTTTTACCCTTTTCATTTACTGCTTTATAATTAAAAACCAATTGTTAAATCTCCTCTATTTAATGTCATATGTTGCAGTAGAAGCCACATCTTCAGTTATAATTCCCTTATCAACAAGATATTTAATGTTTCTTTCTAAAGTAATCATTCCACTTGAATAGCCAGTTTGAATCATTTGATTTATATTGGAAGTTTTACCTTCTTTTATCAAGTTACTAATAGCATTATTTACATACATTATCTCAAAAGCACCAATTCTCCCATTACCGCTTGATTTTGGCAATAATCTTTGAGATACAACAGATTTTAATACTAAAGAGAGCTGTGTTTTTATTTGCTGCTGCTGCTGCGGAGGAAAAACATCAACCATTCTGTCAATAGTCATTGCTGCTCCCATAGTATGCAAAGTTGATAAAACCAAGTGACCCGTTTCGGCAGCAGTGAGAGCAATGGAAATAGATTCAAGATCTCTCATTTCTCCTACTAAAATTATATCAGGATCTTCTCTAAGTGCTGCCTTTAATGCTCTTGCATATGATTTACTGTCTGAACCTACCTCTCTTTGATTTATAATACAATTTTTGGCAGTATGAACATATTCTATTGGATCTTCTATTGTAATAATATGCGATCTTCTGTTTTTATTCATTTCATTAATAAGTGCTGCTAAAGTAGTTGATTTACCACTTCCCGTTGGTCCGGTAACTAATACAAGACCATCATTCAATTCAAGGATTTTATTGATCTGAGGTGGCAGCATTAATTCTTTTAAATCAGGGACTTTAGCTTTTATAGTACGAAAAACAATTGTTGTTCCTTTATTTTGACGAAATACGTTTACTCTAAATCTACCAATATTCTCCATATCAATTGAACAATCTATATCCCCAGTTCTATTATATTCCTTAAATTTATCAGGAGGTATGCATATTTGCACAATCGATTCTACTCCTTCTTTAGTTAAAGGACTATCTCCAATTAACATAATTTGTCCATTTATTCTAACGGCAGGATAATTACCCGAAGATAAATGAATATCAGAAGCGTTTACTTCTAAAGCTTTTTGGGCCATTTCATAAAAATTCATTATTTCCTCCTATAATTTATAAAACATCATTAGAATAAAGTTTTAACATTTCTTCATATGTGGTAACGCCTTCCAAAACTCTTATCCTAACATTTTCAAAAAGAGTAATCATGCCTTCCTCAATAGCAGCTTTTTTTATATCATCTACACTTTGACCTTCATATATGGCTTTTCTTATTTTAGAAGAAATATACATTACTTCATGAATAGCAGTTCTTCCTTTATACCCTGTACCATTGCAATATTCACAGCCTTCACCTTTATATAAATATAATTTTTTATCTTTATCTAAATTTAAAATCTCAATCTCCTCTTGTGTAGCTTCATATTTAATCTTACATTTAGGACAAATCTTTCTAATCAATCTTTGTGATACTACACCTGATAGGGCTGCAGAAACCATAAATGGTTCTATTCCCATGTCAATAAGCCTAATTACAGCACTGGAAGCGTCATATGTATGTAAGGTACTAAATACTAAATGACCTGTAATTGCAGCACCAATTGCTAGGTCTGCTGTTTCTTCATCACGAATTTCTCCAACCATAACAATATCTGGATCCTGTCTTAAAATTGAACGAAGAGCAGAAGCAAAAGTTAGTCCTGCCTTTGTATTTACTTCTACTTGTGTAATACCTGTAATGATAGTTTCAACGGGATTTTCTACAGTAATTATATTAATATCATCTCTGCGTTTTTCTCTTAATACCGTATATAACGTAGTAGATTTACCACTTCCTGTTGGTCCTGTAATTAGAACTATCCCATGATCTTTATTTATTATTTTATTAAATTTTATTAAATTAGCAGGTATAAAACCAATCTGACCTTTATTTAAATTTAAATCTAAGGCCGATGCAATACGAATTACTATTTTTTCTCCAAAAACTGAGGGAATTGAAGAAATACGTAAATCAACGTCTTGTCCTGCACTTTTATAATTAATACGTCCATCCTGCGGAATACGTTTTTCAGCTATATTCATAGAACCTATAAACTTAATACGTGAAACCACAGCAGGAGCAATTTTAGAACTTGCTTCTATATATGGAACTAGATATCCATCAATTCTAAAGCGTATTCTCAATTTTTCTTCTTGAGGTTCAATATGAATATCACTTGCCTTTAAGATCACAGCTTCTTCAATCATCATATTCACCAATCTAACTATTGGTTGATCTGAATTTTGAATTGTTTCTTCAATCTTGGGAACAACCATAATACTTTTGGAAAGTTCATTAGCCGCTTTTAAAGCCTTTTGTGAAACATAAAGTTCATATATTTTTTGTTGTATTTTAGCTTTTTCCGAAATTACAATTTTTACAGTTAACTTTGAATAAGTACCAACGTCACTTATAATATTATAATCTAAAGGATCTGTAACAGCTATGGTTAAGATTTTCCCTTCTTTTTTTATTGGCACTATCATATTCGATTTTGCAAGGGTTTCAGGTACATATTCAGATAAGCTTTTATCAAGTTTTACTGTATCTAAATCTATATAATCAATATCTAACTGAGAAGAAAGAGAGTTTATAAGATCTTTTTCTGTAATATAATTTCCATTTATTAAAATCTCACCAATACGCTTTCCACTGTCTTTTTGCTCTTTTAGTACATTTTGCAGGGCTTCTTCCGTAATGGAGCCATCTTTAACTAAAATTTGCCCTAATTTTAATGTTGTATATTTCATATTTCTCTCTCCAAATTAAAATATATAATCTTAGTTTTATTTATAATAAATTTAAATAACTATATAATAATCCATCCGTTTCGGTTTTAAATAAAGTTACAATTATAGCTCCAAATACTATAAATGGTGCTAACGGCTGCTCTGCCTTATTATCTATTTTCTTAATAAGAATACCTATAGAAAAGACAAAAGCACTTACAAAAATAGTAAAAATCAAAGTATTGATAATACCGGAAATACCTACAAAAAATCCTACTGAAGTTAACAGTTTTATATCTCCAAATCCCATAGCTTCTTTTTTAAAAATAATACTTCCAAGAATACCAATAAAAAAGAATGTTCCTCCACCAATCAATGCAGCAAAACAATGATGTAAAAAGTTATATCTTAAAAAATCTATAAGTCTATTTGTATCTCCGTATATAATAAAATCAGTTATTATATAGATAAATCCTATTATTGCAATCCCTATTATAAATTGATCAGGAATTATCATGTACTTTTTGTCAGCAATAGCAATTTGTAATAATAGCCAAAGAATAGTTGTTTTCAAAATCAGGGATACAAGGGATAATAAAGTAACCATAAACAACTCTTTATTAAAAAATATAACGAATGAGGGGTGTTCCATAAGCTTAAATGAAGCTAATGTAAAGAATATAAAAGAAAATATACACCATGGATTTTTTTTAATTCTTAACTCCGTAATTTCCTCTTTTGGTTCCTCACCATAATCACATAACCAGCGTGGGGGTATAATATTAAATACATAGATGGTAGAAAATCCAGCACATATTCCTATAATAATTGCCAAAATTACCTTTACTGTCATTGCGCCCACGTATTATTTCCCCCTTGATCATCATTGTCTTTCTGATCTTGAGAATCTTTCTCATTATCATTACTTGATACCTTTGATACAGTATCTGCATTTCCATAATAAATAAGCTGTAAATCTAAATACCATTCTAAATCCATTAGTTCCGATTCTCTTATCTCAAGGTTAATGACTTTATATACGCTATTTTCACTTTTTTCAAAGTTATTTATAAAATCAATGCCTTTTTCATAAGATCCTGTAAAAGCTATAGATCCTATAATACTTAATAATGATTGGTTTTCTTCATCTCCCATAAATATCTGCGGCTCTCCTACAGTAATTTTAGATAAAGAAATTCCTGCTAATTTTGCTTTTATATTTATATCATCAGAAAAAGTTTTTGCATTTATAATTTGATTTACATTATTTTCTGCAATCTGCCCTTTTAAATCGCTAAGTTTTTCATTAAAAGCTACTTTATCGTTAATTATATTCTCTAATTCAATTCTTTCATTTTTTAGCAAATCATTACTTATGCTTAAAGAATCATATGCAGTTTTTAAGTGTTTGTATACTAGACTATAGTATAATACACTTAATAAAAGTACTCCTATTAAAAATACCAAAGTAGGTGTTATCACTTTTGAATTTTTCATATAAACGTTCCTCTATTATTTACTATCTGATTCATCATATGGTAGAATTTCAATACTGATTTGACAATTCCATTCTCCGTCTACAACTGATAATATCAAAGGTATTGATACATTAAATCTTTCGTCTTTATTCAATTTATTTTTTGCTTCTATAAAATTATCAAGATCTGTAGTCTTAACAACAACTTCAAATGTATCTTTATTGGAATCATAAACTATATTAGAAATTGTATTATTAACCAATAAGGTGTTTTGTAACTCTAAAAGTAAAGAAGACATATTTGACCGGGCATTTTGAAAATCTACCTTTTCTTCTTTTTGTTTATTTAAGTCTTCTTGCAGTGAATTTTTTTCGTTCAATAACTCTCTCGCTTCTCCATAGGAAGCACTGTTAATAGCCTTCTCATTATTTTTATAATCTTGATTAGTAATATAATACATTACAGGCAATATAGCCATAACTGATAACATTGATAATAAAATAATAATACAAACAATAATATTTGATATTTTATTCTTTTTCTTTGAAATGATATTATATAAAAAATTTAATTCTTTTGTTTTTTTATAATCTATTCCTGCAAGGCAAAATATTTCTTGAAATAAAAATTCTCGTTCTTTCATTTCATCTTCTAAAATAATTTTTTCACTTAGTCTTTCATAATAATCATTTAACTTTCTACACTTAACCCCCATACAGCTTTCCACTATTTCTTCTATGCCTGATATGGAAGCTAAAGTACCAGAAAGAATAACTTCATCTAGTTCTAATTTTTCAGCAGATAGAATGAGTTTTAGAGATCTGTATAACTTTGTAAAAAGAGAATTACCTGCTTGAATCATAGAAGCAAAAGCTTCCGGATTTTTTTTATTTTCTTTACTATTTAAATCAAATCCATTTATTGTACAAAATCCAATGGCTTCATCTATTGAAATATGGTAAATTTCAGCTATATCTCTATAAAATTCTTCAATTAAAATATCATCAGCTCTTTGATGAAATAATTGCCTATCATTAAAAATTGCGGCTCTTACTTCATAATTTGATAAATCAAGTGCTAAAATAGTTTTCCCCCAAAATTCTTCGGCACTTATCTTAGGACTAATTAAAATTTCCATAATTTTGCTATGAACAACAGTAGTTGGAAATACAGCTACTACAGATGTCCCTCTTATCTTCATATGTTCAGATATTTCTACAATAAATTTTTCACTAACAGCATATATTACACTTGTTTGTAATCCTTGAGAGTTTAAATTTTCTCCATAATTTTCATTTTCAACAATAAATTCCCCTTCATTCTCAGGTAAAATGGCCTCTGCTTCCAATCTTGCAAGAGATAATAAATATGGCAATTTAACTTTTTCATGGGTATATTCTTTCTGTAAAACACCTGATACATCCATAAGAAGTATTATCTTATTTTTCTTATCAAAATTACTTTTTTCAATGCAATCAACAATAAAATCTGCAAAGCTTTCACTATTATTTAAATAACCACCATTTTCTAAGTTTGTCGGCATAATAAAAAATCTAACTTTTTTAATATGAGTAGAATTAGCTTTACTATTTATTTCAGCAAACTGTATAATATTTTTTTCAATTTTTATTGTTAATAAATTCATATCGTGTTCCCTTTTTGTCAAAACTAATTATATATACTATATATAATTTTACTAAAAAACTATATAAATTACAATTTAATTTATTCTTTTATATTTAAAGTGGCACCAGTAGGATCTCCTTCAATAGGCTCTCCGTTTTTATAAGTAAACGAAATAAATTCCCCTTCTGTATTGCCCGTATATTTCATTGCTATTATATGCAAAGTAACAGGATTATAATAAAAAGCCCATCCTTTTGTTTTACATTTAAACTCTAAAATCCCTTGATCAAGGATTTTTGCAATACTGTTTGCAACTTCAAATTTACTTCCTTCTCCGCTGGTATTAGAATTTGTTTTATCAATATAAACATATTCTCTTTGCTGTACTTTTTGTGAAACATAATTTTCTAGTGCATTTTCATATATAATAGCATTTGTTTTATCTGTAGATTTATTTGCATTATTTAATACACTTGACATTGATGGTACTGCAATAGCAGCTAAAATTGCAATAATTACTACAGCTAACATAATTTCTATTAATGTAAATCCCTTTTTATTTTTCATAATTTTAATACCTCAATTTGTTTCTATATGTTTCTAAATTTTACTTATTATTGTAAGTTATTTATTAACTTTAAAAGCCCGAACATTGTTCGGGCTTTTATCTTTTTAAGTAATAATACTTTTTATCTTATGTATAAATAATTCTAATTATTTACTGATTACTTACTGAAATTTTTCCATTAGTATTAGCCTTAGTAGATTGAGTTACTGTTCCTTTTGAATTTATAGTATAAGAGAACTTTCCATTATCAGTAATATCAGTCTCTTTTAATTCAAACCTATCTAAAGCATTATCTAAATCATCTGAATCAAGACTAGAATCATCTTCTTCTGTCAAATAAGCTTTAGCCGCTAACTCTAAAGTTCTTGCATTAGCTGCCATCGCAGAATCATTTGCTTTATCTACAAGTCCACTAACTACAGGAATTGCTATAATTGCTAAGATCGCTAAGATTGCAATAACAACAATAAGTTCAATTAAAGTAAATCCTTTTTTATTTTTCTTTTTCATTCGATTCCCCCCTTTTCTAACATATAGAATTATTATTTTTATTATCTTTCACTAGAATTTTATTATATATCTTACATTAGTTTTGTCAATACTTTTTCATATTTTATCTTTTTATTAAATTATTTTTAATTTACTTTTTTATTTTATAGATATAAAATAAAATTATGAACATTAAATAACTTAAAATAACTTATTTATCATTAGAAACTATTATTAAAAAATTTTTATATAACTTTGATAAAGGACTAAAATTATGAATTTTAATAACGATATAAAAACATTAAATAATAGAAAAGGTGCAGTATTAATATATGTAATAATCATAGCTGCTGTTCTTTTTATATTAGTATCTTCTGCTACACTATTAGCTGTAAGTACAAATAATTCTGCTCACAATGGAATTAAGTCAAGACAATCTTATTTAAATGCAAAATCAGGAATCGAATATTCAAAAGTATTAATAGAAAATAAAAAATCAATAATTGAATCAAATATATCTGCTAATCCAGAATATGTTACTTCTCTTCCTGCTATAGAATACATTTATGCTTCAGGTAGCAAAAATGGTTTTCATAATGATGATAAATTAAATAAAAATGCAGAGATACAGATTACTTGTAAAATTAATCATGAAGTTACATCTTCTTCTGCAATCACAGAAATAGAAGGTCAGCCTGTAGAAACAATAAATTATGATTATAATATGACAGTAAATGTTATATCTTCTGCTGATTTAAATAAAAGCTCATCTATTTGGGGTAAAAATAATAAGATAAAATTAAAATATTATATAGAACCTTTAAAAGCTGGTATCATTGGGGGAGGAAACAATATTGTTGGCGGAGGTACAAAAATTAGTGATTTCTTAATTGATTCTAATATTTCTGCAAATCTAACTCAATATTTATCAAAAGATAATATGATACAAGGAGAAATAAATACTCCTTACCACTGCGCAGTAATTACCAAAACACTATCCGGCTCAAACGGGCACATTACTGCCGATAAAATATATTTTACAAATAAAAGCTTGGGAAACATAAATGTTAATAATGATACTGATATACAGCTTTCTGCAAATTATATATATATGTCCGGGAACATGAATTTTGATTTTACTGATGCATCTATTGGTAACTATGCTACCATTAAATTAACACCTACATCTGAAAAAAACTATTGCTATGCGTATTTTGACAATGTTACATTTCATTTTATAAAGGATTCCAACGAATTAAGTTCAAAACAGCTGAATGGCATTTACAAAATACCTCTGATTTCAAATGGAAATACTAATCTTTGTCTTTTCGAATTTAAGAGACTTGATGAAATTGCTTATGATTATAATCCGGAAATACCTAGTGAAGAACTTATAGATGACTCTATGAAGATAACAGGAACTTCAGCTGAAAAAATCAAACAAAAATTTGATCCTTATGTAATCCAAAAAAATAATATATCTTTAAATATTATATCAGGCAACAACGAAGGATGGACAAATAAAGTCTCTCCGTCAACATCTTTATGGGATTCATATTCTCTTAAAAGTAGTACGAACACTTTTCCAAATGACTTAGTTATGCTATATGCCGAAAAAATGGATAATAAAAATTTATCTTATTCAGCAAAACAAATTCGCTTTGTAACTGATTATAATAATAAACCAATGAAGAAATTTATTATACCATCAAATAAATCATTATCTTTCCATACTGCTTTACTTACTTATTACGGAAAACCTTTATCGACAGAATATAAATATGATTATTCAGCAAGAAAATGGAAACCCAGCGGCAGCTTTAAAGTAATCTCTCCTTCCGGAAATTCTGCTGTGCCTATTTATTTTGAAAGAGCAAGCCAAATTGGAGATATTATATACCCACAAGGATACTATCTTTTTCCTTCCGGGCTTAATCTTCTGGAGGATAAAATTACTACAATAATTGATTCTCGTGGCAAATCAAGAATATATATTGATGATGATAAAAGCAAAAATGTAATATTTAATTTTAAAAAAGAAACTTTATATATTCCTAATACTTATAGCATCAACATTGAAAATCAAGCTTGCGCAACAATAGATTGTCCTAATATTTATTTTTATGCTAATGGAAATGGAAAAACCGGGTCTTTTGAATTTGAATCTGATAAGAATGAATCAATTACTGTTTACTGGGCGCAAGATACTTTAGTAACTGTAGAGGGCAAAAAATGGCAGAAAAAAAGAAGCTTTTTAATAAAATCAGGATTTTATAATATTAATAGCAACTCTTTAAAAATTGAGAATTTAATCGGTGATGGAAGTACTGCCCCTTCAGGGGTTCCAAATCAAGGTTATGAAGGTATTGCAATGATAGGAATACCTATCGATCCTCTATTTATAATTCCAGGCTCAGAAGTAAAAAAAGACCCTTACTTTTCTATAAATATTCCTAAAGTTACTATGGGAGGAATTTATAAATGAAAAATAATAAAAAAGGTTTTACCCTTATTGAAGTATTAGCTGCAACAATTATTTTAGCCATTATATCAACTTCTATAATTTATATGCTTACCTTTTCCAGAACTATCGTACAAACAAGCAGCACTAAGGACGCTTATGCAGCTGAGGTGCAAGCTGCATCCGATGCAATTATGTGTTATATTAATTCTAAAATTACAAATGGAAACGATATAAGCAAAGCTAGCAAATCCTCACGTGGAGAAAACAATAAATATGTTTATTGTCCAACTAAAGATGATTTTAATAAATTCAATGATAATATTCAATTTACTATTGAAGAACCTTCTGATGATACTTCAGATCTCTATAAAATTACAACAAGAATATATTATGGCTCTGAAAACAAAAGAGAAATGTCAGAGTTAATTTGTTTTTCTCACAAAGGATGGTAATTAACCTATGATAAAAAAATTTATATTGCCCTCAATAAAAATTTCAAAAAAAGGTTTTACTTTAACGGAGTTAATTATAAGTCTTATTTTTGTTGTGCTTATCTTTGGAGCTGCAACTTTAGCTTGGTATTCAGGTACTGAAACCTTTATAAAAACAAGCAAAACTTCTGCTGCTTATAATCAGGCCCGCTCACTGGAAAGTATGCTGCAAAATGCTGCTTCTACCACTGAATCTTTAAAAATCAGAGAAAATCCTGCTTCACATAACAGCGGCTATATTGGAAATAAATTGTATTCCAGCTTCTACCTTGATAATACAAATTCAGATTCTCCAATATTTAAAGTTTTTATATACAATAATGTATTAAAAAACGGTTCACCTTTAAAAATGGAATTTGATGCAATAGATGAATTTGCAATTCAAGTTATTCCTTTAGGTATTAGAAGCCAACTTAATTATAAAATAAAAAGCAGTGATGAAAAAGGTAATTTTTATATTGAAGGAGGTATTATATTAAATAATATAACTATTGATAAATATATGGAAGATAACCCAAATGGATATACTTCTCCTTTAACATTAAATTTTCTTATTCCCAACGAATGATGATAGTTAACATAATAATATTGTTATAAATTAGGAATCATAGCCTCATTATAATTAATTCTCTGTTAAACAAATCTTAATGAATTGAATATAAAAATGAAAAAAGTCCTTGAAATTCAAAGACTTTTTTCGTTCAATAAATAATATTTTCAATATATGTTATTTAGGTAACTTATACCATTGACTTGGATGAGTTTTCGGGTTATGTCCAACTATACCGCCATCATTAAAGACATAATAATCTGAGCCAATCTTACACATATCACCTCTGACTACATATTTATCTTCATTGTCTTGGAAAGTAACTATATTTCCTGTAATTTTTTCTGAGCCATACCAGTTATATAAATTTCCTCCAGGTCCTGTACTAGCTTGCGCCTTTGACAATGAATATTTTTTTGTAACAACATAATAATTGCCATCCTTATATTTAAATATTCCACGAGGAGAAACTTCTTTGTTTCCATCTGGGTTATCTGCATAATCTTCAGCTTCAGGCCAATAATTATCAATTAAAGCTATATCAGTGCCAGGATAGTAGTCATTGTTGTTATCACCATCATCATTGTCATTATTATTATCATCTTCTTCATCACTGTTTCCCTCATTATGTACACTACATACTATCTCACCATCTTTAATCGAGTATGAGCCTCCACATGGGCATAATTCTTTCGTCATATCCACAGGAAAATCTTTACATTTACCGTCTAACACATCTTGAAGCGTACAATCTTCATGATCTATACGATATAATTCAAACGATCTCTCTATTGTATTTCTATTAGTTTGACAGGTAGTTGCTTCAGCTTTTTTAACAAATCCAGATACAACAGGAATTGCAATAATTGCTAGAATAGCTAAAATTGCAATTACAACAATCAATTCTATTAGAGTAAATCCTTTCCTTTTATTCATCATTTATTTCCTTTCTTATAAACTGTACTGTATTTTATAAATAATTTTATTAGTTATCACATTTATATGATTCTTACTTTTTTATTTATATAATCTGAACAGAAATATTTTAATATAAATTTAATAAAAATTACTTTTTTAAATTATACCATAATTCTTTTATTTTAAAAGTATAATTTTAAGTTTTACAAAAAGAACCTAATATAGTCTAGGTTCTTTTTGCTCAATATTATATAATATTATTGTCTTTTTTAATTGCTAATTTTTTTTCACATGACAAGTTGAAATTCCTAAAATATCACTAATTGGGCAATATCTTATTAATCCTGTTATTATAGGTATTATGCCAATTAGCCCCCACCAGCTTTTATAGTAAATACCTATAAAAATAATTACTATACCTACTATAATCCTAATAATCTGTTCTGTTTTTCCTACATTACATTTCAATTAAATCACCTCATGAATATTTTATACAAAATTTTTAATTTAATTCAATTGATTCTTTCTTGTATATTTCATAATAATATAAATTAAAAAATATAAGATAACCATAGCAATTCCTGCTATTAACCCAGAAACTTGCCCTGGAATAAAAGGCATACTGAAAATAATAATCACTATACTTATCAGAGCTATCCAAGATGTATATGGATAACCAAACATTTGGCATTTTCCATCCGGAGGGCAACCATTTTTTTTACGAAATTTTATATGTGTTGCCATAATTACTGCATAAGTAAATAGCAATGCAAATCCACCAGAGCTTACCAAAAAAATGTAAATCTTAGGTAAAAATATTCCTATACCTAAACCTAACATCATAGAAAAACCGGAAAACAATATTCCACGATATGGTACATCTTTTTTATCTTTTAAAAAAACGGGAGCAAGACCTTCATCTGCAAGAGATCTCATCATTCTGCCAATTCCAAACATTGCTGCCAGCATTGTGGAAATTATCGCTGTAATCATTACTAAATTAATAGCAATACTAGCCCATCCGATACCTTGATTATTAAGAGCTGCTACAATAGGACTTACATCCTGACTTATGCTCTGTGTAGAAATTAATGGAAAAATCAATACAATAGAAATTATATATAATCCTACCAAACTTAAAACAGTGTATTTAATTGCTTTAGGAACTGTTTCTCTGGGATTGTCAGCTTCTGAAGCAGCTAAACCTATTATTTCAAATCCTGCATAAGTAAACATAACTATAAGCATACTGCCTGCGATTCCTTTTATACCTCCCGGCATAAATGGTTCATTTGCTAATGCCCCTGCTCCAATTGGAGATGTCTTAAAAAATAACCCTGCTATTAACAAAATTGCTATAATTATAAAAGATATTATAGCTAATAATTTTACCGCAGCGAGACTACTTTCTAACTTACTTAACTTATCCGCTCCAAGAAGGTTAAGCATAGTAACACAAATTATAATTACACTACCAAGAAAAGGAATAGAAATATTAGGAATCCATTTACTTATTAAAATAGATACAGCCGTGGCTTCACTGGACATAGCTAATACCATTCCTGTCCAATATACCCATCCAACAATAAATCCTGACCCTGGGCCATAAGACTGCGCTGTAAAAGTTCTAAAAGATCCTGAATCAGGATTTGCAACAGTCATCTCTGATAGTGCAAGAAGTATTAGATAAACCAAAATACCACCTAAAATATATGATATCACAATAGAGGGACCTGCCGCACGAATACCAACCGATGATCCAACAAAAAAAGAGCCTCCTATTACAGTACCTAATGCCATCATAGTAAGATGACCTGCAGATAAACCTTTTTCATCTTTATCCATTATAATCTCCTAAATTTTATATTAAAAATAAAATTATTTTTTATTTAATAGTTTTTATACTATTATTCCATAAATTTAGAAATATATAAGGATATAGAAAAATTACCTTTATGATTTTTTAATTTATGCTTATTTCATCATCCGTTATTTTTGTTTATTTTTTAATTTCTTATTTTTAATTACGAAAAGAATTATAATATTAATTCTTTAGGGAAAGCCTCCTTACGCATAACGCTCCACATTTTATCAATATATGCAAGTGTATAATAATTCTCATAATAATGATAATAAAATGCACCTTTTAATGTCATTTCCAAATAGCCATCACGTTCTTTTATTAGTTTTAAAATCTTCATAAGCCATATTTCAAAACCATATTGGGTTTTCAGCTTTATATTAAAAAACTTTTCAAATTCTGCTAAATTTACTCTTGTTGTATAAGCGGTCCAAAATAAGTAATATATCATTCGTTGATTTTTTGTAAATCTTAATGTCAATGAAGTTGGTATTTTCCTATTATCTACACGTTTTATATAATCTTCTATTGAAAAAGTATTGATTTTAAATTGTTTATCCAGTAAAGTTGTGGCAGAACACCCAAATCCCAAAAAATTATCTCTTGTCATTGAGGAATATTTTTTATTGCTGTTCTTAGCAAATGTCCATATAGAATCTCTGATATATCCTTTATCTACGCAATAATTTGTAATATCATCAAGAAGTTTTCGTTTTTCTTTATTACTCATTTTTTTTAAAGTACTTTCTGTAAATGAAAAATCAATAAAAGGATAAATTGCAATATGATTTGCCCCGTTTTGAAAAGCGATATCAATATCTCTTTTTATGAGTTCAAAAGTCTGTCCAGGTAAAGCAAATATAAAGTCCATTGATACTGTTTCAAAGGATACTCTTTCCAAAGCTTTAAACATATTTGAATAATCCGTTTTTTCTCTTCCTAGAATATGTAAAAATTTATCCTGAAAAGATTGTATACCAATACTAATCTTTGTAATACCTAACTGTTTTAGTTTTTTTAGTGTTTCTATTGAAACATTATTTGGATGAAGTTCTATTCCTATACCTTCACTAATAATAAAATATTTTTTAATTACAGTTATAATTTCATCTAATTTATCTATTAATAGCGCAGGTGTACCACCTCCAAAATATAAGCTTGTAATTTCTTTTCTTTCCTTTGAGTCGCAAACAAGGTTAATTTCTTTAATTAAAGCATTTACATATTTTTCAGCAAGCTCTTCTCTGTATTCAACTTTACAATAGGGACAAAAACTACAAATAGTTTTGCAAAATGGAATATGTATATAAAGCCCTAAATTATTTGTTTTCACATATTGTAATTTGTTATCATAATCATTAACAAATAAAAATGGCTTTGTTGATCTTGTAAGCCACATTCTTGTAACGGTTGTTATTATACTCATTTTATAATACATAATCCAACTATGTAAATTGGATCTATCCTTTCTTATACTATTTATATATGCCGTTTATATATACCGTAAATATGTCTTAAACATTTCAAATATTACACGAAGATTTCCTCTGAAAATCAGTGAATATTCTGCAACGAAAAAATATCCGCATTTTTTACATAGACCTGGAATATCAATGCATCTTCCACAAATAGATAATTTTCCGTTTTCCATAACAACACATTGGTGGCATGGAGTTGGAAAAGTATTATTTATTAAATAAGGAAAAGCACTTTTTAAATTGAAAATAGGATATCCTCTCTTTATCATTTTCTCAATTACTTTACAACATCTTTCTTTTTCCGAAGCTGTTAAAGATAATTCTGCTGTACCCGGATAAGGAGTATGAAAATTAAATGATACCGCTCTTATATTTTTCATATTTTTTGCTACATTACATACACTTTCAATTGTATTTATATTAATTTGATTAATCGCCATATATAAACAAATATTACCTGATGTGGCAGTATTAATATTATTAATTATTATGTCATATGTATCCCCTCTAATAATGTTATGCTTTTCTTTGTCACCATCAAGACTAAGTAAAATAAGATCTGCCTCGGGCAGGTCAATTTTAAAAGTACCGTTAGTCACTACATTTACGATTAAAAATCCCATAGATTTAGCTTCAATAACTAGATCACGTATGTTTTTTGAACCATCATTCCACATAAAAGTTTCTCCCCCACAAAAAAACAATATACGGATACCTCTTTTATATAATAATCTCATTTCTGATTTGATCTGTTCATAAGGATATATAATTGCAGTTAAATTATTAACAGAACAATGCTTACAAGTTAAATTACATTTATCTGTTAAAATAATAGTACCAAGTATAGGCTTTTTTCTTTTAAATACTATACTGCTGATCCCAAAAATTGAAAATTTTATTAAAGATGTTATTTTCATATTAACCCCTTTTGTATAAATTTTTAAGGCAAACAGTTTTAATCAAATTTGCCGTTCACTTATAGTGTAATATTACACTATAAGTGAATAGATGTCAACAATATTAATAATGATAGTATTTATGATTTAGGTATTATAATCACTTCATTAGACCATATGATTTTAATGCATATTAAAGTTATAGTATTAAAATAGAGTATAAATTAATCAATAACATTAGTTATTTTTCAATAGTATTTTTTTGGTCTTTACCTCCTAATGTCTTTTTTTCTTTTTCTTTATATAAAAGATGATCTGCCTCTATTAATGATTGCGATACTTTATCATAATCACTAACTGAAACGATACTCATACTTATGCCTTTTGTCTCTTTCTCATATGCAGAAACATAATCTCTAAAAGACTCTCTGATTTCTTCCATTTTCTGAATCAACTCAACCTTTTCTCCATAATAGATAATAGCAAATTCATCTCCTCCCCAACGACTTACAATATGTTTATCAAGCTCAAATGTATTTTGTAGAAGAAATGATAATCTTTTTAAAACTTCATCCCCAACATAATGTCCGTGTTTATCGTTTACTTCTTTAAAATTATCAATGTCTATAAGAGCAAGATGAATAAATTTATTGTTATTCTCTTCAGCTTCTTCCATTGCTTTATTAAACATCCTTCTATTATAAAGACCTGTTAATTCATCAAAGTTTGCAAAAACTTTAAGCTTTTTATTTACCCTTTCATATTCTTTAGAAAATTGAAGAATTATAAGAAAAGCTGCAAATAATAGTAATGGAATTTGAAGCATGCGGTCAACAAACTGATTCCAACCAGTATAAATGAGAATTAGTTGCGGATAATAGTATTCTAAAGCATGCATGACCATAAAAATAATTATAAGTGTAATAATCAAAAAATTTCTTCTCCATCCCTTAAAAAGATAAGTTATTGCTATTAAAAGAAGAAAAATGTAACCCATAGCATTATTATTACTTCCCCCTGAATTTATAAATGCAAAAGGTAAAAAAATGAAATTTAAGAATATAAATACACCAAACATAATATGGTTAGAATATTTTTTGTTTGATAGTATAAAAGCAACAACAGTTATAAAAAAAAGTACTATCCATTTCACACTTGCTAAAAATGGAAAATGAGTAAAATAATTTCCGATAATGCTAATAATGGACAGACTTGCTCCTGCTAGCAAAATTGCTCTATAAAGACGTAGTTGAATATCTGCCTGATTCATTTTTTCCTCCTTAACTGAATATTTAATTTCAGTTTATTATAAATGGACTTGTGTTTATTCTATAAGCTCAATTATGTCAAACTTTTATTTCATCATTAATATGGGGGATAACAAATTTATTTCAGCTCATTATAAAAAAGTAAATTTATTATACATCTTAATTCAAACTAATTCTATAATAGCAGGTTTTCTTATTTTTAAATTATATTTTAATACTTTTACAACATAACTTTACACACTTTAATCTTATAGCTTTTATTAATACAAAAAATTAAAAAAAGCACCTCTATAATATCTCTCTTATGGTAAACAATTTAAAAAACCTATCCACTATAAGGTAGAGTATATCAAAAGAAATGCTCTTTTCAAACTTTATTTTTCTTCTATCATTAATGATTCTAATACTTTTTTTGCAACCTCATTTTGTTTACAGCTTTTACAAACAGGAGCTTCTAGCACTTCACATTTTTCGTTTATATAATCATATTCTTCTTTTGTTATAAAATACTTACCGCAAACGCTACATTTAATCATTTCAAATTCTCTATTCCAAATTTTACGTTTGCCATAACCTTCTTCTATTTTAATGCATCCTGTCGGACATACAGAAGCACATGACCCGCAGCCAATACACTCTATTGATGGTTCTTCATACGGTGTTGACACTTTTTTTGTAGTACCTCTACTTACAGTGGCGATGGCATTACATCCTAATTCTTCACATGCTTTAACGCATAAACCGCATAAAATACACTCATTTCCCCTACTCTTATAAAAACGTAAATTTTCTCTTATCCCATATTCTTCAGCCATTGATCTAATTGTCTCATTACCGGGAACTTCTGCCATAAGAAGGCTGAATAAAGTTTTTCTCATATTTATTATATCTTCAGTATTAGTTTCTACAACAATGTCTCTCACTACAGGGAAAATACAAGACGTAACTATCTTCTTTTTTCCATTTTCCATAACTTCTACAATGCAAATTCTGCAAGTAGCCTGCCCTCTAAGTGATTCATGGTGACATAAATGTGGAATATAAATTCCATTGCGGCTCGCTATATCCATTAACAATTCGCCTTTTTCTGCAATGCACTCTTTTCCGTTAATAATTACTTTTACATTATCCAATGACCTCACCTCACTTTCACAGCTTTAAACTTGCACAGATCTATGCAGTTACCGCATTTTATACATTTATCCTGATCAATAATATGAGGCATTTTTGCATTTCCTTCAATTGCTTCAGGAGCGCATCCTCGTTTACATAGACCACAGCCAATGCACTTATCTTTATCAATATAAAATTCTGTCAATGCCTTACAAACTCCTGCTCTGCATCTTTTATCTATAATGTGTTCCAAATATTCATCCCTAAAATATTTTAATGTACTCATTACAGGATTTGGTGCTGTCTTACCAAGTCCGCACAGAGAAGCCTGCTCAACCATATGAGCTATTTCAGTTAAAAGATCAAGATCACTTTCTTTTCCTTTACCTTCACAAATATCGGTAAGTATCTTAAGCATTTGCCGTATTCCTTCTCTGCAAGATACACATTTTCCGCATGACTCCTCAGCAAGAAATGCAACATAATACCTTGCAAATTCAACCATACAAGTTCTCTCATCTGTAACAATTATTCCTCCAGAGCCCATCATTGATCCGGCATCACTCAACGTATCAAAATCAACACCTAAATTCATTAATTCTTTAGGTATACAACCTCCTGAAGGTCCTCCTGTCTGAACAGCTTTAAACTCTTTATCTCCTACGATACCTCCACCAATGTCAAAAATAAGTTCTTGTAATGTAATACCCATAGGAACTTCAACCAGACCTGTATTTTTAACTTTTCCAACAAGAGAAAATACTTTTGTTCCGGAATTTTTAGGACTTCCAATTTTTGAAAACCATTCACTCCCCTTTTGAATAATAACAGGTACATTAGCCCAAGTTTCAACATTATTTAAAACTGTTGGCTGTCCCCAAAGTCCAAATTCAGCTGACCTTATATATTTAGCCCTAGGTTCTCCGGCTTTTCCCTCTATCGATGCCATTAATGCCGAAGATTCTCCACATACAAAAGCACCTCCTCCTCTTACAATTTCTATGTCGAAACTGTGATTGCTTCCTAAAATATTATCTCCTAAAAAATTTAAATCCTTAGCTTGATTTATGGCTCTATGCATATTTTCTAATGCTAAACCATATTCATCACGAATATAAATGTATCCATTTTGAGAATTAAGTGCGATAGATGCTATAATCATTCCTTCTAATACTGTATGCGGATCACCTTCCATAATGCTTCTATCCATAAAAGCACCAGGGTCACCCTCATCACCATTGCAAATAATATATTTAGGGGGTCTGTCAATTTTATAGCAGCTTTCCCATTTTACCCCAGTAGGGAATCCACCGCCGCCTCTGCCTCTAAGTCCAGAAGCTTTAATTTCATTAATTATATCTTCATTTGACATTTCAAAAAGAGCTTTTTTTAATGCTTTATATCCATCTGCGTTCAAATAGTCATTAATATCGCAAGGATCTATTTCACCAATATTCCTAAGGGCAATTTTAGTCTGTTTTTTAATGAAATCTGAATCCTTATGTGAACGTATTCTTTTTTTTGTTTTACTATCTAAATATAATAACCTTTGAATTTCCTCTCCCTTTGCAATAGTTTTAGATACAATTTCTTTTACATCCTCTGTTTTAACATGATAATAAGCAATATCGTCAGGCTCAATTTTAACAATGGGTCCTCTTTCGCAAAGCCCGTTACAACCCGTTGATTTAACATAAGGAACAACTTCAATATTCAGCTTCTGTTTTTCTATTTCATCCTTAAAAGCTTCAAGTACCTTTTTACTGCCATTAGCAAGACAGCCTGTTCCGCAGCAAACCATCACTTTTCTGTCACTCATTGACTTCACCTTCCTTATACATGTTAATAATGCCGGCGATATCTTGAGGTGTCAATTTTCCATGATATTCACCATTTATAACCATAACGGGTGCAAGAGCACATGCTCCCACACAATTAACAGTTTCAATAGAAAACAATCCATCCGGAGTAATTTCTCCAACTTTTATTCCTAATATTTTTTCTAATTCTGAAACAATTACCATAGATGATCTAATATGACAGGCTGTACCATCACATACTTTAATAATATATTTACCTTTTGGATTTAAACTTAACGCTTTATAAAAAGTTGCCATGCCATAAAGCTTGCTAAGTGGTATCAACAGATATTCTGAAATGGTTTCCATTGCATTCCTTGGAATATAATTAAATTCCCTTTGTATATCCTGCATAATAGCTAAAGAAAATCTTTTTTCAGCAGGATATCCATATATTATTTCTTCAATCCTTTTCTCATTCTCCATATTTACCGCCCCTATTCACAAAAATCTTAATCTCGCGATCTACGAGAAAAAGCTCACAATGTCTACTTTCGTTCTGCATGTTTTACTCCTTTGCTATTTCCATTCTATGGCTGTAAACACTTACTATATAAATACCGTCCTCTTTCTCTTTATATCTAACCCAGTAAGTTACATTTTTAATACGTAAATTAGCTAGGTAACTTGAATCTAAGCTGTTAAAGAAGCGTTCTTTAGATATCTGGGAATGTCTTATAACCTTTTCTATATCCTCAAATAGAATAAACCTGTCCTCCATGGTATTCCATATTTCTTTTGAAATTACTAGATCCATATCATTTTTTTGTAAATCTGTTTCAGGTTCTTCTTCCCATAATTCTCTAAGAAGCTTATTTTTTAAACTTGCCCTATTTGAATGTCTCTCAGAAAGGTTCGGCATTTTCTTAAGAGAAAGCTTTTCCATGTCCTCTCCAAAAATCAAATCCAATATATGAAATGTCCTCTTTCCCTTATCAACAAAAATATCCTTGCACATTGAACAATATACTAGTAAATCTTCTTTGCTTTCGTTTATTCTGTCTTCTGCGAATTCTTTTGCTTGTTCTTTATTTGCATAATAGACTAAACCTCCATAACCGCAGCATTTGGTTTTAGCTTTACTATATTTCAGTTCATCTATTTCATATCCCAGATTCAAAACAATATTTCTTATGCTTTCCTGAACTTCTTTATTGTATCTTGTACTGCAAGCATCATGTATATTTAAAACATGATTATATTCTGAATTTACTTTTTTAGGTAAGCCATATTTTTCAAATATTTGCCACAAAGAGATATAAGATATTTCAGGCAGATATTTTTCAAAAATACCTATGCAGCTGGAACAAGCAAAGATAAAAACAGGTTTTCCATTCTCAAGCCATATATTTTTAAATCTTTCAATACTTTCATTCATAAGATCTTTTCTGCCTGCCCAATCTGCAGGAGCACCACAGCATCCAAGCATAATACCAACACCTTCAATTTGAGAGATCAAATATTTATAGGATTTTTCCACATATTCTGGATATGATGCTGCTAGCTGACAACCCGGATAAAAAATATAATCTATCTTGTTTGTACCTTTTATTGGAGGAGGTGATTTCACCATAAAAAATCTCTTACTGTTACTGAATTCCATATCTGAGAGTGCAAAATCATGCGCAGATGGAGGCATTTTATTCTTTTCAACCATGTTTTCTCTAGTTTGATGAATTAAATCCTTCATTCCAATATCAAGAAAACACTGCTCTTTACATAATCCGCACATTGTACACGAATTAATCATCTTATTTGCATAACGCGTTCCCATAATTACATTTTCATTAATTTGAATTTGTCTTGCATAACTTTTAGGTGTAATATTAAATTTTTGCATGTGACTACATGCTTTAAAACATTCAATACATCGACATTTAAGACATCTTCCTGCTTCTTTTATTGCCTCTTCTTCAGTGTAAATTTTATCAGTTTTTTCAATTCTAGTATTGGGTTTAACGTCATCTAAATTATATTTAAGGGGAGTTTCATAAGAACCTTCTCTATCACGTGAAGCTGTTAAAGATATTTTTTTTATATATCTTTCCATTGAAACAGCAGCTCTTTTGCCTGAACTCACTGAATATATTACAGAATCATTTTTGTTATAAAGTCTGCCTCCTGCAAATATAGGCAGGTTTAAAACCTGAAAGGTTTCGGGGTTTATATTCAGCTCTCTTTTCCATTCTCCAGTTCCAAGATATACCGCATCATATTCTTTAATAAGCTCTTCTAATCCATCTTCTGTAATTTTTTTATTATAATTGACTTTTATACCAAGCTTATTAATAATTTGTAATTCTTCATTTATTATATCTTCATCAAGCAGTATTCCTTTATAATCCCAAATTCTGCCACCCAATCTTTCTGATTGTTCATATATGGTTACTTGAAAACCTTTTTTATCAAGTTCAAAAGCTGTGATAATCCCGCTTATGCCTCCTCCGATAACAACTGCTGTTCCATTTTTTTTAGGTAGTAAAACACCTTTTTTAAATGGTTTATAACCATAATGAACAACTGCTCTTTCTAATTCAGATATATTTATTGCTTGATCTACTTTATTTCTGACACAAACTTTTTCACATGGATGATCACATATGCTGCAAATAATTGCAGCAAAAGGAATTTTCTTCTCCAGAACTCTATATGCTTTCCTGAAATCGCCCTTTTCTATTTCGCTGTTAAGCAATGCCACATCAACATGAACAGGACACCAAGCTGTAGATGCTGCAGGTTCATCTTGTATGCATTTTTCACATTCTTCAAAAAGGTTCTTATCCATATATACCTCCCTGTGGGCAAATACAGACTGTCCCGTTTTGCCCACATAAAATCTATACCATTTTCAATTTATAAAGCAGCCATTATTTTTTCAGGATATGCAGGAAGTTTAGTTATACGTACTCCGCAAGCATTATATATTGCATTTATTATTGCTGCATGAGGTGATGAAAGAGGCATTTCTCCCGAACCTGCCATACCAAATGGTCCATTTGGTCTTTTAGTCTCCTGATGAATAATATCAATAGTATCTGGCACATCTTTAATACGAGGAATCCCACATCTTAAAAGTGTAGTATGCTTATTTAAATCTTCAAAGTCCTCTGATAATGCAAGACCTATACCTTGAACAAGACCGCCATATAATTGACCTTCCAAAACCAACTTATTCATTACCGGACCACAATCTGAGACCAGTGTATATTTATCAACTTTTACATTGCCATTTGTTGTATCAACCGCCACTTCAGCAAGTAAAACACCATACATATAAACTGGGAATGGATTACCCTGACCTGTTTCAACACTACATTCAGTACAAGGTGCTGTCCATTTTCCCATATATTTTGTAGGTAAATTTTCTGCAACCATTTCTTCATAAGTTCTATAAGACCCATCATCCTTTTTCAGAGCTTCTATAAGGTTTTCACAGGCAACTCGAGTAGCATTTCCCGTCATAACATTTGAACGGCTGCCGCCTGCCGGTCCACTGTTAGGAGTCTTTTCCGTATCATTCATAATAAGTCTTATCTGCTCAGGTTTGATATTAAGAGGTTTTAACGCTTCATGGGCAATTGTCAATGTTCCCATATCTGCCCCCTGACCATGATCTTCCCAGGCATTACCAATTGTAACACCGTTTTCGGTTATTTCAGCAAAAGCTTCAGAAGAATCTGCACCATCAAGACCACAACCATATTCCATCAATGATATTCCAACTCCGTATTTGATTTCTCCTCCTTTGGAATTTTTAATTTTTGCATTTTCCTTTGCTTGCTGATAAATCGGTCTTAATTTATCAAGAGCCTGAGGATAGGCAATAACATCAGGTTCACAACCTGTAGGCGTAGTATCTCCTTTTCTGTATACATTCAAATATCTGAATTCAAGAGGATCCATGCCCACTTTTTCAGCAAGTTCATCTACAAGAACTTCAGATGAAAACAGAGATTGTGGAGAGCCATATCCTCTGAAAGCTGATCCCCAAGCATGATTAGTAGCAACTGTTCTGCCATTACCTCTAATATTTGGAATAGAGTATCCTGCACCAATAAATTGTGGAGCTCTCATAGTCAGTAAATCACCAAATTCACAGTAAGGACCATGATCTACAGTCCAATCTGATTCCATAGCAATAATTTTACCGTCTTTATCTGCTCCCATTTTCAGGTTTATAAAGAATGGAGATCTCTTTCCTGTATAAGTTATTTGCTGATACATATTGAATTCAAGATATACAGGCTTTTTTGTCACTAAAGCTGCTACGCCAAGCAGACCTTCCATTGTTGGACTGAATTTATATCCAAATGTTCCTCCTGTATTATTTTGAACAATCACAAGTTTTTCAAGAGGCATACCTATACCTTCTGCAACCATTAATGCATGAACATGTATACCTATACTCTTAGAATGAATTATTAGTTTCCCTTCTTCATCAAGATATGCAAATCCCACATCAGGTTCAAGAGGAAGATGAGGCTGTCTTCCAACATAAAAATCATCTTCAACTACATAAGGTAATTCTTCAAACAGAGGCTCAACCTCCTCACCTTTTACAGCATGATTCTCAAAATAAACATTTGGTGTGCCAGGATGAATTTCAATCGCATCTTCATCCATAGCAGTAAGAGCACTCATGTATGCAGGTAATTCTTCTATTTCCACTTTTACTTTTTCAGCCGCTTCTTCTGCTATGGCTGGAGTATAAGCAAGTACCATAGCTATAGCATCACCAAACTGAAATATTTTTTTATCATTTAAAATAGGTCTTTCTTTCCCACTGCCTTTATTAGACGGGAATGCTAAACCATTAATCCTGTTTGTTCCGGGAACGTCTTTATAAGTTATAACTTTATAAACTCCTGGAATACTTTCTGCCTCAGAGGTATCAATTGATAATATATTTGCATGTGATACCTTCGCTTGCACTAATTTTATATGCAAAGTATCTTCCGGAAGCTTTTGCCTCAAATCAGCACCAAAGTCCCAAGTACCTGTAACCTTTGCTACTGCTGAAGGGCGAGGCATACTTGATCCCATTAAGCTAGCTCCCTCTTTTAATTGCGGCCATAATTCCTCCTTAGTTACTTCGCCTCTTAACATTCTGGCAGCATCCATAACTGCATCTACTTGAGGTTTATACCCTGTACATCTGCATAAATTTCTATTTTTATAAAACCATTCTCTTACTTCTTCTCTTGTTGGATTGATGTTTTGATCTAAAAGTGCCTTAGCTGATACAATAAATCCCGGCGTACAAAAACCGCATTGTGCTGCTCCGTGAATCATCCATGAAAGCTGTAAAGGATGTAAACATTCCTTCGTTCCTACGCCTTCAATTGTAATAATATGAGCATCATCAGGTATTCTTTCCATTTTATAAACACAAGCTCTTACAGCCTTGCCGTCCCATATAACAGTACATGCACCACATTCCCCTTTACCGCCGCAGCCAGACTTAGTTCCTGTGAGTAAAAGTTGATTTCTTAATACATTTATGAGGGATTCTTCAGGATCCACTACTAGATGTTTTTCAACACCATTAATAAATAAGGTTTTCTTTATCATCTGATTGTCTCCTTTTTCTAATTACTCATCTTCAAACAATCCTTTAAATTTTGATGCAACTATTTTTTTCTTTTCTATGTTAGATGAAGTTGCATCTACATATTCAATTGCCCTAGTTGGACAGTATTTTACACAATCGGGATTGCCCTCGCATAGGTTACATTTCATTACTTTCTTTAGATTAATTGAATAGTTAATATTTCCCATAGGGCAAGCACTAATACACATTTTACATCCAATACATTTATTTGGATCTACTACAACTGCATCGTTTTCATCTCTAGATAAAGCACCTGTAGGACATACCATCATGCAAGCTGCATCTTCACATTGCATGCACATTATAGGTACTGAAATTACCGCTTCTTCAAAGCTGAATACATTTACTGCAGAATTTGTACAAACTGACTCACATGTTCCACAATTAATGCATTTCTTAGGCGAAATCATTAAAATTTTTTTCATAATATTCTTGGTCACCGCACCAGCGATACCAGTTGCACCTCCTTTAAATACTTATTAACTTTTATATTGTACCGATAACATATCAAAGCTCAAGGTAAACCGGTTTTTTGGTTACCAGTGCTGCAATACCAAGTAAACCTTCCTTTATAGGACTAAATTCATATCCTATGCTGCTTTCTCTATTATTTTGCACTATTGCCAATTTCTCAAGGGGTACTCCTATACCCTCTGCCAGCGAACTTAGGTGCAAATCTTTATTCCTAGTTTGAATAATCAATTTGCCTCTTTCATTTAGATATGCAAATCCAACATTAGGTTCAAAAGGAAGCAATTCCTCATCCTTTGCCTTAGGTTCACTATACTCTGATAATTCCTCTATTTTTACTTTTACACATTTTGCAGCTTCTTCTGCAAGTTTTGGTTTAAAAGCAAGTACCATAGCTATAGGGTCACCTTCTTTAAAGATCTTTTTATCATTTATTATTGGAACTTCTTTTTCCTCGCCTTTTTTTAATATAATCCTGTTTGTACCAGGTATATCCTTATAAGTTATTACCTTGTATACTCCCGGCATCTTCTCAGCTTCAGATGTATCAATTGATACTATATTTCCTTTAGGTACCTGTGCTTGCACTAATTTTATATGCAAGGTTCCTTGAGGAAGATTTAATCCAAGATCTGCATCATATTTATAAGTTCCCGTTACCTTGGCAATATCAGCAGAATCAAGCAGACTTAAATCAAATATACTTGTTCCTTCTTTTAATTTCAGCCAAAGTTCTTCTTTAGATACTTCTCCTCTAATAAGTTTTGCGGCATCCATAACAGCATTTACTGCAGGCTCATAGCCTGTACATCTACACACATTGTTGTTTTCCTTAAACCAGTCTCTTACTTCATCTCTTGTTGGATTGATATTTTGATCCAAAAGAGCTTTAGCTGATACAATAAAACCCGAAGTACAAAATCCGCATTGTGCCGTTTCATTAATTATCCATGAAAGCTGTAACGGATGAAGTTTTTTACTTGTTCCTATACCTTCGATTGTAATAATTTGAGAATCATCTTCTACATCCTTCATTTTAACTATGCAAGATTTCACTATATTGCCATCAAGAATTACTGTACAAGCTCCACATTCCCCCTTACCACATCCAACTTTAGTACCTGTTAAAAACATTTGGTTTCTCAGAACACTTGCCAAAGTGGTTTCAGGATCAACTACAACACGCTTTTCAACTCCGTTGATAAATAAAGTTTTCTTAAGCATAACATTCCTCCATTTAAAAATTATGATTTGGAATTGCCTCTAAAATTTACACCCTTTGCCAAATTCCATCTATACTGAAATTTAATTAACAATTATAAATTAAGCATAATTCATGCCAATAAAAAAACCTTTGCAAATGCAAAGGATTCTTAACCTTAATTAAAAATTAATCATAAACTGTTCTATTATCGAACACTAATTGTCAGAATTATCTGTTACGTTTTGGATCACTGTTCTATTTTAGAACATATAATTATTTACCCTTTATAGTCTTCTATCAATACTTTCATAATACCACCACATATCATACCTTCTTCTTCAGCAATATGACCTGTCATATCAATATCATGAATTTTTGTACTGCCGCTTCCTATAATTTGCCAAGCAGCATTAATTATTTCTCCTTCAGCGTATCCGCCTCCAATACTCCCCATAGTCATTCCATATGACCAAACAAGCATTTTAGTTCCTGCTTTTCTGGGGACTGAACCTTTTGTAGAAATTATTGTAATTAAAGCCTTTAAATCCTGAGAATTTTTACATAATTCTTCTAATACACTATTGTCAATTTCAGGCCAATTTATCAATATAGAATCTGCATTATTATCTGACAATTTCATTTCAAGTCTTCTATGACGTATAATCTGCGCAATTATGGATATTGCAATCTCTTCAGGTGTAATAGCTCCTATTTTAAGACCTACAGGAGCATTAATCTTATTTATTAATTCTTCTGAATAACCTTCATCTAAAAGTTGTTTTTTTATACTATTTACACTATAATTTGATCCAATCATTCCTATATATGCAGTATTATATTTCAATAAATGTTTTAAACAATCTAAATCATTACAATGTTCCCTAGTTACTATTACTATGAATGAATAATCATTAAGGTTTAATTGAGTAAAGCAATTATTAAAACTCTCACAAATTACATTTTCAGCGTTTGGAAATCTTTCCTTATTAGCGAACTTAGGTCTATCATCAACTATTGTTACTGACAGACCCACCTTATAACCGAATTCAACTAAGGGCTTAGCAATATTTCCGCCTCCTAATACTATAAGGCGTGGCTGAGGGAAATATGGTTCAATTAAAATATTTTCACCATTTGAACTACGTAAAAATTGTAAATTCCCTGTATTAAAAGCAAATTGTACTTTATTAAAAGTCATCTCATCAAGATCATATATAGACTTAGAATCAAGTACCTGCTCTTCTGTGATAATAATTTTATTATGTAATAATTTTCTCATGCTATTTGTGTCATCTATAAATGTAACTACTACTGCTTTTTTCCCTTTATTCAATTCTAATTTTAAGCTATTGTAAACAGTATTACTCATTCTTTTGTTACTCCCATTTTAGTAATATCAATAACTATTCTATGAATCTAATTTTTTCTGGCAACCATCATAAAATATCCCGGTTTACAAGGTTTTAAGGCTTTTTGAAATTCATAACCATCAATACATCCTTGAGTAGTTGTATTCCAAAACATACCCATAGTTCCATAAGTAAATCCTATTTTAACAAACAGCTCTTTTAAAAAAATACTATAGTCTTCAGAAAAAATAATGTCAAAACCTAGTATTTTCAGCTTTTCTTGTAATTTCTCTAGGTTATGGAGATTTCTTATACAACTGTTAAAAGAAAATTGTGATAGTAAATTTACTTCATTAGGATTCTGGGCGTAAACATCTGTAATAATAAACCAACCTTCATCTTTTAAAACTCTATATACTTGTTTTAAAGTACACTCCAAATTATCCATTAAAGATAATGTACATTCTGCAAATACACAATTAAAGCTATTATTTTGAAACGGAATGTTATTACCATCTCCTATAAAAAATTGCTTATGTCCATATTTTTCTTTTGCAATTTTTATTAATTTAACCGAAGGATCAATACCTATTGCATTTATATTATGTTTTTTAAAAAGATAGTTTACAGTAGCTCCCTGACCACATCCAAGATCAAGGACATAATCCTTTGATGAGATTTTACAAAACTGTATGCCTTTTTCTGTTAATTTAAAACCTCCGGGTCTAAGAGTTTCACCTGTTATTTTAGTCATATCCTCATTTTCATATGCATTAAAGCATTTCATGTTATTTATCCTCCAGTCCTTTTTCTACCTCCAACATCTTTCCCAATGCTAAATCTTCACTAATAAATACATTATTACACTTTGGACACTTAAGCAACTCTACTTCAAAATTTCCTCCCAAGTAAGATACTTTTACTTTGTGAAGCTCTAATTTTTCCTTACATTTATCGCATATCCATTTTTCTTCTTGTCCGCTTTCTTCTTTCATTTTACTACCTCACTATTTCCATCCTATGGCTGTACACGTTTATTATATGAATCCCGTCCTCATTTTCCACATATTGTACCCAGTAAGTTACATTTTTTACGCGTAAATTTGCCAGATAGCTTGAATCTTCGGAATTAAAAAACCTCTCTCCCATTAGAATTGAATTTGTTACTACTTTCTCTATATCTTCAAGCAGAATAAATCTTTCTTCCATTATTTCCGAAACTTCTTTTGAAATAACTAAGTTTATTTTATTATTTTTTAAAAAGTCTGTTTTCATTTCCTTATCCATAATCTTCTTAAAATCAACTCCTTATCTTTAGTAAATTCATAAAAATATTAATTCATTAATATACAATAGCAAAATTTATGCCAGCGAGCCTTTTAAAACTTTGAATATAATTTTTATATTTAAAACGTTACCTAAAAAACATATTATCTATATTAATTAAAAGATTCCTCTTTATTAGAATTATAACTTTTAATTTCAAAATTATCCATTTTTCTATAAAGAGTATTTCTTCCAATTCCCAATGCTTTAGCACATAAAGTAATATTACCGCTATAATAATTCAATACCTTGAGTATATGTCTTTTTTCAATATCTACCAATTTGAGATTTTCATCAATTGATTCATATGCTAATTCTTGCCCTAAATTTTTCATACTTATGTTATATTCAACTTCTTCAAAAGGATTATTATCTAATTTAATAAATCTATCTGGGATAGATTCCGTGTTTACCATAAGTTCTATTATGTTTTCCAATTCTCTTACATTTCCAGGCCATTCATATTCTATAAGGGATTTCATAGTTTCTTCATTGATATTTACCATATTTTTATTAAGTTTTTTAGAAATTCTTTTCATAAAATATTGACTTAAAAGTGGTATATCATCTTTTCTTTCTCTTAATGGCATCAATCTTATGGGAAGTACATTAAGCCTATAGTATAGATCCTTACGGAAATTACCTTTTCCTACTTCTTCATTCAAGTCCTTATTTGTAGCCGCAATAACTCTTACATCTACAACAATCTCTTTGATACTGCCAACTTTATTCACTGTACCTTCTTCAATAACTCTAAGCAATCTAGTCTGCATATCTAAAGGCATTTCACCTATTTCATCTAAAAAAATCGTTCCACCGTCTGCAATTTCAAATTTCCCGGGCTGACCTGCACTTTTTGCCCCTGTAAAAGCTCCTCCTTCATATCCAAATAGCTCGGACTCTATAAGTTCCCTTGGTATAGCACCACAATTTAATGCTACAAAAGGTTCATCTTTCCTACTGCTGTAATTGTGTATTGCCTGTGCATAGAGTTCTTTACCTGTACCACTCTCACCCATAATAAGAACATTTGATCTACTATCCGCAATCTTTTTGGCATATTCAAGAATTTGTACAAAATTCTTATTTTGACCAATAATTTTATCAAAAGTATAAAAAGCTTGGTGCCCCATAATTTTATTAGCCAATTTTCTCACCTTTTTAACTTCCTTAAAAACAAAAACGATATTCCTTAAGTTTTGTTTATCATCAAGGTGGGGATAAACACTTAAATTAAATTGAAGTTTTTTACCCTTTGAATTTACAAACACTTCTTCATCTGTAAAACTTTGCTTTTTTATAACTGATGTTTTTATATTCTCCCAATCTTCAATTAAATCCCAAGCTTTCATTAATTTTATTTCATTTTGTTTATAACCAAACATATCTGAAACATAACGATTTACTGTTTTTATATTACCCTCAAAATCAGAGGTCAATATACCAGATTCAATAGAATCTATAATTGTCTCTGTAAACTTTTTAGCCATAGATAACTCTTCATTATACCTTTTAATATCAATCATTTCTTCTATTGCATTAGCAGCTGCTACAATCATACCAAGGGTATGCAAATTAACAAATTCACTGTAACCAGTTAAATCTATTGTTCCGATAATCTCTCCTTTGGAATTTCTTATTGGGGATGCTGAACATGTCCATCGATGATACGCTTTAATGTAATGTTCTTCTCCTGACACTTGTACAGGCTTTCCTTCAGCTAAAGCTGTTCCCATGGAATTAGTTCCAATGTTACGTTCATCCATATAAGCACCAGGTACCATCTTAAAGGAAAAAGCCTCTAATAATATATCCGTATCACCTATGATACTTAAAATACAGCCTTCTTCATCAGTTAGTAAACAAAAAAAATTAGATCCTTTTACAAAATCATATAAACGGTTCATATATAGACCTGCTATATCAATTAGTTCCTTTTTTAATTCTAATTTCTTTGACAGCTCATCACCAGAAATTATTTTTTTACTGTATATCCGTTCTTTTTCAACTTCATATTCACTACATCTTCTATGTGAATTAACAATATATTCTTTTTTTATTTCCATTTGGCTGCAATTCATAAAGGTTCCTCCATTTCATAACTATCTATAGGATATTTTCATTAATGTTTACCTAAATTTTACTATTTGAATTAAGTTTCTTATTTTAAACAATTGATTTTTTAACTAATTATTCTGAATTTAAAGTTTTTTTAAATATAAACCTTTCATATCTAGTTTGCAATACTATTTTTTTAGAAATAGTAAAAAATTATTCTTACTCAATTATTTTACTCTTATTTAATCTACAAAAATAAAAGCATTGAGATTTTTTAACTCAATGCTTTTATTTTTATAATAATCTTTTTTTAAGTAACTATGAAACATTATTTAATCTTACATCCAAACAAACATTTCCCACAGATGTGGAGATACAATAAGCTTCACGCATAGCATATTCTTTGCTGTCATCAGCTTCATACTTTACAGGAGGTAATATATCGCATTTATAATCCTTTTCGGCAAGAATAGTAAGAACATTTCCACTTATAATATTTGCAATTTCTGAAATGGCTGAAGTTACAAACTCATCAACAGAATCAACTTCCATTCCACTCATAATATTTACCATATGCAGCGATGTCTCATGAGGAAATCTATAAATTACTTCTCCTTTAAGATCTCCTATTACACCTATAGAAATGTCTAGCTCTTCATCACAAGAAAAAGATTCTGCCGGACAGTCAGATATATCTGAAAGATCAAGCATTAATTGAAATACATTACGAGTAGCTTCTAAAAAGGAACCATAAAAACCTTCATTACTCATCTCCAGCCACCCCCTTTTCTATGGCATAGGAAGCTATGCGCTGATCTTCTGAAGCAACATGGTTAATAAGCCATGCAAGTAATTTACCAGCAAACTGCTGCATCAATTGTTCATTAAAACCACTGCGTTCATATTCATCTGAAACTTGTAATACATAGTCAACCATTTCCTTATGTATCTTTTTATGTTCTTCATAATTCGGATAACCGATACTTTTTTGGTATACCTCTTCATCATGAAAGTGTTCTACAACATAACTTTTCATAAATTCAAGGGTTTCATTGACTTTTTGTACTTTTTCATCCCAAGAAGCCGAGGAGCGTAGTGTTTGAAGAAATGCTTCAACACGCTTAAACAATTCTTTATGTTGTGTGTCTATTAATAAAACTCCCAGCTCGTATTTGTCTTTCCAGAGCATAATTATCGTCCTTTCTTTTCCAAATTTTGCTTAACAAATACCCTTATTTCATTAAATATCAAGAGTTTACTTCATTGTTAAAATAATCTCTTTTCGACAATTAGAATATTTTGTAAAACATTATTATTTTATATACCCAGTAATTAACTTATAAACACATTATCCCAACTATTTGTTACATAATTATAACAAAAATATGATATACCCTCTATAATTCTATCTACAGTATCTTTAAGTAAAAATTCATTGTTAGAGCTATAGAGAATAGGATAAATTTCATCCTCAGAACCGGGAGGTACATATGAACCGTAGCTAAAGCCAAAAAAGTCGCAATTAAGATAAGCCTCTAAATCACGCAAAAAACCAATTGATCTATTATCCACTTCATTTATAATATAAACTCCTTCTTCAGTATATTCTTCTCTTGGATTTTCCTCATTAACCTTACCGTTTTGATCAAATACACAATAGAATTTTCCATCATTTTCTTTTATAAATTTCCATGCTTCCGGATCATAATTATCTCCAATTGAGGAATTCCAGGAAGCATAACCTTTACGTAAATTATAATCACTACTGTTTAAGCAACATAATAAATTATCCAAGAATTCACCAATATCCGTGTTTATTTCTTTATTTTTAAAGGAACTTTTATCAACCTCTAGCAATTCCCCAATATATTCTTTCATTTCTACATAATTTTGATATTTATCAGGCTCTGTTTCTTGATCCGGCTCAGTATCATTATAAAAAAGAGTAGCAAAGTAATTTATAATATCATCCTTTACTTCTTTTTCAATTGTACCATTTTTTAATGAATTAAAAGTCTGAATTAAAATATCTTCTAAAACAATATAGCTTATTCTGTGACAGCAGGCTTCATTTTTAGGGAAAGAATATTTATTTTTAATAGAATCTTTAAAAGACAATCTCTCACTTTTACTAAAAATTTTTTCTTTTGGATCATAAGTGATGCTCAATTCTGAATTTGACTGGCTGACGGGTAACTCATCAATCTCTTTCCATGCATTTATAATAAAAGGACTCTCAACATATGAAGTATACAATATAGCCTTGTTTCTATAATCATTCCAAGATAATTTGAACCAAGGTACACTGTCTTTTTTACTTTTTAAAACCACATCATACAGCCATTTTTGTTTGTTATCAGAAATAACTAATACATAATGTCTTTTCATGATTTCATCAAAAGAAACATTAAAAGCAGTTACCGAATTCATTTTCAATCCAGTGGAATACGAAATAAGTTTTTTATCACTTCCCCTTTTTACTTTTTCCATTCCATGTATTTCATAAATAGAAACGTTAAATCCTTCCATAGCTAAAAGATTTGCTGTAAATACTGAGAAATCAAGAGAACCGGCTGTCAATGAATTACTGCTTAGTGTATCATAAAATTTTTCTGCACAAAATTCCAATCCGTGCATTTCCAACCTGCTGTATTTGTTATCTTTATCAAGATGATATTTTTTTTGTGTACTCAGCCAATTCCCACATGCACAAATTGCCTGATCAGCTGTTTTTATCGGATCTTTATAAGACTCAGCTACAGATGCAAAGATGTTCAAAAGAGGAATCATAGGATACTCTTTTTCATTAGTTAAAGACCATACTCCCGTGGGAGTATTACAAATTATATGAATTTTGTTATTGGTAACTCGTAAAAAATTTTCTTTAACCGAGCTCTTGCAATACCATCTTAGGTTTTCTGTATGTTTTCCTCCATCAGCAGTATTAAGTTTATTACTTGACAATATTATTTCAGCTTCATAATCTTTTTTCACACTACATAGAACAGGAGAAGAAATAAAATCTCCAAGTAACGTTCCTTTTGCCCCAATAGATAAATTTACAGGCTCTTGATCTTTTGCAGGAATATACGAAAAAGTAACTTTAATTTTAGGCTGCTGATTTTTGGAAATATATGCACAAACACTCTCTGTACTTAATGCATTAGTCCATTCAGGAAGAGTTTGTTTATTATTATAATCAATACGAAGTGGTATTGATCCCTTATCTCCATTACAAAATTGAATGTTTTTTACTTCTACGCTGTAACCTCGCTTAGGATCAGGGTCTGGCGGCTGCCAAGGAGGATTATCAGGCTTTTTTGTTTTACTCTTTGCCTTAACAGCAACATCTGCTACAAAAACAGCAGCAGCAGCAATTCCTAGACCTATTTGAAACTCTATTATTTTTTCTATATTTGCTGCAATAACACTTGCCGTAGCCCCTTTAAGCATAGTTTTTATCATTACATCCAACAGCAGTTTTTTTAATCCGATTATTTTTATAAAATTAATGATTTCTATAGCTGTAAATATGCTAAAATCAATAATCAATTCTTGTGCAGCCGCAGAATCACCAATGCTATCAAGTAAATATTGTTTAACACAACCATTATTATCTTCTGAAAATGTAAAGCCGGATGAAGCAGACATATATTGACAGCATACATCACTTAAAAAGTCTGCCTGCCATTTTTCAAAATCATTACCCGAAAATTTATTATTTGTTCTTACTTGTAATTCAGGGATCTCTGATTCATAAACTGTTCCTTCTAAAATTTCCAATGAAGCATTTTTCCCAAGCAGCAGGCTTCCGCTTCCTATATAGTTTTTAAATTCTTCTCCATGACAAAGAAACAGCATAGCAATGTCATTATCAAATACGTAAGGTTCAACTTTATAAGCATCTAAAATTTCTTCATCAGAGAGAACTTTTTTATAAAGACCAATATAATCCACAGCACCAATAAAGCCATGTATATTTTCATCATCTTGTGAACCTAAAATAATCCGAGATGCAGAAGTTCTCTCATATTTTTCTTTTAGTACTTTTTCATCTGACTTAACACCATTTATATAACACTTAATATTCGTTTCTTCCACAGTTATAAAAATTGTTGTCCATTCATAATAAGGAATTGCGGTATTAGAAAATAAAATTTCTTCATCTTTTATTTTAACCGAAAGCTTAGTTTGTTTTTCCTTTAAATGTACTTCCAAAGAATCTTCCGTTCCTTTGTTTTGAAACAAAATAGTATTATCTTCTCCTACAGGCTCTGCAAAAATTCTTATAGCTATTGTGAACTTCGGTACATTTTCACAACCGGGATTTACAGATACATCCTCTAAATATGCAACTCCTCCCTGTCTGAATTGAAGTGCTTTTATTAATGTAATACAGCAGCATTGCCCTTTGCATATAACTGTCTGTTCAAACTTTCCCTCATCTTTTACCTCTTGCTTGTCAAAGGGAATATACAGTAATAGATGTTCTTTATTAATTACATTTTTAAAAAGATTATTGCAAATTTCTGCCTGTGTCAGTGCATAGTCTGCTAAACGAACATTCCTTAGATATCCGTTATATCCTGTTAAGAATTCGTATGGTGATTCACTGTAAACCGGTGAAGACTTTAATTCAATTTTATCAACTTGAATAGCATTTAAATATAAGCAGACTTGTTTATCTTCATAAGCTATATCTATATGATTCCATCCTCCAAGTATTAATGGTGAAGAAAGTGGGTCATTGGCAAGTAATATTGTCCCTGCTTTCCAGCTTAAAGTTTCATCAGAAATTTGGCATACTGCACTATTTTCCTGCTTGAACAATATACCATGCATACCTTTATCCCAATATACATCAAAACTGAAAGTCAGCTTTGTTCCTCCGCAAAAGGAACAACCTGCAATAGCTTTAGTGCTTGCATAATCCCCACTTTCAGCTTTCAAAGCATAATACGCATAATGATTCATTTGACTACCCCTCAAAAAATACTTTCAATTTTTTTATTTCCCCATTAATCTGATTTGCATTTTTATTTTTTTCTTTATTCATGGATCTTCTTACAATTTCATTTTGCTTTTCAAAATCCCCTGTCACAATACCATTGCAAATAACACTGCACTCTGTATTTTCACTGCGAGATTCCACAAAAAGACTGTATACTTCATTATTTATAATTGGATAGATTGACCCTATGGAAACAAGTCCTTTATTATAATCCATGACTTTATCTTCTCCCGTCAAGCCTTTCGCCTGTACATAGCCACGCTGGCTTAAAACAGGATGATCCTCAGTGCATGACAGTTTTTTCCCTGAAACAGTCTCAATACAAATCAATGGCTTTTCTTCCCTTCCAATCAGAGTGTCTTTGATTACTCCTATATCATTATGCTGCATTAAAATTTCATCACCAATTTTAATATCCTTAACTAATCGTTCTGTCCCATCAGCCATTAAAATTTTTGTATCAGCAGCAACACAGCCCCAAAGCAATTGAAGTTTGGAAATAGGAATAACATAATCTCCTGTTGTATCAGGATTTGTATGACTATCTATTATTAAACGACCTTTTTTTTGATAATTATCTGTTAAAAATTCTAATCGAAGTAAAAAGTCCACAGGCTCTCTCATTGGAAGTCTTGCCGCAGGAACAGTACCAAGCCAATCATTATCTAATGCAAAGGAAAATCCCTTTTCAGTGGCTTTAAATTTGTTCATAATTTCTTGAGTTCGACCTTCTTTTTTATATTCAGCAATCCCGCTCTGACAATCTAATTTAAGTAAAAAGCGACTTAAATTAATGGTGCTGAAAGTACCTGCTTGACTGTTTAAATCAACATCTGCTCCCACATCCAAATAAAGAAGCTGTTGATGTGTTTTTTCATCAAATGCCTCCTTATAGCAGTCATAGTCCACTGTTTCTCCTGATGCTGATGAGCGATCATAACAAACGATAATCATAGAATCTGGAGTTGTCTTAATATGCTTAGGATTATTTATTGTAACTTTATCTATATAACTGTTTGTCTGCCAAGAAAGTTCATCCATAGAGCTGTAAAGCGCCGAATTCAAGTGTTTCTCTTCTTCATCATACCATAATGAAAAATAGTCAAATACTATTCCTTCTTTTTTCTGCCTTTCCGTCAAAGTACATGGATAATCCAGCATCATCTCCGCATGGTGTGTAGATGGAACCACTTGGCCAGTTTCAACTATTATATTTCCTGACATGTCATAGACATGAATACGCTGACATATATGCTGCGCATTTCTCTTTATCGATGTGACTCCTTTACATATAACTGCTTTCTTTTTCTGATCATAAAAACCATATGTAATATCAACAGCATCCTGAAAAACATCTGGTTCACCAACAGTAACCTTTTTATTCAATCCATTTACTTCCGCAGAATAATGCTGATACAGCTTAGGAAATTGACTTTGAAAATTCTCTTCTCCTCCTAATTCCTGCAAAAAAAATTCCCGGTGTGCAGGATTTGTAAAATCTAACTTTACCATATCTTCATCTTTACGAATTTTTGAAGCTTGTTCAAATAAATTATTCTTTTTCATACTACCATCCCCTTTTATTAAAAACAAAATAACTTTGAACTTCTATATGATAAAATATTATACTCCTTAATATCGACATATTCAATTAAACCAAATACAATCTTAAGATTATTATATATAACTGTTTAAATCAAATCAGTCATTATAAAATCATTTATTTCTCTATTAATACCAAAAATAATTGCTAACTATTTTTGTATGTTAAGCTAAAAATAGTTACTAATCATGTAAAAAGAAAAAAAATTTACTAATAGTAAATATATAAAAAAATCATATATATATTTTTTTAAGGTGGTTTTAAATCTCCTTACTAAAAAAGCTTTTTATAAATTTTCATAAAAAGCTTTTAAAAAGTTATTAATTTTATTAAGTATCTAATTCGTTTATTTCTCTTAAATCATCTACTACCATTGATATAGATTATTCTACTCTATTATAAATAACAACAAATTGTGATTTAAAGTTATATAATATCATTCGTTAATGGAATACATTGCGGCTTTCTCGGCATGAATTTCAGTAGTATCAAAAAGAGGTATAGCTGTATATTCTTGTTTAATAAGCAGCCCTATCTCTGTACAGCCTAGTATTATACCTTGTGCACCTTTATTTGATAATCTAGTAATAATCTTTAAATATTCTTCTTTAGATTTTTCTGAAATTATTCCTAAACAAAGTTCATTATATATAACATTATTAACAAGCTCAATCTCATCTTCATCAGGAATCAATACATCAATACCCACAGAAATAAGCTTTTCTTTATAAAAATCTTGTTTCATTGTATATTTTGTGCCTAATAATGCTACCGTTTTAATATTATTTTCTTTCAATTTTTCTGCTGTTGCTTCTGCAATATGAATAATTGGGATGCTAATCTTTTCACTGATTTGAGGAACAACTTTATGCATGGTATTTGTACAAATAACAATAAAATCTGCCCCCGCCTTTTCAAGTTTTACCGATACTTCAGCCAAAAGATCTCCGCTTTTTTCCCATTGCCCAGCGGACTGATATTTTTCAATTTCTTGAAAATCTACACTGTACAATAAGATTTTTGCAGAATGTAAACCACCAAGCTTTTCTTTAACAACATTATTTATAATTTTATAATATGTGACCGTACTCTCCCAACTCATTCCACCAATCAAGCCAATTGTTTTCATAAGATTTTATCCTCCTTACTTAATTTTGTAGTATAAAAAGCAAATAATTAAAAATAGAAAACATAATCTGAAAAAAATCTCACACATTATGCTTTAAGAATTTTAAAAAGCTAAACTAAACATCAATAAATCTGTTAATCAATCAGAAGGTTTTACAAACTTATATTTTAGGGAACTATTATATCTTCCTATTACTATATATTCTTTTTTCTCGATATTAACAATAAGACCTTCTTTTTTCATATCTTCTATAATACCTCTACTTATTGTAAGTCTTGATTCTAATGTATTTGAATTTCCAATTACTTTTATTTTATAAGGTGCAAAGGTTTCTATTCCATTTATCATAACAGCCCTTTCTATGAAGCTAACTTCCGTCATTGCCACTATCCTATGTTCATTAATAGAAATTGCTTCTGCACCTGCAGCTTTTAATTTATTAACAATATCAATCAAAAATTCGTAATGATAACTAATATTACTTTCTTCATCCATATATTCATCCGTAACTAATTCATCTGTAACTGATGGATCTTTAATAGTAATTATAATACCTTGTCCACATACATCGTAAAATCCGGCCTCCATCTTATATCGTTCTAGATCAGAATAAAGATTTTTAATTATAATATCTTCTTCTGATTTTGACTTAACTATATCATTCAATTGATTTTCCAACTCTGTCAGCTCTTTTATATCCTTTTCTTTTTTAGTTTTAAGCTTATTTAGCTCATCTTCATAAGGCTTTATCTTAGCAAGGGAAACTAAGCCTCCCCGTAAACTACTAGATTGATTAATTTGTACTGCTAAAACAAAACCTATTAACAAAGATACAGTCAAGAAAACGATACTCCCCCTATGTTTTTTTAACATTTAATTCCCCTTTTTATATTATATTTTAATAAATATCCCTAAAACACTACAAAATTTTCCATATTAAAAGTATAACATAATACTTTTATTTACGTCTATCCATAATTAACTAAAAGAGCATTTATGATCAAGACAAAATCCCTTATAACATGTTATCCTGTTTATAAGGAGGTGCTTAGAAAATGCACGCGTGGGAACAAATACAAATAACTGTAGACTATATTGAAAAAAATCTTCCTGATGATCTTAAAATTGATGATCTGGCTAAACTTGCTTCACTGTCTCAATTTTATTATCAAAGATTATTTAAAAGTTTAGTAAAAAAACCTGTTAATGAATATATAAAGCTACGTCGTCTTGCAAAAGCTTCTGAAATATTACAAAAAAGTGAAAAACGAATTCTTGATATTGCTTTGGATTATGTCTTTTCTTATCATGAAACTTTTTTAAAAATTCTTTTGGAATTACACCGGAATATTATCGCTCTAATCCTGTTCACCTTAACAACTTTAGGAAATATAAACTTTTATTAAATTAACAACTTGCATTGCATGTGAGTTTGGATTCTTCCTTTGCCTATGGAATAAATTTAAATACCCATAATTATAATTATAAATAAATCTAGCAATTAGATAAAAAGAAGTATATGATAATTTATATACTTCTCTTTATTTCATCATAATTTAATTATTAGATTATAATTCTTTTTATAATAGTTGTTCTTTCCCCATATATAAAATTAATATATTACAACTTTCTTTTATTTTTTCTTTTTAAATTTATAATATAAAATAAAAACTTTTAATATGATTTTACAATATTACTACTCCAGCATATAATTTTATCAGAATACACAAGGAAATCATCCTCATTCACTTCTGATAGTTTTTTTCTGTCTATACAAATATTTAATATCTCTTTATCTACACCATCTAAAAATTTTATCAATTCGGATTTACTTACTAAATATTTGTTAGTTTCATCAAAATACTTAGCTTGCAAAACGAAAAATGCTGACTTATATAGTCCTGATAAAATATCATAATTTCTTTCATATAAGAAATTATGACAACTGGCATGATATATATTGCAAGCCCCTATTTTAACAGCACGTTTTATATCAGCTTTATCAATCATCGGTAGCAAATAATCTATATTTCCAAAGATTGGTTGCGTATCATAATAAAACTGAAATAATTCAGATTTCTCCCAATTTAATAATTCATTTTTACCGGAAATAAACCCGCAGGCTTTTTCACTATAAGGCATATGTGAAATTATATCTCTATATTTCTTTAAATCTTTTATAGTTAAATTATCTAAAATAACTACTACATCTATATCACTGCTTTCATTTGCTTCTTTTCGTTTATAACTGCCTTGTAAACCGATAAAAACAACCCTATTTCCATATTCATTTTTTATTTTTAATACAAATTCATCTAACCATTTATCTATAATAAAATTCATTTCTCCCCTCTTTCTCTTCTGTAAATAGTTTTATAATTTATTATAATCCATCTATATGTTAAGTAGATTTTTGGCATTTTCATATAAAATATGCTTTCTTGCATACTCATCTGCTTCTGTTGCAAGTAATACATTAGAAAGGGTTATTGCCTGCGGAAGTGCTGGCCAATCAGAGCCGAACAACAATCTTTCATATCCAACTTCATTAATCAAATATTTAATACTAGATTCAGTTTGACAAGATAGTTCTACATAACACGAAGGAAATTCCTTGATATATTCTGCAACAAGTTTATACTCTGCAATTCCACCATGTCCAAAAATAAACTTGAAATCTTTTGGTAATTCTTTTAATAATCTTCCAAAAATCTCTACCCTTGTAGATTTTAAAATTTTCCACATTAAATTTGATGTATTTTCACGTTTTATATGAGTTAATGCTCCTGTGTGAAGAAGTACTGGAAATCCAACTTCATAGCAAATTTTAAAAAGTTTTGTTAGAAGAGTAAAGTCATCTTTTAGCTCAATGTCAGTTATTTTTAATTTAAGACCCTTAAATCCAAGTTTTTTATAATTATAAATTTTTTCCTTCATTTCACTGTCATAAGGATGCACTGAACAAAAAGCTATAAATTTGTTTGGATAATCTTTAGATATTTTTAAGGCTTCCATAGAACGATCATATTTTTTAGTACTTAACGGAAGTACTACATTTGTTTTAATCATATTTTCATTTTGAGATTTAAAACAATTTTCATATGTGCCACCATTAGCCATATCTTTAAAAATCTTATAACCTTCAATTGAAAACTTTATTATAGGTAATATTCCCCTTTTTTGCTCATTAGGGTTTATTTTTTTCCAGTAAGGAACTGATAGATCCATATTTTCCATATCTGGCAGAGTCTTATACTTTAATTTCTTGCCAACTATATGTGGGTCTACTATCTTCAAAGGCAAAACATTTGACATGTGTGTATGAAAATCAATAATATCAAGTTTACCATCATAATCTAGCATAAAATCTCCATCATTATTAAGTTTCAAATATTTTACCTTACTGACAAGTTGCTGTTTTGTCATCATATTCAATTCCTTCCTTATTAAAAATTATGAGATCTACATAAATCCTTTAATTAATATGTCAATAATTTTTGCAATTACCGTATTAATGCTCTCTCCTTCTTTAAACTCATAATTTTCAATACCCACAATACAAGTTGTAAATATATATGCTGCAATTCCAACATCTAAATCTTTTCGTATTTCTCCATTTTTTATATATGATGATATACATTCTTTAATTAGACTATAGCTTTTAGGAATTTCATTTTTTAAAACAATCCTTCTTACTTCCTGAGGACATTCATTAATAAACTTATTTTTAATTTCTATCAGTTTTGAATCACTACTTTCAAACTTATTTGCTTCTTCCAATAAGTTTATAAGATATTCTTTAAAATCCATTTCATTTACATATTTCTGAAATTCTTTTAAAATATTCTTTTTTTTATCTCCCATTTGACAAAATATATATATATATAAATCATCTTTATTCTCAAAATATTGATAGAAACTCCCCTTAGGGATTCTTGCATTATTTACAATACTATCTATGGTAACCTTTTTATAATGTGTTTTATACAATTGTAAAATGGCAGAATCGAGAATCCTATTTCTTTTTTCATCTGGTAAATTAAAAAATGTATCTTTAGGCATATTATTACCTTCTCTTAACAATTTGATATGACTAATAGTCATATTATCATGTATTTTTCCCCTTGTCAATTGTACTTAACTTTCAAGTATCATTTTACTTTTTTAACTTCACAGCCATGTATTTTATAAATTCTTCTGATGTAGGTATTTCATCTTTGCAAGGTATACATTCCTGTTTAATCTTTTCATTAGTAGATTTATTGGGATTTTTGTACGCATAATTTATAGCAGCCTGCATTTCTCTTTTTATATCCTCAATTGTAACACCATATCTTTTAGCAATTTTATGATATATATTATTTACATTCATTTTACTCACCACCGATTGCAATATTTAAAATCATATTTAATATAATTTTACAATTTTAAATATTGTATGTCAATGAATATAATACTTTAAATATTGTGAATATCTTATATGTAAAATGTACAATATTGTAAATAAGGAGGGGATAATATATGTATGAAGATTTCTTATCTGAACGAATTGCGAAATTAAGAACTATAAAAAATGTTTCTGCTCGTGATATGAGTTTATCTATTGGTCAAAATGAAAATTATATTAATCATATAGAAAATAGAAAATCAATGCCTTCTATGCAAATGTTCTTTTATATATGTGATTATTTCAATATTTCTCCAAAAGAATTTTTTGATGATAACACAAATAACCCTGCACTCATAAAAGAAATAATTGCCGATTTAAACACGCTTGATGAAAAGCAGATTAACAGTATACATGAAATAGTAAAAGGTCTAAAAAAATAAAGCAAGTGATTATAATAACCACTTTGCTTTTTTAATAAATAAGGATATTTTTATTTATTATTTTACTTTAAATTAATATAAAGTTTTTTAAACTATTATTAAAATTTAAATCATTTCTTTTTAAATAAATAATATGGATTGATTAAATTTTCTGAATTGATTAATTCTAAAAATCCTGCATGCTTGATTGCATTTGTAATAATATTATCACTTTTTAAAATGTCTAATCCATCCATATGAGAAGCAAGCCACCCAATGATACATTGACTTGGAGCAGTATAATCATCATTTATCTGGTGAGTATCAACATAAAAGTATCCTCCTGAATTCATAGCATTATAAATTTTTCTGCACATTTTCTCAACATCACCGCAAAAATCCAAAACACCTGATGCTATTATAAGATCATATCCACTTCCGATATCATCAGTTATAAAGTTTCCGGCATGTGTTTTTACTTGATTTAAAATATTATTTTGTGCAATCACATCATCAGCAACCGTTAAAATTTCTTTCTGATCATAAATAATAGCTTTAACAGATGGAAAATTTTTTGCAAGTTCTATTCCAAGTACACCACAACCTCCACCTAAATCAAGAGCTTTAATAGTGCTCTTATTAAAATCTGTATTTTCTTTTATTGCAGATAAAAATGTTTGTACTCTTCCTGAATAAAACTGATTAACGGCTACTTCAGCCATCTTTCTAAAATCATAAGAATCTGATCCAAGCGAGTCATTAAATGAAGAATAAGTAGGACCTAAACGAACAAAGGATTCCACATTATATAAATCCTTAATTTTATACCAAAACAGCATGTATTCCCCTAGATAATATTCACTATTCTTGTTTAAATACAATTCAACATCAGAGGCATTTTCATATTTATCGTCCTTTTTTATCAAATAATCCGCAGACGTCAATGCATTTAGCAGCAATTCAGAATTCCTTTTGTCATAACCTGTCTCTTCGGCAAATTGTATAGATGTCTTTGCATTACTTAAATGCGAAAATACCTCTAAACGAATTGCAATATAAACTAGCTGTGCTTCAACCAATTGGTTAGTTACTCCTAAAATACGCTTTGCACTCTGCGGCGGCATTTTATTAGAATCTTTTTTCATTAGGACCTCCTATTTATTTATAGTCTTTTTAAATAATGTTAACAGTTATATAAATATGAAACAAGCTCCCCCTGGGGATATCTTTTTATGTACTTTTTAATTACTAAATGCGTCATTGAAAATAAAATACATGAAATAGTAAAAGGTCTAAAAAAATAAAGCAAGTGATTTAATTTAATATCACATGCTTTATTATTTATAGATACCCCTTTATAAAACTATATTTTGCAATTTTTACTTTAATTATCACAGAAAAACTATTTTTAAGACACTATTATTTTAAAATATTAATATAATTTTTATTTTGAAGTTATAATTATCCTGCGCAAACTTCCATCCCATTTAACATCAGCTCCTAAATTTTCCGATACAAATCTAAGTGGCACTAAAGTTATTCCATCTTGTATAAAAGGAGCTGTATCTAACTGCATTTTTGTTCCATTTACATAAGCAATATCACTTCCTATAGTTAAGCTTAAATTCTTACTATCTTTACTAGCAGTTACAGTTTTTGTACTGCTATTCCATTCAACCTTTGAACCTAAAGATTCAAAAATTTTTCTAACAGGTATCATAGTTTTTTGATTTTTTATAGTAGGTTCAATATCAAAATATAATTCAGTTCCATCTAAATATACTGTAATTGGCTTGTTAACATTTTTTATATTGGAAAAGCTATCAGGAATTTTAAAATATCCAACACGAGAATTTTCACCTGTATTAGGATCTCTTATTGTCACAAAAGCATAGCCTGCATTTGTTAGTAAAATATCATCAAATATTGTGGGAAGTACTTCTGCCCCGTACTGATTAACAAGACCTACTTCATCATAGTAGTATTTATAAACAACTTGAAAATTATTGAAAAAATCACCTCTGTTTTCATACTTAAAGCCAGTCAAATTATTACCCTCTGAATCAAAGAGGGCAAATCTTTGATCATAATCATGAGGAGGCACAACACCTTCAGGATATTCTCCTGATTTTTCACCTAAATAAAGTTTATCACTGAGATAATAAAGAAAAAATTCTTTAAATCCAGTAAGCATATTTTCATTTTCATCTAAATATGCACCAACAGTTACACCATTTAAAACTTTTTCTACATAAATAAGGTTATTTGAGTCTTTATAATAATAAGAATAATCTTTAGTATCAATAATTTTTCCTGAAGAATCCAGCATAAAGGATTTATTTCCTTTATTAGCAATAAAAAATCCATTTTCATACCTAGGAGGATAATCACATTCAATAGGAAAAATTATATTACCTGCTTTATCAATAAGTCCCCATTTTTTATCAAGATATACGGTAGCTAATCCATTATTAAAATAATACACTTCATCATAGTTTGGTGAAATTACTTCTTTCCCTGATTTATCTATGAAACCCCATTTTCCATTTTTATATATACCTGCCAATCCTTCATTAAAAGGAGTAGCCTGGTCATATATGGCAGGTATGATTTCCTTTCCTGAGAAATCCAGGAAACCATATTTTTCATCTTTTATTACTGCAATTGTTCCTTCACTTACTCCAAAAATCCAACTATATGAATTTTCATTTAAATGATTACCTTTCAAATCTATTAAATCATACGTATCTTCATTTATTTCTGCTGAAAAAATGCCATCATTAAGAAAAGAAAAATCTTTATATTTCCCCTCCTTATCTTCAAATATCAGCGTTCCATTTTTATCAATTATTCCTTTATTTAAATTTGATTTTAATGTTACTGATGCATATCCATTATTAAAATCTCCTATTTTACTATAATCCTCTCCCTTTATTTCTTTAACTCCTGTAGAATCTATATATTTATACGAACCTCCTTTTTTTGCTACTATTATTCCATCTGAATAACTGGAAAAAATACTTTCATAGTCTTCTGGTTCTAAAACGATCTCTCCTTTTGAGTTAACAAATGCCGTCTTACTTGTATCATCATTTTTATCAAGCATAGTTAAGGAATAAGTTCCTGTTTCATCATTACTATTAATATAGTAATTTGTGCATCCCGGAAAATTATACCATGTAATATCTGTCCCAATATCACCAATTAATTTTTGCCCTTGAGTAACAGCATATGTATTGCTTGCTGACATACTTGTAATAATCCCAACTATAAGAAAGCAAGCGATTATTTTTATAATATTTGATTCACCTTTCACTATAACAACCCCTCTCAATTTTTCAATAAGTTTTATTGTTTCTGTTAAATTTAATTATAATTCAATACCTATATAATAAAATTTTTAAATTGCGCAGATTCTTAAATCAGTTATTTTTTTACTGATACATCCATGAAATATTTATAAACCCCTTATTAATACTTAAAAATGGCAAGCCATCACACTGGCTGTAAATTTCTCCTGTATACTTATTAAAGTAAATATTAAAATCAGGGAAAGAATTTAGCCTGTAAACATAATATCTTCCAACTGTCTGATTGGTATAAACAATGTCTTGAGGATCATAATCCTGGCAATTGTCATCAAAGGTGCGATTACATACCTTAAAAAAATTAAGTAAATCATTGTAATTTTCTACAGAAACGTCTTTAACTTTCATAAGTCCTTCCTCTACAGAATACATCTTTTCCTTTTTATTAGCTTTCTCAATTGTGACTATAGAAACATTGCTTACAGTTTTTTTCTTCCAATCTTCATACTTACTAAACTTAGAAATGTATTCAACGTCAGCAGAAAGAGCTTCAGCCACAAATCGTACCGGTACATAAATCTTCCCGTCCAGTATGATAGGTGTTGTATCAATTATTTTAATATTATTGTTTATACTTACCTTATTGCTATTTACAGTAAGATTAATTCTTGTTGCCCCGTCCGTTATATCAATGATTTTTGTATTTTCATCCCAGTCAACTTTTGCACCAAGTAATTCTGAAACAACCCCGATTGGTACAAAAGCGTTGTTTTTTATAATCTTAATATCAGGATTCGGCACAAATCCTCCATTTATCATAAGTAATCGGATAGAATCTTCTTCTGACACCTTCTCTGCTTCATTATTATGATATTCAACTTGATAAAAGCCATCATTAGAGACATAGGGATCATATATATCTATATTCATATCATTTTCAGTCCAAATGTTTTTTCCAAGTTCAAAATACTCTCCGTTTAAACAAATGAGTAATCTTTCATTATTTACATCAATCATTATAATTTCAGCACTTGCATTACTATCTTCCTCAGGTTCAGGCTGTATTACTTGTATACTGTCATCAGCTTTTATCTTTGTCACATTCTCTGAGACTTTATACTTTGATGTAAATTCTTTACCTGTAAGGTTATCTATAACATTGTATTGTTTAACCCATACAAATTCTGCATACTTTTTATATTCTGAATCAAATTCTCCTGTTGAAAAGACATTCATAGCAACATCAACAATTTTACCCAACAACTCCTCTGTATTATCTTTATTGCCCTCTATATTATTTTGAAAGCCAATAAATTCCTTGATTTTCCAGTCTCCATATAAAAACTGCTTTGTTGCGGTATTGATTTCCCTATCCGTTATTGAACTCTCTGTATTAGCTGCAAAAGATGCATCTGGCGTAAAAAGTCCAATTATCATTAACAAACATAAAATAAGAATACTTTTTTTCATTATCCGCTCCTTTCAAGTTCAATAATAAGCTTAACTCTTTTATTTATAACGCTTACTTAATAAATACACTAAAGTAACAATCCCTTTCCGTAGCTAAAGTAATTATATTGCTTTAATTATATATTATTATTGTGACTGATTTTTTAAATATTCACCTGCATCTTTAAAGCTCTTATTAAAAGTAAAACACACAATTTTATCTTTATTTTTACCCATTAGGAAACCCCTAATAATAACATTTCCATATTTGGAGTTATTCTCATCATTTACATTATACTCAACAACACATGTCTCATTTTTCTTTAATTTAATTGGACTATCCTCTGATACCTTTTCTAAAGGTATATCGTTAATAGTTATATTATTGATAAAATTAAACACCTCATCATGATACGGAAAATCCAATCCTGTAATCTCAGTATCTTTAGTTAAAGTATAAGTTTTTTTAATAACATCATTATCTTTCATAGTATGCATATATTTATTACATTGCATATTATCAGATGTAACAGTAATGCTACCTACATTTTCAGTAGTTTGGCTTTCGTCGCCCCATGTGATAAGTAAGTTATTTATCTCTAAATCATTGCCTATACCTGTCTCTTCATTCCAATAATCACAATTAATACCGATCTGGACAGTGCCTACTGTATATTTACCTTCAGATACTTTTTGTTCCTGATATAATACGCAATCAATACCTTCTGGAGCATTTGGGATTTGAATTTTTTTAATGTCTTTATCAAAGTCTTTAGGAGCTATGTAATATAAATAGACATCCATATCTTCTGAATAAATTAAATTCTTAACAAAAACCAATTTATCGATATTCGGTCCAAAATAACTGTTAGTGCTGCATCCAAACAAAGTAAACATCAATATTATTATAACTAATAAAACTAGTATTTTTTTCATTTTGATTTACCTTTCTCTTTTTTATATACATTTATTTTAAAATAACTCAACTTCTTCAGGAACAGGATTTTTTAAATCCGATATTGCAGTTGTATAAAACTCAAATGGTGTAAGCTTTGAGTCTGTATTTACTTTTAAACCGCCATTTCCATCAGGCTGATACCCATAATATTTTGTACCCACAAACTCGGGATATTTTGGTATTCCACAATTATTAGATTTATATAAAGCTACATTATTGGATGGGTATTTATCAGAGCCATCTGAAATATTAATAGCTGCCATTTCAAACAAAATAGTACTTACTCTGAAATCAGTGTATTGCTTTTGGTTATTATCAGGGTAATATTTATAAAAAAACCTGTTTTCTGAATATATTTGAAGACCAATATCATAATTAAAATTATTATAAATATTAAACGCTTCTTTTGTCCATTTAAAGGTTAATGGGAAATATGTTATATCTTTATATATTAAAAACGGATATGTTTCCTTGCTGTTATCTATTTTTTGGTTATTTACTGTAATAGGTATTTCTGCTATGTACGCGATTACTTTTGATGAATTTTTCTTATTATTTTTCGTTTCAGTAACAGTTGGAATTGAATCATCATTTCTAATAGAGATGTTTAAACCTTCTTCTTTAGTCCAGCTACTCTTTAATCCTATCAAATTACAAAAATCATATGTCATAGGCATGTAAGTAATATCTTTATATACAAGTAATGGAAATTCAGCAGTTGAGCTATCAACAACTGTACCATTTATCTGTACTCTAAATGTTGGAATATTTACAGTAACCATTTTTTCAGCTCCGTAGCTGATAACAGGCATAGTTTGAAAAACAATTAAGGTTATAACGAATAAAATAATCCCCCTATTTTTCTTCATGTTGCTTACCCCTTATATCAAAATTTTTAACATTATAAAATACTTGACATATTTATTCTATGTTTATAGAATAAATATGTCAAGTATTTATGCATAAAATTTCCAAAAATATTAATTATATATCTAAATCGTTGCTAATTGTAGAATTAAAAATAAGAAAATAAATAATTTAAAAACAAACATAATTAATATATACTAGCAATTACATTCTATAAATAATTATTTTATATTTTTATTTCTTTAATTTCTTTAATTTTTAAGGCTAAGAATGAATATAAATCATTCCTAGCCTTAATTAAAGAATCTTTTTAATTTACTCATCTTTAGGCAATTGATCAAATTGGGGAACTTTCTCTAATTCTTTATCCCAATTTGCCTTGTTTGCAAAATAGATGTGACCCTGTGGTCTTAAATATATATCACTATCAAGAGAACCTGCTGGAACTACGAGTAATTTTCCGTCGAACTGAAAATTTGGAAGTGCAGATCCACAATTAGGACAAAAGCTTTTTATATGTCCATCAAAATTAAAAGTTTTTACTTTATTTTTTCCCGATAACCATTTTAATTTAGCTTTAGATGAGAATAAATTAGCTGCGTGAGCTGAACCTGTATCCTTTTGGCATCTTTCACAATGACAAAGATAAAAACTTTCGAATTCTCCTTCAATTTCAAAAGTAATTTCTCCGCAAAGACATGATCCTTTATATTTCATGAAAAAAATCCCTTTCTAAAATTCAATAAAAAATTTATTTATCTTATTTAAGAATTAAATCTATTTAATTTAATCTAAAAAAAGATTCCTATTATACATTTTTATCCTAATCATTTCTACAACAACTAATATATACTCACACACTATAAAAGAAATATGAAATTTTCTCTCTATCTTTCTAGTTACAAAATCACCGAAAAATTCGCTTTTATTTATAAATGTTATTTTACTATATTATAACAAATAAATTATTATTGGTCTTCTAATTTTGTATATTTTATACCATCTATTTGTATTCCCATATAATCATCTAAATCTATAAGCCTTGTAAATGATCCTATTATCATTACTTTCTCATTATTTTCCTGATACATAGAGCCATGATATCCCATTTCATCGTCTAAAGTACCATCTTTATTAATAAGATCTATATTGTCTGCAGATTCTTCAGATTCATAATAATATCCAATTGGAGATAAATCAACACTTTTAAATCCTGATGCTGAATCAGGATAAAGAGTTATTACCTGCATATACTGAGGAATATTAAAATTCATGGAGAGTCCATTAAATTCTATTATTACAGGCTTTGTAAGATCTACATTTTTAAGTTCAAAGTCACATTTATATGCTTTATAGTTCTTATTTTTGTTATCATCAGTATACTGAAAAATCCCCATTGAACCATGATTTAAATCATCTTTAAATGAAGGCTTTATTTCTAACGCCAATGAAATATCTTTGTTGGCATTTTTAATAATTTTCTGTCCTTCTTTAGTAAGTGCTTCCATACTTAATATGAAAACGCATTGGTATTTATCAGAAACAACTCCTTCAATATTAAACTTTACATTTTCATTTTCAACACTTTGGGTTGTTTCTAAGGATCTGTCACTGTAAATTTCCTTATCATCCCCCCAATAAAGTTGTAATATATCCAAATTTGTAGCTGCTAACGCAGCTGTAGATAGAATCATAACTGCAGCAATACAAGCAATTGCCCTTCTAATATATTTTTTATTTTTGTTGTATACAGTTTTTCTTTCTTCTTCCTGTGTTATTAAAAACTCTGCTCCTAATTTTTTACAAACTTTTGATTTCAAACATTTCTCAGTTTCATAAGATATAGTTACTTTATTAATTCCTGATAAAAGTTTGTCCGTTCCTTCTATATCTAGATCATCAAGAATATTTAAAAATTCCATACTATTGTCTGGCATATTAATTTTTTTATTATTCATTTTTTAATACCTCCAATACCCCTTAATTTCTTTAGTGCTCTCTCATGCCTTTTTTCTACAGTTTTAATCTTCAAATTCATATCGTTGCCAATTTCTTTTAATGTCTGACCCAAATAATGCTTTCTTATGAGAATTTCGCTGTCTGGAAATCCCAAAGCTTTAATCTCATTAATTAGTTTTGATTTTCTCTCTGCGTCCAAAACTTGTTGTTCTACACTTACATTGTCAATCAATAGATCTTGCACGTCATCATTATATAAAGAAATTGCTTGCTGCTCTTTTATTTTTCTATTAAATAAATTTATTGCTCTCTGCTTCGTAAACACTGATAAAATAGCTTTTATTGAACCTTTTTTTAAATTGATCTTTTCCCTATTACAATAAAATTCATAAAAAATATCACTTACAAATTCTTCTATATCTTCTTTACTGCATGTTTGGGAAAGTTTACTATATGCAATTTTATAAACAAACCCCAAGTACTTTTCTGTTAATTCAATATACCCTTGCCTGGAATCTATATTTAAAAGTTCTAAAATACTTTCATCTGTCTCCCCCATTACTATACCTCCCTCTCTTTTACTAAGACGTCTCATCTATTATATTCAAAGTTATATAGAAAAACCCGACAAATTTTTTCAAATTATTTAAAAAAACTAACCCATATTAGATTATTTAGTGTTAATTTTACTTAAAACCTTATTATAAAAAATTAGATTCTAAAATCTTACAGTATTACGAGTTGAAAATTAAATATGATATTTAAGATGATATAAATCAAAATTACTTTTAGAAAATACTAACTAAATTAACAGAAGAGTTAAAAATATATTATTCATAAAGACTACAGTAAGACATCTTACAGGAAATCACCAGTTTTTTTATTAAATTATTAAATTTTCTCAGTCTTGTAAATTTTGCAAAATGTTATATAATAATTCTTTAAAATTAATGAAGTTTAAATATTATAAAATATAAAATGCCAAAACCAAATTCAATTGTAAATAAGATTTCGACATTTTTTATTTTTGAATTATATTAGTTATAATAGAAGCTATAATTATCAACACATTCTTATGACTGCTCTTTTCTGACATAAAATTTTTATAACTTTTCGTCCCGCCTGCAAACAGTGATTTGATTACGACCACCTTCTTTAGAACAGTACAATGCCTCATCAACTTTTTTTACCATTTCTTCTATACTAAGTTTCCCATTAATTTCAGTAATCCCTACACTGATAGTTACATTACAACAACTATCGTTTTCATTCAACTTCAATATATTCATAAACTGACTTAGGATTTGCTGGCTCTCTTCAAGTTTGAGATCTAATACTCCGATAAATTCATCTCCACCCCATCTAGCTGCTATTCCATAACCATTTAATACTTTTTTCAGTTCTTCCCCCACCATGGAAAGAATTGCATTGCCAAACACATGACCATATGTATCGTTAATGTCTTTAAAATAATCAATATCAAACATAAACAGAGTCTTTTTTCTTTCTCGATGATTACGGATAAATGATAAATATTGCTTATAAAACAATTTTCTATTTGAGAGCCCTGTCAATTCATCTGTATTTTCCATCACTACCATACGTTTATTATAATTTATAAAAACTATTGTAGTTACCATAATACATGCCACAAGGGAAATCAACATGAATATTACATTATCCTTCATACTTTCCTGGAACATACTACTTATTGAATTTGTATCTTTTTCCAAAACTAAATACCAACCAAGAGTGTCATCATACTTCGTTATAAGGCATTTTCGTTCGTTACCAGAAGTAAACCATTGTATTTTAGGCTTATCAGAATTATTCAGCACAATATCTTCTTTAATTCCAATACGCTTAGCTAATTCATTCTCTCCCACAAAAATATCAGTATTTCCCGAAAAAGAGGTCTTCGCCCCACCTACATTGATTATATAGACTGACATATCATAATCATTTTCATATAATCTAATGGTTTTCTCTATTGATGAAACTTGAAGTCCAACACCAATCACACCTAAAAGATTACCATTATCATCCTCCATGCGAAAGTTAACAAATACGGTGATATTATCGTTATTGGCTTCATTAGTATCCACCTCCAGATCATACTCACGACCAGATTTAATAAAATTATAATACCAAATATCATGTTCATCACTATCTGAAATTTTCTTATTAAAGCCATCTTGATAATAATAATTTCCGGTTTTTGCTGAAATACAAAACACAGTGGTATAATTATATTTCTCTTGATAAGTTTTTAGGTAATTATATAATTGTTTAAAATATGTATTATCTCCAATACTTCCTTCCTCTTGCAAAAACCAACCTTTAAGGAATTCATCATTTGCCATTGTTTTTGAAACCATCACTGGCTTTGTCATAGAGTTTTCAATATGCTTTGAAATATCAGTATCTGCAAGTCTTACAATTTTCTCTAAATGTTCTTCCACTAGATTCTGATATGTCCTAGTATCCCTATTTACGATACTTACAAATCCCGCTACTATAGAAATAATAATGATTAAATTGCTAATCAATAATATATGTTTTTTCAAATTGAGCTCCTTATCTTTTAATTACTGAATACATTAATTGCATGAAAAATTCTGCAAAATTTAATTAATGATATAAAATGTAATTTATATATTAGTTCATATATACAAGATTCTTACTTATTTGCTTTAATTATACATGTTTTATCAAGACTTTTCCATTAATATACATAAAACAAAACTAAATTCTGACATTTCCCAATTTTTATATATATAAATCTATTTAATCATAAGAATGGGCTTTCTTTATCAAGAATTAATTATAGCTTAAAAGATTAAAATAATAAATATTCTGCATAAATTTAGATAAAATTTTATTAGACCCAAAGAGTAAAAAAATTTATTTAAAAATTCATAATCTCAAATTATAAAAAAGTAATTTAATTAAATATTATTGTCTCTAATTAATAAACTGTTAATAAAAAATATTTTTAGTAATGTCAAAAAACAAAATAAGATTTCCATAAAAATGAAAATCTTATTATAAATTTATGAGAATTTCTTATTTAAATATCAAGGGAAATCCAATCAGCACCCTTTAATACATCCATATAATAAATCCTGCCACTATCACTGACGGCATAGTGAGATACCGCAGTATATTTTTGCCCATCTGCAGAATCATCTCCTGCTGAGAATGTAAAAGCATGTTCACCTTCAATAATTTCGTCACCAGTTTTTACAATTGTAGATACATTTTCGCCTTGAAAATTAATAGCATGCTGAACTAATTCAAAAGCATCTTCCTCACAAATTGGTTCATCACCTTTTACATTAGCATGTGCGGAATAAAAAGCACTGCCCATATAAGGAACATCTGCAGGGAATTCTTTTATTGGATAAAGCGCATCAAAAACTAAATCTTTACCGCCATTCATAGTATAATATACATTCTCAACACCTAAATTTTCTTTCAGCGTTCGCCATAAACTATCCATCATAAACCAGCGCATAGAATCACAATCAAAAAAGAAGAATTCTTCATATTGTTCACGATCATCAAGATTTGCAATCAAGGTAGAATCCTGCGCCCAATCAATATATATGTTTTCATCCTTATTGGAAACGGTAATGATGAAGTCAAGACCAGTTAATTGTGAAAGTCCTTTGGCTAGCGTTTTAGCTGTTAACTTACCTGAATACTTAAAAGAATGAGTTTGAAACTCGCCGGATTCACTGCCTGTTTCCATATTAGTATAGAGTATGGCAGTTTTTTTCTTTGATGTAGTCTTAATGTCAGAAGTTTGCTCTGAAACTATCTTATCAGAAGAAGCTGCGGATTTCTTTTCCTGTATCGTCCCGTTATTACCACACCCAGATAATAAAACACAAAGTACCAAAATTTCTACAAGTATTTTCATTCAATTACCCCCAAATTCTAAATTAATAACTTTATAAAAAATCCTCATATATGTTTCCAGTAAGACCAACCGCATAACGAGAGCTTGTATATGGAGCTTTCTTTACTTCAAAAATATAACATTCCTCTCCATTAACAAACTTAAGATCAACAAGTGTAATATTAACTGGTTCTTGGGTACTAATATTATCATAAAGAGAGGTTATTTTATCTCTAGTTAACAACATTGCAGCTTCCCCTGAAGAAAGTCCATCACCAGGATCACCTTCAATGGAATATTCTTCTGAATATATAATTCCATCAGGAAACTGACCTTCTCTTGTATCTTTTTTACTTTTTAAATCATCATCATAAGCCGCACTAAAAAGGAATACTGTTCTTGAAGTTCCATCCCATTCTACCCTAAAGCCTATAGTCTCAGCAATAAACCTCAAAGGTATCATGGTTTTTCCCTCTATAATTACAGGCGGAGCCTCTATAGTTACTACCTCACCTGTTACTTCACCAGTATCACCGTTATAATGATTGACTGTAACCTTTGGATCGTTTACGCTCATAACCAATAAAGGATCACCGCCAACTGGTGAATATACAACAATGCGTTTATCTTCTTTAAACCAATCAACTTTGCATCCGACAGCCTCTGACACTGCACGCAGCGGCACCATGGTTTTGCTATCAATTATAATCGGTGGAACATCAGTATAAAGTTCTTCACCGTCTATAAAAATTGAAATCTGATTAGCTGCATAAGTAGAGCTGCCACCAAATACTATTACCAACATTATCATTATAATAGATATAGTTAATTTTTTGTATTTTATAATATTTTCTTTCATTACTTCCCTCTTTCTTAATTACAAAATTTACACATACATAAAAGTAGTACAAACTAAATTACCTAATAGAATAAATAACCGCCATAATTATTAACTTTTTTTAATCAATACCTCCTCCTAAATAATCATGAAAATTGATATGTTTCCTTATAAAGTAAGCTTACTTTATAAAAATAATTTTTGCCATTAATTTCTGCATACAAAACATAGTCTGGACTGTATCCACGCCATGTATGCCAATCACCACCTTCTCTTATCGGTTGATTATCACTATAATCTCCATTTATCAGCAATAATGTACCTATAAATAGTAGTACCGCAACGATAAGAGTCAAGACTCCCATACATATCAGAATAGTCCATACTTTTTTTTGGAACTTTCTTTTGAGGATAATTCCTGTGATAAGAATTGTCAATCCAATGATTGCAAAGAATATAAACATAATTAAAGCTCCCCCTAAAACTGACCTTTCATTTTTATTTCACCACTGAAAAATTAAACTCCAGCTGTATCCTCATCCTTTTTAATAGTATCAGAACCAGAAGCGCCTTCAAGATATATAGCACTTGAATGAAGTCTATTGTACCATTTCTCTGCCTCATCAGATGTCTCACATGAAATTTCGATATTGGCAATAAAAGCGGGATCTACAACCCAGTAACATGCACGTGGAGTCTTTTCTCCTGTGTCCAGATCTATAGCATCATTAATACCAATTACCGCATTATCTTCTAATTCCTCTCCTTTAACCGGTAAAATACGATCCAAAAATTCTTCCGGGGTTTCATTGTAGGTATTGGGAGTGATCCAATATTTCATAACAACATTATCTTTTGTAGATGTAAAACTCACCATTTCACTTTTATCAGGATCTCCCTCTGAATCAAATATATCCGTATAACTAAGCATCAGTTGATTTTCCTCATCAAAATAATTTTTATATTGATAGTTTTCAGATACATCTTTAGATGGTTTCGCAACATTGCATGCACATATAACCAAACTTAAACATATTAACATAATTAAAATTAATATTCTTTTCATTAAAAACACCTTTCCTATTTTCTAATTAAATTTATAAACTTTAATAAAAATTCTACAGACTTGCTACTATTATTTCTCAACTCAACTATTTTTCTATCACTTTCCTATGTAAGCAACGCTTTCTTCCTATGAATTAAAGATTCCACCTCATTAATAGGATACAGTAAACCATTTTTTATGCACCCCCCATTTGGGTGGTTTTAACCTCTTTTAATCTAGTTCTTAGCATATTAATTTATACGTAATAAAAAAATAGCAAAGCAGTCGGAACTGATTCGCTATAAAGTCTAACTTATTGTGGTCACATCAAAACCACAAACATTTTTATTTATTTATATAAAAGACCACATATTAAACGTATGAACATTTTTTATTATTTAAAAATTTACCTTAGTGAGCTGAACTTTAGAGTGAACATCAAGCTTGCTATAAATAATCCTCAGTGCTGATTTTACAGTATTTACAGAAATAAAAAGCACTTCGGCGATCTGTTTTACAGAAAGACCATCCTTTGCCAGCAATGCGATTTCCCGTTCTCGGGGTGTTAAAACATTTTTCTGCGATAAAATAAGTTTACTTATAGTTTTCATCCCCTTTTCCTGACGTTTACAAAGAGCCACTACAGCGTCTAAGCCTTCCCAGTCAGAAACCTCTGGACGTACCAATTCTAATAAAGGCATAATAGCATTGCCATGTTCTGCAAAGGGTAGATATACTTTGTCTGGCAGAGCAATATGAAGAGATTTCACCAAAAGTTCTTGTGCTTCTACACGCTGTCCCTGCCTATACTTGGCAACAGCAAGATAAATCAATGAATATACCTTAGGCAACAAATAGTTCATCTCCTCTGCCATTCCCATCATTAACCCGGACAGACCGTATAGTTCATTGTACCGTTTATCTATTAAAATAATCTTACCATAAAGCAAATGACCGTAAGGTATTGCCTGTATGTACAAAACCTTTTTCATACTTTCAAGATCATAAATCCAATCTGCTAACCCTTTTGTTTCACCCAATACCAACTTTAATGACATTATGCAAAGCTCGACAGCGCGCAGTATGAAACGATCAACTGGGGACGCAATATACCTGTTTAAGCTGTCCAAAGCCACCCTAAAAGCATCTACATCCCCCCGTAGTATTGCAATCCGAGCAAGCACAAGCTCGGCACAAAGACATAGTACTATCTGGTTTTGGCTTCTTCCCAAATACAGTGCCTTGTGACATAAAGCCTCTGCCTCTGCATCCGCACCTTGTAAGAGCAAAGACTCTGCCCTCATAACTATATTTGCACTTACTCCATGACCCTGTACTAGCTTAGAATAGATTGGCATACATTCATCCATATCATCAAGTTCTTTTTCAAGCTCTCCTGTTTTCCTCCAAAACATATTTAGAACAGAAACGTTCCCAAATGTCCACGAGGTATCTGGAATCAAAAACAGACTAGGCCCATCCAAATATGCCAATGCAATTCTGTGGCCCTTACTCATTTTCTGAATATCGTTGTAATCATCAAAGGATGCCAGTAAAGCAAATTCACCCTTAATCCGGTTAAATTCTGCTTCAGACATCCTTTCCGAATTTTGAATTACACTAGTAACTAACCTGTACAATTTGATATAAGATTCCTGCTGTCCACCCATATATAAATGAAAAGCAAATCCCACGCTTGCCATTGGATACTTGCACAGTATTTTCTCCGGACAACTGTTCACAAAATCAGTGATAAAGTTCAACACGTCCCTTTCCTTTTGATTGTTCAAATACACCCCGTCGAATGGTAGAGAAAGAATGGCTTCATAATCTTGTATTTTGTAGTAAAATCGTGCCGCGGCATAGTAATCTCCCACATAAGCACAGGATTTCCCCGCCCTTCTCAGTATAAGCGTCTGAAACCTCTCAGGCTGATGATTATAAAATCGACTTTTCAAATAATCCTGCAATATACTGTGTAAAGTATACTGATCTTTTTCTGGTAAATATCGAATAAACGCATTTTCATCCAACAAGTTCAATATGCTTTCAGGCAAGGTAACTTCGTCCATCATGATTTGAGCTTGTCGGGTAGTAAATCCATCAAGCACGGACATCGAAAGCAAAAAATTCCTTTCGCCATCTGACAGCAGATTCCACACAGCTGTTTTTACAAGCAATTCAATATCAGTAGTACGTGCAAAGGTTCCTGTTTGCTGATAGTTAATCATTTGCAACCTTATTGCCGATATCCAACCTTCGGTACTATTGTTTAAGGCATTCAGTTCTTTACCGGTCAAGCGGATGCCAGCCATTCGAAAATAAGATGATATAGTTTTCCTATCAAACAACAAGTCGCTGTTGTCAATTCCATAAATATTTGCATGGTGGACTGTAGTACTATAACTCTCTTTTAATTGCTGTGTAATGAAAACGATATGTAAGTTGGAATTGCCATGTGTTGAGAAAGCATTTATCATATGTCTTGGAAGATTACTACCCACAAGCTGATAATTGTCAATCACTAAAAAGGTTTCGCTTTCACAGCGAAGTGAACGTAAGTTGAGAGCCATGTCTGCCAGTGTATCTACAGTTGGAAGGTCTAACTTCTTGAGAACCGAAGCGGTTCCATCATCAATCAGACTTAACATATCACAAATACCACTCCATGCTTTTGCTGGAGTTTCACCTAAGCAGGTATACCAATGTTGCACTACATGTGGCTTGTATGCTTTCAAGTATTCTCGCACAGCAGTTGTCTTACCAAAACCTGATGGCGCTTCTACAAGCGTTAGAGGATACTGATCCATCCCCTCCATTTTTTTTATAAGTCGGTGAGGTAAATAAAATAGTTTATTTATTTTTTGATTTTCTTTATTCATAGGCACTACTCCTATTTTTTATAATTATGAGTTTAACAATTCATTTAATTAGCAATTTGTTTTTTATTTTTATATTTCACTCTACCCTCAATCCAGCCTTCTATAATGAAGAAGTTAATCACAAAAAATATAATAAATGATGTAATATTAAATACAATCAAACCAGTAACTAAAATGTAAATATTTTTAATGTTCTTCCTCTAGCCATATTCTACATTGAGTGATTTTCACAGTGGGATCAAATCCTTGTTCTTTACCCATATTGGATAGCATTTCACATGGAAAGTCACCACATTTACCACAATAATCTAAACCTTTTTTTTCACAGCAGCATTTTACTTTACATTCACCACCCCAAAATGGCATTTCCATTTCGATACAACCTTTACAATTGACTTGCTCTTTACGCTCACAATTATTACAACGTACACCACATCTTGATTCAAACATTATTATTTCTCCAATCAAATTTATAATTTAAAACTGTTATAAAACTCCTTGAGCTCATGCTTAACATCATCACTCAAGAAATGCCACCGTACACCTTGAATGGCACCTTCCAAAGCGCATAGACGATTATAGCAAGCAGACGGATCAATAGTCTTAATGCTAAGCCAAGCCTGTTTACTCCCGACTTCTTTTAGCTTTTCTGGCGTATCAATACCAACTTGCAAAAGTTGTTCTTCTAAAATCTTTCTGATATTGGGGAGTTTTGGTAATTCACTCATACTCTTAACCTCACACATTATATAAATAATCAATACTTATTTAACATACTTCTTTTACAGAAATATTATTTTTATCAAGTTTATTTAATACTACAACTTTAATCACCTAAATTCAACTAAAGGAATACATATCTTTAAACACAATCCACCTCTCACCATCAAAATTCTCGTTCCTATTCCCTTGTTAGACTCTGTTCAAAATATAATCCCCAAATTCTCTTGATATCCGTATGATCTACTCTCCTTACAGTAAAACCTTGATCCTTTAGACTCTTTTCTATACGGAACAGATATGCAGAAATACATAGTAAAAATACTAACCCAATAAGTCTGATATTTAACAGCATACTATAATTTTATATTTTCTGTACTTGGTTGACTCTGATATAAAAGAAATATTAAACTGTCAACTTTTCGATTCCCGATATTCCCATCAGTATTTGAACAATTAAAAAAATTAATATCCATACAGAAGTAAAGGTTACTCCCAATAAACCTTTTTTCACTTTTATCCTTTTGATAAATTCCCTAACCTCATTTCTTTTCAGCAATATAATAGCAATTGCCCCTGCGCAGAAAATACCTTCAATTACATAAAATAAAATGGATTGCATGGATTCATTCAAATTTGAAGTCAGATATGGAAGTAAATCCCCAAAGACAAAATTATTAATAACATGTAAGATGATAGACCATTTTATAGAATATTTCATGGCTACATACCCAAGTACCAGACCAACCATAGCTGCAAACATACTTTGAATCAGATTACCATGAAAGGCTCCAAAAATCACTGCGGACATAAAAATAGCATAATAATCCCCATATTTTTGAAAGCCTCTCATAACAAAACCACGGAAAATAATTTCCTCCGAAATGGGGCCAATAAAAGAGGCATATAAGAGCATAGATATAGTAGTACTATTACTAGAGGCACTTTCAATCTCCCCTAAAATGCTCAATCCAAATTGATTGAGGCAAGCCTCCATTCCCATACCTGTTAAATTAAAAACAACCTGAACAGACATAAAAAACGTTAGCAATATCAAAAATGACCTTCCTGTCATTTTATCCTGCATATGAAAAATTAATCTACGGTAATTACATTTTCGAAAATAAGCAACTAAAAAGAGTAGCCCCAAAAAAACCGCAACAATACTTGAAGTTCCACTATTCATAGCCTCATCAAGAACAGAATCAAGACCAAGCTGATCATCAATAAAAAATGGTATAGATCTTCGAATCATATCTATAGTAACAATTAATAACATTATTAATTCATAAATAAGTATACCTCCGGCCAATTTATTTGTGTTTTTTCTGCACTCTTTTTTATTCCATTGTTTTTCATTTATTTTGACATTATTCTCCAACATTTTAATCTCCTTTGCTATATTTTTTCTATGTTTCTTTATCAATTATAGCTACAGACATTTCACTATAGTAATTTTTGTTGTGAAACGCTTCAATTATGTTGCAGATTGCATAAACAAAATGATTTCTAGTATAAAAAAACTCTGATTCTCTTTATTTTCCAAATAATACTCCATATGTCCATTATATTTTTCTACTGCCATTCTTATATTACCCAATCCAAATCCATGATTGATATAATCCCTCTTTGTTGTGAAAAAAGTAAGAGTTGATTCTCCTTGTTCCACTGGATTACAAAACATAAGGAACTGAATTGAATTCTGCTGTTTAAACTGTATCTGGATTTCCTTCTCTGGAATGCAACTATCTTTTAATGCTTCCACTGCATTATCTATTGCATTGGAAAATATGGTACAAAGGTCAATTGCATCAACAGTCATATAACCTAGTTTACCTTCTATTGAAATAGAAATCTGATCTTTTTTAGCATTGGTCAACTTTTCATTTACTATTGCATCCACAATATCATTACCAGTGTGGAGTTCCCTATCTATCTGCTGAATCTGTGTATTTAAATCCAGAATGTATTTACTGGTCTCTTCATATTTTTCTTCCAAAATTAGATTGTATAGGCAGGCAATATGGTTTTTCATATCATGGTGTACTCTTCTAGTCTCTCTTTGAGTCTCTTGATATGTCTTAAAATGCTCCAATTGTGCCTTTAAATAATGTTCATTAAGGATTGCTGTCTGTTGAAAATAAGTCTTGCCATTTCCCTGAATCACCATTATTATTATTGAAGTTTCTAAAAAAGCTACTATTAAAATTCCAAAGCCCACAAAACATTTGGCATAGAGTGATTCAATTTTAAACTCATCAACACATAAAACTAAGACTGAAAACATCAAAAGAAACACACCAGTTGTGTTGATTAAATTTCTTTCCAACTTGGAAAGGGTTCTATTATTGATAATTTCATCAAAATGTCTTCTCCATTTTTTCCCCTTACATAGAAACAATATAAAGCTTATCCAGAATATAATATCAAATATCCCCATCCAAGCTAAATCTGTATTAATAATGGAATGCATGGATTTTGAAAATAAATACAAAAAAGAAACGGGCAAAACTATAAAAGAGACTATCATACCGCAAATTGGAAATACTAGAAACAGACCTCTTAGTTTGTTTTTTCCCCTTGAAAGAAAAACCAGTACACTAAAGAACATAAATGGTAAAGCAACATTCATTATATCTTCGTTAATAAAAAAGCTAATTATAAATTCACTAAAGAAAAATGCTCCAAGGAATAAATACCATGTATGTAAATTATTAAAAAACTTCTCAAAATATATGTACTTTCCAATTAATATTAATAAAATTAAAAGTTCTGTGTTACCCATTATCATGTATAAATTTTCAAACATATCTTCACCTGTCTTATCCTAATACGCGTAAATAGTTCCTCATGGATATTTTAAAGTCATTCCTTTTTCCTCTGCTTAGTGGTATCTCATTTCCGTTTTTCATCATGATTTTCTTTCCATCAAAGAATTTGACAAATCCTAGATTTATCAAATAACTTCTATGCGGCTTATAAAACATCTGCTTTGGCATTTGTTCTTCCATATTACTCAATTTTTTTCGAATTAAGTATTGTGTATCTTCTAATAACACATTAATGTATACATTTTCACTTTGTATATATTGGATTTCACTCCAATTTACCAGTATGGTTCTTTCTCCATCCTGTAATTCTATTTTACTATCCAACAACCTTAAGCTATCAAAATCATGCAGTGTTTTCACTAATTTTTCCATCTTCAGCGGCTTATCAAGAAAGCGGAAAGCATCTACTTCATAGCCTTCCATTGCAAGCTCCGTATGACTTGTTAAAAATATAATTGGAATTGACTGATTGATTTTCCTGATCAGTTTGGATGTTTCTATTCCATCTAGACCTTGCATTTCAATATCCATAAAAATCATTTGAAATTCCATAGGATATTTTTTAAACCTATTCATAAAATCTATTCCAGATGAGAATACTTCGATTTCAACTTCTAACATACTATAATGCTCTTCCAGTTTCCCCTGTAAAGCCTTTTGAAAATTAACCTCATCATCACAAATTGCTATCTTCATCCTATCACCTTAAATAACTTAATAATAATCTAATTTTTAGACTATTATAATAGTACTCTTCTTTTCTAAAATTATCTTTATTTACTTCTATTCTTATTGTACTTCTATAGGAAATAGTTAACAAGAACAGGTATCTTTATTTTAAAATGCTCTCACTTTATAAAATTTACTAATAAAACTCTTTATAATTACATCCAATTTAATTTCCCCTAAACATATCAAAATTTTACTTAATTATGCTTTTCCATTTATAACTCTGTAACTCCGCTTAAAATAAGTGTTTTGTATGTATTATCTAACTCTTGATAATTTGGAATATATATAATAAACCCATCTCTTCCTCTAGTTAACAAAACCCTATAACTATTTATTCTTAACTGATTAGGGTCTTTTGCTTTAGCTCCTATTTGCTTAAACTTTTTCCATTTAGTCTTTTCCCAAATCAAGTCCTCACCCCAGCACACAATTGGCATATCAAGCTCCAAGCCTTGACACGCAAACTCTGTAGCAACTCTATTCATTTTACAACATGATAGTTCATTATCTGCTCCATAGTTAAACCAAGGTCCTACCTTTAGTTGTTTAGTCGTATTAAAAGAATTATCCACATTAAACTTAGGCAATATTTTTGCTTTTGACGATGCCAATAGTCCATATCTTTTCTCATTATTATTTATATATCTATTACTACAATATCTTTTTGCCTTATTTAAATCTCTTGTTACATACATATTAAAACCTTCACAATTAATTTTGCTTGATAGTATCTTTGCGTTTTTAATATCTCCTTTTAATAATGAGTCAGCCCATAAAGTTACATCTTCCGCAAGATGAGATCTTAATGTAACATTTAAATCTAGTTCATCTGCTACTCTAACTTCTACTACATCATTAAATAGGTTTGCTAATTTACTAGGACATACAACCTTCCATCTATTATTACTCTTATTAATAGCATCTTTCCATTGCTCTATTCCTGTCTCTTCTCCATTATGTATTTTTTGTCCTTCACCGATAAGACCTAAAACTACAGCCCACGTTGGTATTTTATCAGCTATATTGATCATTAAATCTGGTTCAGAAGCATCAATTCTATGTTTTTCCTTAACATGATTAAGATCCCATGCTCGTTGTGCCTCATCAAAAACAACAATATTTTCTTTAGTTGTTTCTCTTTTCATTAAACCATAATATTTTATGTAGTTTCTAAGAGGTTGAACAAAAACTTTACTATTTAATGCATGCTGTAATACTTCAACTAATGGTCCATTTCCTGATAAAAAAACTGATTGTTTGCTATTATCATCTTTAAAACACTCATACACAAATTGAAGTCCTAGGAGAGTTTTTCCTGCTCCTGGAACACCTGTTACTAATGCTAAAATTCTTTCTTCATTTTCTTTTGCCATAAGAGATAATTCCTTCAGTAATTTTATTGCCTCAGGTATACCAACACTATTAGCTTTTCTAATATATGGCAATGGTTCTTTTATATATATTTTCTTTGCTGCCTGAACTAAAGTCGGTAGAGGTTGATATTCCGAATCAATCCATGCTTCTGGATCATAATCAATCCCTTCTCCATCTAAAGAATAAATAATTTCTCCAAGCCTATCTGGAGAGCAAGCTGTAACTTTGCCGAATGATTTAAGTTTACTTACAGATTTAGTAGGAATTAATATAGGTGAAACAGATTTCATATGTGAAAATTTATGATAATTCTTTATATCTCTCGAATATGCTGCAACTTGATCTAAATCTGCCCTGCTAATTCCACTCTTCTCTTTAAACTCAATCACAACAATATTTTCTTTCATTAATATTATTAAATCCGGTCTTCTACCACCTTCGTGTGGCAATTCATATTCAAATATTAAATAATAATTCTTATCTTTATAACTTTTCATATTTAATGCAATTTTATCATAACAATCATCCCATGCGTTTATTTGAAGTTTTCCGGGTTCCTCACCACATAATTGATTATAATTTATAATCATTTCCTTAAGCCAATTTTCTTTTGTTAAAATTAAAAACTCACTTATAAACCCTTTATAACAACACTTCATTATTTATCACCCTACTTATATTCATTTTTCATATGCCCTCTTATATAAGAAATCTGATCTTTATTCAGATTTAATTTTATGTTTTCATTAATATTTAACAATACATAATTTTTATCTTTTATATTTTTGAAATATAGTAATTTTCTTCAATTATTAAAATCTATTAATCAATTATCAAATAAGACATTGTGTAGGACATAATAATATTTAGTCGTTCGTTATCGTTTCATTTTACCAAGGATTACAATGACTTGCTATTAATAATTCTTTTCTTTTAATTTTACAAATTACGTTCTTGCTTCCTCTTCTTTAGCTTTTCTATTAAGGGTATATCAGCTGGAGCAAAATCAAATCTATCAAGTTCATTAATATTAACCCATCTAGTCTGATCATGAACTGACAATTTAATTTCACCTTCTACTATTGTTGATAAGTATGCCAATAACCTTATTTCTTCATTAGAATATTTATAAATGCTTTCACCTAAAAAATCACCTACTTCAATTTCTATGTTTAATTCTTCTTGTATCTCTCTTTTTAAACATTGCTGTGGCGTTTCTCCTTTTTCTATCTTTCCGCCTGGGAATTCCCACTTTCCCTCTAGCTTTTCATTTTTTCCTCTTTTAGCTATTAATATTAGATCATCATTAATAATAACTGCTGCTGTAACATCTTTTATCAAATTTATTCCTCCTAAAAATTGAGTCTATCTAATTATAACCATATTATACCATAACAGAATTATAAGACAATTTGAGAATGATTTTTGGATAACTTTCTAAAAATTATATTACACGATTAATTCTTTATAAATGCATTATAAAAATTATTATTCACATTAATAATTTTACTTTACATAACCATTCTAAATGTCGGTTTAATCCAATTTGGTATATTTGCCAGTGTGTCTTTTATATGGCTACTAAGAGTGATAAAAAACTATCAATGAAAGTATCAAGACATTCAATTGGAATTATTCATGGAACCAATTGTTTTTGCATACTAATATATATCCATTCAGGAATGTTGCAATTGTAAGCCACCCCTTTTCTTTAATCAGAATCGCATATTTACCCTTGAAAAGGAAAAATGAATCAAAATATTTAAGGTATATCCAATTCTAGAAATCTTAAGAAATGTATTACTATAACTTAATATTAATCATTTATAAAGTATTTATTAAAAATGTGATGTATTTTGTTGTAATTTGCGATAAAATACATCATATAGAAATTTATAAAAGGAGTATACAAATATGCACATAACAAAATGGATTATAATTATAGTAGTCTTAATCTTAGTTATTATAGGCCTTATATTTTACTTACGTATCAGAAGAAAAAAGCTGTATCAAATGTTTGAACAAGTTTTTGAGTCATCCAAACAAATACCAAAACAAAAAAAACATAGCTTTCTCCTTTTTATGTTTAAAGAAAGTATTATTTCTGCCAAAAATAAGAAAGTAAATCTTCAAAGCAAAATGAACAACCCAAAATTTGTAGAATCACAACTCATACAAATGGGAAATATTTTAAAAAATCCATCGAAAGTAACCGATAAGAATATGAAACATGCACTTCAAATGTATAATGCATATCTTCAATGGGAAAAGTCAAAAGTTTAAAGAGATAAAGAGACTAAAAAAGTCTGTAAATAATAAAATATAACACATAAGTATAATCTTTAATATAATTTTACCTATGACTTTAAGGCTGTCAATATGAAATTGGCAGCCTTAAAAAAATCACTTTAAACTTTATATGTTATTGAAGGAATTAATATTCTAGAATTAATTTCTTCAATAACATTAATGGTATAAGTTCATTTAATATAAATTTGAAAATGCTAACTCTTTTTATTGAAAAAAGTTTATATTAGTAATTAATATAATCACTAGTACAACATATCTTTATTTTATGAAATACACACTAACAATTAAAAGGCAATAATATTAATATCACGATTTTCAGCTGAAGCACTCGTTACATTTATTGCACCTGTTACTATAACCCTTACATCATAAGTTGTGTTTTCCGTGTATGCTAATGTATCAACATACGTACCTGACAATATATCCTTATTTGTTCCAACCCATTTGACCGGATCAGTTTTAAATTACGAAGAAGTTTATTTCCGTCCACAATGTTGATTAATTCAGCACAAACTCAGAATACACAGGTGTAATACCAATACTGCCATCCTCTACAAATAAAACGCTAGAGCCGGCTGTAGTGGTAAAGCAATAATTCGTATCTTCGAACCAGTTTGAATCGTTTACAGTGAGATAAATGGCAATTTCGCCCGTGTCGGTGGCTCCTGTATGCCAATTCCCACTTCCGGTTGTCATTCCTTCTCCAGTATTTGCGTAAATTAAAAAGCTCATGTCATCTTTGAGGGTAACACTTGGACAGTATTCTGCCGCATTATAAGAATATCCATATGAATCGGTTGCGCAGACATATTTGCCTATTCTTACACCATCAACTGTAGTTTCCTGACCGGTTTGATTTTCTACCATTGCAATTGCAGTATCAAGCTGTTCCTGGGTGAAAACACCTCCCATAATAAGAAGATGCGCAAGCGCCTTATTACCACCATTCATCGGTAGAGGTAATGCATTCCAAGATACCAACACAGCGTCAGCACGGCGAAAATCATTAGTGTCAACATCGCTTGTCATCAAACCAATCGAGCTAGCAAGCGTATATGGATTATTCCATGTGAAGTCTCCTCCGTTTCCATCTGAATAACTCAAGGCACGCAACATGAAAGTAAGATATGTATAGCCCTCTGCTATGTCATTAGCTCCAAACTTCGTATCAGAAATTCCAACTGTATAGCCCTTATTATAGGCATATCCAACATATGCATCTGCCCATTTTGGAACATCTGTAAACGGGTGTGCCCAGTTGCTGTTTTTAGCAGCAGCTTCTTCCCCGATCATTCTTATAAATAATACTAGTGTCTCCGTACGTGTCGGCGCACGTTCAAGATCAAAATTGGTGTCTGAAACGCCTTTAAACAGACCTAAATATTTAAGTCCCTGTGCTCTTACCTCGGCTTGCGTATAATCTCGCGCACTGACCGAAATTGGTAAGGAACTAAAGCATATAATAGCTATCATTAGAATTATAATTCTTTTTTTCACTAGATGACCTCCTATATCAAAAGAACATTATTTTGGGAATCAAATCCTCTAACACTTATAGAAAAATAAAAATCAGCACCCTCTCCTTCCTCTATTTCTTCTTTATAAAGCCTTAAATAAACATATCCATTATTCATATTTCTCTCCATTTAACGAGATTTGAAGTTTGCTGTTATCGTTTTTACGCCCGCAGCCGTTAAGATACCCAACAGTACAAAAATCATAAATACGATGGATTTTTTCATAATAATAATTTTTCTTTTATCTTGGTGCCTTTGATATTCATTTTATGAAAAAAATATAATATAGTACATGGACTGTATTCACATTTATTGGTAAAATCTTCACATTTTAAATTTTATAATTAATAATAGTCATGATTTAAGGTAATCTTCCAATTCATTATAAGCTTTACACTATTTTTATTTAAACGCAAAATTTCTTATCCCAAACGTTCTTCGAGATTTTCAAATACATTTCTGGTATTTTCCTTTTCCTTACCATCTATCAGCACATTATGGCTTCCAGAGCTTAAGATGATCATAATTATCTTTAATTTTTCTGGCTCCCCGATTGCATACGTTCTGTGAATGACACATTGTAATTGTCCTCTGAGCCCAAAGCAATAAATCGTAGATGCCAGCACTAACATTTCTGCCGATTCTAATGCCTTGTACACCTCCTGCATATCGTATTTTTGAATGAAATAGACGTGTCCTTTGGTATGACAATCCTCTCAACCAAGATAAAAGTATAATCCCTTCTCTTCATCAACCAAATGGATATACACCATATTTCCATTCTTGCCTTAACATAAAAAAACAGAATCCGTAGATTATTAATTTTACCTGCCGACTCTGCTTCATAATTTTTCACTCAATTTTGTCTTGTAAACTGACTTAAATTTTTTAAGTTTGAAATATATCATCTATATTTTTATCCTTTTTCCAGGAAAAAAACGTCATTTTTTTCTGTTTTTTGCTCTCAATTCAGTATGAAGCTCATCTTTTTGCCGCAATCATAAACATAGGTGTTGAATGACTCATTATCTTCTGCTCATCGCTCCATAATCTTTCAGTAACATCAATATCACAATAAATTGTTTTAAGGCCTATTTCCAAAAGCGTATTAATATCCCATTGCGGACGTATTCTGGCACACATAGGCATACTCTTTCTGTAATCTTCCTGTTCCTTTGTAATATAAGGTGCAGACTTATTAAATGCTTTCTCATAGTTTACCATATCCTCATTATATTTACACATATATTCCTCATCATAGAATCTATGATTCCAATTTGCATCAAATATAAGTATTTTCCCGTTTTTCTTAAGTACTCTTTTCCATTCAGTATACGCTTTTTTTGCATCAATCAAAGTCCATGCAACATTTCGGCTTATTATAAGGTCAAAACTTTCATCTTTAAAATCAAGCTTATGGCTATCCATAACATAAAACTTTGGTGATACTCCAACCTCAGCCGTATTTCTTTTGGCTTCCTCAATCATTGCTTCTGTACAGTCAATAGCTGTTACATTATTTCCACTAAGTTCCATAATTATAGCAAAAAAACCTGGTCCTGTGCCTACATCAAGCACTTGCATACCACTTTTTTGCGATACATTTTTCTGTATAATATCAAGCCATGCCTGTTTTAAAGGTCCTTCCAATTCTCTTTTAACAATATTTGTGTAATTTGACGCACCTTCAGTCCAGTTTTTCTTTAATTTTTCTTCAGCTATCATAAATATTTTCTCCCTTTTATTATATAGTCATAAAGCAATCACCTTTTATAAAAAACGGTAGCATACAGACAAGGTACTCCCAAATATGCCACCGTTTAAAACCTGCTCTAATTTAGTTACTTAACATCTAATGTTGTCCAGTTTACTGGTGCATAGTTATTTACACCAGGTTCAAATTTTGTAACTTTTTCACCGTTTACAGCAAATGCTGTTACTGGGTAATATAAAGGCACAGTTAATACATTTTCACTAATATAGCTAAATACCTTGTCATAACTTGCCTGTCTTTTAGTTTCATCAAGTGTTAAAAGTGTTTTCTGGATATACCTCATTAATGTGTCATCCATCCATACCTGACAATCTCCATTAAGAGAGCTTAATGGCATAAACAATTCTCTTATTGAGCTGTGTGGAACCCATGAATCTGATGATGTTCTAAGGAAACATAAATCATAATCCTTTGTATTCATATGGGCATCTTCATAACCGTTTGCATCAAGTATATTTAAATTGACTTTTATTCCAACCTCCATAAGCTGATACTGAACATACTCTGCCATAGACTTCCATTCCGGAAATTCATCCGCTGATAATGTAAGTTTTAATTCAATATTCTGTCCGTCCTTTTCAAGGATGCCATCACCATCTGTATCAGCAAGTCCAGCCTGTTCAAAAAGTTCTTTCGCCTTTTCCTTATCGCAATCATAAGAATAGTTGTTTTTTTCTGTTGTATAAGGCACTGTAGGCTGATATAATCCGTCGTCAGCAGGTGCTCCAACTCCATTAAAAAGATTTGTTACCATATCTTCTTTATCAATAGCATAGTTAAATGCAAGTCGAATATTTTTATTTTGTAATAATTCATTGTGCTGGTTGAAGAACATAAAGTGTGAACACATTGTAGGTTTATTATAAAAATCGAATTCTCCGCCATCTCTTACATCTACAATACTTTCCATCGGTATTTTACCCATAAGATCTCCACCAATAATGTCAATTTCACCACTCTTTAATGCCATAAGTCTAGCCTGTCCATCTACAATAACTTTAAATCTTATTCTGTCAACTTTTGGTTTTTCACCCCAGTAGTATGGATTAGGCACGAGTGTAAACTCCTCGTCTTTTGTATATGATTCAAACATCCACTGCCCTGTTCCTATTGGTTTGCCAAGAAATGTTCCGAGTGCATCCCCTTTAATCGGTTCAACTGCATTTTCGCTCAAAAATCTTACTGGTCTTGGGTATGTAAGTTCATTTAAAATTGAATATGCTGCTTCTGTGAATACAATTTTAACAGTGTATTCATCTAATGCCTCAACGCTATCCACTTTGTTGGAGGTTAATGATGAATGTCTATCATTATTAATCCAACGTTTCATGTTAAACACTACATTGTCTGCATTAAAGTCACTACCATCTGAAAACTTAACACCTTCTTTTAAATGGAATGTATATGTTTTTCCATCTGGGTCAATATCCCAGCTTGTAGCAAGCTGGGGAATTATGCCTTCTTCTCCACCATCTTCAACAAGACCTTCATAAATCATTTTGTATACAAAATGTGGTCCTCTATAAGAAGCCGCATCCATTTCATCCATAAGGGCATCCCTGTATATACCTATTACAACTTCCTTTTCCCCATTTGCCTCTGCTTCATTAATAGCAGAGGATCCAGTTGTTGTACCGCTGTTGCCACAGCCTGATAATGCTATTGTACCCATTATCATTGCCGTTAATAATACTAAAGCCACTTTTTTCATTTTATTCCTCCTAAAAAATACTATATTTTACACAAATGACAGCTTACATAATGACCATCTTTAATTTGTGTTAAAATCGGTTTTTTATTTTTGCATATTTCCTTTGCATAAAGACACCTGTTTTGAAATGCGCACCCTTTTTTTGGAACAAATATCTCATCTGTTTCCTTAAATAAAATCTTCTTTTCACTTCTGTTATGTGGGTCAGCAGAAAGCGCCGCTGCTAGAAGTGCTTTTGAATACGGGTGTTCTACATTCTCATCCATTCTAGGTATTATTTCCATGATATTTCCAAGATACATAATAACAACCTTTGTGCATATTTTATTTACTGCCGAAAGGTCATGTGAAATAAAAAGATAAGTAAGTCCAAAATCATGCTTTAAATCTAAAAGGAGCGTTAAAAGCTGATTTCTTATAGCATAATCAACGCTTGACACTGGTTCATCGCAAACAACAAATTCAGGATTAAGTATTAAAGCCCTTGCAATTCCTATCCTTTGTCTTTGACCACCACTTAACTCGTTGCCATATCTTTCAAGATAAGAATTGTTAAGCCCTACTCTTTTAAGAAGCAACGTCATTCTTTTTTCTTTTTCTTCATAGGATAACTTAAAGTAATTATTTAATGGTTCAGATAAAACCTGCCTTACTGTAAAGTAAGGATTAAAAACATTACTACTATTTTGAAAAATCATCTGCATATTTTTTCTAATACTTAACATTTGGTTAAAAGAAAAATTTGTTATATCCTGACCATTAAAAAACACTTTTCCGCTTGTTAGCTTTTCAAGTTTAAGAAAAATTTTCCCCAATGTGCTTTTTCCGCAGCCACTTTCTCCTACAAGCCCAACTATTTCTCCTTTCTCTATTGTAAGGTTTACATCTGTTAAAGCATAAACTGAATGTTTTTTTATTTTACCATAACATTTATAGGCATTTTTCACTTCAATAAGACTCATTGTGACCTCCATTACCACATTTTATGAAATTGATCTAAGCAACGATTTTGTATATTCGTGCTTTGGAACATCAAAAACATCAAATACTGTACCGCTTTCCACAATATGTCCATTATGCATAATATATACATCGTCTGCCATTTGTGCTACAACACTCAAATCATGGGTAATAAGTATAATTGCCATATTTTTTCCCTTAAGTTTATAAATTTCATCAAGTATTACTGCCTGTATAGTTAAGTCAAGTGAAGTTGTAGGTTCATCAGCAATTAACACTTTTGGAGTCGATAAAAGTGCCATAGCAACCATAGCTCTTTGACACATACCACCACTAAGCTCAAATGGATAGCTTTCCATAATTTTTTCTGGTTCTCTTAAGCCAACCGCTTTAATCATTTTAATACATTTTTCAATACATTCTTTTTTTGAAATTTGCTTATTATGTAACTTTATAGCTTCAATGAGCTGCTTTTTTATTTTAATAACAGGATTTAATGCTCCAGACGGATCTTGAAAAATCATGGAAATATCTTTACCTCTTATGCTACAAAGCTGTTTTTCAGTCATTTTAAGCATGTCTTCCCCCTTCAGAAGTATTTCTCCCCCAATAATCTTTCCATTTCCTTGTATAAGTCTCAAAATAGAAAGTGTTGTTACAGATTTTCCGCTGCCACTTTCTCCTACAATCGCAGTTATTTTCCCTGAAAAGGCTTTCATACTTATGTCATCAACAGCCTTTATTGTTTCTTCTTTTTGATAAAAATAAGTTTTTAAATTTTTAATTTCAAGTATTGGTATCTCATTCATACTTTACTCCTTTTTGGCTATTACCTTCTCCTGAAATCGGCAGTAATGCACTATTAAATCCTTCTCCAAGCATATTTAGACCAAAAACCGAAAACATTATCGCAAGTCCAGGCCAAAGCATTAATATTGGATTAGTTGTAATAAACTGTCTTCCATCATTTAGCATAACTCCCCAATCAGCCTGAGGTGGCTGCGTTCCAAGACCTATGAATGAAAATGCCGCCAAATGCATTATAATAGCTGCAACTCTAAGAGTTGATAAAACTATTATTGGTGAAACAGAATTTAAAAAGATATGGTTTATTATTATTTTAAATCTTGAACTGCCGCAGGAAACCGCTGCTGTAACAAAGTCTTTTTCTTTGATTTTTATAACAGTACCTCGTATAATTCGTGCAAAAGGTGCCCACCATAAAAATATGAACACAATCATAATATTTTTCATGCTCGGGCCTGCAATTCCTACTATTGCAAGGGCAAGCAGACTTGATGGAAAAGTAGAGGCAATATCTGATAATCTCATTATCAGATTATCTACCCAACCTCCAACATATCCGGCCGTAATTCCAAGCGGAATACCAACTGCAAGTATTGCTGCAAGAACCACAAGTGCGTTATATAACGAAACTCTTGTGCCATAAAGTATTCTGGAAAATATGCATCTTCCCATATTATCTGTACCCATAGGAAATTCCAATGATGGAAGCTGTAGCTTTCTTGAAAGTACAACCTCGATAGGGTCATGTGGTGCAATTTGTGAAGCGAACGCCCCTAATATAAGAAACACCAGTACTATTACCAGTCCTGCAACAGCCAACTTATCCTTCATTAAAACTTCGATAATATTTTTAAAAAGTCTTTTATTTTCACTTTTCATATCCTACACCTTAATCTAATTGAATTTTTGGATCAATAAATACATAAATTATATCTAATGCCAAGTTAAGCATTATATATGTAAAAGCAACCACCATTATATAGCATTGTATAACAGGAAAATCCTTAAGCTTAATACTTTCTACAGCAAACTTCCCTATGCCATTCCAAGAAAATATTGTTTCAATTGCAAAGCTGCCTGATACTAATATACCAAAATTTGTACCAAGCATTGTTAAACATGGAACCATTGCATTTTTAAGTCCATGCTTAATAAGTGCCATCGTTTCACTTAATCCCTTTGCTCTTGCCGCCTTCATATATTCAAAGCCTTTTATTTCCACGAGATTATTTCTCAAAAGCCGCACATATGTAGCCATAGGCGCAAGACTTAATGTAATTGCCGGAAGAAAAATATTTTTCATTTCACTTCCTGAAATAACAGGAAAAATTTTCAATAATACTGCAAAAACAAACATTAGCATAAGCCCTACCCAATAATCTGGCATTGTTGCTAATGCCGTACATAAAAGCCTAAATATATGGTCTGGTAATCTGTTTTGATACCTTGCCGATATTAATGCAATTGGAATTGCCAGTAAAAGGGAAAAAAATGTTGCAGTAATAGCTAATTTTAATGTTGTCGGAAACCGTCTTGCTATTTCATTGATAACAGGTTTCTTAGTCTGAAAAGACGTTCCGAAATCAAACTTAACCACCTTTTTCAACCAATTCAAATATTGTTCAGGTAAGGACTTGTCAAGACCAAACTCACTTCGCACAGCTTCAAGATTTTCTTTCGTAACCTCTACTCCATCTCCTCTAAGTGTAATCGCCGCCGCATCGCCTGCAGAAAGATTGCTTAATGTAAAAGCAAGTACTGACACTATAAATAGCATAGGTATTACCTGTGCTATTCTTTTGATAATAAATCTAACTTTTTTCATTAACGCCCTCCCTTATTGTCACAAATAATCACACTTCTTAAAAAAAATAAAGGTTAAACAATCCATTCATAAACGGACTCCTTAACCTTCATAGTTAAATTTCTACATTTTTTAATAAATAGTAAATTATTATTCCAATTAATCACTTCATGCGATTTAATACCTCAGTATAATACACCAATTTATTTTTTTTGTCAATATACTAATACATTTTTATAATATTCTTATTTAGGATTACAATACATGTGTTATATTTACTCAAAAAATAAATGAGGAAAACTTCTAAATTGTGTTATGTCTAAGTTATTACAACAACACAGGCACAGAAAGGAGGTTTCCATATGGCAAGTATAATACAAGATTTAGCTTAGGTTAGCTTTCTTGTTTTTGCTGTGAAAGTTCCTGTTTCAGCAGCAGCTCAATTCTGTAGTCTAAGATTTTTTCCTTTCTTTGCCACGGTCTAAACTTATAAAAATCATTCTAAATCTCTGTAATTGTAGGAATTTCTTACACCAGTCTATTGAGTACATCCAAATCAATGCGCCCTACAATCCTTTTCAGTGCTCGATACAATCCTCTTTTAATCCAGGAAATGTATCTGATAGGAAGTAAATGTGGAGTTTATATATAAATGAAATTTACAGCTGCTTAAGAAATCAGAAAGTTAAATATTCATAAAAAATTCATACAGGTACTTTCGCTATAACTAAACTCTTTTCATATAGCTCTTTTGCCTTAACATAATTTTTTTCTTCTCAAAGAAATACATATCCCCCATCCAATGTATCCCAAGGATTATTCGGATAGTCCTGTACTAACTTGGTATACTCAGATTAGAGCCAATTCTTCTACTTTTGCCATACAACATTTTTTCCCGCTTCCCATGTGGACAAAGTTCAGTTCTTCCTATCATACCCATATAAATTCCTTTCTCTTTTTATTTCAACATATTCTTGCCTATACCGCCTAATGTACAGCCTCCATCTTCTATAAAAGATTTTATTGGAGTAATTAACTATTAGAAATGAAGCTCTGTACGCTGAATCAAATCCTTCTGTAGCGGCTTACCAAGTTCTACAAAGTAAGCGCTGTATCCGGCAACACGTACCAGCATGTCTTTGTAATCTTCAGGCTTCTTCTGTGCAGCTCTCATCGTTGCCGCACTCATGACATTAAACTGAACATGCATTGCCTGCTTAGCAATATACTCATCGATGAAGCTTACAAGATTTTCTCTTCCTTCTGTACCTGCAATAGCCTCCTGCGGGAACCTAAGGTTCAGCAAAGTACCATTAGTGGCAAGACTGTGATCAACCTTGGTTACAGAGTTTGCAATAGCAGTCGGTCCGTTAATATCGTGAGAACCACCTTCCGTATGTACCGGCCCCATGTTGTCAGAGATAGCCTCACCTGCTTTACGACCATCAATGGAAGCGTTAGTATTTATACCCATACCTACATTTGCATTTACAGAGTATACACCCGGACTGAACTCACCGCCTCTTGGAGTCTTTCGGCCTGCAATATGTCTGCAATAGCATTCGAACATATATTTGAACAAGTCATCTGCATAATCGTCATCATTGCCATAATGATGAACTTTTGAGCTGTTTACAAGAGCATAGAGAGCCTCGTGGCCTTTCCAATTGTCAAGAACTGCCTGAAGCAGTTCTGCACCGGTATAGCGCTTTTCATCGAACACCAGCTGCTTAATCGTAGCCAATGAATCTGCACAGGTGCCAATACCACTAGCCTGCGGACCAATGCCGTTATATTTAGCTCCACCCTCTGTCAGATCATTACCAGTAGTAATACAACCCTCAAAAAATGAGGAAACAAAAGGAAGAGGCTTACGTTGTCTATGTGCTTTGTCGATGATATTCAGGCTGCTGCACATCTGATCACACCAGTAAGCAAACTGCTTGTCGACACTCTCTAGAACCTCTTCGAAGTTCTTGTAGGTATCAAGGCTGCCAGTATCCGGTCCAAGGTGTCCACCGATAGCTCCGCAGTTTTCCCATCTTGCACAATGAGGTCCGCAATCTAGACAGCGCCCGCCATTAATTACCATTTCCATCATCTTTGCGGTATTCACATATGCGGCATCATGCCAGCCGTATTCCTTACCGGGAAGATCAGGCTCAACGCAGCCGATAACCGCATAGTCTCTTGCCTCTTCAAGCGTCATACCCTTCTTCATCATAGCCTTGATAGTTGGGCCGTCATTGAAAATCTTCGGATGTCCATAACCTGCACGAATACATTCAACAGTCTTCACCTTTAATTCATAAGGTGTATTTTCATGCATACGTACTAAGAGCCAAGGGTTCATCATACGTGTATGTGCAGAAGCTTCCAACATCAACATGGTCAAATCATTGGTCATATCATTTCCATGGCAATCTACGCCGCCAATGGTCAGGCACTCACCACCGAATCCACGGCCATTTCGTACGATTACAGTTCCCTTATCCTTCAGCTTAGTAGGGTTGTTCATCTTAACATACTGAACCTCAATAATCTCAAGAGCCCATTCCTTTGTGATAATACCATTCTTTATATCAGCCTCATAATAAGGATATAGCCATTGATCCATACGACCGTAGGAAATTGAATGTCCATTTCCTTCAATTTGAGTAAGAGTTGTAGCAAAATTGAATAATTGTATCGCCTGCCAGAAAGTCTTTGCCGGACCACCTGCTATCTGATGGCAGTTTGCTGCCATGGTTTCAAGTTCTTTCTTTCTCTTGAGATCCTTTTCTGCTTCAGCGCGCTCTTCAGCCAGTTTTGCATAACGCTCAATGTACTTTTTAGCAGCTTTAAGTGAAATGATCATTGCCTCGTAGAAGTCCCTCTTATCGGCATAGTCTGGATCTTTCTTAGTCAGCTGTGTAAAAGCTGCCTTGGCTTCTTCAATCAAGCCATTAAAGCCAACTCTCATCAGCTTTTCATAGTCCAGAACCAGGTGTCCAACACCTGCATAATGATATAGATTGGTCTGAAAAATCTTTTTACCTACCTCAGAGCCCTTGAGCTGATCCTCTTCCAGTCTTGAATTTATAAGATCATCAACTGTCTTCCCTACCCAGTATTTACAAAGCTCTACAATTTCTTTCCTGTCTTCGTCATTTCTTATGTAGAACTGATCATGTGCACGCTCCTCAAAAGGGAAATGCTGTACTTCATCAATTATCCAGTTTACAGAAAACTCCGGATATATGGGTGATGCCTTTGCCGGTGCTGCTATCTCGCCCAGTATGATATCTTCGTCATAGATTTCCAGGTTTACATTGTTCAGGATATTCTCAAAGGCATAAGCGCACCTAAGCTTTGTTGTACATCCTTCATGTTTCTTATAGGCCTCGGTAACCAACCTTAACCTCTCCACGTCAACGTCATACGGTCTGTCTAAGAATGTCTGTCTAAGATGGTTTACCCGCGGGAACGGAGACCAATCTTCATGGTGAACCTGATAGCCCAGACTGTAAGTATAGTCAAAAGGCTCTGTTCCGCACGGTGTTTTACACTTGTTTGTATTCATAGAATTCATTACAAAACATCTCCTTATAAATTATTTTATTGTTTTTCTTTCGTCCCTACCTGGCAGTGGATGCCACGGCTGTTGAAATAGTCAGCTAGTTGATTGATATGCTTCTGAAATGATCTCCTGTTAACCTTGACATCCTCCATCTTGTATGGCATGTCTAGCGAGAGGTATTTCTCTTCTCCCAAACGCATAAAGCTCAAAAGTTGTAGTGTTCTAACACGACCACCAAGCTCGTCAATCATAAAATCAGCAGTAGCTTTTATATTATCCATATCGTCATTTATATTGGGAATAATCGGAACCCGCAGAATGAGTTCACGTTCTTCATTCACCAGTCGCTTCAAGTTTTCCAGAATCTTAGTATTGTGTACTCCGGTGTACTTTTTATGGATATTGGAATTCATATGTTTGATATCCGAAATAATAAGATCTGTGTATGGCAGAATCTTTTCAATTTCTTTCCAGTCAGCATAGAAGGTGGATTCAAAACAAGTGTGGATTCCTTCGTCTTTGCAAGCTTTAAAAAGCTCTGCAACAAAGTCGCTTTGAATCAGAGGTTCGCCGCCGGAAACCGTAACACCGCCACCGGATCGATCATAATATCCCTTGTCCTTGCGGATCTCTTTCATACATTCTTCCACGGACATGAACTTACCCCATTGCTTAATCGCATCCGAAGGACAGGCATTATAGCAAGCAAGGCAATTGGTACATTTACTATAATCTATAGAAGTAAGTTTACCTCGCGTAAAATTCAGTACACCCTCCTCGGGGCAGACTCTCTCACACTCGCCGCATTTTTTGCGTGAAATACATTTGGTTTTGTACACTCCCAGCTCTATAGAAGCAATCTGACTCTCGGGATTGCTGCACCAATCGCATCTCAGGGGACACCCTTTCAAAAACAATTCCGTACGAATGCCCGGTCCATCGTGGATGGTAAAACGCTGAATATTAAATATAATTCCTTGCCGTGGCAATTGATTCCCTCCGTCCAATAACAATAGATGTTATTTATTTATATTGATATATTAGATATTCTTTTTTTAAATTTATCATTCTTCCCACCCCATCTTAGTATAGGATATATGGATATTCCAGAACATCTCTTATATGAAAATTATATCAAAACCAATATTAAAAAAAAAGTAGCCATTCTCACTATTTTAAATAGGGAAGATTCCCTATTTAAAATGAGAATGACCAAATATGATAATTATCGTTCGATATTTTTGAGCAATTTGCATAATTGGAAACGGCTTTTTACTCCACACTTAGTATAAATATTCTGCACATGATTCTTGACGGTATGATAGCTCAGCACCAGTTCGTCGGCGATGGCCTGATAGGTAAGTCCATCGTATAAAAGCTCCGCTACTTTCCACTCTGACTGTGTCAGATGCAGTATTGTCCCAATATTGTCAGGAGTCTTTCCTTCCTCGTTCTTGGAAATTGTAATCCAATGATACCTATCTATGATACCATGTGAATAACACTGGTCATAGGTGTATATTTTAAAAATATAGTTTTTGATGATACTAGTCTGAACACGATTTGTAGCGAGTATATCATCCCCACCTCCCAAAAGGAAAGGTAGCCATGCACAGGGTTTTGTGTTACTCATCTGATCATCAATAGATGATCCCAGAATGTCTTCCAGATAACTCAGCGCAGTCTTGTTATAGCTCATGATGTGATTGAAGTCGTCAGTGATCAAATAAGCCTTTTCACCTGAGGAAATTATTTCATTCTGAATGTTGGAGATGATCTTTGCCTGTTCATGCTTTTTAAAGTTTTTATAGGAATTGGCCATATAGATATAGATTTTATTCAGCTCCTCCATTTCCTCATCTGTAAAATCGCCCTCCTCCAGAGATTTAAAAAAAATAATTTGAATGTAAGCATTGATACCTAAAGCCATGGTCACACTGTAATGTTCGTGGAAGTTTTCTTCCATAAAGCGAACATATGCGGAGTTATCATAATCAATGGAGTCAATTATATCTGTGGATTTATAGAGTCTAGGAACGACATTGAAATAAGTCAGGTGGTCACGGCACGCATCCTGATAAGCCATATGTCCTATCACATCATTTACGGCAAATTTTCTGTATGGATGTTCTTCACAGTTGATGAGAATGCCATTTCGATCTGTCCACGAAAGGAAATTATTATACTTATCAAAGCACAATATTAACACATTTTTCAAATCCAAATTTTTATCTAGAGAATTCAGTAAAACATTACTGAAAAATTCACGTGCTGATATTTGACGTTCTGACATTTCCAAGAGAAAATCCAACTTACAGACATCTTTATATTGCATAACATCCTCCTATATCGTCTGAAAAGCCCTATTAATTATTTCTTTTGCAACATTCTTCAGGTATAATCTTATTGTAACACCTGGAAAATATTGTTTCAATTATTAAAGTAAAAAGTACCAGTACCCATGAACTGAACTTTAAATATTACTTGAATCATGTACTAAACGTATATTTTTAACTTTGGCACATATTTTTATTGATGAATACTTTTAAAGCTCCAATTACTCCCAGGTTTTTTAACAAATAAACAATATCCTTGACTCTTTTCCAATTAATTTCTACACATTAATACCCAAAATTTTTAGCTGTTCATTAATCTTGGCTTCAAGGTTAGCGATTTCTTGTCTGTCCTGCTCTAATAGCCTGTTCACTTCATCAAGGTCTATGGCTTGTTCTTCTTCAAACGTATCCACGTAGCGGGGAATATTTAAGTTAAACTCGTTTTCTCTGATTTCTTCCAATGATGCCACGCGAGCATATTTATCAACATCCACACGATTTCGATAAGTTTCAATAATCTTATTGATGTTTTTATCAGTAAGTTTATTTTGATTTTTCCCTTTTTCAAATTCGTTGCTTGCATCAATAAACAAGATTTCTTTTGTTTTACGATTTTTCTTGAATACTAAAATCGTAGTTGGGATGGTTACGCCGTAGAACAAGTTAGCAGGTAATCCTATAACTGTATCAAGGTAGTTTTTCTCAATTATAATTTGACGAATCGCACCTTCTGCTGCACCACGGAACAATACACCGTGGGGTAATACAATCGCCATTGTTCCGGTATCATTCAGATGATACAAACTGTGTAAAATAAATGCGTAATCTGCCTTAGTTCTAGGAGCCAGCTTACCATATTCGCTAAAACGTGGATCCTTTTTTTTCGTTTCGCTATTGTCCCAATGAGCAGAATAAGGAGGATTTGCAACCACGGCATCAAAAGATCGTGGGTGATCCATTCCTTTTGCATCCGGTCCATCAGGCCAATCCCTTTCAAGGGTGTCGGCATTAGACAGTGTCATGTTATTGAATGAAACACCATGCATCATCAGGTTCATACGAGCTAAGTTGTATGTTGTCGTATTCTTTTCCTGACCAAAGAATTTAATCGCCCCCGGTTTATTTCCGCCAGGCAGCTCCTCTTGAACGGTTAACAGCAATGATCCTGAACCACAAGTCGGGTCATATAACGAAAAAGTATTGTCCGATTCTTCTACACCATCCGTTACGATTTTAGCCAAGATTTTGGAAACTTCATGAGGTGTGTAGAACTCTCCGCCTTTTTTACCTGCGCTTGCTGCAAATTGCCCTATTAGATATTCATAGATTACGCCAAGAATATCTTTGCCATCTTCCCCTTTGTAATCAATACCATCAACAAGCTTAACAATACGGTTAAGTGATTTTGCACGTTCATTTGTAGAAGAACCAAGGCGAGAGTCTCCCAGGTTAATATCGTTAAATACGCCACGAAAATCTTTTACGGCTTCTTTGTTTAATTCAGCGTTCTTATTGAAGTTATCAAAAAGTGTTTGATAATCACTGGGAATCACCATGCTGTTGTCAATCTTCTGAACTAAAGATTCCCAAGTATCAAGGGGTGCAATGGCATAGCCTAAACTTGAAGAAATATCTTCTAGGTAGTCATTCAAATCGTCACCGTTCGCTTGTTTTAAATATGCTTTATTGATGGATTCACAGTCGGCGACATCAATAACATTATTCTCAACTAAATATTGTTCCTGATGTTCTGACAGATAACGATAAAACATAAAGGCTAAAATGTAGTTCTTGTATTCTGCGGCGTCCATGTTTCCACGAAGCTCATTTGCCATCGCCCACAGTTTCGCCGTAATGGTTTGTATATTTTTACTCATATTATTATTTTCCTCCTTAGACAAACATTTGTTGTAGTAATGCTTTCTTCTGTTCCTGCAAGTGTTCAATCTTACGCTGATGAAGGGTGATGAGGTTGTCAAAATTGGAAAAAAGTTTTCCAATTTTTAATTGTTCTTCGAATTCAGGGACAAGAACATCAACATCATTTATTGTTGTTTTAGATAAACTTGGAACACCTGTAGATTCATCCTTCTTCTTCCAATCTATTTTTTGAAAAATATTATAAGTAAAATTCAAATCAAAATTATTTCTTGGAATTGCATAAAACAGCGTATCTACTGTCCAAAATGGAGCTCTTAAAATATATGGTTTATCAATCGTACCTTTTCTTCCAATACCAACTGCATCTTTATCATATGAAAGTGCATCATCTACACTTAGCATATATCCACCTGTCCCATATACTGGAATAGTTCCTTCTTGAAGATGTTTATAATCACGACCACTACAAACATCTAAAATATCCACCAACTTACGCGATTCCCAAGCGTCAGTAAATCCCGGGAAACGAATTTCTGGAAAATTTTCGCTATCTCTCGGAAACATTTTTTGAAGCAGTCCAGACTTCAATTTTTGTGTGTTATTTAACTTACGCTGATGAAGGGTGATGAGTTGGTCTAAGTTGGCAAAAAAACTACCAATAAGTTTCTGTTCTTTACCTTTTGTTATTGAAATATCAATATCGTTTATAACCGTTTTTGATAAACTTGGAACTCCGGTTGACTCATCTTTTTTCTTCCAGTCGATTCTTTGAAAAATGTCAAACACAAAATTCAAATCATTATTTCTCCTCGGGGTTGCATAAAACAAGGTATCTACTGTCCAAAAAGGTGCTTTCAGGATATAAGGCCTATCTATAGTTCCTTTTCTTCCAATACCAATGGCATCTTCATCATAAGATAATGCTTCATTCACACTCAACATATATCCGCCTGTTCCGTAAACAGGAATTGTGCCTTCTGAAAGATGTTTATAGTCTTTTCCACTTCGGACATAAACAACGTCTTCCAACTTATGCTGCTCCCAAACATCAGTGAATCCGGGAAACCTTATTTTAGGCACATTTTCTTTCTTTTCGCTCATTTATGCTCTCCTTGTATTTGCTTAATTTCTTTATCAAAATCAGAAACTATTCTTTGATGCTTGTTAAATTCTTTATATTCATCAATTGCCTTTTTCTCAGCTGAACGATGCAAAATATGCCCATGTCCTTCCAAGATTTCATAGCGGTTAAATTTTAAGAATTCATCAATACTGTTTGAAAAGTCTTGCATTCCCAATAAAGTTTCATCTTCCAACAAACGCTCTACATAGTCAAAGTAAGCGGATACGTTACGCTCCAAACTGCGAATTTGTTTTTCTGATAAATAGTTCTTTGCAACCACTACATCAGATTGTAAAATACGCCCATCGGGTGAATTCTTCCAAGAAGTAAGTCCCATATGATCTTTGTCTTTATCAGCACTGTTATAAACAATTTCAGCAGCAGTTTTGCCTGTAATCGCATAATGAAACTTGTTTTGAACTGTCGCATAAAACTTCTTGGTAATATCTGAATTTTTATCATAATCGTATGAAATTTCCGCAAAGACATCTGTTATTTGTTGCCATATACGTCGCTCACTTGCTCTAATGGAGCGAACGGTTTCAATCAACTCACGGAAGTAATCCTTACCAAAAACATTCTCACCTTGTTTCATACGTTCAACATCGATTTTAAAACCTTTTTGAATGTATTCTTTTAAGACATCAGTTGCCCATATACGAAACTTCGTCGCTTTTTGAGAATTCACACGATAGCCAATTGAAATAATCGCATCTAAGTTGTAATATTTTACAGAGTTGGTCTGTGTTTTCCCTTCCATTGCACCATGTTGAGTGGTATTTTCCAAAATGGAAACAACCACTTTTTCATCCAATTCTCCAGATTGAAAGATATTTTTCAAGTGTTTACTAATTGCCGGAACTCCAACATCGAAAAGTTGTGCAATGGTCTTTTGAGTTGCCCAAATCGTTTCATCTTGCACCAAAACTTCCACTTTTTCATCGACGTCATACATTAAAAATTGTATTTCATTCATCTCTTTCTCCTATATAATTCCAAAATAATTCTATTTTGCTATATTCGTTTAACTTTCCGCCAATTCATCCGCTAATTCGTAAATTGCTTCACGCAAACCGTTCCGGTATTTAATTTTAGACAATGACTGTATTTCTTCATTATGAGCAAGTGTCTTATAGTCAGAACTTGCTTGTGCGATGATGTCACGAATTTGACCGGTGTCATCTAAATCCTGCAAGCCGTAGCGATGGCGACTAAACATCTCCCGCATACCAGCACTTGTGATGATATCCGTGATTCCCCACTTTACTCGGAAATCAAGAAACATTCGATCAAGGCTGACATTATTGGCCTGCTGGATAATTTGTTCACTGCTGCTTAGCTTGGCAGGATACTTGAAGTCAGAACCTGCAGGCGGGAAGTGACCTTTGATGATTGCCACAGCCGCATTTATAATCTTAGCTGCATAGTTACGATCCTCCAACCCATTGGCAAATTGATTGATTTTCACTTGGGTCTCTTTTGCTTCTTTCTCTTTACGTTCGTGAACTTGGTTTAATAACTGCTCTACCAGTTCAGTAAGGTAATCATAGTCTATTTTAACATCTTTTACGTGTGTCATCCGCAGTTCGATTTGATAAAGAGGAATTTTCTTCTCTTTCGCAATATGAGATTTTAGTTCATTGGTTAAAACGGTTGTCAACATCACTTCTTGTTCTGAACTCATCCCTAGCTTTTCTACCAACTCATCTGGATCATCATAGTTAAATCCAACTTTTTCTCCGTCCACTTCATCGGGATCATATTGCTTTAATTTTGCCATTCCTCGGTTATATTCACGAAGCAACTCAAGCATATAGTCCTTTTGTTTCTCAGATGGTGGTAGTTGTTGAAATTCTGTTGTTAATGTGCTTAATTTTCCAACAACTTGTTTTACTTCACTAAACACATCTTCAAATGGTTTCGCAATGACACCGTCTTTTTGATTAGACTCACGTTGTTCATCTTCTGATAAAATGGCTGAGTCTTTATTTGCATAAATAGCAAGCGCTTTATTCATCAACTTCTCATTTTGTGCAGGCCATCGGTAATTTATCACACGTCCCCACGGCTTCTCTTGCATATCCTCAATGCGGTTCGTTCGTGAATAAGCTTGAATTAACCCAGCACCTTTCAAGGTTCTATCCACATAAAGTGCATTCAGTTCAGGCGCATCAAATCCCGTTAATAATTGATCCACTACGATAACTAAATCAAGGAAATTACCATCTACAGCAGATTTATTTAAGCGTGACGTCACGTCTTGCGTATAACCTGAAACATCATCCATCCCGAAAGATGTGCCAAATTCAGCATTATATGCTTTCATGGCATCGTATAAACCTTGATTTGTGGTAAGCATACTATCATTATTTGATGAATTTTCACTGAAAGTAACGGCAACTTTTAAAGTCTGTCCGCCACTCTTCTTTTTTTCTTCGTTGACACGTTGAAACTCCTTAAAATACATCATCGCCATTGGAGTACTTGCTTTGCCACCGCCCACATGAGTTGTAAACAAAGCATTATACTTGCCTTCATTAGAACGGTTACGCCAATTTTTGAAAATATCTTCTACTACTAGTTTGATATGATCTAGATTTTCATCGTAGAAACTTGGCTCAATAGCATCATCCATATCTTCTAGAGAAAGATTGCTGATTTTCTTCTGAATTTGTTCTTCAGTCCATTTTGGATGGCATTCATGGTAAAACGCAGGAAGATATTCTTCTTTCATTTGTTTTTCGTCAATCGTCGTTTCAAAATCCACCTTAAAACCTAAAACATTACGATCAGCTATCGCTTCACGAATGGTGTAAGCGTGTAATAGCGGACCAAAAATATCTTCTGTTCTAAGCCCAGTAGTCGTTTCATCAAACATGGGTGTTCCTGTATAAGCAACCCATGCAGATTTCTTAAAGGCTTTTTGGATATTCTTGAATGAGTCTCCCCCTGTTGAACGGTGTGCCTCATCCACGATAAACACAATATTCTTGTCTGGTGCTTTAAAAGTTTTACGCTTCACCAAAGTATCTAGTTTTTGAACGGAAGTCACAATAATGCTATTGTCTTTACTTTTAAGCTTACGGCTCAAATCCGTCGTATTGTATGTATTTTGAACGCTGCCAAATGCATCTTCTGCCGCATCAGGATCATAGGCTTTGTAATTTTCATTGGTTTGCTTGGTTAATGCAATCCTGTCCACAACAAAGACAACCTTGTCCACTTTAGGCATTCTGCTTGCAAGCCATGCCGTTTTGAAACTTGTAATGGTTTTACCAGATCCAGTTGTGTGCCAGATATAACCAATCTTATTTATACCAAATTCAAAATCAGCACGTTTCAAACTCTCCATAACGTTTTGTGTCGCATACACTTGATAAGGACGCATCACTTTCAGCATTTGTTTATTCTTTGTTCCGTCCAAAATCATATAGTTGGTAGCCATTTGATGAGCCATTGGAATGGAAAGTACTGAATCCGCAAATTCCTTCCAGCTGCGCACGATGGTATTGTCACTCTTGCGTTGCCAGTTAAAAGCAAAATCCTTATTAAATTTATCCGGCGTGGTATTTGCCATATACTTCACGTTGTTTGGTGTGATTGCCACCAAAATCTGCAAAGTCGAGAAAATATCACGATACTGATTTTCATCTGCATATTGACACATTTGATTTAGAGCTTCATTGATATCCCGGGTGTCACGCTTTTCTTCAATTTGAATGATTGGCAAACCGTTAATCAAAAGAGTCGTGTCGAAACAGCGATCTTTTTTCCCTGCGATTACTGCCGGTCGTTTAATTTGATTGACCACTTGATAGACTGTATTCCCAGCCCCTATTTGTTTTTGATCAAAAACAGTAAGGAATACATGACGTCCATCGTCTAAATCAATCTCTATTTGCGACACACCATTTAAGCCATACAAGAACTGCCCCGCTTCGTAAGGGGTTTTAATGTCAGTAATGATTTTCTTCACTTGATTAAATTCCACAACACTTAAAGGATGGTTTAGCGTGTTTTGATTGTGTTGTTCCAAGATAGCCTTGAAGTTATCCCAGAGTTGTTGTGTTGTTTTAATCTTTGATTCATATTTCCACAGTTTAGTCTTTACTATATAATCAGCCTTTGATTCTTTGGCAACAAAATCACCAATTTCTTTAAGAAAATCTGGTTTTGTAATAGTGCCACTGGTAATATATTGAATTAATTCTGTTTCAAATTGCTTTTCGTTCATTTATTGCTAGCCCCCCTAAGCTTTTCTAATATTATGGTAGTTTCTGAATTTGCCGTTCTATTTTTTAATGCTTCCAGTCGCAACTGGTTGAAATAAACTTCGCCAATAATCCGCTGTTTTTCTATTGTTGGTAAATCCGGTAATTCAAGTTCCTTCACTTGCTTCAGAGTGTATTTTAGAACTTGAGAACCCTGCAATCCCATTTGAAATTGTTTCTTAATAGATTTATCTTCATTCAGTAGGTAAACAAGATATTTTGAATCAACCTTTTCATTCGTTACTAACTTAATGTAGTTTTGCGTATATAGACACCCCTGATGATTTGCACCAACTATAGTCGATTTTCCTGATATCAAGCTAAAAACAACATCACCCTGACATAGCGTATTCACCTTGTCAAACGTTCGCACTTGTTTACTGCCACTAACATTAGAATGAATACCAACCAAATCCTCTTCAATATCTGGTTGTCCATAATAGGTGTAAAGTGGCGCTTTATTATCAAACACTTCTTTAATCCTAAATTGCGGCGAACCACTTACGATCCCAACCACATTATCTAATCTTTTCATACAGTTTTGTGCCTTTCCGAAATTAATTTTTTATTTATGTTTATATTTTATCAGATAAATTTTAAAAAGCAATTATTTCTTTTTAATTTTTAGAAATTACATTTTATATAAAAACCAATACTATTCACTTTCATATATAAAAAAAGTTGTCTTCTTCGTTAAACAAAGAAAACAACTTTTTTGTAACCAGTATTAAATTACTTGAAACTGCTTGAAAATTATCATTGCTTTTCTCTGGCAGGTATTTACTCAGCTATTTTGTGTGTCAGCATTTTTGCGGAACAAAAGTACGCTCCAATTTTTATTTATTTTTCCTGCCTTAACGATGAAAGAGTAGAATATGATCCCGAATTTTTCTATAAGTTTCATCACTAATATCATGTTCTAGCAAACAAGCATCATGCTTAGAAATCTCTGAACTAATTTTAAAATCATTTTCTAGCACTTTACTTATCAGCTGATAACGCTCATAAATTTGCTTTGCTATTTTTTCTCCAGATGAAGTTAATAATATATCGTTATTATTAGTGTAAATATACTTCATTTGTTTTAAAACTTTTACAGCTCGACTGACACTAGGTTTTGTTACTCCTAATTCTAAAGAAATATCTACCGCCCGAACATTGCCCTTTTTAACTTTTAATTTATAAATTATTTTTAGGTAATCTTCACCAGATTTATGTAATTCCATATTCATCACATCCTTAAGCTAATCATCCATTTTAAACAACTATTATTTCTCAAAATATTTCCTTATAGGACAATCAGAACACTTATTACAACAAACTTTTCCTTGTTTAGTATCTTTTCTTTTCTCCCAAATAACCCAAGCAAAATAAATAGTAATCAACATACTAATTATAATATTAGCAATCATTAAAAAGTTCCTTTCTGTGTTAGTACACTATCAAATAGTGCTAAAACAATATACCTATTTGATATACCCCAAAGGTAATTACCCATGCAACACATAATTGAAATAATGCTGTAAAGCCTGTCCACTTCCAACTGCCAGTCTCTTTTTTAATAGTAGCTAAAGTTGCAACACATGGTATATACAAAAGGCAAAACAGCATCATACAGTACGCATTAAGTTGTCCAAATCCTAAAGATCCCAGTTGTCCAACCAGTGTATTCATCCCTGCCGATGAAGTGACATTTGAAACTCCAAATAGGACAGCAAAGCTTGAAACCACTACTTCTTTTGCGGAAATGCCTGCAATTAATGATAACGCAACCTGCCAATATCCTAATCCAATGGGAATAAAGATAGGAGTGATCCATTTTCCGATAATGGCGCCATAACTATTAGCCATATTTGCAGAGTATCCCTCTGTCCCAAAGTTAAGTAAAAACCACATGAAGATAGAAGCTACAAAAATAGTTGTTCCGGCTTTCGTCAGATAATCTTTTACTTTTTCCCAAACATATATCCAAATTGTTCTGGAACTAGGTGCTTTATATTCCGGCAATTCAATTAGCAACATAATTTCCTGCTGCTTTTTCTTATCAATTCGCGAAATGATATAAGCTACAAAAATAGCTATCACAAGTCCAATCAAATACATGGAGTAAGCAGCTATCATTGCATGATTTTTAAAGAACATTCCTGAAAGCAAAATATAAATCGGTAGCTTGGCACTGCAGGACATGAATGGAGTAATCAGCATAACTTTATAACGATCACGTCTGTTTTCAAGTGCTCTTGATGCCATGATTGCCGGAACAGAACAGCCAAAACCTAAAATCATAGGGATAAATGCTCTGCCGGATAAGCCTAACTTACCCATAATTCCATCCATCACATAAGCAACCCTTGCCATATATCCGCTATCCTCAAGAAAAGCTAATGCAAGAAATAAAATAAATATATTGGGAAGAAACGTTAGAATACCTCCTACCCCTGCAAGAATACCGTCAATCATAAGAGAAGTAAACATATCTCCCGCATGAAGAAAATTAAGCCCATCTGATAAAATTATAGCAAGCCATTTAATCAAAATTCCCATATATCCTTTTAACCAATCTCCCACGGTAAAAGTCAGAAAGAAAACAAATGCCATGATAGCAAGAAAAGCAGGAAGTCCTAACCATTTACTAGTCAATATTTTATCAATTTGATCTGTAGAAGCCTCTTTTTTTGCTTTATTCACTACAACTTCCTGCATTACTTCAGTTATAAAATCGTATTTTTGGTTAATAATATCAGACTCATAACTACGGTCAATCAATTCTATCTTTGAAATAGGATATTTTTCTGTAATTTCCTTATCTTCTTCCAATAGCTTTATTGCATGCCATCTATAATTTTGAATATCAGGATAACTAACTTTTAATTCTTTTATAATACGATCAATCTTTTCTTCTATTTCATCGCTGTATACCATAGTATATTTCTGATGCTACTTGGGAAAATCACTCGTATGATGATGTATTAATTTATCAGGTATCTTTGCTTCTTTGTGATGCGCTACTGCATGTATTAAAATATCTAGCCCTGTTCTTTTACGAGCTGATACGGGGATAACGGGAATTCCAAGCATTTCAGGAAGTCTGTGAAGATCAATTTCCATTCCTCTTTTTTCCACGATATCCATCATGTTTAATGCAAGCACTACCGGCTTCCCCAATTCTAATAATTGCAATGTAAGATATAAATTTCGTTCCAAGGCGGATGCGTCTGCAACATCTACAATAACATCCAATTCATCGCTTAATATGTACTTTCTTGATACCTGCTCTTCCATCGTATAAGAAGTCAAACTATATGTACCAGGTAAATCAACTAAATTATATTCGCTGTCATGATACTTCATAGCTCCTTCTACTTTTTCAACTGTAACTCCCGGCCAATTAGCTACTTTTAAGTTAGCTCCTGTGAAAGCATTAAAGAGCGTAGTTTTTCCGCAATTTGGATTTCCAATAAATCCAACTGTTAAATCTCTCTTCATTCTTTCATCTCCTTAACGCTTATTTTTTTAGAAATTCCTTTTCCAATTGCAAAGCGTGTTCCTCGAACTTTTATAATCAAAGTTCCTTTATTCTTACTATTTAAAATATCTACCGTGCTTCCCAATGTCATACCCAATGCTTCTAATCGCTTTTCTATATTCCGTGGAAGATTTGATTGTTGAATTTTATAGGTTCGATTAATTTTTCCTAAATTTAACGTCATTTAAGTTACCTCCGTAATAATCATTTTCATTATTCTCTATTTACAAGTTTATTTTTTTTTCTATCTTTTTCAATCAATAAAAACTCATCAATCGTTTGATACGCAACAATATTTTTGTTAATCGTTGCTTATTTATATAAGTTAAGAATACTTGATGGTTTTCATTCTCATTTAACTTTTCTATACTATTTTTATCGGAGGTGAGATAATGTCAGAAACCATGAGCCCTTATCTGTTAAAACTAAAAAGTCATGATATTAAGATTACAGAAGAGAGGAAAAATTTAATAAGAATTTTTTTACAATACCCAGATTATCACTTCACACCAAATGAATTGTATGATAAATTAAAAGCAAGTGGTTATGGTATTGGGTTTGCAACAATATATCGTAATTTAAAATTATTTCACAAATTAAACTTTATACGACCAGTCACATTAGATGATGGAAGCAAAAAATACGAATTGAATCATATAGAAATAGCTTCTCCGGTATATAATACTCATTTGATTTGTAGTAAATGTGGAAAAGTTATGGACTTTCAGCCTGAAAATAACAATCTTGTTATCAGCAATCTACCTGATTCTTCTTTCTTTAACATAGAAAATATTGAAGTTCAAATACGTGGAATCTGCCCTGAATGTATGAAACAGTTTAAATAACAATATACAATGTAGTTTATCATATACACCGTTGCTTTTTCTAGCCAAATTTAGTAATATAGAAATATAGTAAATATAAGAAGGTGAAAACATGCAACATAAATTAGATCTTCGTGTAATTAAAACACGTAACAATATAAAAAACACATTTATACAATTATTAAATGAAAAAGATTTCAATCAAATAACGATTCAAAATATATTAGATAAAGCATTGATAAATCGCTCTACTTTTTACAAACATTATACGGATAAATTTGATCTTGCTAAAACGATTAATGATGAAATTCTTGATGACTATTCCTCTTTTTTAGATGAAAGATTTATGGATGGAAATAGAGATAATTTATCTATCATAAAAAATATTTATGATAGAGCATTCGAACAGAAAGATATTTACTGCGCTTTATGGACTATTAATACCGATACGCTGCATCTATATGATGATATGCAGTTATTACTAAAAAATAAATATAAATCTTATATATCTAAGCACAATATTTCAGATCAAGAACTTACAGACTACCTTGCTTGTATTTATGCATCTTTAGTTATGACAACAACAAAATATATTTTTGCTAACGGTAATCAAAACATAACTCAAAATATAATTGAACTCTTAAAGCCTCTTTTAGATTCAGTAACATTTCCTTTCGTTAACAAATAAACGTATTTAATTTTAAAATGTTAGGTAAGCCTGTTATGTTCTCATTAGTCCAAGAAGGTGACTCCTCACCAATGAACATTATATTAGCCCTTTAGATGTAACGGTCATTTTTTGAGTATTCTCTTTAAGTAGGCCACATCTAACAAATTCACTGTTTCAAACTTTCCTTTATAAAACACACCCCAGTTATTGAAAACGCAAGGTAATTCCTTTGCTTTTTGTAGTGTATCCACTTGAATTAAAGATACAGGAACTTCATTCATTTCACAATGCTGTTTTATCATCTCAATGTTTTGATAAATATAGGGGCATTGCATGTCATAATAAATTGTTAGCTCTTTGCTTTCAATTCCTTGGTTTTTAACATTTTGTGCAAACTTTGGCGTAGTTTTGTCCAAAGAGAGTGCAAGCAATTCATATCCATTATCGGTAGTATCAACAACCTCAAAGCCGAACCTCTTGGCAAATGATTGGTCAGAAAGCCATGATTTTTGTTTTTTTGCGCCCAGCATGCAAATGCCAGATTTACCCTTTTCTTTGGCATCAGCCAAACAATACTCCATCAGCGATTTCCCATACCCTTTTCCTTTATAACTACCTGAAACCCATAAGCAATACACATAATAATAGTTGTCACCAATTATGGGAACCCAAGCTGTTTCAAGAGGAGCATATTCAATAAAAACCGTAGCCTTTGCATTTAACTTTCTAAAGACATGACCTTCATTTAGTCGATCTGAAAGCCATTGTCGTTTTGCATCAATACCTTGATGGGGCTTTCTACTGCGGATAATGCAGCATAAATGCTCACCCGCAAGGTTTTCTGTTGTTAAATTTACAAAATCAGTATTCATATGTACCCTCGTTTCAATTCTAAACTTACGTTCTTGTTTTTTTACCTTCATTGCAAAATGCGTACAAGTTATTAATTACCTCAAAATCTTTTTTTCATCTTGATTTTTCATATATTATTATCAGTCTTTTCTTAATTTAATAACACAAAAATCATCCTCCACGAATGAAGATTAGTTTTATGTTAATTGAGATTTTATTTAGTCTTGATTTTTATATATTTTCTGCACTCAACCTTAATTGATAGAAAAGTTGAAGCCATTCTGGTTGTTGTTCCATCACTTTTTTTATTTCTACAAGAGTCCTTTTCCCAAGTCGTCTATCCAACACTGCAAACATTTTTTCAAGTGGATTTTCAGATTTTATGCTTTCTTGGACACTTTGATTGCGATATTTTTCAAGTGCTTCACAAAATTCATTATCGGTATATTCTGTACGAGATTGTATAGGTACAGTACCAATAAGCGACCAAAATTCGCTCCAATATTCTCTAATGCCAACAGGATCACAAGATTTCGTATATCCATTTTCAATGAAATAAGTATTCACTGTTTCCCAAGAGAATTGCTTTATCAATTTACTATCTATATAAATTTCAAAAATATGACAGCCATCCATACCAACATAAGAGGTGCAGTTATATCTTACTCGACTTTGTAAGCTGCAAGCCAGCATCTCCTTTTCCAAATATTTTCGCATACCACTCCAAGAGCCCAATATCTTTCCCATGCTATACCTCATCTCTATACAAATTAAGCTATATTTTATTTATTTTACAACTTTTAGATAAGGATTTCAATTGCAACAACAACTACTCCCCAAACACAACCAACTTCTGACCACGAAAAACCTTGTACCTATCAGTTGTAATATTCTGCTCAAAATTTTCTCATTGTTCATAATAGGTAACTTGAAAGCTTTACTTTACTATGGTAAACTTTTCTTTATTTACTACTATATTTTCAAATGGTAGTGTCAACTTTTATGCTCAAGGAGCAAATTTATATTTTACAGAGGTATGTATGATGTTAAATTTAAAAGATATTAATTATCAACCAAATATTCAAGAAATAAGTGAATATATAAATAATTCTATTTTTACTCAATTTTATAACTTTATAAATAATGAATATAAAGCTATCTGTAAAATTGAGTATAGTAAAGATGTGTGGGCTCGTGGCTGGAATATCAAATTAAGAAAAACAGGAAAATCTCTTTGTGTTATTTATCCTAAAGAAGGCTATTTTACTGTATTAGTTGTTATAGGAACTAAAGAAAAAGAAAGAGTTAACGATTTATTACCACAACTATCAGATCAAATACAGAAAATTTTTCACAATACAAAAGAGGGCAACGGACAAAGATGGCTTATGATAGATTTAGTTGATAATGGTTGTTTATATCAAGATACATTAAAGTTAATTCAAATTCGAAGAGAAAGTAAATAATGATTCTACTTCTAATTCATCCTTATAGGATTGTATACTTTTATTCTCTGGAATATGATACTGCATAGGATGATTTGATTTCAAAACAGCATTCCTAATTCCCATATGATAAGATCAACTATCATTAACATCAATACAATTCATTTTGCAAGAAATTGAGTTTATGATTTTTTAAATATTAAAAGCTATTTACTTTTTATTTCAGCATTTGTTGGTTCTTAAAGTAATCCTTCCAAGGATCATTTCCGTCAATCCTCAAAAGAGCCTCTTTCATATCAATACCATCTGGTGCTATCGTATCCAGCTCCTCCCAAAGGATAGGCATTGATACCTTTGCACCTTTTCTCCCTCTTAAAGAATAAGGAGCAACACTAGTAGCACCTCTCCCGTTTCGAATCCAGTCAATAAATATCTTACCTCTTCGATTAGCCTTTCTGACATTACTTGTATAGCGATCAGGCCATTTTTGTTCCATCACTACAGCAACTCCCTTGGCAAAATCATGAAAGGTATCCCAGTTAGCCCCAGGCTTTAAAGGAACAACCACATGATAGCCTTTGCCTCCACTTGTCTTAAGATATGCTTCTAAAGAAAGCTCATTTAGAATATCTTTAACATCCTGTACCCCTTGGCGCACCCTACTCAATTCCATATCTTCATCAGGATCCAAATCGAACACCATCATGTCGGGCTTTTCCAGAGTATCCACAGAGCTTCCCCATGTATGAAATTCCAAAGTTCCCATTTGAACCTCGGATAAAATTCCGAATTCATTCTCAACATAAAAGTACTCTTCCTCTTCACCTTTTCCATTGGCAATGGGGACAGTGATAATTCCTTTACTTTCTGATGTTGGATGCTTCTTATAAAAACATGTTTGGGCAATTCCCTTGGGACAACGCAATGTAGTTAAAATTCTATGGCTTACATAAGGAAGCATACGAGGAAGTACTTTCTCGTAATACCGAACAACATCTGCTTTTGTTATCAGAGGATCATCATATAAAACTTTATCGGGATTTGAAACCCTAGTTCCTCCGATAATAACGCTCTTCTTTCCCTCCATTGGCTCCTCTCCTTTGTTTGTAGAAAATTCATGTAAAATTTCATTTTCTAAATTTTCCCTTTTTACCTCTTTTGCATTTTTGTCTGTACGCAATCCCTTAAAACTTGCCTGCCTTAATAAATTTTCTTTTGTCCACTCTGCAAATTTAATTTCAGCTACCAACATGGGTTCAAGCCAAGTGATCTCTTCCTGTTTTCTAGGCTTAGGTGGCGACTGAAAAGGTGAATCCATTCTTTTTAAATGGCTGAATTCTTCTTCCAGCACCTTCATATCCTTTTGACTCATTCCCGTACCGGCACGTCCAGCATAAATAAGGCTTTCACCTTCATAAATACCAAGTAAAAGTGAGCTTACACCACTTAATTTTTTATTAGAAAGTATATATCCTCCGATAACAAACTCCTGCCTTTTTTCACATTTCAGTTTAATCCAATCGCCATTTCTGGTTCCTCTGTAGATAGAATTAACTTTTTTACCTACAATTCCCTCCATACCGGCCTCACAAGCCGCGGTGAAACTTTCCTTCCCCATTCCCCTGATATAACGACTATAGTAAAGATTCGGAGGAGCATCTTTCATTAAAGTTTCAAGAATTTCTTTTCTTTGTATAATGGTATAACTTCGTAAATCTTTACCATCTAAAGCAAGTATATCAAAAACAATATATGTCAGTTTTTCAGACTTAGCATTTTTTAAATAATTCTGCAAAGCTTGAAAGTCGGTTTTCCCCGTTTCATCCGTAATTACCATTTCGCCATCCAATACCATTGACCTGCCTCCAACCCAATTTATTAAGGCTGAAGCAATATCATAAAATCGCCTCTGATAGTCATTGCCATTTCTTGTAACCAATCGTACATGATTGTTCTCTATAAAGGCTACAATTCTATATCCATCATATTTCATTTCATAAATCCAATCGTCCCCCTCGGGAACTTTGTTTACTAACTTAGCAAGCTGTACGTCAACTTTATCAAAAGGATTAGCGGTGAATTTTTTTATTTCACCCTGTTCAATTTCCTCCATGGTACGTCCTGTTCTAATGCTTGTGGTAAAATCTGAAATTCCGTCAGTGAGATTGGCGTACTCATCTTTTTCTTTCAGTAGCAACCAATTATCCTTTATATCACCCTGTTTACTCTTCAAACGAATCAATGCCCACTTCCCTTTCATTCGCCTTCCTTGCAAAGTAAATTTGAGTTCTCCTCTACGAAGACCCTCCTCAACATTTCCATATGGCTCCCAGAAGCCCTCATCCCAAAGCATAACAATGCCTCCACCGTATTGGCCCTTTGGAATTGTCCCTTCAAAATTTCTATAATCTAAAGGGTGGTCTTCCACATGTACAGCAAGCCTTTTTTCCCTTGTATCATATGATGGCCCCTTGGGAACTGCCCAGCTTAAAAGAACGCCTGCCCATTCCAAGCGAAAGTCATAATGATCTCTTCGAGCCATATGGTGTTGTACCACAAAATTTAAAGATTCTTCGTTGTTAATTTCTGTACCTTTAGGTTCCAATGTATTTTCAAAATTTCTTTTTCCTTGATACTCCTTAAGTTTTATATCCATACTTTATGCTGATTCCTTATCATTTTTCGCTTTCTCAATGCTGGCTTTCAAAGCTTCCATAAGACCAATAACTTTTGCGGAACTGTCAGGCTCTGTAGAAACAATCTCTTTACCTGATATTTTTATCTCAATTAACTCCCGAAGCCTCTTCTGATATTCATCTTTATATTTAGATGCATCAATGGGAATTGCTACCATACCAAAAGTGACCATTGATTTCCGTGCTGCCATAATATAACACCTCCTCAACCTATTATTTCCTGTAGCATGATATATATTCCATTAATACTGACTTACTTGAAATTCCAATCTCCTATAATTTTTTTATAATAAAAGCCAAGGATTTTGCTCCTCGACTTTCATAAAATATTTATTTGAATAACACAACATGGCTTACTTTTCTTAGCCACTTCAATCAGTTCCTATATAAATCCATTAATGGCAAAGAGTATAAAATGTTTTTAACTGTCATCTCTTTTTCAAGTAATACACTCCTGATTTTGATCAATAATTATATAAACTCCTGAATAAAATCTTATTCATCAGAAACATAAAACCATGTTATCATAAAATAATATAGATATTTTGAAATCTGGACTGCAAACTCATCCTTATTAGTTTTTTCAAGAATTGTAATTGGAACAGTAAGTGTATCAATTGCATGTTCTGCAACCTTTATAAACATATACATTAACCAAAACAAGGTCTGAGTTTTTAAGCACTTACTTTACATGTAAATACATAAAAAGTTTAAACTCAACTTTTTATAAAAATTATTATTACATATTGACAAGCCAAATACAATACACCAGGGTTTTAAGTGTTTAAATGCTATATAACTTGCCAAATTTATCATTGAGATACTCTATAAAGTATTTTGCACTCAATTCCTCGCCTGTAACTTTCTTTATTAATTCAGCAGGCTTTAACGTTGCACCATACTTATGAACATTTTCCTTTAACCATTTAGTAATAGGCACAAAATTACCACTGTAGATTTTTTTATTCCAATCAGGAATGTCTTTTTTCAGTTTATTGAAAATTTGCGCCCCATACAAGTTTCCCAGTGCATAAGTTGGAAAATATCCAAAGTCACCGCCAGCCCAATGAACGTCTTGTAATACTCCGTCAGCATAATTTTCCGGTTCCACACCCAAATACTCCTTATATTTTTCATTCCAAAGCCCCGGAACGTCATCAAGTTTAATATCACTGTTTATCAGGAGCTTTTCAATTTCATAGCGAATGATTATATGAAGACTGTAAGTTAATTCATCTGCATCAATCCTAATTAAAGATGGTTCCACGTAGTTGATTGCTTTATAAAACGATATAATATCCACCCCTTCAAGTTCTTTATAGGTTTGTTGAAATTTCGGATAAAAATAACTCCAAAACTCCATGCTTTTTCCAAGAATATTTTCATAAAACCGTGATTGAGATTCGTGCATACCCATTGATGCTCCTGAACCTAAAGAGGTTCCCTCAAGTTCATCCGGAATATTTTGCTCGTAGATTCCATGACCACCTTCGTGAATCATAGAGAAAATTGCAGGTCTGAAATCCGAAGTATCATATTTTGTAGTTATCCTGACATCCTTATTCCCAAAGTTCGTCGTAAATGGATGCTCAGATACATCAATTCTTCCTCTTTTTTCGTAGTCATAACCGATATATCCTAAAATGGTTTCCCCTAGCTTTCTTTGGCTTTCAACAGAGTAATTTCCTATTAAAAAAGTATCATCGGTTTTAATATTTGAATTTTTAATTCTTTGAAGTAAATTAACGAGTGATTCTCTCAATTCTCTAAATACTATATCAAGCTTTTCTGTTGTCATTCCGGGTTCATAAATATCTAAAAGACCATCATACTTGTTGCCGGTAAAACCCCAGTATTCAGAGAACTTTTTATTATAATCGATGATTTTAGCAAGGTGTGGCTTAAAAATGGAGAAGTCATTTTTCTTTTTAGCTTCCTCCCATGCACTTTGCGAGAGTGCTTTATCAATTTCATATTGAACATATTCAGCTTCAGGTATTTTTGTTGCGTAGTTATAATCTTTCGTAATATTTTCTATCATGGCTTTGGTTAAATTATCTAAGTCATCAATTCCACTAAAATAATCAATAAACTCTTTCATTTTTTCTGACGTAGTAAGCTTATAGCTCTCACCTGTTAAGTATCCAATCATTTGGCTCCTGTATTCAATTGCCTCTTTTGGCATATTAACAACGCTATCCCAATGCAATAGCGAAATAGAACTACCCAGATAATCTACTTTTTTAAGATATTCTTTCAATTCTTCAATTTTTGTAATTGCTTTTTTATTCATTTTAAATCTCCCTTTTCTTATATTGTTTACCAAATATCACTTCATAACTAATGAAGATTAAACGGTGAGATCCGTCCAAGGTTTATGGATACGGCAAAATTCGTAGCTCCAAAAGCCCCATTATTATAATGTAAAAGCAAGATAAGCATTTATTCTAGTATCTCGCCGATTACTACTTGCTTTTTACCCTTATTATTCTTAATTATAATTTATGATATACCTTCATAGGACTCAAATAATTTCTTTTTACTTTTCAAACAATTCCAAGGTAAGTAAATACTTTTCATCTTATGACTTTATACTAATCTTTTTAACTGTCATCACAACACGGTATCATTATAACAGTCTTAAAGCGTGTCATCTGGATTTTTTAATTGCTACATACTACATAGTACATTTCAACCTATCGATTTGCTAGATACATTTGACGGTGATTCCTTATTTTTCAAGGCTTTTCAGTCTTCCAATCATTAATTCGGAGAACACATATCAATGGCACTTTTACACCACTGGTAGACGGGAACATATTCAAATATAATCTCTAATGACCAAAACCCTCTATTTTCCATCCCGTCTGAGGAGTCTCATAAACCATACGACAATCCCAAAATTGCTCTCCGCTACTAATAGTAAACTCCTTTTTGTATTTGAGGTCAACCGTCACTCTAAAAATTTTGGTGTTTTTATCTAGTTCATCAATCAGTTCGACATTCAATAGTTTTGCAGATCTCAGGTTATCAAAGCTTGATTTGGCATCGATACCCGCATCCGTTAAAGGTAATCCGATCCCCTCGTTAAATAATTCTTTGTTTAACATATTTGAGGTTAAATTTCCCAACAGAGTTTTTTTCAAAATACAGTACTCAGCAGTCTTAGCGTCCTTCTTATCCAGCGAAATAAAATATTCCTCAACAACCTGCTCCGGATCTAATTTAGATAATCTTTCTTCCATACTGTCCGCTTTAATCATTTGCGAAAACCACTCATTAAGAGTTAGTCCTGTTACCTTTTCAAAACTGTTTCCTTTGAGACTACAAGCATTAAAAGTGCTATGCCGCCCAGCACTGATGAAGGCTCCGATTATTTTTCCACTATTTTTCACAACAATACCTCTGCAATCCTGTATCGGATAAAACTCCTGCGGCATGCTCTCATGAATTCTATAAATATTAACGTCAATTTCTGCGGTATTTGAATATCCGCTCATATCCAGGCCAATGTCCTTTGAAAGCTGATTGTTATATGCAAAATAATATGAGTTTGGATTAAAACCCGATAAGGCTTTAATGTTGTTGAGTTTGTTATTCATAGCGCTAATCTGATAATCCAGCGTCCATCCATATTTCTGAAACAGAGCCACAGCATCAACATCATCAATATGGGCGACTATGTTTGTGTTCTCCAGGAACGAATCAATATAGCGTGCAAAATCTGTCCCTGCTTCGTAAAGACCACCATCTTTTAAAATATAGGCTTTATTATACAGTGTATCATAGTAAAGCTTGCAGCTATTTCCGCCAATTTTATTAGATAATTTTATCATATACTGATTAGTATGATTGTTGTTCAAATCCTTCTCTTTAGTAGGTGTTAGACTGATTCGTAGCGTTGAATCAATGAATTCAACTATTTTGGAATCTGTTGTCTCAAACTCGTTTACAGGCTTAAAACCCATCATATCGGAGAGAAATTCAATTTTTACTCTATTATACTCCGTATGATATACTGCTTCTGGTATGCCTGAAGGACTTTCTGCTACAGTATCTTCTAGTTGAATCGTATCACTCTGCTTAGGATTTGCTACAAGTCCAATACTGATAGCTACAACCGCAATAATTACAACAGCAAAAACCCAAAACCTTGGTTTTTTATAATTTAGAACGTTCTTAATCCTGCCTCTTACGTTCCCCTCACCAAAAGCAAGGGGACTCCCATTTAAAATATGCTTTTCAGTTGCAAGTGACAATAATGAATTAGCATAAAGTTTTTTAATATCTTCATTATTTAACTGTTTTAGTACTCTTTCGTCGCAGGAAAACTCCATATCCCTACTCATTAACAGAAATGCTATCCACACCAGAGGGTTAAACCAGTGTATGGACAATATAAGGAATGCTATCACCTTAACGATATGGTCTTTTCCATGAATATGGTTCTGCTCATGTAGCAAAATATATCTTCTCTCAGTATCATTAAGCCCAACTGGTAAATATATCTTAGGTCTTACCAATCCAAGTACAAAAGGTGTTTTCAAATTCTTAGCTTCGAAAATATTCTTGTCTATTAATTGTGCATTTTTAAGCTGTCTTTTTAAGTTGAAAATAGATACAAGGCTATAAACAAGCAATGATATTATACCTAAAATCCAAATGTACGCTCCTATTTCCACATAAATCTGAAGTGGATTTACACTTGCGCCAACAGTAGGCACGGAAAATGAATTGCTCACAGAAGAATCAACTACTTCTATCCCACTATTAACCTGTGGACTCTGCTGATAAATGATATCATGTGGAATTGGTACAGTATTTGTATTCCGTGGCATAAGACTAAACATGCTTTCAACGGAGAATGGAATTATTAGACGAAAACCAACCACACCCCATAAGGCATAGGATATGACTTTTGGAGCTTTTTTAATTGCCAGTCTAATAAGTACCACAAAAATAATTACATAACTTGCCGTAAGGCTCATATTTAAAACAGTAAAAAATAGTTTACTCATTATTACACTTCCTTGTGCTCATCAATCAATCTTTTCAACTCTTCAGCCTGATGTTTACTTAATTTTTTACCACTGATAAATGCTGTTAGGAATTTTGGCAGTGATCCGCCAAATGTATCCTCAACAAAACGTATACTTTGATTTACGTAATATTCATCCCTTGTAATTAGAGATGAAACAACAGCATTTTCATTTTGAAAAACACCTTTTTTGCATAACTTTTTCAGTACTGTATATGTTGTAGACTTTTTCCAATTCATTTCTTTAACACTTAGCTTGACAAGGTCGCCAGAACCAATCGGCTCATTCTGCCAGATTAATTCTGCAAATTTCTCTTCAGTTTCTGCAAGTTTATAATAATTCACGATAAACCTCCTTGGTCTATTCAAGATCGACTTTATGTTGTAAGTCTATACCATATAAACCAAATTGTCAATGAAATGAGCGTATATAAAATAGGATTTGCAATAAAAAAACACCTCCGTTACAAAAAATCACCCACAGATGTGAGTGATTTCATGGGTTTATATTAATTGTTCCATAATATTTTGCTACATGAAAATATCTTACTTCAGCTCAAAGAATTTCTCCTTATCAGCCTGCTTTGAATTCTCCAATACTCTGGGTGCATTAATAAGGTTGGCAAATAATAATTATCCTCTTTTTTACCAATAAATGATAACTTATCTTCGATTTGGATTCTTCCTTGTTCATTATTCGTATAATAAAGGATTTGATTTTCAAATTCGCTCCAATTTCTATGGATATCTATATTATGCAAACAATGATAAAGTATCTGTTCGCCGATATAACTCTTTGTGTTGTTTATCCTTAAAAAGACTTGATCCATTTCTAAATCATTCCATGTAACATCATCTATATTGGCTTTACCAAGCTGTTCACATTTCTCATCATGATATATTTTGATTTTGTCCAACCGATTTCTTCCTGTAACAATTTCATCATTTTCTATAGGATTTTTTCCAAATCTATCTTTTAGTCTTTCCTGTCGTAATTTTCTTGATCTACTATTCATTACGTAACCCCTTTTCCTTGATATGGTTCATAATTTAAACCATAAACCAAGGTGAGGGTCAATATATTTTTATAACTTGTTAAATAATTTTGTTTCTTAAGAGTAAGATACAGTTATATGAGATTCACAATTAGAAAATCATTAAATAAATACAGTAGTGATACATTGCCAAAATAGAGTGCCCCATTTATGAGACACCCCACTTTTAATACTTATTTTTATTTATTAATTAACTCCGATTCTACCAATAAATTCTTAACAGCCTGTGCAGCTTCCGCATAGGTTAAGTTAGCTTTTGGTGAAATATTTGTAGCACTTGTTCCGTTGAAAACATGCGCAGCAAGTACTTCTTTTACATATGTTCCTGCCCAGCCACTCACATTAGAAAAATCTGTGTAATTCTGATATTTCGTTGTATCATTTCCTTTAAGTGCTGTAAGCTTCATGGCTCTTTGGTACATGGTCATCGCTTCTTCTCTTGTAATCTTAGTATCGCCTCTAAATGTTTCATCTGAGTATCCCGAAATAATTCCATATTCATTGGCTATCAATATAGCTAAGGTTCTTTCACCTGTACTACTTACATCTGTAAATTTATTTTCATGGGTAGAACCTTCTCTGTACAAGCCTAAGGCTCTCACGATATATTCTGCAAAATCTGCTCTCGTTATTGCTTTATTAGGCTTAAACTCCTCTGAATTAAAGATAATTAGTCTGGAAGCTAAATCATTTACAGCATCTTTTGCCCAGTGGTTTTCCACAGATTTTACAGTAACTGGATTCCAAATAATTGAATAATCTGAGTTCGTTAGGGACTTCAGCTTGGCATACCATGTACCATCCTTTTGATATACCTTCGTAGGTACATGGCTGTAGGTACCATCCGGATTAAATACAATACCTGTTGTAACCTGATTTGGATCTACGCTTGCCGGAATCTCCATAACTCTTTCCACATAGTTACTAAACTTACTTATAGACTGTTCCTGCACTGTTCCATCTGTTTTTGTGGTCTTTGCTACGATTTCAAATTCAACAGGTGAGAATACTAACTCTGCACCATTTACCTTGGCAACTTCGTTGTACTTTTCAACCAATTTTTGATCTAACTTGGTAATTTTCACTTCAACTTTGATGTCTTCCAAATCTTTTTCTGTAACATCTAAATTTTCCGCCACTTTACTTATGGTAAACTCTTGGGCCGGAATAACATATTCGATGTTTTCACGTTTTATAGATACATCAAAAGTCTCCTGTTCTAATTTCTTAACAATATCTCCGGTCAACTCAACTTTCGCAACTTGAGATTTTGTATCCGATACGGGTATTTGAATTACATTATCTGTTACGCTTATGTCATTCTTGATTACTTCATTAATTTTACTTTCAATAGCTTTATTATCCACTTTTACAGTTACCGTCGTTTTGCCATCTTCTGTAGTATTAATTTTCTTTCCCGCATTCTGTTCTTTACCATTTACGATTACAGGTACGGATTGTTGACTTTGCTTTGTTGTATTTGTACTGCTTCTATGTTTTGAACTTCCTCCGCTAGATCCACCACTTGATGTATACGTTGCAATATCTATCTTTAACGCATTGCTCACATTTCCATCTGCATCTTTTACCTTGATGTAGATGTCTTTTGCTCCTGTTGTTAGTCCCGTTGGATTGCTAATGGTTGTTTCATCTGTTGTGCAGGCTGTTCCCGTTCCGCTTGTATCAATGGTCGGCTCACTTGCTCCGTCTGCTACTATAGCATAATAGTAACTTCCTGCTTCATTAGAGGTAAACTTTACTATGCCTTCTGTATCGCTGGTTCTCTTCACTTCTCCTGCGGTTAGGCTTGGTGCCGTGTTGTCCGGTGCCATATAGGCAGCAATGTCTATTTTTAACGCATTGCTTACATTTCCCTCTGCATCTTTTACCTTGATGTAGATGTCTTTTGCTCCTACTGTTAGTCCCGTCGGATTGCTAATGGTTGTTTCATCTGTGGTGCAAGCTGTTCCGACTCCGCTTGTATCAATAGTAGGTGCCGTTGCTCCATCTGCTACTACTTTATAATAGTAGCTACCTACTTCATTGGATGTGAACTTTACTGTGCCTTGTGTATCATTGGTTCTAGTGACTGCTCCGGCCGTTAGAATCGGTGCGGTGGTGTCCAGTGTTGTAAATGTGACATCACTGCCATAAGTCGTCCCTGCCGAATTTATGGCATAGGCTCTGACGTGATAAGTAGTGTTCGCTGTCAATCCCGTTATGGATGTTGTAAAAGTGCCGGCTGCCTCAGCGGCCCCCTCATCGGTTTTGCTGTCCGCTGTCGTGGGATTGCCGGTCGTGTTCCAGCAAACGCCGTGGGCGGTGGGATTGGGCGCGCCAAGGTTTGTGATATTGCCGTTACCCGTCGCCGTTGTTGTTCCGATGCTACTGACGTTCTGTGTCGTCACCGTGGGTGCGGTTACGGAAGTCGTAAAAGAGACCTGTGAGCCGTAGCTGGTGCCTGCCGAATTTATGGCATAGGCTCTGACATAATAAGTAGTGTTCGCTGTCAATCCCGTTATGGATGTTGTAAAAGCGCCGGCTGCCGCAGCGGCCCCCTCATCGGTTTTGCTGTCCGCTGTCGTGGGATTGCCGGTCGTGTTCCAACAAACGCCGTGGGCGGTGGGATTGGGCACACCAAGGCTTGTGATATTGCCGTTACCCGTCGCCGTTGTTGTTCCGATGCTGCTGACGGGCTGTGTCGTCACCGTGGGTGCGGTTGCGGAAGAGGCAATGTATTCATAGGCACCAATATCAATTTGTGTGTCTCTGCTAAGTCCGCGCTGGTCAGTCGATGGAACCGAAACGCTCCCGTTCATCCCCCCATCGCCGGCATTAATCGCTACACTACCAGACTGTAGCGCCAACGTCTTCGTACTGCCTCCATTATCTGCAAGCTCTGTACTTAGACCAAGTGACGTTTGTTCGCCTAACTTGTCCCCTGTACCGGTAAAACTTGAAGAATTGTGGTATTCAATAATATTGTATCCGTTATCTGTTATGTCTCCACTAAAATGGTCAAAATCATTAGAATTAACGTTGTTCTTCGCACTGTTCCCTGCAGCGATGGTATTTTTTATATTCAAAGTTCCTAACTCAATGGAAATCCCGCCACCATTTTTGACGGCAGAATTATATGCAATCGTACAGTTGGTCATAATTGACATACTTTTATCAAGGTACAATCCTCCGCCATATTGATCCGATGAATTATTTGCCACCGTACAGTTGGTCATAATAAACGATGTTGAACCATCGACATGTATGCCCGCTCCTTTGGATACTCCAGAATTGTTGCTGATCGTTGAATCGGTAATTGTCGTTTGCCCTGCCGTATAAATTCCGCCGCCTCTGTCATTGGATGCTACTGAATCTGATGAGCTATTTTCGGATATAACAGAATCGTTTATAGTAAGCGTAACCTTTGAATTTTCTGAATCAACTCCAAAGCCTATCTTTGAAGCTTTATTGTCATGGATGTAACAATTGGATATAGTTATGTCTCCGTTGGTCAGCTCTAATCCGCCGCCACCATAATAAGTTACAGTGTCGGCTAAGAATCCGTATCGTATTTCAAGACTGTCAAACGAAACAGTCACGTCCGAATCAACAGTGAACACTCTGCTTATATTGTCTCCGCAGCTTGAGGCCGCCTGAATGATCGTTGTTCCGGTGCCATGCCCCTGTAGGGTGATGTTTTTGTCTATGGTAAAACCCGTTGTCTCTGCATCGTCAATCTCGTCGTCATCTGTCCATGTGAATGTCCCAGTCAGATCAAGCCTATCGCCATCATTTGCCACAGCATATCCTTTGGTAAATGTCTTATATGGATTCTCTGATGTACCGTCACCGCTGGAATCATTGCCGGTACTTGAATTGACATAGATTGTACTCGCCGCGCTAACCTGTAGGGTCATGGCAGGTAACAGACTCACCACCATTGCCAGTGTTAATGTAACAGCTATGTATTTTCTTCTAATTCTTCTTTCCATATTCCATCCTCCCTATTTGTCAATAGATTTTTTGTTGAAACCTCAGTTTTTCAACTAATATTTTTTAACGTATTCTAACAAAAGCACCTTTCTCGAATATTCCCTTGCATTTCGTGCAAAATATAAGGTTTTTAGGTACACAAACCAAACATCATTCATATATAAAGGTTCTGCGTTGTCCATTTTCCCTTACGGCATCTAAAACTTCTAAAACCATATTACACTACTCATAATAAATCTTTCAAGAAAAAATTAGAATTTTTTGGTAATTTCTAAAAAATAAAATACAAAATTGTAAGTCATCGACTTGTCCCAAATCTTGTTTTTTATTATTAATGTCAATACTTCTTCTTTTCCTGTTTCAAACAACTATATATTCACAAATTTTCCCATCCATTATCTATAAGTATAATCAGAAACAATTTTACAAAAGTCTCATATCCCAAACATTCCTCAAGATTTTCAAATACCTTTCTGGTATTTTCTTTTTCCTTACTATCTATCAGTATTGCTTCAGTGTAGTTCATATAGTCATATAAATTGTAAATATATCTTGACATAGTGAAGTATTCGAGTTAAAATCAAACTAATCAAACTGTAAAGATATTATTAGTTTGATTTGTAGTTAAATATAAAAATGAATTTAACAAAAAGGAGTAATGAAAATGAATGATTATGTAATTAAATGTGGAACACTGATTGATGGAACAGGACGACCACCAATTAAAAATGCAAAAATTCTAGTTAAAAATCAAAGAATCTCAAGGATAGAACAAAAGAACGGGACAGATTTAGATAACTATCCTCACATTGTTGATGCTTCTGAAAAAACAGTATTACCTGGATTAATTGATTCTCATAAGCATATTTTTAATTGTGGTGGCTCAAATGTTGGAGTGGGGCTGAATACTTCTCAAGTAAAAGAGAACATACATCAAATATATAAAGGTGGTGTAACCTCAGTACTTGACTTAGGGTCTCCATATGATATAAAATCAATGGCGGAGCTACCTCAGAAAAAACCAAAAATATTTTATGCCATTTCCATTCTTACTTGCCCCAACGGTTATCCTGGTGAATACATGGATCATAAATTTTACGAACTTGGTTCAGTAGCAGAATGTGAAACGGATCAAGATATTAAAAAAGCTGTTAAAAAACTGTATGAAATGGGAGTAGCTGTTATAAAAACTGCTGTCGTAACAAGAACCTTTGATGGAAAACCTCAAGCTTGTTGGACAGATAAACAATTACAAGTACTTACAGATGAGGCACATAGTTATGGACTTCAAGTATGTGCACACATAACTTATAAAGATGACTATGCACAAGCTGCACGTTGTGGAATTGATAGTATCCACCACGCTGCATTTGATGGAAAGATGTATGAAAAAGACCTTGAAGAAATGATTAGTAAAGGTATTATTTTTGTTCCAACATTGAGCTTAATTGATTTGATGGTGGCAGGACTTAAGGAGAAATGGATTAATAATCAAAACTATAATCCACCAGTAAACGAAGAGATTAAAGAAAACATGAGAATTTTTACAGATGCATTTCACAATGGCCCTGATGATAAACCAGTTGGCGACTTATTTATAAAAGTTGCAAAATCACAACTTTGCACAATTCCAAAGTTTCAACTTGATAATGTTAAAGAGTATATAAAACGCGGAGGAACTGTTGCAATGGGTACTGATTCTTCTCTTGGATTTTCACTTCATACAACCCCTGTAAGAGAAGTTGAATTACTTGCAGCAGCCGGTTTATCAAACATTGAAGCAATAAAAGCATCTACACTAACAGCAGCATCTGTTTTTGGAAAAGATCATAAAATAGGTTCAATTGAAACTGGTAAATTGGCTGATATTTTAGTTGTTAACGGGGATGTTACCAATGATTTATCTGCCCTTGGAAATACTGAAATAGTATTTATTAACGGAGAAATAGTATATCAAAAGTAATATTTAAAGGAGAAGTGTTTTGAAAATAAATAATTGTGATATTATTGATAGAATACATGAAGAAACATTAAACTTAATTTTTACTTATGGTGCAAAAGGATGGACCATGGATACGGTATGTAAAAAAAGTGGTATTGCGAAAGACACTCTTTATAGAATTATTAGTAAAAAAGAGGATCTTATTAAAGATACTCTTTTAAAAGCACTTGATAGGCATGATAAAGCAATGCAAGATTTATTAATACAAGATAGAGACTTCTTTTGCACACTAAGAGATAGTGCAACCCTATTGTCGGGATTTATTGCAAAATTTTCTTTAGATAAGTTAAGTCAGATTTTTCTTCAATATCCTAGCGTGGAAAAAGCAATCAATAATGGTATGGAAGAATATTTTCAAAGCTTTACAAATTTTCTTAATGAAGGTAAAAAATCAGGACTGTTAAAAGAAAGTGTAGATACAAAGCTACTAATTAACTTCATACATTCCTGTGTTATGCAAATTCTTATGCACCCAGAAATATATAATGCGACCAAAGACACAGAAGCGTTATTAGATTATTTCATTGATGGAATAAAGAGATAATATTAATTCTAGTGTTTTTAAATCATAAGCGTAAACTTATAACTAAATCTTTTTATGAGTGTGTGAAGAAAAATCTGTAAATACTAATCTTCTATGATAGGAATTGGTCTGAGGTCCTAGGGATAAGCCTTCAGACCTCGTTTTATATATAACATCAAATACATGTCAATAGCAGGTGAAAATTCTGCCTGTAAAAAATCAGCATAAACTAGTGACTTATTAGGGTATCCATCCCTCACCTCATATATTTGTCAACTTGTAAATTCCTTTTAGTAGGGGTAGATCATTAACTGACATATAACTTAGCCTTTCTACTATTACAGTTATCTTAAACTTCTAGATTATTAAACATAATGCAAGTAATTTTTTAGGATAGCATAATTGTTTCATGTTGTAATTGCTTGATTCCTTTTTTCGTTAAATTGGGGTATATCACGTTCCAAATGGTTTTTAACAAATCCTCGTATCTTGCTTCATGCTCTGGTATGCCCGTATGTCTCCATGACAGGATGATCAACACAATACCTTCTGCCAGATACCTGCTTGACTCTTTTTCGGGTAAAGTTTCAAAGATTTCTTCTTCTTCAAAATTCCTTATTACTTCACTATAATATGCAATCAGTTTTTCCCTAACTGCTAATTGTCGGTCTGCAGTGTCCACTGTATCAGACTGATATTTTCGCAGTGCAATCATATTTGTAAAGTAGAAAGCATATTGCTTTTGAAACTGTATCATTTTGACCAAATTCTCATGAAGTCCGTGAATATCAAGTTTGGTCTGCAATTGCAGTGAACAAAAATCATGATAAATCAAGTTGCCAATAGCGCTCATTAAATCAGACTTTTTCGGATAATGGTAGGTAATATTACCGACACTTTTATGCATAGCGTTTGCAATATCGCGCATGGTAACCGATTCATAGCCGAACTGGTTAAATAATTTAATCGCTTTTATTAAAATCTCCTCTTTTGCATTCATTCTGTGCCTCCCATTTGTTAATTGTATCATATCATATTTGACATTCTAGTACAAGTGTGCTAAATTATAATTAGGACATACGTACTAATCTTATTGTCTTTGCTGATGCACGGAGGAGGAATATCAGAATGAGAATTTTAGCAATCAATTCAAGTTTTAGAGGTTCAAAAGGGGTCTCTGCATTTTTAATCGACAAATTATTTATAGGCGCAATAGAAAAAGGTGCAGAGTGCGAAACGATTCATCTTGCAGAACTCCAAATTAATCATTGCATCGACTGTCAGTTATGCCAAACACCTAAACACTTGCTAAAATGCACATTTGATGAAAAGGATAATGCAAGTTTTGTATTTCGTAAAATGAGAGAAGCCGATTTGATTATTTTTGCGACACCTGTTTATGTACTAGGGATGTCCAGTTTGCTGAAAACTCTTTTTGAACGGTTTTATAGTACTGCAAAAGTAGGAGAATTTCATTTCACGAAAAGCGGAATGTTTTTCCACCATGGAGATCAGTCTCTGACCCAAAAACCTTTTGTCCCACTTGTTGTTTATGACAATCTTGAAACGGAAATGCCAAAGAACATTATTTCCTACTTTAAGACCTATTCCAAATTTACAGATGCAGAGTTGGTCGGCACGTTGATTCGAAAATCTGCTGGAATGTTGGACGTATCTGCATCCCCAACAAGCAATCACACTATCTCAGACAGCATCTTTCAGGCGTATGTACAGGCGGGAAGAGAACTGGTCACCCAGAAAAAAATCAGCAAGCTCACTGAGAAAAAAGCAAACCAGCCAATCATAAGACTACCGTTCTTTGTAAAACCCATGCTTAAGCTGGGGATTGGTAAAGAGCAAATTGAAAAAGGCCATGCAAGAATGATGAAATCTGTTATGAAAAGAGACAAGTTCTGAAAGTGCGGATGATATTCATCTTTATTACAACGCTACTACACTGATTAAAAAGTATAGTGCCTTTGTTCATTACATGCCCAAAATAGTCCAGAGTATCCTTGCAAAAGGACGGTAAGCGGATTTTTTTCTTATTGCTTATCCTTTCTATTGTTCACAATTTTGCAGTTGAAGCCTTTACTTTAATATGGTAAATTTATTTTATATACCTACCTAGTAAAACTTTTTTGAAATGATAGCAGGAAATTTGAACGCTTGGGAAGCGAATTTATATTGGGCGAGGAGGAGAAATAATGCAGTATTTTTGTTTGGAAAATGAACGTGAAGGAACTTGTTATCACGAATTCTATAGAGGCAAATGGGATGAAATAGATTTCTGGAATCCTAATTCACTCCTACTACACGATGATATATTAGAGGAAACCAAACTATACAAAGCATTTGGTGCGGCAATACCGACTTATGATTACTTTGGAGAAACAGAAGTCACATCAAAAGACTGGCGTCTGATTCGTGAATATACAAAAGCACATTTGGGTGAAAACGCTCAAGTCGCTCTCAATGAAATAGAATATTGGGTAAATGATGTGTTTGGTAAAGAAGGTCTTTTCACCATACTTGGAATCTAATATTTATAAATATTATAATCACACCCTATGTTGGTGATTTAACGCAGACACCAACCTAAAATTTGACTTATTAAAAGCCTTTCCGTCCTAAGTTTTATTTGTAACTGTTATATGAAATTTTGACCATTTCATTCACTCTATGGTCATATGTTAACAACTTTATTTGACTAATTGCAATAGCATTAGGCTTTTTAAGTCGTTCACCTTGTGGAATACCATCTTCAATAAATAAGGCCTTTATGTTCTCCATATTAGAAAGACAGATCAAATATACTTGAAAGGTTTTTCTTTTAGTGCATCAGTATGAATTCGATAGTTGAGTATCCCATTCTAACTGTTTTTGCTCATCATCCTCTTTATGTCGTTCAAACTCTTTGATTAAATAGATTATAAATTCAGGACTTATCTACATTCTAAATTCAAATGCAATATCTTTGTAAGCATATGTTCCACCATAACGAAGGATGCCTGGCCTCCTATGTTAATACAATTACAGTAGAGCTACGAATACCATAATGGCACTCGTAGCTCTTTGTTTTTTCTGTATCATTTGTCGTATGGTTAACTAAGTTTCTATTGCTCAAGCAAGTTATATATAACCTGTGCCATTTGGGCTCTGGTTGTTGTCCCCTTCGGGTATAATTTCCCGTTATCTCCGTCGATCGTTCCGTTTTCTACTAGCAGTTCCGTTGCATCCTTTGCCCAAGAAGCGATCTGACTTGTGTCGCTGAAATTTGTCAGCCGTTTTCCAGAACTGTTCTCCGGCAGCTGATTTAAATCTTTCAGCACATTGTATAAAAGTACAAGCATCTCTTGTCTACTGATTTCCTTGTTTGGAGCAAACAAGTTACCTCCAATTCCATCGGATATTCCAAGCCTCTTTGCTTCAGCCAGATATCCTGTATAATACGCGTTGCCCGCATCTATGAAATTATCCAAAGGGTTATTATTCGGCTCAATTCCGTAAGTCCTCATAAGCATTACAATAAATTCTCCTCGGGTCAGTTTTGCATTCGGGTTGTAGTTTCCATTTCCCGATCCTGCTGCAATGCCCCTTGCCGCTATGAAATTCACTGCTTCGCCATACCACTCACTTGATGCCACATCATTAAACTTCACTTTGTTAAAGCCTATAGCATAATCACTGAAATGAGTAGTATAAAAAGTTACGGTGCCAGTGTATGAGTCATAATGTCCATTCGGTACTGATACCACTTTGCCGCTACCGTCAATATACCAGACGATAATACTCTCAGGATTGGAAAGCTCTGCTGCCGTAGGAGTGTATGGGATTGATACAGTAACCGGTGCGTCCGGGTTGTTCCATTCAATCCGGTCTCCGTCCACTGTCAAGATGAGCTGCACCAGCGGCCTGTCGCCGATGGCCACTTTTACGTTTTCCGTCAGCGCTGATATATCGCCTTGGCCGATAGTTATTTCAGCTTTTGAACCATTCCCTCCGGCAGTCCCTAACAACATATTTGCAGAAACGGTTATGCTTCCTTCCTCAGACTGCGCAGTGAGCTTTCCTGTCCCATCATTTGCTGACAGATCAGCAACGGGAATAGCAATGGTATAGTTGCTTACGTTAGGAATCGTTGGTATCGTGATAACGGCATCTCCTCCTCCTTTCAGGGAATCGACTTGCTTTGAAGGTAAATCCACTGTTGCATTACCTTTACCAGTATTTACACTGACCGACACGGTTTCTGATGTTGTTCCTCCTTCTGAGACAACAGCCTGATACTGCTGCGTTGTGCTGGCAGCCTTTCCGTTTGAACTGCCGCTGCCCGAGCTGCTACTGCTTGATGATGCGTATGGAGTCACTGCATTAGAATCGGATGAGTTCAAACCAGTGCCTGCACCATTAACCGCTTTTACCGTAAAGGTATAGGTTGTACCGTTAGTCAGACCCGTTACCGTAATAGGGCTGCTCGTTCCGGTTACCGATATGCTTCCCGGACTTGTGGTTACAACGTATGCCGTTATTTCACTTCCGCCGTTATCGGATGGGGCAGTAAAACTTATCACAGCCTGACCATTGCCTGCTGCTGCGCTTGCACCGGTTGGTATCCCAGGGACGTTCGCTGTTACACTGACCATTACTTCTGTACTAACCGGTGCATAAATATCCGATCCTGCTTTGGTAACTGTAATCGTGCTTTCTCCTGCTCCTACAACAGTTACAACTCCGGTAGAGGCATTCACATTAACCGATGTTCCTGATTTCACTGTATAGCTTATGGCTCCGCTGCCGCTTCCACCTGTAGCAGTCAACGTAAATGCTGCATCACCATAATGTATTTCAGAAGGCATTCCACTGACTGTCAATGCAGCCTGACTATTTTTGCTGACTGAATAATTTATTGCCGCGCTGGTTGCCTCATTGTAATTCACATCGCCGCTGTATTTTGCTGAAAGGCTGTAGGTACCTACCGCTGCACCACTCCAAGTATATGTTGCCTGTCCGGCTGTACAAGCATCGGTGCCTAATACAGTGCTACCATTGTAAAATGTTACTGTGCCGCTTGGTTCTGTACCGCTTGCTGCACCGGTAATGCTCGCCGTAATCGTGATTTCGTCCCCCAGTGCCGCGCTTGTAGCAGGTGATGCACTTAGCTGTGCCGAAGGGTCTGCCTTTGTAATTTTTGCTGTCGTTGCGATATCAGCAGCCGTCCCTTGTATCACATAATTACCTGCACCCACCCCGGTGAGTTGAATGGCAGACAGGTCTACCGCCTTGTTCTCCCCTACATCGGAGGTTTTAAAAGCTGCCACAGCACTGGCGCTAACGTTATCCGTACCGACAATACCATAAAGATTGATTGCCGTAATCGTCGCATCCGTTGTTCCGTCATAGGCCTTATCGCTTATGCTTACTGTACCTACCGTAAGTGCTTTCGCATTCATATGAACAGTTACCGTTCCACCGCTTTGGCTATAATCATCCAAAGAATCTTCATAAAGTGCATAAAATCCATTGTCTCCGACAGACGCATAGTCCTTGGCACTTACTGTACTCTGTGCATTACCGCTGCTGTCCAGGTTAACTGTTGCCAGTAAACTGCCGCTGGCATTTGATCCTTTATAAAATTTTACTATCCCGCTCGTTACTGCCGCACTAGCGGTATCTTTTACGGCAGCCGTGAGCGTAAAGCTATCGTCGCCATACGTTATTGGTGTCTCTGCACAGGTAAGAGTTGTATTTGTTGCATTTATTACTGTAAGGTATTGCATGCTGTCCAAGGTTCTTATTGCCGCCGTGAATTTTGAATCACCAGATGCAAAAGCATTACTCCCAACAGTGGTATTATTAAGATAGATCAATTTACATTTGTTGGTAAAGCTAGCTCCTGAAGTAGGCTGAACCTTGATGGCGTTTGTCGCAGTAATCGTTGTATTGGTCAGCTTGGCGCTATATACCGTCCCGCTATGATCAGATGGTGCCGGAAGTGATAAAACATTAGAACCGCTGCCGCTGCTGCTCAAGGCACCAGTAACTGTTAATCCGCCTGTTTCTGTTATATCCAGGGTACCTCCATTACTAAAGCTCAGGTTTACGGTCTGCAGGGTACCTACCTTTAATGTCCCGCCGTTGCTTATATTGATCCTCTCAACATCAGTGATACTGTTGCTTCCCAAGTTAGCACTTCCCTGAATGTTCAAAGTCGATCCTTGTTCGGCATTTGTATAAGAATTTAGAGTACCGCTTTTTCCTACAATATTAATGTCAGAAAATGTTACGCCCGACTGAACAGTAAGATCAGCCTTGAAGTATGCTGTCATTCCAGCTATTGTTACTTCATAATATGTATTAAAGTTGCCCCCCGTACCGGTATGCGCCAGATTGATATTTTTAAGTATCACATCGGCGTTTGGCGTAAAATTACCGTTGTTTACCGTGAGGGTGCTGGTTCCGCCGCCTGTCTGTACTCCCGTAAGCGTAAATGGAACAATGGGCAGCTTTACATCGCCATTTATGGTCATATCCTTTAAAATGCGAAGCTCATATCCGGTATTGTTTATCACCTTAACTGCAGCTTCTAAGGTAGTATAATACGTTATGTCACCACTGCCGTTTATCACTTCAACAGGATTGTCTACAGCGATGGCATTGCCGGTAAAAGTTCCTGTGTCTGTCCAAGTACCGCTGTTGGTAATTGTTCCGTTATTGTTTATGGTGCCTGTATTTGAGAGTGTTCCAATATTGTTCATGGTGCCTGTATTTGTAATGGTGCCTGAGTTATTATAAAATTTCCCATTATTAACAATACTTCCGCTATTATTTATTGTTGAATTATTTCCAAGGTTATCGTTATTATTTATGATTGCTCCATTATTCTCAATTGTACAACCTAAAGTAATATAATAACCTCCGGAGGCGAAGGTAACGGTTGTGCCGCTTGGTATTGTAACGGTGGAACCCGACGTTAATGTTGAGCCTCCCGATACCGTAATATCTGTGTAACCGTTTTCCAGTGCTGTTATCAGTGCATCTGCGGAATTTACCGTCGTAGATCCTGCTGCAAATACATCAGTTGGTCCAAGAACCGCCAGTATAAATACTGTCATGAACAAAAAGACCTTTATTTTTGTTTTTGTTCCCATTTCAATTCCTCCATTAAATTCTTATCACACATAAACTTTAATCTTTCTGATTTCGCTTTCCGATTATTTTTATCAATTGAAAAAATTTGATCCCATTTTTCATAAAGAATAGCAAGTTTGGTACCCATTACCCGCACGTTGCAAGTATAATTCCATGTATACCATTAAAATTGCACTCAATGTTTTTTTAACCTTTTCCATTGATTTCGTTCTTCCTTATAAAGTCGCTATTTCTACACCAGCTGAAATAGTTCAGTGAGTGAAATCTCATCCGGGAAATATGCTGCTTGTGTTTTTGGCGGCTTTTGGGCTTCATTTTTGCTTTTTCCATATCAGACGCTTTGCCAGAACAAGATAGCCGCCCTTGTCTGTGTGGTGAATAAATAACCGGCTTCCACGTTTGATCATATCCTTTAGAAAGACTTCATCTGCCCCACACTCGTCATAGAGCCGGGCTGCTGCCTGTCTGTACTCCGGCTCTATGAGCTGCGTCGGCGTGATTTCGGTGGCAAGGGTAATCACAAGTCCTACGTTACTTTCATCAATCTGGCTATAATACATGCCTTCGTAGACAATCTCACGTTCTTCCCGTTCATCGAAAACCACCCGTATCCGAAGGTCTCCACTCACCTCGTCGGATACCACCCGCATCAACCGTGCATTAGCATAATAAATGCCGGGAATAGGCCCCTGAATTGGCCAATTCATAAAAATCCCCCTTTCGTTTCGCTTGTGTTCAAGATAACATTTTTTGAAACCAACAGGTACACCCTAAAAGTTACCTCTTTTGCGGAATGTACAAAAAAAAACAGGGAGTATTAAATTCTCTCTGTTTTTGTCTTAAACGATGTTTCAACATAGCGGAAGATATGCCCGCCTCGTTATAATAATAGTTTTTTTAATTCACTTCTTTTGCTGACGTACTTTTTTTCATAGATCGCACCGACGACTTTTTTTACATAGTTATAGGAATAGTGGAGTGCTTCGCCCATTTCCTGATTGGTGTAGCCCAGTGCAATAAGCCGCAATATTTTCTTCTCTGTGTCGCTTAAACCAACTGATATCTGTTCAAATTTTTCCTCATCGATCCGGATCTCCTGACTGTTTTTCTCCATCATACTAAGCTGGCGGAGCCGCTTGCCGTTTTCCATATGCACCTTCAGCCGTGCCAGCAGGATTTCTTTAACAAACGGCTTGGTTATGTAGTCCACCGCGCCGCAGGACAGCCCTTTCAGTTCCGCTTTTGTTTTGGTCACCCCCGTGAGAAACACAATAGGAATATCCTGCACATCCTCTATTTGCCGCAGCGCAATCAGCGTGTCAAAGCCGTTTAGTCCCGGCATATCGACGTCCAGCAGAATGATGTCGGGCATATAGTCCATCTGCAGCAGTGAAACTGCTTCAGACCCTGATTTCACGCAGCTTACCTCATAATCACCTTTCAAGATTTCTCCCGACATTTTAAGAAGCGCCGGATCGTCGTCTACAATCAAAACCGCGTTTTTATCTTCCAATTGCATCACCTCCCATGCCAATCAGGAGGCGCTCCGCTTCCCGAAATTCTATCTCGTCAACCTTTTGCCGGATATCCTGTAGGCGTTCTATGGTCTCCGCCCTGTGGGACAAAGCAATCATGCGCTCAAGCGCCGCAAGAGCGTCTGGCTGTCGGTTGTTTTTCAGCAGCATAAGCAGCTCATCCATGCCGATGCCGGTATTTTCCGTCTCAATTTTCTGCCCGTTCGGAAGTTCTTCAAGTCCTGCGACAAGCTGTTTTAAGCCTTCCTGCGCCCGGCTCCATTCATAGTACAGGATGGGCAGAGTAACTTCTATATATGTATCGTTTTCCTCCATACACTGCTTTTCCACCTTGGCGGCAGTAATGGAAAGATTAACGGCTCCTACGGCTCTTGCTTTGCTTTTGAGAGAATGAACCGTAAACTTCAGGCTCTGCCAATCTTTTTGCGCCTCAGCTTTCGTTGCTTCCAGCTTACTCTTATCGTAATTTTCAACAAAAAATATCGCCAGATTTTTATACTGGAGTATATCGCCGCTCAAATAGCTCAAACCCTCCTCCAAAATTATACCGTAAACCTCAGCATTCAGCGTAAGCTTTTTCTTGATCTTTAGAGGGATCAGATTCTGTGCGCTCTGATTATTGATCATGATCAAGTCTGACGGAAGAATTCCCATGAGCGTTTCCTCCAAGTCCTTCCACATGATGGGCTTGGATAAGTATTCGACGAACCCGGCATTCAGCAGGGTTTCCTTTACCTCAGCCACAACATTAGCGGTCACAGCCACCACCGGCGTATCAAAACCAGGGATTTCCTTCAAAGCGCGAAGGGTGTCGATGCCGTCCATATCGGGCATCATATAATCCATTAGAATGGCATGATAGCGTTTTTTCGAAACTGCTTTGATACATTCCTCTCCGCTTATGACCGTATCCACTTGAAGCAGTGTCCGGGAAAGTAAAGATTTTACAACCAGCAGGTTCTCCGCGCTATCGTCCACCACAAGGACATTGCCGCCGGGAGCAATAAAGCCGCCTTCTCCTGCCGTTTCTTCTTCTGCCGTTATCGTCCGCTGGCGAAGCGGAGTTTTATTGTGTACCTTTTGCGGAATCTCCACCGAAAATACGCTACCGTGTCCCAAGCGGCTTTTTACATCTATATGCCCCTGCATCAGGTCAGCGAAATTTTTCGCTATGGCAAGACCCAACCCGGTGCCTTCAACATACCGATGGGCAGGGAGCTCTCCCCGGTTGAACGCATCAAACAACAGAGCAATGTTTTCTTCTTTGATACCGATTCCCGTATCGGAAACCGAGATGCAAAGGTGTATTTCATCAGGCACCTTTCCCGGCTTTTGGTCGAAAGAAAGTGTAACGCTACCCTGCTCCGTATATTTTGCCGCATTGCTTAAAAAGTTGACTACTACCTGTTTGATATGTAAGAAATCGCCGATTAGCCCGCAGGGCAGGTTTTCGTCAGCCTGAACCATAAACTCTATACCATGTCGGCTAACTCGTTCCATTCCAATCATTGCAAGATCATCAATTAAATCCCCCGTCTGGTAGTTTTCCGATATAATCTCCAGCTTTCCCGATTCTATTTTTGACATGTCTAAAATATTGTCAATAAGAGCCAAAAGGGTTTTACCAGCGTTTTGGATATTCAGGCTGTAGCCCCTGATGCGCTCCGAGCCTTTTTCCCGAATAATCACTTCGTTCATGCCCAGCATGACATTGATGGGAGTTCGTATTTCGTGACTCATATTGGCGAGAAAATTACTCTTTGCTTTGCTGAACCGGAGCGCTTCCACGCGGGCAGCTTCAAGCTCGCGCTGCTGTTTGTTGTACATTCTGAAATGAAGATACAGGGTAACGCCTAGCGCAAGGCTGACACTGGTAAATCCAATTATGATGTCCATTAAAAATTCCTGTTCAGTTTCAAAAAAGTGAACGCTTTGGGGATACTTATACGCAGTCAGACAGATTCCTATGTAGACCAGCATTTCTATGACCGCCATCACAATAATTTTCTTGCTTTCCAGCATAAAGACCGTAAACAAAACGGCAAAAACAAAGAACGAAGGCATTCCGCTATGATAGCCTCCACCGGTAAAAAATAAGACAGGAAAGAAGATTAGAAATATGATAATCGTGGTGAACATGTAAAACTGCTGATATTTGCCGCTCTTGTAAGAGTAGTATAGCAAGCAGAACGCAAGCGCTGCAGCAATTATGTTAGCCAGTATATTCCAAAATCCTGCGTTTGTAAAAACCCCCAAAACCGCCATTACAATACCAATCGTCATGCCCGCCATTGCTAGTACGTTGAACAGCCGAACACGGAAATCCAACCGTTTTGCTAAAAATTTATCGCTAATAAATTGAAGGAATCTAATCACAAGGCACCCCCGAAAAGTAAAATTTTTATTTCATCAAATTATATTATGAAATATTTATAGAAGTTTTCATAATATAATTATACCATGCCTGTGAAGTCTGAGATAGTTACTTTGAGTTACCTCTTTCAAATATCGTGCGAAAATAACAATTCCCGTTCTCACTTGTAACATATGATGTTTTCCAATCCACAATATTATCTATAAAACTGGGCTAAAAATTAAAGTTTTTCAGCCCGTTTTTTGCTTAATTTTAACTTTAAGATCACAACATTTTATGAAGACGCCTCATTTACCTCCGAACTACATTTATGTGGACTATACCATTCCCATAGTTCATCATCCACTGTAAACAAAAACAGAATGGCATGAAATTGATAATCAATCTTCTTTATCACTCTGTTTTTTATTTTAATAATATTCTCAAATAGATGTCGATAACTATTGTAACAAAATAATGAAGTCTTTAAAGGTATTTATAGTAATCAATTCAGCAAATCATTAGTTTCTCAATTATTATTAATCATCATCAAATATCTCTACAACCTCAAACCCCTCTTCGTTAATGGCATCACATAATTCGTCCTCTGTTAATACGCCCCGGCCATATTCTACAATGATGGATTGTTTCTCTAAATTTAACTTTACCTTATCCAAACCACCCATGCCCTCTAAAATCCGGGATACGGCACTTCCCATTGGCATATTATCCATACCCTCAACAACAATAACCTTTTTCATTTATTTCCTCCTATTCTGCAATCAGTGTATCCACATATTTAACTACATCATTTACTGTCTGGAAGGTATGAACATCTTCATCGTGAATTGTCACTTCAAAACGCTTTTCAATTTCAATCATCAGTTTTGCGATATCAATCGGTTCAATATCGTATTCTGGTGTCAATGGTGTTTTTCTACTTAAATTATTTTCAGAAGTACTTATGATCTCACAGAGTAGAGATATAATGATATCCAGCGTCATATTTCGATACCTCCTTGAATGAGCAAACTTTTTTCACCTGTATAAAACAGATTGAGTCGATGCAAAGCACGAGTGCTGGCAATGTATAGCAACTTTTTATCATCAGCTGAATAATAATGGCTTTTATCTACACCGTAAATTAAGACAGAATCAAACTCCAATCCTTTTGACATAGTGATAGGGATAATAAAGACTCCTGCTACATTCAGGTTTTCACCCGAATGCACTAAATGGAGGGTGATTTTATCTTTTAAACGGCTGTAAAGAGATTCCGCTTCCTGTGCATCTTTACAGATAATCCCGATAGACCCATAGCCTTGACTTTTACTATAAACAGATTCTGCAATAATTTTTTCGTCAAGCAAATCCATCTCGGTAGCTTCAATAACCTGTGGCATATCCCCACTGCGATTAAAGCTCTCAAAGACGGTGCTATCGTCCAAAAACTGCATACTAAATGAAAGTATCTCTTTGGTACATCGAAAACTTTTATTCATGACCATTAGGCAAGAACTGCCCGGCTGCAAGATCTCAGTAATTCTCTCATACAAGCTCATATTTTCCTGTTTTTCAATCGTTTGATTGATATCTCCTAAAATAGTATACCGTGCATTTGGAAACAATCGTTTTAATATATCAAAATGGAGATCGTAGTAGTCTTGTGCCTCATCAACCACAACCTGCCGAATGTGCCTGTAGGTATCATTTGTACCGATCAATAGCTGCAAATAGGTTACAGCCAAAACGTCCTCATTTTGAAGAGTAGAATCTGCTAGCTGTTTCTTTGAGTAAAACAGTATTTCATCCATGTTGTTTGGTAATTCAATTTCTTCTGAAAAGGAACGTAATAAACCGTCTGTGTTTATTAATTTTTTGTAAAGTAAAACACTATCCAATTTTATAAATTCATCAATTTTTTGAGCGAGAAAAGTGCTTTCTTTGATAGACAGTTCTCTTGCATATTCTTCCCAATCAAAAGGATGCTCAGGGTCTTCCCTTGCTTGCCGCAACAGCTTAGGCATCCGATCTTTACGCATCTCATGTATTTTGTCGAAAATATGCTGGCGCAGATGGCTCATTTTTACCGCCAAACTAATATTACCGTTCATTTGAAGCAGGCGATCTTTTAGATACTGACCTGTAAAAACAGTTTTTCCATCATACTCAATATCGGGAAAGACGATATGAGATGTTGGCAAACTGTCTGCATACCTGTTTAATATTCTGCTAAAGGCTCTGGACATTTTGAATTCCATTGATTGCTTTTGTAATGTTTTCACAGCGGATGCCGTACAGGAGATTAACATTTCCGTTTGGTTGTAGCGAGACTGAAATGCTGGCTTATCTGGCAAACTACTCGTTACCAAATCATCAAACACAACAGATTTCACTTCATCCTCACCTAGTTCCGGCAGAATATTAGAAATATATTGCTCGAATAGAGTGTTAGGGGATAGAATAATAATATCAGATGATTTTAGCCGACTTGAAAGCCCCTGATATTTTAGATAAGCCACACGATGCAAAGCAATGGAGGTTTTGCCGCTTCCGGCAATGCCCTGCACCATAAGCAAGTTGTGAGTTACATCTCGGATGGCGATATCCTGATCTTTTTGAATGGTTTCTACAATGGTTTTCATTTTGCTGGAAGTATTTTTAGATAGCATCTTGCGTAAAAACTCATCTGCAATCTGAACATCAGCATCAAAAAAATACTCAAAGACTCCTTTTTTTATTTCATATTGCCGTTTCAGCCGAATATCTCCGGCAATGTGACCACCCGGTGCATCATAATAGGCATTTCCAGTTTCAAAACGATAAAATAGGCTAGCGATGGGAGAACGCCAATCGTAAATGATAATTCTTTCTTCTATATCATTATATAATGTCCCTCTGCCAATATAGATTTTTTCGTACTGTTCTTTACTTACAGAACAAAAATCAATCCGGGCAAAATAGGCCGATTGCAATAATCGTTCCAGCAGCTGTACTTTTTTTACACTGAATTCTATTGCAAAAGTATTACTAGCAAGCGGTTGATAAAATTGGCTTAATTGAGCTGCTGCGTCAAAATCGTCTGCAGAATGGGAGGCATTCTCCCACATATCTCGGTTTGTTTCTCTTAAAGCCTCTATGCTATTGTAATTGTCTTTTTTAGCATCATCTAGTTGCTCATGAATATCATCAAGAATCTCATTGTAATGGGCAAGTTCAACATTTAATTCATGTTCATAGTTTTCCAAATAAACACCTCATTTCGAATGGTGAAATCTAACTTTAGCATCATGACAATCATTTATATTGCTCGATGCCTACATTGGCGGTTAGGCTTCACCCTGCTGCAGCAGATTTGTTCCCAAAGATTGTGCTTCATCATCGCTTGCAAGACATAACCGAAACATACGGACGGCTTCACGGGTAATATAGGCCTTTAGCTCAGTTTCATTCTCAATCAAACCTCTTCCTAAAAGATAATTTGAAATTTCGCCTACAATGTAGCAATGGGTATTATGAAGCACTCGTTTGGTCGTATCTCTATTTGGGTATTGCCCATAAAGTTCTTTCCATATGTCGGATATATGCTGATTCAGCATTTTGTTTGTTGCTTCTGTCGTTTCAATATCTCCCTGCGGACGGTCTCCATCAATATATTCATGCCATGCCAATCGGAACCATCCTTTGTTATCCAGATACATTTCGACACAGGCCTCGAAGAAATAGGTAAAGCGCATCTCTGCAGTATTTGCTATATCCAGCTTTTTCGTGAGCATTTTCATAAATATCACCTGTATAGCAGCATGTGTTTCCCATAACAAATCATTGTATGAGGGAAAATAATTATATAAATTTGTATGGGCGCATCCTAATGCTCGGGCTATTTCTCGAAGATTAAGACCTCGCAGATCACTCTTATTCCGCATAAGCTCAAGAGCTGTTTCAACAATTTGCTCTTTGGTTATATTCTTTTTCATTTTGCACCTCCGCCTTACATTACCAACGGTAATTACCGTTGGTAATGTAAGCATACTCCTTTACATCTTTTTTGTCAACAAAAATGTCATTGGTTTAATGACATATCTGATTGATTTCTGATAATGTCCTAGTATACCATTTTTGATTATGTCCCAAATTGTAAAAGTGTTATATAATTAAACCTCATGGATTTTAGAAATGAGGTGAAAACAATTAGAAAAGTAAATTTAAATATGAATGAGCAAAAAAAATATTCCGAACATAACAAAGCACCAGAAATTTCTGGTGCTTATGTTAAAAAATTTTAGGATATTTTTAAAAATCATTGACAGACTTTCGTCTCGTCTTTAGAAGTTAGCACCATGAATCTTTAGAAGCAAAATTGAATCAAAACTCTTGTATAAGCCTTAAATAGGGAATACTTGAAAAAATATTTATTTTGTGATATATCAATAGTATTAGTAGTGCTATATTTGTGGGGTGTAATTATGGCTTATTTTTTTTAAAAAAACAACACTAAAAAACAGAACCTATCTTGCTATTTATGAAAGTTTCTATAACCATGAAAAGAAAGGTGCTTCACACAGATGTTACAAATACCTTGGCTCCGTTGAAACCAATATTGCAAACGGCATAGCGGATCCCATTGCTTTTTTTCAGATAGAAGTTGATGAATTCAACCGACAGAAAAAGCAAGATGGAGTAAGAAAAATCTCTGATGTATCGCCTGTTCTTCATCTCTACTATTTCCCTTTAAAAAGCATTCTTGAAAAGTTGAAAATCAAAAAATATATCGACTATTTTAAACTGACAAATAACTTTCAGTATGACATTTATGAACTGCTTTCTTCTCTTGTCTTTGCCAGATGTGTAAATCCATGCAGTAAAAACAGAACATTTCATGATGTGCTACCAAATCTTTATAATAGCTGATAGTATAAATGCAATGTTTTTTTCATAATATTTATCCTCTTTTAATGTCTGTTATCTCATATCCGCTATTAATTAATGATCGCAAATAGCAAGTGTAAGCTGAACACCCCAGTAAAACTGTAGCGGGGGTTCAGTCAGCGTAGACGCTGTCTAGGAATGATTCGAACAGCTCCTCCGGCGTCCGGTAGCCGAGCCGCCTGCGTGGGCGTCCATTCTAGTTCATCAGCAAAGTCCAGGACCTGCTCTGGAGAGAACTTCTCCATGGAGACGCCCTTTTGCTTTACTGCCTTGCAAAATCCGAATCATAAACCGCATCGTTGCATTCTAAATGCAGAGATACTGTTCCGTTTCCATTAAAAGTTATAGTACCTGTACATCCAAAGTTGGTTGTAATATCAACGGTACCGGATGCAATGTCATCGTCGCTGAAAACCGCAGAGTAGTCTTGAATTTCTACATTACGGTACACCTCAGAAAGAATGTTTATACTGCTTATTTTATACATTACAGTACCGTCTGTATCAGTTTCAGCAACCTCTATACTGTCGCCGTTTTCGTTGCTGGTCGTTGTATATACCCCACAGTAATCTACGAAATCTGCTATTCCAGCAGTACCCACATTATCATTTTGAGATGCTACATCTCCAGTATCCCCATTATCACTTCGAGATAATGCATTCTGCTCGCCCACAGATGTCAGGTTTTCTTCCTCTTGATTACCATTTCCACATCCAACAAATGTCATCATTAGCATCAGCGTGATAAGCATAAATATAATTGTCTTTTTCATGTTATTTTCCTCCTCGGCATTGTATCATTATTTTTTAACTAAATATGTAATTTTTAAAAATAGTAGAAGAATACAACTCTACTATCTTGGATCGCGGCCACCTTCTATATCATAGTACCAGTCCCAGCCTTCTTCTGCTTCCGTAATGTCCTTGTCAGTTCTGTGAAAAAGGATGCTTTCAACCTTATCCTATTAATTTTATGAAATAGCCAACTTAAAGTACATATACTAGATTAAGATTCGTTGGTAAAATCTTCACATCTTTGTTTTTTCCATATCAAAATCAATAAAAAAGAGTACGCCTTACCACGTAGGAAACTCTTACTCCATTCTTAATTTTCTTTACAAACCTCTCCGAAGAGCAGGTAACCGCACAGTAACTGTTGTTCCAATTCCCTTTGACGATTCTACGGATATTCCGTATTCGTCTCCGAAGTAGGAAAGGATTCGTCTTTGAATATTGATTAAGGCAACATGAGATAAACCTTCTACCTCGACATAGTCCTGATTGATATCCTGTATATCTGAGCGGAGCTTCGCAAGCTGCGTGACATCCATCCCCATTCCATTATCCTCAATGGTAATATACAGACAGCCTAACTCTATTTTACTGTATACACGAACAATACCTTTCCCTTCTTTTTCGTCACCCACAATTCCATGAAGAATACTGTTTTCCACAATCGGCTGCAGCAACATTCGAGGAAGCTCTACTCCATCCAGTGCATCCTCCATCTCAATCTCGGCAGAAAATTTATCAAGATAACGTATCTCCATGATTTCTGTATATTTCTCCAGTACGAAGAACTCTTCCATGCCACTGATATAACTGTCCCCGGCATTGGCATATCGAAGAAGGAACGACAGTCCATCGCACAAAAGCCCAGCTTTTTCGTTCTCACCCATAGCAGAAAGTGCCTTTATAATGTTCAATACATTGACCGTAAAATGTGCGCTTATTTGCTTTTTCAGAGATATAATCATTGCTTTTTGCTTCTTTATCTCTGCCTTCTGCAAAGAGTTTTCTGCCATGTATGCTTCCTTCTCCTTCTGCTCAATTCTCTCTACCATATCATTGATACCATGAACCAAGCCATCAAAGTGCTCTATGCCCGTCATAGGTAGCATGGCTCCTTTTCCGCCTTCAAACCCTTCTACCTCTGAAATGATAGACTGTATCGGCACAAAGAATTTCCTTTTCCAGAATTGAAGAAATATCTCCAGCATCAATAATAGCAATACCGCCATAATCAGCATGGCTATCATGAAAAGGATACTCATACCGTGGCTAGAATCCTCGTATGAAATCAAGAGTTCAAAAGGGGTGAAACCAACTTGTTTATACACCATATATGTAGTATCTTTACGGATATCCTCAGTCTTTGCCCCAATATAATTCTCCTCATTTGACAGAATCACCTTTCCGTCTGCTGCCATTGCAATCTTCATATCTTCATTCTCTGTCATCTGCTCAAACAGGCGGTAAATATCATTCTCATTGGTCAGCATGACAATGGTTCCTATTCTTTCGCCCTCCTGATAGATGGCTGTCACATAACCGATGTAATTAACAGAGTCCAGCTTGATCTGAATATGACTGGTCAGTTTGTCCTTCTCTACAAGATTCATCATTCTTCGCACTCCGGTATTTCCAATCGTACCTGAAAAGCGGTAAAATCTCCCCTGCTCATTATAGAAAATGATATTATCCATAAAGGAACTGTTTTCTGAAAGATTATCAATGGTCTCTTCTACATAAGCTGCTTTATTCACAAATTCGATATTGTTCTCCTCAAGAAGAAAGTTCTGTACGTTTTTATCCTGTGATAAAGCACACGATAGCTCTTCTAATTGTAAAAAGGAACGGTTCAGCTCCGATATAATCTGCTCTGATACCTGCTCCATATTTTGCATGACATTCTTTTGAATGACATTATGTATATTGACATAGAAAAGAAACCACATTGCAAGCATTGCGGCACTTAAGAATAATACCGTACATTTCAATTCCTTAATCAGCGATTTCTTTCTCATCTTCATAATTATGGAGTCATATTCTCCTTTAACAGTTCATTCCAGAAGTCTAAAAATTCCTGTCTGTATTCACAACTGTATTTCTCATCTGTATAAATTGCAGAAATATCACTAAGTCTTACACTTGCCACCCCTGCTACATCTGTTCTTGCCGACCACGCTCCTTCTGACAGAAAAGGGACATAACCCTCTCCTGTTCCATCCGCTTCCCCCATAATAAAGCGTATAAACAACTTAGCCGAGTTAATATTCTTTGCACCACCTGCAATCATAATGTTTGCCGGATTGATTACTCCTGCAAAAGGTTCTAAATCATAACATGACAGAAGCGGATATCCCTGCTCCCGCAGACGCATTTTGCTGGCATTTAATATGCCGACAGCATCCGACTGTGTCCCCGGTGCAGCAATGGCGTTTGCAATATCATCACTGTCATTTACAATCTGCAAATCATTCTCTATGAGTTTTCTTATGAAATACCGGGTTACTGCTTCTTCCCCAATATATTCTTCTCCAAAATAGTCCGTATATGCCTGACACATTTCTTCACTATGCTCGTCCATCATAGAAAAAAGTGTATAAGAAATCATGCTTCTGGATGGGTCTGTAATATACACCTTCCCTTTCCACTTAAGGTCTATCAGTTCCCACCAGTTTGTAATAGGAGGTTCAGAATAATAGTCATCATTATAATTAAGAAGTGCCGCCTCCAAAAGCACACTTAAATATGCTTCATTTCCATCTATACTGATTTTATCTGCCATATCAAAAGGAACATATTTATATGCTAATCCCTTAGGTATCAGATTTTCTGTCAGACTTCCGTCACCATTCGTAATGAAAAGTAAATCACATCCATACTCACCGCTTTCAGCATTTTCTACCACCTGTGCTGTCAGTTCCTCTGAACGGAGATAGGTCACTTCAACAAGTAATCCCGGATACTTCTTTTGGAAAGATTCGGCTACATCATAAATGCGTCCGGAAACGGTGTAAATCTGCAATACATCTTCATCCAACGCTTTCTCGTACAACCCCTTAGCTGTTTCTTCTGCTGACAAATCAGCCGTTTTCACCCATGCTTCCATAGCAGATTCTTCTCTTGCACTACATCCATAAAGGAGCAGACAAAAACTCATAATAAGCAAAATAATGTTTTTTCGATTACGCATATAATACCTCATTACCTCATTTCTGTATGTTTACTTCATTTTAAAAATATTTCCATATCTCATCTAAGGAAATGTCCTCTTCTCCAAAAATGAATTGTCTAATCCTTGTATCGGCATCTATCGTTCCATCAATCCTGTCGGACGCCTCTTCCTGCCATTTTTCACTTTGGAATACATCTTTTCTTTCATAATAATAATTTTCATAGGAACGAACAGCTCTTGCATCCATATACTCCACCAGAGAATTATCTCCATTCCATGTAACACCATTTGTATATTCCCCTGCCAACACCAAAGGTCCTGCTCCTGCAAAATTTTTATTCTGCACTCTGTTATTCAAATACTGGAGTGTAGTAATCACTGCTTTGCTTCCATAAGTAGACAAATCTCCGTTTTCGGAAAACTTCCAGTCTACTCCTTCTTCCCCGAAGGATGCAATAAAGGATGCTTCCTTTGACAACATCAAATCCATAATTTCGAAAGCTTCCTTCGTGTGAGCACTGTTAGCAGGAATATACCCTCCTATGTTTGGTTCATAATCGGAATAGACTGCATTGCGTTCTCCCTCGGTTCCAAGCAGCGGTGGCACCTGAATATATCTCGCTAATATATCCGGACAGTTCGGATATATAATATCTGCAATACTCTGACTGGTAAATGCTCCAACATAATCTCCCTGGGCATTTACCAATTCCATAAGCTGTCTTTGTGAATAATAGTTGCATTCACCTGACAATAATCCCTGTGAATACATATCTGCACAGGTTTGCAACCCTTCCCTAAAGTCAGGTTCGGTAAGTATACTTGCAAAGTTACCATTTTCATCTACATACATTCGATTATGTAAAGGGTCATTATAGATATAGGCATTCAAGATAAAATTATAACTTTGCAGTGCATAGGAAGATTCACAACTAATCAAAGGCAGTTCATCTGCCAAACCATTTCCATTTGGGTCTTTGCTACAAAAAGCTGTTAATACTGTTTTTAGCTCCTCTACCGTTTTCGGCACTTTCAATCCCAATGTTTTTAACCACCCCATGTTAATCCACATGACCTGCATATTCTGATTTCTTCTAGTCGTGTCCATGTTCGGCATATAATAAATCCCACCTTGATATTCAATCTTATCTCGCATAGACATAAAATCATATTGATTAAGCAAAGCGGTAAAATGGCTGTCCTGTGTCAGCAATCCTGACATATCAAACAACATTCCCTCTTCTGCATAGTTTTGCAATTCAGTAGTAGTAAGACAGCTCTCTTTTTCGGGAAGAAACATTGCATCTATCTTTCCTTTATCGGACGTAAGGCAGGCATACAAATACTCCTTTTCGTAACCTTCCGATATGTATTCAAACTGTATATCATATCCAGTCTGTTCCTCCAGCCACTGAGTATAGTAATTTGTATTGAAGTTCTGAACATAATCATTTTGCAAGACTGCTATTGTAACCGTTGTTCTTTCTTCTTTCTGGCTTTGTCCGTTTATGTAGATATAGAAGATGATTGCCATGCCTGCACAGACAAACAACACACATATCAACTTATTTTTGAATAAATGCTTCATGGCATCTCCTTTTTCTGTCGTGAGACTAGACACGCTCTAATTCATACTGACTTGGTGCCATACCATAATATCCCTTAAAGACCTTATTGAAATAAAAGTAATCCTTATAACCGCACTCATTTGCAATTTGCTTTAAATTGAAATTACTCGTGTTTAATAAAACAACCGCATGCTCCATTCGCACCTGTGTGACTAAACACGTCAGTGTTGTATTATGATTCTCTGCAAAAAGATTGCATATATATCCGGGGTTTAGAGCAAATTTCTTTCCAAGCTGTTCAAGGGTAAATTTTTCATTAAAATGAGTTCGGACATATTCTACTAATGCAACAAATGCCGGATTCACTATTTCTTCAGAGTCAACAGCCTTCTGCGGATGTTTTATTGATAATTTCGTCGCCAGCTTTTCCAAAACCAGCTGTACCTCCGGAATTTGCAGTGGCTTTAATAGGTAATCAAAACCCTCCTGTTGGAAAAAGGTTCTTGCATCTTCAAAAGTCCCATAGGCGCTGAGCATTACAAACTCTGCATCCAATCCATTTTCTCTTACAGTCTTCAGGAAGGTATGTCCATCCAGATATGGCATCCTCAAATCTGAAAATATAACATCCGGTTTTAGCTCAAGCACTCTTTCTACCGCTTTTTTCGAATTGGTTTCCATTCCGATTACTTCAAAGCCGTTATCCATCCACGGAACGCTCTCCGCTATTTGCTTGATTATCAATTCTTCATCATCTACTAAAAAAACCTTAAACATATAGCCCTCCCGTTTGTTCTATTTTACTATATTCAACCACCAACATCTATTTATTTCTTTATCATTATGCTCATTTACTATTTTACATAGAATTATTACACATCAACATAGACTGGATTAAGTTTCCTTGGTATTATCTTCACATCTTCCCCTATTACAATTCGAAGATCTATATCACTTTGAACATTATAATCTTCATAATCTCTATGAGGAAATCAGCCCAAAAGATAAACTTTCGATATATGATATTTTTCTGCAATAGGTGCAATAATTTCTTTCAATTCCTCAATTGAATATCGTTTTGCAATCATAATTACCCTCCTGGCTTTTTCTTTATTATATTCATTTTAAATACTTCTGTCTAGAAAACTACGCCTACTTTTAATTTTTTGCTGTCTAATTGCCCTACTTGTATAGTAGTAAAAATCCGGTAGCAAATGACACCTTTTTCCACCGGATTTTCGTATTGTCTTACAAAACGTAGCTTTAGAAATTTACTTCATCTTATTTTGCTAAAAGGTTATATAATACCTGTGCCATCTCCCCACGGGTAGTAGTTTCCTCAGGAAGAAGTTTTCCATTGGTACCGCTGACCGCACCTGTTTCCACAAAATAGATTATCGCATCCTTTGCATAAGAAGAAATACTGTCGCTATCTGTAAAATCGGTAAGCGCTTTTTCAGAATCACCCTTAGGCAATTGATCCATTCCCTTCAACGCATTGTAGAGCAAAGTAAACATCTGCTGACGGGTAACTGCCTGTTCAGGTTCAAACTTGTTGTCTCTCACGCCGCCAGTAATGCCCAATTGTTTTGCCGCAGCCAAATAATTAGTATATTGGGTATCCCCTGCATCGGAGAAGTTATTATTTGAATCATCGTCCGGCTGAAGGTTATATGCCCGCATCAGTAAAGTAATAAACTGTCCACGAGTCAATGTTTCGTTAGGACCAAATGTTGTTTCGGTTATTCCACCGGTAATATTTCTTGCAGCAAGGAAAGTATTATAGGCTTTAAGCCCGTTGAGCTCGCAAAGAGTGCGAAACATAAAACCACCCGCTATGCGAGTGCACGTCGATTGTTATACAAAAAAATCACCTTTCCGTTATAATGTAGGTGTTCAAGCCACTTTATAACGAAAGGAAAGGCGATTTTAATGGCAAATAAAGCAAATAGTTTAGCACGAACAAAATGGATGTGTAAATATCATATTGTGTTCACTCCTAAGTATAGACAAAAAATTATTTACAATCAATACCGTGACAGCTTGAAGGAAATAATAATACTGTTATGCAAATATAAGGGAGTAGAAATAATAGAGGGACATATGATCTTGATCATGTTCATCTTTTGGTAAGTATACCACCTAAATTAAGTGTTACAAGTTTTATTGGATATCTCAAAGGAAAAAGCGCATTAATAAATGTTTGATAAACATGCAAATTTAAAATATAAATTTGGAAATAGACATTTTTGGGCAGAAGGATATTATGTAAGCACAGTTGGGCTCAATAAAAAAATACATTCAAGAACAGGAAAAGCATGATATTGTTTTAGATAAATTGAATGTGAAAGAGTATAGTGACCCTTTAAAGGGTTAAATAAGTAGTACAAATATCCCTTTAGGGGTAGGCAAAAGCGGCAAAAGCAAGGTGGCTTGAATAAAATGAAAGCCAGCTTCTTTAGACGCTGACCGGTAATAAGGGCTTATAGCCCCAAGCAAACCACCCGTTTGACGGCAATGGCATTAAGTTAAGAAACCTCGTATCAATTTTTTTGATGCGGGTTTTTTTATGCTTGACAACTTCATAAAAATGTGAGGCCACTTTTATCTGATCATCCTTTTAAAAAGGATAAAAGTGGCCCTTGTAAGTAGAACTTAACAAATCTATTTACAAGGAGAATAAAATGAATACTAAAGAAGCAATTTCAAAATTCAACTCACAAATAACTAGTTTAAATCATATCAAATCAAAATTATGTTGTCGTCCAGAAAAAGACTTTACGCGTAATAGAAAAGTATCTTTTGAATTCACTATACGCTCAATTTTGTCGTTTGGTGGTGGTAA
>NZ_AUFC01000001.1 GCF_000426305.1 Anaerovorax odorimutans DSM 5092 | reverse complement strand
GCTCATCTGAAAGATTCTCAAAAACTTCTCTCTTGAGTTTACGCATCCAGTAGTAGTAGGTTTTAATTCCGATATTATTCTGATCACACCATTTAGCTACGGTGATGCCACTCTGCCTGCATTCTTTAATTCTGCCGGCCCAAAGGGAAACTTTATATTCGTGAGATACTCTAGTCAATTTATCCATAATACATCCTCCAATGTTAATCTAAATATCCTTAAGATCCTTAAGGTACTTTAGAATTCTTATATTTACATTGGATATTATCCCATGATTAAGAAACCGAAGACAATACACTATTTTATTTGACGCTTACGTTCTACTAAATTTGATTTCTGATTATAATGTTTATATCTGTAACGAGTTCCTTTTGGAGATAACATTAATTTTCCCGTGATTTTAGCAACACGTTTTCGGCTTATATGGCATAGAAAAGTTTATAGAAGAGCTAGAACTTAGTTTTCTTGCATATAATATAAAAAGAATAATTAATTTAGTATGAACCGAAAGGATATTGCGGGAGTTAAGGGGATGATATTCCTCTTTTTTTCTATCATTAAAAAAAAATATGGAGAAAAGTTTAAAAAAATCCTAAAACCCTTGAAATTAAGGTTTTAGGATTTTTTGTGGTACGGATAGGGGGATTTGAACCCCCACGAGATTACTCTCACTAGCACCTGAAGCTAGCGTGTCTGCCATTCCACCACATCCGCATATATTAATATTATACTACAAAAATTCTAAATTTTAAATAAATTTTTTCTCTACATTTATTACATCATCTTCTAAAAGTATTTCTCCATTTATTAAAATCCCAGTGTTCTAAAAATCTTTCTGCTGCATTTACACCATTATTAAATAAAGCTATACTCTCCTTTTTGGTTATATCAAAATCTGTAGCGCTTATATTTTTAATTTTACCATCTACTTTCACTTTAGTTGAAATTCCAATTGTACGTTGAAAGTCACCTTTTGAATTTGATATATATTGTTTATCATTAGCATCTAATGTTGTAGAAACTAGTAATTTCAAATAATCAAATATATTTATATTCGATTTTGATCGGCTTATTATAGAATTTTCATTGGAATTTTCAATAAATTTGAATCCAAAAGTAGGATATTGAGGATATGATTCTCCATCATCTAAAATCCAAATCGGATAATTGCTTAAGAGTCCCCCATCAACGATAAGATGCTCCCGTCCCATCTTATCTTTTAAATGAAATGGCTCATAAAATATAGGAATGCTCATACTCATTCTAACAGCTTTAGCTATACTATATGAATCCGGATTTATTCCAAATTTCCATAAATCTCTAGGTAATACCAAAAGTTTTTTATCTGTTAAGTCAGAAGCCGTTACCTGTAGTTTATATTTGTATCTTTTACATCTACGATCATACAATCTAACATCACCAAAAGTTGCTTTACCTTTTTCCTTTAATAATTTATTTAACCAATTCTCAAAATAATCGGCATTATAAATTCCAAAATCAAATACAATACTAAAGAATTTCCCCACTGTCCCAAAGCAGTCCAATAAATCCTTTTGCTTAAATTTTAAATAATCAATAGATTTCATTATTTCTTTTATTTCATCACATTTATATCCCACAGCTAAAAGTGTTGCAACGATAGCACCTGCTGATGAACCAACTAAATTTAAAAAATCATACCCCTTTTTTTCAAATACACATGCTGCTCCAACATGACCTATACCTCTTACTCCGCCGCCTTCAAATGCGGCATTACATAAAGTCATACTGTTCACCCCTATTGCAGTATATGAGTAAGAGTTAGAAAAGTTAATTTCAATGTATTTTAAATTATTTAATATTTAATTCTTCAATAACATCTTTCATATATATAGTCTCCGTTTTATCTTTAAAATATAATACTATAAATTCATCTTTTACATATGGTGATACGTTTCCATCTTCATCTAAGTAATTTATTCCCCAAGAATATTGATTTGGATATTTTCCTCTATCATCTAAAACACTATTAAAACATTCTGTAAAGATTTTATGTTTAAATCTATCCTCAGTATGTTTATATTTAGGGGAATTCCATACATTAAGAACTCTGCCGTTAGTCAATTCAAAATTTAAAGTAATTAAACCATCTTGATAAGAAGGTTTGATCTCCATATCTTCGGAATTTACTTTCCAACCAAATCCAAAGAAATATAAATACATACATACTGCTATAATACAAATCATCAAGGTTAATAATATGGATTTTACTATCTTTTTATTTAGCTTTTTAAATGGCTTAATTTTCTCTTTATTATATTCTGGTTCTTCCACAGGAACTTCCGCTTTCATTAGTTCCAAAGTTTCTTTACATTTTGAACAAGTTTTCAAGTGTTCTTCTATCTCAAGGTTACTTTCAGTACTAGTTAAATTATCAATATAGCTTGGTAATAAGTCTTTTATAATCTCACACTTCATTTCAATCTTCCTTTCATAATTTTTTGTTTTGCTCTATAAAAAGTTACTCTTGCCCAATTTTCATTTTTATTAAATATTTCACCAATCTCTTTAAAGGTAAAAGCTCCTGTTATGCGAAGCAAAACTATCTCTTTTGAAGTTTCATCAAGAATATGTACTGCTTTAATAAGTTCCATTTTTTCTTCTGTCAGACAAATTTCCTCTTCCGGATTTAATCTGTCACAAATAATATCATCTTCTAAAGCAACTGTTTTTTTACGTTTCTTTTTATCAATTTCTTGATACCATACATGTTTAGCGATTTGGCAAAGCCACGTTGATATTTTACATGTACCATCATACCGTTTTGCTGATTTTACAGCACGATAAAATGTTTCTTGCGTAAGCTCTTCCGCAGTATCAGCATCATTACAAAGACTTATTAAAAACTTAAAAACAATTTCTGCATAGTCTTTATAAATATCATCTGTATCAAGCATATTATTTCACCCCTTCCATATCATATATCCTAAAAGACGTTATATCGTTACACATAAATTAATATTTATTTACTAAATTAGAGTACAAAAATAGAAGACATCAAAACGACATCTTCTTTCTCTATAAATAAATTGAATTTTTAATATAAATACATAAAAAATAATTGTTAATTTGCCCATTAATTCACCTTTTGTCTGCCTGCAAGAAATCCACAAATTCTTCTCCATATTTGTTGACTATCAATAAATTGCTGATAATGCTTTTTTACATTTCTGTTGTATTTCTCTAGTTCATTAAGCATATTCATAAAATCATCACGACCAAAATATGTACAAATTTGTGGAAGAGTATCTGTAAGATTTTCACGTATTTCGTCAATTTTTTCTTTATAATGTTCTCTTTGTGTAATATACAAAAAAAGGGGCTTATATCTAATCCAGCCAATACAAGCACGATAAAAACGAGTTATAATTTTATCTGAATTTGCTTCAATATATTTTAGTTTAATCGGAAGAACACCATCCATCAAATGATGATATGTGGAAAAGCCATCATGAAAAGTATAACATGGTACACGTAATACTTTTTTCTTACTTAAACATGTACTTAAAAAAGTATCCTCTCCTCGAGCACCAGGTGGGTTATAAAACGGGCTCACTCTATCAAGCTTAGTTAGATTAATACATAAATTAGCTCCGGATATAAACTTAGTATGATTAATTTCCTGTACTTCTTCAATTTTATTATTAACTAAAATTTCTGTATCAGCATATGTAACTCCGCCGTTTTTCATAACCAAATGAATTGTATCCCAATTTAAAATATCATTACTTATTGCCTCAATAAAAATACGAAAGTCTTGTTCTGTAAAAATATCATTAAACTCAATATAGGGTATTGGTGAAACATACCCACAATGATACCCATTTGTAATATCTGCATTTTGTATATTATATAGATGAGTTGCTAATATACGCTGACCACCCCATATAGCAGAAGAACGTGTATTTGTAACTGCCATTGGGTATTCATCATCATCAAGAAAAAGAAGATAATCCATATTATTTTTTAATGCAGTATATAATACAATATTACGCTTTGCCGCATATCCACTTCCAAAAATTAATCGACCTTCTATTTCATCAATAACTTTTTCCTGTATCAAATAATTAAGCTCATTTTGAATCTCATTTTTACCAATAAAGTATGTATTATCAATTAATTCCAGTAATTTATTATTTACATTAGTATAATCTGTAGATTTTGTATTTGAATAATTTAGATCATATGCAACTAATAGATTTAATTTAATATTTTTTTCTCCAGTCAGCCCACTTTCATGCCAGTTATAAATATTGGTTTTTAATACCCTCTGAAAATTTTTACGTCCTGTTGCAAAACCAATTCCCACATTAATTTCATTATTCTGCTGCAAATGACTCACTCCTTTCTACATTTAATCAACATCTTTTACAAAAGAATCATTTATTTATATTAAAAAAACAAATTGAATTTTTTACCAGTTCTTCTTATATTTTATCATAAATAAGAAAATAAGTCGAATACATACAGTAATCGACTTATTTGACAATTATTTTTATCTAATATTATTTAACTCATCGTATTAAAAATAAAATATTATTATCCTGCATGATTAAATCCACCGGCTTCACTTTCTGTTAATACAGATATAACTTCATGAGTTTCAAAATAATCTAATACACGACGAAAATCTTCCATAAATAGTTCTGCCATATCTAAACCAAACCCCTGACGTACCAATATTCTTTGCACCACAATATCTTCAGCATTCTTTGGTAGCGAGTATGCAGGGACCTGCCAACCTCGGCTTCTCAGCTTATCTGCAAAATCATATAAATTAAAATTAACTTTTACATTTTTTTTCAAAGACCATGCTATTGCAGGAATACCCTCCTTAGGATCAGCATTATAAAGAATATCAAACACTTCAATTTTTTCAATATTTTCTGCAAGATACTGTGCAGTTCGGTAACAGTTCATATGTATTTTTCTATATCCTTCATGTCCAAGTCTCAGAAATTCGTAGTATTGAGAAATAACCTGGCCTGCTGGACGTGAAAAATTCAATTGTATAACAGCCATATCTCCTCCAAGGTAATTAACATGAAAAATAAGACGCTCTGGTAAGTCAGACTGATCTCTCCACAAAACCCAGCCACATCCGAGAGGAGCCAATCCAAATTTATGACCTGATGCACTTATAGATTTAACTCTTGAATTTCGAAAATCCCATTGTATCTCTGGTGCACAAAATGGAGCAAGAAATCCTCCTGATGCTGCATCAACATGAATATCAAGATCAATACCTTTATCATTGTTCAATTTGTCAAGAGCATCGCAAAGTTGTTTAATCGGCTCATACTTTCCATTAAATGTCAATCCAAAAGTTGCAACAACACCAATAGTATTCTCATCAATATATTCTAACATGCTTTCAGGTGTCATTGAAATTGAGTTCCTCTCCATAGGAACTTGACGAAGTTCAATATCCCAATATCTACAAAATTTTTCCCAACAAACCTGTACCGGTCCAGAAACAAGATTAGGACGTGATATATTTTTTCCATCTTTTTCTCTTTTCTCTCTCCAGCGCCAATACATAGCCAAACCGCCTAACATGCATGCTTCTGAAGAACCTACAGTAGATGTTCCAATAGTATTTTTCCATTCTGGAGCATTCCAAAGACCTGCAATCATATGAACGCATCTTTCTTCAATAGCTGCTGTCTGTGGATATTCATCCTTATCAATCATATTTTTATTAATGGAAATATCCATTAATTCACGAACTTCTTCTTCCTCATATGTTTGACAAAAAGTAGCAAGATTTTGTCTAGCATTTCCGTCAAGAAAAAGCTCATCTTTAAGAATTTCTAAAATAACCTTAGAATCAGATTCTTTTTTCGGAATAGAATACTTTGGAAGCCTAATCTCTGAATCTCTACTCCCAAAAATACTATTATTCAAATTATCTCTAATATCCTTACGCTGATATAATGCCATGCTAAACCTCCATTTTATATAATTTTACTGTAAAGTGTAAGATAGTTTTTATAAATAAGAAAGTTTAAAATTCATTTCTTATTTATGTACTAATTTTCTCTTCTCATATTTTGTAATATCTATAAAATAAAATTTTAATTAATGAATAACTGTTTAAATAGCTTTATCCATAGATTTTCTCGTGTGTCTATTAAACTATTTGATTTTTCAAGTTCATTAATAGCATCTTCCAATATTTCATTTCTTTTTTCTTTATTACCATAAAACATATAAACTATTTTTCTCGAAAAATCATTTAATTGTTCAAAAGCGTATTTTTGATTTAAACAAAGATTATCAATAGATGGATTATAGTATGTCGGTCTAAGTTTACTTAGTAATATGTGATGTTTTTCTTTCCTAATAATTGTTTGTGTTTCAATAGCTTTTCTAGTTATATATTGCAATATTAATTTATCATACATGGCAAATTCAATATTGCTAAAAAGATTCCAACCATAATAACGAAGTTGTTTAATCAATCGTTTATCTTTAGTAAAAGCATAATTTTGTGCTGATAAATAAAAATCCGGATATATTAAATTATAATCGTAATACCTATACCTCTGATTATACTCTTGTATGCTATAATGTTTCTCAGGGATTTCCGGTTTATTAAGCAATATTTGAGCGATATTTCTAAAACAGTTATTATTAAAATCATCAACTTGACTATTTTTAGTGTTTACAGTTTGTAATAACTGGACAAACACATGCTTAAAATTGTCTGCATCAAAAAAATCATATTCAGGCATAACTTTTTCTATCTTTCTGCAAATACAGTTAGTCATATCTTTAAAATCTTCAATAAAATCATAATTTGCTTTTGAACAATGAAGTTTTAAATAAGTTTCCTTATCCCGTAAAAATCCTTTTTTAAGTTCTTTAATAATTTCTAGAATATTGAAGTTGTTCTCATTTTTTGACTCAATAAAACATGAATATATAATATTTACTAATTTATTTGGGAATATATGAATTATAGGCAAGATTTTAATATATACACCTTTTTCTTTAATATAAAAGTAAAAATTTCCACTACATCCATAACAGGTTGATAAAAGCTTACGTTTTGATGGTTGAGATTCATTACTAAACAAATTTAAAACAAAAGGTGAAAATTTTTCATGGGCATAGACATTAAATTTACCAAAATCTTGCAAGAAATAGTTTTTTTTATTAAATAGTTCTTTAATATTTTTATAATTATCTATATCTGAATCAATAGGATTCAAATCAGCAAAAAAGCAACTCTTTAAATGTTCTGCTTCTACAGCAGATGAACAAAGAATCATTTGACTTAAAATAATATGTGCTGCCTTAATAATCAAAATATCACCCCTTTAATAAAATGGAGCCAGAACACAAAGTCCTGACTCTGAGCCCCGATCCACGGGAACTGCCTACTAATAGAATAATAAAACATAAAGACTTATTTGTCAATATTTGAGATAAATAAGTCTTTTACTACTAAATTTCAAATATCACAGGTCTGTTAAATTTAAATGTTTTTGACTTTTATATGTAACTTTATAATAAAAGAAATTTACTATTTTATGAATTACTAAAAGACAAATTCATCTGAAGCAGTCATTTCTTTTGCAATTTTAATCATCCGACTAAATTTATCTATAATCGCACTTGAAAGCTTTTCCGCCTCCGCAGCAGATGCTCTAGCACGCTCAGAATTCTTTTCTCTAATATATCGAATTACCTGATCACCTGTTTTATGTAAAGCATGATGAAGTTCTTCAACGCTTTCCCAAAGTTGTGATAATTTTTCAGAAGAAGGTTTAACTGCATAATAGAAATGTCCAAATCCACATTTATGTTCATCTGTCTGAATTGGAGTTATAGCCATATCCTTTGCCATATTTTTTACATTCATTAACCACATATTATGTGCTTTAATTGCATTTTCAATAGTTTCAACAAAATCTTCGTTTGAAAGACCACAAAGCTTACTGTTTACCATTTCGCCAGAAGCAATTGCAAGCCCATTAACATTCTCTTCTATATTAGCAATAGAAATAGAGATTCCATTTATTGAATCGCTGATTCTTTTTAATTCTTCAGCAGATCTTGATAGATTTTGTATATCTTCATTAACCGACTCAAGAGCAGTTGATGATTCTTGCAATGATTCGTTTATTACTTTACTTGTTTCTGCTGCTTCGGAAATACGACTTGTAATACTACCGGTTGCACCTGCACTTATCGCCATAACATCTGATACTGATTCTATACTTCCACTAATCTTTCCAATAGAGCCTATTGTCTTTTCTACGCTGCTTTTACTTTTATTTGAAGCATTATTCATCTCAATCAGAAGTTCATCAATATTGACAGTCAATTTCTTTGTTGTATCAGACAAAGTTCTTATTTCATCTGCTACAACACCAAAACCCTTTCCATATACGCCAGCTTTTGCAGCTTCAATTGATGCATTAAGAGATAAAAGCTTTGTTTGATCAGAGATTTTATTTATACCCTTTACAGCTTCATTTATCTTATGTATTACAATAAGAAGATCTCTAATACTTTCATCCATATCATTAGAAAAAACCATCATCTCTGTATTTTCCGACTTAATGCTCTTTAGTATTTCGTTACTTTTCTCTGTATTCTCATTAAGTATTTCCGCATCTTCTGATATCCTACCAATAGTATCAGATAATTCAGAGTTAGAGTTAACTATTTGATTAGTAGAAATCGAAATTTCTTCAGAAGAATATGCGACTTTCGAAAACATGTTACTTAAATTATCAGATGAATCTTTAATTTTACCACTAAAAAAAGAGAGTCTAAGATCAAAATCACTTATCATGGTTGCAATATTAAATACTCCCTTAAATATATGTGCTGCTTTTTTGTTTGCATCTCTTGCCATTTTTATTTTAGAATTTGTATTAAGTCTTTTGTCAGAAGAGATCTTGGGCTGGTTCTTTTGTTTTTCCGTTTTTTGCTTAGTAAATAACATTATTTTATCCTTCCTTTTCATAGTCTGTCTTTTTTATTGTCTGATTTTTGGAATTTACCTCATAAAATTTTATCATACTTCATCTTCTTATTTGTAGTCTCTGTAAAGATAAATTTCAAAATACAATATTTATCATACCCTCTTCCAATATTCTTCAGTTATTCTAATTTCTGAAAAAATATGATGTACTATTATTATATATCCACAAAGCTAACAACACAACATATAATTAAAGTATAAATAAGAAGGTTTATGAGGTAAAATTTTTATTTAAAAACTAATTAAATAAGGCTTAAAATCTTTTACTCTGTATGAAATTTATAAAAGCATCTGCTTGCTTTTGTAAATAAGGAGTGCTATCTGTCAACTCAAGCCTGTTATCTTTATTAATCTGCTGTAATGCATTTGGTATTGTTAATCTAGGCGAATTCATTACATTCATATTTAAAAAACTTATTAGTGTTACTAAATGGTCCTGTGCGATACCTGTTCCGGACATACCAGGGGTAATACCACTTACAGCAGCTGGTTTCCCCTTAAGCACCTGTGCTTCATTTTTACTTATAGGTCTTGATAACCAATCAATAAGATTTTTCAGTACACCTGAAAAGAAATGATTATATTCCGGCGTAAAGAACCATATACCATCTGCTGATTTAACAATTTCACGTACACGTTTTACAGATTTAGGCGTTGGAAATTCAATATCCTCATTAAAAAGTGGTATATCTGCATAATCAAGCAGTTCAAACTCAGCAATATCATTGACCATTTTCTTAGCTGTTGCTGCCAACTGACGATTATAAGAGTCTTTTCTTAACGAACCTACAATTGCGACTATTTTTAGTTTCTCCATATTATTTATCCCTTCTTTATTACAATTTTAATATTAATAATTATAACTTTTTATTTTCTTTTCATCTTTCTGATACTATCTGCACATTTTATATATTACTTTAGCTATTAATAATATCTCTTTATATAAAATACCCATAACTTAAAATATAAACAACAAAATAATAATATAAGTTGAAAATTATTATTTTTTAAATATAAAAGTTTAGTTCAATTTATTTTTAATTTATACATGAACACATTCAAAAACATAAATTCAATATTTCAAATATATTAACCAACAAAATAAAAAATTGAATATGGAAGCTTTAATGTTATATTTAAAAATCTTGACAGGTTATCTACTATGTATTACAATATAGATAGTATATTGCAATACATAATAGTGCTGAAAGAGGTGAATAAATTTGATTCCATCACAAATGCTTAAGGGAACATTAGAGGGATGTATTCTTAAAGTTATAAGCCATAAAGAAACTTATGGTTATGAAATTTCTCAAGAATTACAAGAATATGGCTTCTCAAATATTTCAGAAGGGACAATTTATCCCCTTTTATTAAGACTTGAAAAAAATGAATTGATTACAGCACAGTATAGAGAGTCACCACTTGGACCTAAACGTAAATATTTTTCTATTTCACAAGCAGGTAAAAAAGAATTGGATAATTTTTATAAAAATTGGCTGGAACTTGAAAATGCTGTAAACATGCTGTTTGAAAAGGGAGAAGATAATAATGAATAAACAAACAAGAGAGTTAAATCGTATCAACAATGAATTAAACAAACAAGTAAATTATGAAAACAAGGAAGCCTTTACCGATATAGTTTGTTATTTACGTGGAGCAAATATATCAGAATACAATCAGGAACTAATACGGCAAGATTTACTAGAAATGATCTTATCTGCACAAAAAAGAAGTGAAGATATTAAAGCAGTCATAGGAGAAGATTATAAAGTTTTTTGTGATAATATCATTGAAAACTTACCACCTAGAACTATAAAGGAAAAATTCTTAAACTTTATTGATATCATCTGCTGGTGTATATCTATTCTTAGCGCAATAAATATTATTATTTCAAATGATACAATATCTTTAATACGTAATCTCATAAAAGGAGGACCTGTAAATTTCCAACTTTCAGTCTCTATAGGAAACGTAATCTCTGCAGTTATTATTGTAGCTGCGGCTTTTATTATAGTTGAAACTATTTTAAAAAACTCTTTTAAAATAGGCAAAAATAAAAGTATTAATAAAGTAAAAGTATTTTTAATATGTGCAAGTATTATGGCAATATTTTTATTAATTGCTTGGCTTGGAAAAACCACATTGTTTACTGTGAATATATTTACTGCATGTACTTTTACTCTTATACTATATATAATTCACAAGATACTTTCAAGAATTCAGTAATTTTATATACTTTATTCTATTACGTTAGTATAAAAACCTTGCAGTTTTAATAGTTGCAAGGTTTTTATATTAAAATAAGTTAATATGTTTGTCTGCGTTAATTTTCATTTTTAGTATCTAATCTTATTGCTCCGTAATAACATTTGTCAAAATATACATTCGACATATTACTGATTTCAACACTTCCACCAGACTGCGGAGAATGAATAAACTTTCCGTCACCTATGTAGATTCCCACATGACCAATTTTGTTTGAACTAACAGAAGATTCAAAGAAAACTAAATCACCCAATTGTAAGTCCGTCTTTTCAATTCGAATACCACAATAATACTGTTCACTGGAAGAATGAGGAAGATATCCATCAAAATGTGCAGCTACATACTGTGTAAAACCTGAGCAGTCAAAACCCTCTGGAGTTGTACCTCCGTAAGCATAAGGAACTCCAATATATTCTTTTGCATATTCTACAAATTCCTTTGCTGTACAACCTAAAGAAATGGTTCTTTCTCCACCTCTTGAAATTATCTTAGTTTGTGGATCTGTTTTGCTTTCAGATTCTACCTTTGATGCAGGCAAGTCATCTTTCTTTGCCACTAACGATAAAGGAATATTAAGCTGCTGATCAATTGTTAGCTTGTCCGGATTCAATCCAGGATTTACTTCTAATATATTTTCAATACTCACACCATATGCCAAAGCAATGTCCCAAAGGGTATCTCCCGCTTTAACATTATAGACTGTATTGTTATTCTCTGTAGAAATCAATACGCTATTTTGTGAAGAGTCCCAATTAACTAAAGCTCCAAACTGTTCTGAAACAAATCTCAGTGGAACCATTGTTCTGCCATCTACGATTAGAGGGGCCACATCCATAGAATTTGTAACTTCATTTTTTACCACTTCAGTACTTCCAATAACTAATTTTATATTATCAGACCCTTTAGTTATAACAACCATCCCAGTATCACTTTTCCAATCTACAGAAGCTCCAAGCTCTTCTGAAACAAATCTAACAGGCACTAGTGTCCTGCTATTTGATATGTATGGTTTTGTATCGGGGAAATCCACAGCATTACCGTTAATATATACTCCAACGCCGACGGTTTCTGCAAATGCGAAGTTATTATCTTCAAAAGATGATAAAATAACTAAAATAAACAAAGTAATTATTAATAATATTTTTAATTGCTTCATTGAACCTATATCTCCTACTACCGCTTTTTTTATAAGATTATTTATATTCTTAAAATAAGTACTGCTCTATAAATTATTTAATTTATGCTCATAATTTAATTAATCCATTACCTTGAAAACAGGATTTATTTTATGTTCTAATTATTATTTAAGCATAGATTTAAAATTTCAATATTAATAAAAATTTTACAATTTTCATCATTTTCAGAGTTATTTTATATGACTTTTTAATTATAACACATATTATCTTTATATATAACTTTATAATTTACATAATTTTTATAAAATTTCAGGTCATTATATTTTGCTTTTATTATTATATAAAATTATATATATCTTTCTATCTTTGAATCCTAAATTTTCTGCAATCTTTCATAAACAGGTACAGACACTCCAAGTCTCCTGCCTAATCGAAATGAGCACTTTTAGTTTGTTTTCAGGACAGATATCCGCCAGAAGTGCATCACACCTCATAATAAATTGCTTCATTTTAGCTTTATCAAAAATTGCGAAGATGTTTCATAATCTTCAAAGGTGTAGATAATTCCATTTTCCTGAACGTTTTCTCCTTTTAAAATCTTGGTCATTACTGCTGTCACTTTGTCAGATGACCACTTTGGATTTAAAGCACTTACAAACTTCATTGCACTCATAGGAATTCCTTTTGAACCGCTTGCAGAAGTTAAAATAATGGATTTTACATGACTATTTTCTTCTTCAATTTTGCATTGAATACCGTTTGGCCTAGGTGTGTCATTCGGTCTGTCTTTGACATAAATCAAATATGCATTATCCGACATAGTATCCGTGGCAACCAACTGATAGCCAACTGGCTGCATAACATCAGACAAGTTTTTCATTAACTGCTTTTGTGTAATGCTTGCCGTGTTTTCACCGGGAACTGCAAGGGCAATTGTAAGAAGAATAATCGTAACAACAGCGGGTACTATCTTGGGTTTTCCTTTTACAGTACGGAAAATCAGCCAGCCACAGGCAGCGAAACCTGCAACAAATGCTATGCCGCAGATACCAAAACTCTTTATCAAATAATATAAGACCCCAACAAAAACCAGACCTGCAATGATTCCTTTCTTCGGTTTTTCCTTTGTTGACGATTCTGTAAATTGTCCCGCTTGTGATGCCGTTTCTGATGCAGTCACTTTCGGGGTGTTCAGCGATTCTTTATTATCATGCATAATATCTCCCTAACTTTTTAAAATATGGTTCTGAATACCTTTTGAAATTCTATATATCACATCTAGCGCTTCATTTTAGCAGCAACGAACGCAGACTGCGACATATTTCACTTCATTTCGGCTCAAATAATTCGCCAGCTTTTCCGCTTCATCTTCTTTGATCATTCTTTCTCAGATGTGGGCTTTTTCATTCTTGTTCAGTTTTTTTTACTCTCCATCGGTTAATATGCTTAAAAGCCACATGATGGCACCTCCGAACAGGATCAGCCACAGCGTCATGAGAAGACCGTGCAGTACGCTTTTGGAATCCTGATAATTTGCGAAAAACAGCAGAAGGAAAATTATTGCTGCAATCAAAAACAGAATGACTCCATGCATGGTACTATCAGCACCTTGCACAGCTAACCACAAAAACAAATCCATAATACCGCCAATCACTCTCCAAAATGTGAGCGCGGAGCATCCATGGGTACGCATTAGCCATGAATTGTAGTACACGCCGAATGACACAATGCCAATCACTGATAAAATAGCAAGCCAGCCTTCCAACATCTTTATACCTCCCATCTTTTGCCGTCGCGCATCATCAGGCAATTCGGATGAAGCTCCTCAAACTGCCTCCGGTCTTGCGATTCACAGTGAATGGGAATCAAGGCTTCTGGTCCAAGCACGCGAATCAACTCTTGTATGACACTGCGGTAAGCATGTCCGCTGCAATGCAGGTACGACACATCTATCCCATAAGCGTCGCAAAAATCCAGCAGCTCTTTAATAGGGCGGGTTTCCCGGTATCCTTGCCACATGGAATAGAGGAGCAGATTCTTTTCATCAGGGCAGCAAGCCAAATAGTTCATTAAAAATGGAAGCATGGAGGTGCGCACAAAAATCACCTTTTTCCCCGGATGCTTTGCAAGGCTTTCCGCACCCAAGAGCTCCTGCCGCTCAAAATGGTGCTGAAAATAAGCATATGTACGAGGCGTTTTTTCCTCACTTGTGTAATGCGCTACAAAGCGAAGGGTATTTTCTTCCCGGCCCGTGCGAACCACAGTTAAAAATAAATCCTCACACACAGTTCTACCTACTGCTTTCGCCGCCTGATGCATGACACGGATTCGTTCTTCATTTGTGGAAGAACATAAAACAAATACCGTTCCGCTGTATTTCATCATCAATTGGCAAGCCCGCTGTCCTACCTGCTTTTCATTCTGCGGGGTATTATTACTTTGCTTTTCCGCGCGGATATTGGTTCCCTCGCTAATAAGGACATCCAGTTTTTGCCCTCCAAGCAGCTGCCTGATTTGTGCGGGAATATGCTCCGCCGAACGGTAATCCCCGGTATAAAGCACATTTTTTCCATCTGCCTGAATCAAAAACATATAGGCATCCACTGCGGAATGATCCACCCCGATCGGCGTTACCCGCATATCATCCAGTTGGATAGGCTGACAATTCTTAAAATGAAAATGGATTCCCGGACGGGGCGAATCGGTAAAATCAGAGATTACATCTAAAATTCGATGGGTCTCTTCTCCCGAAAAAATCGGGATACCAGGCAGAATCCGTTCCACAAGCCCGCAGTGGTCGTTGTGATGATGGCTGATGAACACCCAATCAAATTCAGGCTTTCCGTAAGTAAGCCCCTCTATTTCGATGAGGTCTTTATCTTCTTTTCCGTCAAGTGACGGCAGATTTGTCCCTGCGTCAAACAAGATTCTAGTTTGTGCCGTTCCGATATCAATTAGATTTCCGCCAATTTGCGAGGTTCCACGATGAATTTTTATGTACATTCACTTCTCTCCTTCTTTATAAGAATGACTTCGCTCAGCAATTTTCGCCTGTTATAAGTTTAACATATCACATTTGGCTAAAAAAGACATACATATTGTCGCAATCTATATACGATTCATCTTTTTTTATCTACAAGCTTTACAGAAGACACTCCATTACTTAACATATCATTATTCGCTCTTTGTTTGAAAAAGCTAACTATGCAAAATGCTTTTCTATCGTTTCGGAACATCCTATTAGAATCAGACAAATCTTTCTTGAGAATTTAAAAGCATGTATTATACCTTACAAATATTTTTTGAGAAACTGAATCTGAATTTGCTGTAAATAGTTGTATTCCTGACCGGCATATGCTTCAAGGAACATCCTATCCTCCAATCGCAAAAAAATAGTAAGCTTTTGAATGGAGTATATCGCAGGCTGCGCTCTGGATTCAGACACATGTAATGACGTGCATCTTGCTTTTTTGGTAAAATATGATAAAATCTTGTTATAAAATCTTGCACTATTGGAGGCGTTTATATGGGAGAATTTAGACGGGATTTGTATAAAAGAGAACATGACAGGCAACTGGCAATTGAGCAGCTGCAGAAAATGCAGGAAATGCCGTGGTTCAAACTTCTAAAAGAAGATGTCGAACGAGGAGAGGTATTCCCGGCTCTTCGCTATAGCGGAGAAATTGATTTTTACTATCGGGGCGCGCTACTTTGTAAATATAAAGGGAATCTAAAAGGAGAACCAACGACAAGCAGAAATAATGGGCCTTTCAATCCCGAAAATCCGGATGACTACAAAAAGACGAAAGAAAGCTGTGAGGAATGGGGCAAGAAAGCAAGTGGTAAAGCCAACGAGCGCGCTACGCTGTCTGTGCTTTACGGTAAGTTTTCGCCATACATCAAGCCGACCCTCAGTATGATCCTGCTGGATATTGAAATTGGTTTTCCTACACTTTGCGAGGAAAATTATAAAAACACACAAGTAGATTTACTTTTCCTTGACAAGAACACTGGTATGCTCTACTTTGTTGAGGCAAAGGATGCCGGAGATAGCAGAATCAAAAGTATGGATACAGGAAACTCGTTGTATGAATTATTTGACCGCGAAGAAGTTTCGAAGCAACTAAAAAAATACGATATGAATTTAGAAACCAGAAAGAATGAGATTCTTGACGCATATAAAGAATCCTTACGTATCATGAGTGAAATTTTTGGTTGTGAGATTTATTCAGGAAAGCTTTCGCTGTATAAACGTACCAAATTACTGGTTTATGGAAAATCCACTGAAAACGGGATTCAATCTCTTAAGGCAATCCGTGCGAAACTTGACAATGATTTAATCGTCTTTGAGAACGGCCTTGATATGGTTGATGACTTGCCAGAAAAGATTACTGCCGGTTCATTTTGTGAGGAACCGTAACTCTTGATTGAAAGAAAAGGTGAAAGAATGAATACCGTATGGATGATTCGTAATGACGGCAAGGCTTTTCCTTGTCCACAGTATATTTACGCCAATGCTCATAACGTGGGGAAAACCTTGTTTGCGGCACAGTGGCTGTATGCAAATACCCGGCACGAGGAATCTCGGCAGCTTGCTCGGGAAATGGTCGCGGCATGGATGGCTTCTGATTCTTTTGGCGGCGATGTTGTTTCTGATGCGCCCGATTCCCTTTTACAAAAGCCCGGTTGCCTCTTGTTGCATGAGTTTGTAAAGGCACACACAGAGGAAATCAAGGCGATTAGCACAGAAAATCTGGATTTAAACGCCTTGTGCAGAGAGATTACTTCTGAACTCAACCAAGAGTTTCTGTGGGCTCAATACGGTGATGTACATCATGCGAACGAACCATCCAAAGAGCTGTTCTTCCACATTTCCTCCGTCGGCTTTGATTGGTACAAAATCCTACATCATTTTATCACCACTGCTGATTTTCCAATAGAATTTATCATAATTGTTCGGGATGAGGAAAATAATTGCGCAGAAAGTGGGCTCCATCTTAGATTATCGACAGAAACATTTCTCGCGGAGCGACCAATCCAACTTGCACCTCCGAGTCTGAGTAAACTTAAAGGGGGCGTAATGGTACGCGAAATATTTGCACATCTATCATATGGAAGTTCTCTAAGACATATTTTGGGAGATCTGATGATTGATGCAAGAGGTCTTGCCAATGCTCTGACAGTTATTTCTGATTGGGAAAATCAGTGAGGAATTGAATCGAACTGAATTACGGATTCTTACAGCAACAGATCAACGCTTATAACAAAAATGACGAAGGTAGTTGAACCCTCGTCATTTTTGATGTTACATTGTTAGAAATAAAGCAATAATCCGAACCCATCCCAAACAGAGACAAGGTTCGGATTATCATGATTTGGTGCGGTCGAAGGGACTTGAACCCCCACGATGTTACTCACACGGCCCTCAACCGTGCCAAATATATAATCCATTTTTTCACCAATTATTTATTGAAATTTCAACGTTTTTATCACCACTATACACGGTCTTTTTGATTTTTGCTCACACGGTTTTGACCGTGATATAGTTATAATAATATGGGTAAACTTGGCGGTTGTCAATCCATATATTATTAAATATCTAATCCATTCTTGTCCAGATTATATATACAAAATAAAAGAGAGCTTTGCTTGCCCTCTTCATTCTTTAAACTTTAATGCTTACTTTTTGAATATACTTAAAATGGAACTATTGATTTTCTTTGAAACACTCTTAACTAAACAATATTCATATTCATCTTTATCATATTCATATTCAAATGTATTTTTATATCTATTTGAATAAAAATCATCAAATTCAATATCAAAAATAATACTATAGTAATTTGTATAATTATCGAGTAGATTTATCTCATCATAGATTGACACTTTACTTGTAATTATCCCATTATGACTACCCTTTGTATCTTTTAGTTCATTCTTAAGTTCTTCTAGTTTGTTAACGATTTCATAAAGTGGCTTTATTAATTCAGAGTTAATTACATCAAGACTTGCACAAGCTTCTTTATAAAATGGCTTTTTATCTCCTCTTTTATAGATTTTAATATCAATATTATATGCTTTTCCTCTACCCGTATTAGTTATCTCATAGTCCAATTCATTTCTTGTATCATCTATTAAATCAATGTCAGTAATTATAATATCAGGTAGAACCATTTGGAAATTTTGTTCTTTAGATGTTATTAAAACACTAAAAGTTAATATTACTAATACTATTGTTACGATGGTATATGTTCCTTGTATCATTGTATTTACTTTTTGTAATTCTGGTTCATCTGATAAAAAAATAATTGTACACATAATAGTTATAGCAATCAGAAGTAGCAAGCAAAACAAAATAGTAAATTTATGTATTAATTTCATTGTTTCCCCTCCTGCCTATTAAAATTTGTAATATGCATCCATTATAAATTTAGGCTTATTATTTTTTATTCTTTTACAAAATTTATCTGCCCTCTTCATACATCTTAACCAACTTATAAAAGGTAGTCCTTTTCATATTCATTTGTTCCATAGCCAATTTAGCAGTTATTTTATTATCTTTCCATTCATTATAAACCACTTCCCAATTATCAGGATATTCAGCTTTAGGTCTACCTAACTCTTTACCTTTAGCTTTTGCAACTGCAATGCCCTCAGCTTGTCTCTGTCTTATTGTCAAACGCTCTTGCTCTGCTATGCTACTTAATACTTCAATTAGAATATTATTTATCATTTCAAATACCCATTCCTGACCTTCAGGAAGTTCTATCATAGTAGTAGGTAAATCAATGACCTTTAATCTTATATGGTTGGACTTGAAATATTCTAATTCTTCTTTTATATGGCACTTGTTACGGCTCAATCTATCCAGTGACTTAATGATTAAGGTATCCCCTTCTCTAAGCAGACTATTTTTTAACGATTGGTAGCCATCACGATTTAAGTCTTTACCGCTTGCCTTATCAGTGATAATATCTCTTTCATCAATTTCACATTGTTTTAATGCTTCAATCTGTCTATCAAGATTCTGCTCCGTTGTACTTACCCTTGCATATCCGTAAATCTTTTTCATAATGTATACCTCTCGTTCTTCATTTGATATATACATTATACAATGTTTGTTCGCAATAGTCAATTATTTTACGAATATATTCGTATTTATTTTTATATATTTTGCAAACACTATTTCATTTAAAAAAGAACCCCTTTTTATATGTTCGTCAAGGTGTACCTTTATGGATATAAAAACTATAGGTTCCTTTTATTAGAACCTATAGTTTAAACATAATCCCTATCAATTTACGATTACCTAGTTTTTTTAATACGAAAAATAGGCGTTAATTTTACTCATCTGCATTCTTTATAAGCCATTCTACATAATTTTCATATTCTTTAAATTCTTTGTCTGTCATTTCATCTGGTGTCTTATGCCACCAACTAGGTAAATTTACATCGTTATCATATCCTGTGCTATTATAATTATACTTCGTATATGACGACTTATTTTTAGTTGGAATAGGAGCTCCATTAATAAGTTCTTGATTTTCTTCACTTAAATAACTATGTTCCCATTCATCAAGAGTACCAAAAACCTCTAATGCAGTTTGTCTAACTTCCTCTGCTAAAACACCATCATAATCTGGGGGAATTTTAGCCATATTATTTCTGAATGCGATTTCGTTGTTAGAATCTTTATAACAATCCAACGCAAAAGAATATGTATCAATTACATAATATTCCATATCTGCATCCATCCCATTCTTATATGCATTACACCTTAGGCCTTCATCATATCCCTCTTTATAAACATTATATTCTTCTAATTTATCACTAATAACATAGCTTTCTTCACCATTTTTTAGCATTTCGATAGCTTCATTTAAAATTCTTTCTCTATCACTTAATGGTGGTGAAGATTCTTTTGTACTACTACAAGAACTTAGCAATAATAATAATATAAAAATTAATAATATTAATATGTTTTTTTTCATAATCCTTATTTCCTCCTTTATTACATTTTACTAGTTCCAATTATACGTCCATTTACCGTCAGTACCGTATATTTCTAAGTAATACCATCCATCATACGGAACACTTACTGTTTTATCTGCCACATAATCACCTATTTCATTGACAATTACTTCTACCAAATCTTGATTTGAATCTGATAATTTTGCAATAAAGTTACCACTTCCTTCATATGTTCCAGTAAAATGAAATTTTCCATTTGATATATATATCTTCCAAATTTGTTTCCCATTAGAATCAACTATCTTTTGTGGTTCATACTTTTGCCTTTCAAGTTCAGCAGCTTCTTTTTCTGCTTTACGCTTTTCTTCTGCTTTTTCATTTAAAATTTCAGTATATTTTTTATTATATAATTCCTTTAACTCTTTTGCTTCATTTTGATTTGAATCATATGTTAATGACTTTTGTATAAAATCATACGCTTCTAAATAATAGTTTTTACTGTAACTATCTTTTGCTTTTGTTAAATACTCTTGAGCTAATATTGGCTTAATTTCTTCAATAATTTTTTGAGATTCATTATATTTAGGATATGATGTATTTAATAATGATAATGATTCATATGCAGATTCGTAATCTTTATTTTTATAAAATTTCATTCCTTCTTTATATTTTTCATCTAATTCAGCCAAATCCATTGCTAATTCAATATTTTCCTCTGCTTTACTATTTTTACTCTTTTCAAGGTAATTTACTGCTTCTTCATAGTTTCCATTTTTTATAGATTTAATTCCTTTTGAATAATTAATACTAGAATTTATAACATATGTTCCTGATAGGATACAAATAATAATAAGAATTGAGACCATTATCAAATTAATTTTATTACTTACTAAGGTACATAATTTAGTTCTAAAATCCAAATTGCATTCTTTTTCAGTATAATCTTCTATAATTTCTGAAATACCATTATCTTCTACTTTACTTTCAATGTTATCATCTTCGGGAATCTCATCATTTTTAAAGACTTCAATCTTTTCTCCACACTCAAGGCAAAATTTTGAATTCTCTGGTATTTCACTTCCACAGCTTGGACATATTTTTAAAGACATATTTATTTCCTCCATATTAGCTAACACAACACTATATGTATTTATATAAGTTACACACAATACGATATTATTGTAAATAAAGTTATAAATTTTGACTAATTCATTCACGATTTTCATTTTGTGAAATAATCGCCCTTACAGTAGCATCTAATTTTCTTGCAAAATCCATTGTATTTCTATAAATGATACTATCTGTTTTTATCTTTGTTCTATTAAGTATTATTCCTATTTGAGGATTACTAATACAATTTGTATATATGACTGCGTTAATATTCGATACCATCTTTTTACCAGTGTTTGAACCAACTATTGCACCCACTCCGCCAAATAATGCTCCGCCTACTACTGCCCTACCTATACCATTGGTGCTTATACCATCTTCAATAATTTCCATTCCAATAATATTTTCAAATTCTAAAACATTCTTCATTTTATTTAACGTATTTAGTAATATCATTCTTTTGCTACTTTCATCTATGTATATGGTATAGCCTAACGAACCATTATAAAATGTCAAATCCGAGGTTACTTTAAATTCATTATCTTCCATCCATGTTTTAATTTCATTTGTAGCTTCATTAATTTTTTCTTTATTTTGGCTTGCCTGATTCATTGCAATCACTAAAACAATGAAGAAGCATCCAATTATAATCGCTATAACCATATTTCCTTATCCTCCTTAAATTAGTACAAAAGCTATAATTCCAACATTATCCAATTATATTATAGTCGCTTTTTCGAATATATTCAATATAAACATTTCCATCTATACTTTTTTATATAATATTAAGAAAGGTAGGTGCAAACACAATTGATAAGCTATGAGCCATTTTGGCAAACTTTAAAAGATAAAAATATAAGCACCTATACATTAATTCAAGAATATAAAATTAGCAGTTCTACTATTTCAAGACTTAGGAACAACAAAGGAATATCAACTACAACTATTAATGACCTTTGTCAGATTCTCAATTGTAAAGTTGAACAAATAATTAAATATATCCCTGAAGAGGAATTTTAAAAACCATGCTTTGCTATAATAGCTCTGCATGGTTCTTTTTTGGTATTATTTCTTAATATTTAGTGTATTATTGATATATAAAAGCATAGAATCATTGAAATGCATGGGTTTTTACGAAAAGTAAACGATGAGTAATTTCACATTTTTTACATTATTCAAACTATTGTAGAATAGTAATTTATATCTTATATACAAACACTAAAATGTCATTATCCGTTGAAATTAGTGGGTTATATGCTTATATATAATAAAGCAGTATTTCTAACTTTTTTATATGTCATATTGAAAAATACCCCTTATGCCTTAATTATTATTCTCTTTCGGTTTCGACCATAACATGAACGCACGTTTAGAAGTGTTCTATTTCACCTTATCAACTCACCTTCAATTGAACATAAGTACTATATATCATATATCCTCTGTCACTGGTATTGCAAAATCTGCAACTCCATAATTTATACCTATTTGAATTTAGCGGTAACTTCAACACCATCATCAATATAAGCTTTTCCAGTGACTAAATTCGCCCTTAGAACTGGTACATCCCCTAGCAATAAAGTAATTGTTCCGTCTGCACCGTCACGAATTTTAAATAAATCATAATTATCTCTTATATTTCGGTATAGTAAATCAGAATAATGATTGTCCGCACTTAAAGTCAGTTTTGCTATCCCATCAGAATCCAAATATTCTGCACCATAAAACTTACCTGCTTGAATATTAGGAGAATATATATAGTTCCCATTAATAAAGGTCTTACCTGCCTTTGTATATTCCCCTCTTGCCAATGCATCAATATCATTTACTGCATCTGTAGTTTTAGGGTCTGAATTAACATTATTCCAGTTGATGTTACCGCTATTCATATTAACGCTTCCACCATTGTCTATCGAAAGTGTCGTTTCTCCTGTTCTATCATTTATGATATTTAATCCTTTTAAATTGCATACCTCTCTATATTTTTCAGACAATCTTCTATAAGTTTGTTTGTCTTTTATCTGATATTTGAATTCAGAAATAACCTCTTTAGAAGATAATTCATATATTGTAGCAATTCCACCAACTTGATAACTATTTGCTTTTTGATAGATATTATTGAAAACTGTAATGGCATCTTCAGTTGTTTCACATTTAGCAATATTGTTGTAATAGAAATGCATTAAACTTTCATCGTATGCCCCTACTATTGCCCTTCCTCCTGATTTTTCATTAAGCCGTATGGGCTTATATTCACATGCATCTGTTACTACATAATAAATTACCTCATCATTTTCTACTGTAGCTAAAATAATTGCTGTCATTAGCTTTTTCCTTGATTCTTCAATTTCACTCTCTGGAATTGATTCAATATTCCTCTTTAAAATCTTAGCCAAATTATCAGGACTTTTATCTAATACATCTTTGAAGTCGTCTATAGTTTTCATTACTAGATAAGCCATACCCGAAACAAATGCAACTGTTTTATCATCTATTTTACATATCTTTTCAGTAGTATCATTTGAAATATATTCCACTCCATTTTCATCATATGTACACGCTCTGCTGTCACCTGATATCATTAAATTTCCATTATCTAAATATTTTATTAAACATAAACTCATATTTTCTTTCTCCTTTTTACAAATTATTTAATATAAAAAATGATGACTATTTGCTACTTTTAAATGTAGCGCAGCGAAATTTAAAATAGCGAATAGTGCAATAATTCAAACGTAAGGTTTGGATTATTGGTATGCCGTAGGCTATAATATATTTCTTTCATATCTTTTATATCTATATTTTTTCTATTATCCGTTTTCTCTTAATTCTTTTTCATATAGTTCTATTGACTCTATGACTGTAGAAAAACAAAACTTATGAATCTATTGTGCTGTATAATCTTGACAGCACTACATTTCATAAAAGTTATAAAATTACGTTCCGCTTACGCTACACTATTTTATATCCTTTTATTCATTCCGCTTGTCTTCGTCACAAAATATAAAAAACGTATTATTGTCATTACGCTTACGCTACATTCCAAAATACTTATTTTTCTAATTTGCTCCGAAATATATATTTTTGTTATTTCCATTTAATTTTAAAAAACTCGTACCCATCCCTATTAAATATTCTATATAGAAATCCCTACGACTTTTGGGGTAAAGTTATGAATTGTCCACTCAAAGATATATTCCTCTGTTTACAATACTCTATAACCTCAGTTTTACTTGTTATTTGATGGCTAAAATTAGCACTGTCAATATTCAGATATTTACAGATAACTTTTTTTCTGTACTTATAGTCTTTGTCTTCAAGTTCACTATGTTGTCTATCTAATAATTCAGCCATTAGTTGAATAAACTTTGAAGCATAACTATTCTGTTTTAATTTTCCAATGTACTCATTCCTTTTAGAATAATTAAATTCAAAATTCAAATCATCTATAGTCTTCACCGTACAATTCTTTAATTTTTCTACCACCATATTAACTGCATTTGTATTATTGCAAATCATGTAGCATTTTGTATCATGTAACATATTACGATTCACTCGTTTTATCGCCTGATAGATTTCATTAGCAATCCATTTTTCTCTTATTTTTTCAAATTTTGAAGATACAAACTCCCAACGGCTAGTTAATCCATTACCTATCAACCGTCCTTTTGGATTAGGTTTATCAATTTCATCTCGATAATAAATTAAATATCGTAAAATATAATCAATATCAGTCAAATTGGGAGTATGTACTACCACAACATTCTTTAAATCACGGTAATCATTTGAACCAATTAAATCGCCAAAATAGGCTTTATGTTCACAATCGTAATACTTCAGCTCATCTTTTTTACATACTACTAAGCAATCTTCATTATCCATAATAATTTGATTCACTATATCGTAATAGTTAATAATCCTTTCTTTTCCTGCCGATGTGCTGTTTGCAATTAAATTATAAATTATCCATTTCCCATGATTTAAAACTGCTGGCAAATTCTCTAATTTGTACATTCCATTGTCAGACTTATATGCAATTTGAAGGTCACCTGAAGCATCCAGAATAATGTTATTGTCCAACAACCACCTTTGATATTTTGAATTTGTGGTGTATATAGTGCCATTATCATAAATACAAGTACGGTTATAAAATTCTTTTATATTGTCCAGATGATTACATACAGCTTTAACCGTTATATTTTCAGCAAACGGCTCTAATATATTAAAATTGCTTCTTACAAGTCTTTTTAACTCATCAATTTTCGATAGAATACCTACCTTCTCAAATTTTGGAAACTCTCGCTGAGTATTAGTATTTGCCAACAGATAATCCTTTAAAAGCAATATTATCTCATCATAATATCCAATCATAGTAGTATCAACTTTTAATATAGTCTTGTACTTATCAAATAAATTTAAATCTATTGATAGTTTTTCTATATCATTGGGAAATTCATCAATTACTAGAGTATGTCTACCTTTTGCAAAGAACTTTCTATTTGATTTATCACTTTGCAAAACCAGATATTTCTGATGAGTTATACAGAGAACACGATAATTATATAATTGCTTTTGAACTTCATATCGTTCTTCTTCCTTAACATCTTCATTATTAAATACAAAGGCAATTTGTTGTTTGCATAGGTCGTTTATTCTCCGTGCAGATTCTCGGCATTGTTCTTTTGTCATTCTTACAAACAATGCGTTTCTATTTGTTTCTGTAACCATCTTTGCCAATGCCTCTTCGGAAGTAAGAGTTTTACCAGTTCCACATTCTAAGTCAAATACCCTGATTTTTTCATTACTTCCATAAACAATTTCATTGATTAGACTCTTCTTCTGTTGTTCCAAGAGTTCCGTGTCACAGTTTACTATTTTTGTATTATACATTCGCATCCTCCCAAAGCTATTTTCTATTCAAGAAATTTTGAATAGACAGCTTTATTTGTGGAGTATCACGAAAATAAAATACATTCCGATTAGGGGTTTTAGTGTTTGGTGCAATATCAACAAGTACAAAGCCTTCTTGCATTAAATATCCTGCTAACTTCTGCTTATAAACTGGAAATGTTCTACTATTTTTATTATTAAGGGAATAACCTACTTCTTTATTAATCAATTGATAAATTTCCTCCCTTAACTCAAAGCCAACTGCTCATTGTAATCCTCAATAAGCGTTTCTATTTCCGAACTGTTTTTAAATATGTAGACATTCTTTGAGAAGTCTTGAATATCTGGTCGAACTCTAAGCAATTTTATATTATTTATCAGCAAAAACGCTGCGAGCTTATCCGAAAATACCATAAACGGTTTTTTCAAATCTTTTTCTCTATCTGTATTTAAGTCTTTCAATTTTCTTTCTCCTTGTTTTATTTCAAATCTTTGCATCTTATTTAACTTAAAAAGCCTTTAAAATGCAATTTTTATATCCTATATGGAGTGGAAGGTTGCTATCCCTCAAACTCCATTATTATTCTTAATTAAGTATCAGTTTTTACACTTTGTATGTTGTTCAGTTTGATTCTCCATTGAATTCAAATAAATAATCTTATTATCATCTTCTGTCAAGGTTCTATTATTTATTAAATTAACTGATTTAATAATATCTTGTAGATTTTTCATATCATTAGAAGCAATTATAAAGTTATTCACAATACTTGGAGTAGAGGTTTCTACTATATTGTCTTTATTTTCTTTTTTCTCTGTTTTATCAGATACCTCTTTTTTCTTTTTCACTTCTTTATCTACCACTATACAATTTTCAGCAGAGAATCCCTTATTTTTGTTACTTCTAATTAACTTAGATTTTCCTTTAATATACCCTGAATCCATATGAAAAATATAATACCTTAACCACCCTAATTCACCCAACCACTCAGGGCAAAAGGTTATTCCATTTTTTATAAAGGTTTCTCTCCTATCTGGAGAATCAGGGTCACAATGCCTTTGATTCGCTACCCATGAAGCTCTAATATCCTCATAATAAGGTAATCCTTCTGTATGTACAGACGGTATTTCTCTTTTAACTTTAGTTTCTTTTGTTTCTATTGCTCCTGTGCTCTTTTTTCTTCCCATATTTAATTAAATCATTTCCTTTCTTTCATATTCTTCTGCTTTAGTATATTTTGCATTACACTTCTTTTTAAACTCAATAGCTTCATCAACCAACTTATTAAATAAGGCATTGATTTTTGCATTAGGGTATAGAATTTTGCTCATAAGAATATCCGCTTTATTTTTCATAATGTTAAAATCGTCTTCCGTGCAAAATAGAGTATCATAGATATAATCTTTGCAACCATTCTGGATTTTTTCTAGCTCTTCTATATCCATTGAGAATAGATTTTCTTTAATCTCCTCAATTTCTTCTTCTGTAAAATCTTCCACCGTATCAAATACCCTCTTTGCAAAGATATCCAAATTCTTTTCCAATTCTTCAATCCTAGTCTGATTAACCTTTATCAAGTTATATACACTAATAAGAATATTTTCCAATGGAAGTTCTTGTCTTTCTAATGGCTCTAACTGTTTAGTTTTTGATGAATCTCCTATTGTAATTCGACCGCATTCTTTATTGAAAATACCTTCTAATTCTTTTAAAATCCTATTATTCATAATTTGTTTATCCTTTCATATCTGTTTGTTATTTTAATTAGTTAAGCTACTTGAGCCCTTTTCAATATGCCAATAATTTCCTCGTACACCGTTTTATCTCCATAAGGGGTATTACTCTTCATTTCTTGCTTTAAAGTTTTTATTTGATTTGATATTTTGGTTTTATCTGTGGTTAATAGTGGCTTCAAAAGGCTACATTTAAGATTTAGTACCTCTATGTTTCGTCTTTTATTTTGCTCTGCTATTTCATCAAGTTGAGCCGAATAAGCCTCCCACATTTTTTCTTCATCTATATTCATTTGATTTTTCTCCTATAATTTATCTTGAATAAAAGCTACGTTTTAGGGTATACTGTTAATTGAATTATTTTATATGAGCCTATTCAAAATAGATGTGGGGACATCTATTCATAAAGAATATGGCTTTTTTATTTACAAATATTAATTACAATCAATCGCATCACATCCTTTCAATTTACTATTCATATAAACAAACAAAAATCGCTTGTCTATATACACTAATTTCAATTTTTAAAATTGTACGCAAATAATCTTTGATTTTCTCCTCTCCATAACCACATCATAATTTTTCCTAAACATTCTTCTCTCTTGTTCTTCCGTTGGTCTTTTATCCCCAACCTTAAACCCTTTACTTTCTAAATACCTGTCCACTATATAGAAATAAGTATGATTTTTACATTCTCTTTCCCACAGGTCTAAAAAGTCTTCCCAATCTTTCTGATATTGTATAACCCGTGCTAATGTGTTATAAGTATCAAAACCCCACTCATATCTTACTATACCAACTTCTTTAAGGACTTTCCTTATTGCCATAATCTCTCGGATATTGTCCTTATATTTTATAAAATCTTTAACAATAAGTTTTGTTGCATAGTCCTCTTCCATAGTGTTAAAAAACAATTTTAAATTAATAATTTCTCCAGCAGAAAGTTCTTCTTTCATCAATTTCTTCTTATCAGCCTTAGTCCATTTATTTGAGTCAATTATAAATGTTTGTCTAGCGCACTCAGTTATATCTATTAATTCTTCTAGTGATGTCTCTGCTGTGAATTTACTCTCTAAGTCTCTTTTAAATTTTTCAATGTTGATTAAATTCATTTCGTTCTTTCTCATCTTTCATATCCTCTACTTTCTTTTCGCAAATATCTTGTATCTTGAAAAGTTACCTTATCAAGTTCACATTATAATATATCGTTGTCAATAATATATCACGGTATTTTTAATATGTCAAACATTATTTTCGGTATATTTTTTAGGTAATTATTTACCTTTATAATAATAAGCTATTTAATGTGTAATCATATATTGTTTTACCGTTATAATATTGACTATTTATTTTTTATAGTATATACTTCTTTGTAATGATAACTGGAGGTAAAATAATATGAGTGACATTTTTACAATAGAAGAAATCTCTCTAACCAAAGAGTTAGGTATGTTAATAAAAAACTTTAGAATTGAAAACAAAGTAACTGCTAGAAGCATAATTGATGAATTTAATAAATCTTCCTCTTATATATCTAAATTAGAAAAGGGTGAAATAAAAAAAATTAAAACAGATTTTTTAAATCAACTATGTAATTTTATTACTAAAAACGATAGAGGAATTAAGGAATTATTAATGCTTGGTGCACAAAAAAGTGATACTTATACACCATTTACTAAAAATATTATTTCAAATATAGATGAACTGGTTATAGAGCACACCATACCAAATGATTTAGTAATAGAAATAAATAATTACATGCAGGATAAGAATATAACTACTGAAAATTTAATCAATATGATAAATAGGAATCAAGATTTGGAGCAATATGAAATTGATATTATTAATAAAATACCATATAATCAATGGTATTATGTAGAAAGCCTTAATAATGACTTAATAAAAATATCAATGCCCTTAGAATATTTAAATAGTTTTTTATCATCTAATTTAGAAACTATACATTTGGTTATAATTGAAGTTATTCTATATACTTTGTACCTTTTAGGTCAAGAAAAAGATGCAAGAAATTTAGCAGATAGCAAATTAAAATTCTATAAAATTAAACGATATAGCTCAACAGTCTTAATTAAAGTTACAGATAAAAATATTGATGAGTTATTTGGTGGAATGCCAGATGTACAAATTAAAGCTTTGAAACAAATAACCACTGGTTTAAAACTAATATCAATTATTAATAAAGATATAGGGCTAAAAAAGCTACAACAAATAAATGATAATCTTCATGTGGACTTAGCTTTTTATTTTGCTTATATATCACAAGATTTAACAGAATTAGAAAAACAATCAGTTGAAGTGAAACAACAATTTTTAAAAGATTTAAAAGAGTTAATTGAAAAAACAGTAAATCAAAAAAAAGAAATTACTCAACCTAATTTAACTGATTATTTATAAAAGAATAAAAATATAAATATTACATGAAGCATTCTACTTGATAGAGTGCTTTTTTGTACGTAAGCACCTCAAAACCCGTTAAAATTTATGGATTCAAAGGTTCTCAAAATAAAATAGTGTAAGAAGTATATAATTTACAACATCACATTCTAACAGCATTTAGAGAAAATGCAGACAAAATATTATGCTGCTTCTCATCTGCAAAGATTCTCATATCCATTATAAACGTTTAAATTTCAATGTTTATTTTGTATTACGGTATTTTCTTTAATAAATTAATAGTAATAAAAATATAAATATTATAGAAGAGACTAGCCGTTAGTATCTTACGTGTGTTTTTCTAATAGGCTTTTTTCAAGGTGAACTTATTATACCAAACTCATATAAAAATCCAAAATAGACCCTTAATTTTGCTTATTACAACGTAAATTATGATATAAGAAATTGTATTCCTTTATGGGTATGAAACTAAAAGAATAGGTATTTTACTTACCTCATGTGTATGATTTTTATACACATGACATTTTCTAATTACCTTTTCATACGTACAGAGCAATATTCTGACCCTATATATAGACTGATTTAATGACAAAATATAAAAATCTACGATAGGTACAGGGAGGTACACCCCTTCTATAAGGTAAATCAAATTTCGTCCCCTTTTACATGAAGCGTTAAATTTGACGTACCTTGTAAGTAGCGATATTAAAGTCGTACCTTTTGTAGAGAAGTTTCTTACTATTATCACAAATAATATAAAAAGTAATATATGGAATATTATATCATTTTCAAAGACTAAATCGCATAAAATAAAACCTATTTTCATTTTAATTCTACTTTTGGTACAATCTATCCTCTTCAAAATTAAATAGCTTAATTCTGCCATAGAACCATATTTTTTATATGTGCATCGGTTTAAAAAATAACCTTGCGGTGTGTTCAGAAGAGATTATGGTCTGTGGAAATATGAAATTTTACCATTAATTGTGAAGTACCCCCCTATGTGTTGAACTCAGTATTTATTAATGAAAAAGCCACTTATTAGTCCTAATTTCAAGTTTAATTACCTTTTGGTATTATCTATCCATTAGAAATATAAAGTGGCTTAAATCTTTATGTAATCTTATTTATACTATGTATATAGAAGTTCTTTGAATAATCTAATTCCTGAAATCATTCCTTCTTCAAAGTGTTTTTTACTACAATGCTCACCGTAATCTATAATCAAATTAAAAAGATTTTCTGCATCATCATAAGCTAATTTAGCATGTAGCTGTTTATTTAGTTTTGATAGTGCAGTATGTATTAATTTCTCATAGTCCTGCTCTATTGGTAAATCTAATTGCTCTGAATGATAGATTGCACAGGCTATGTTTGATAATGTTACATTGTCAATTAATCTTTTTTTATTTTCCATGATTGCACCACCTATCTCATTCTAATAGAATTATTTTTATTTACTAACTGCTCTAAAGGATTATACACTTCAAAGTCCTTCTCTAAATCTTCAAGGGATAAATTCAGATATTCTTTTGTGGTGGAGATATCACTATGTGTCATTAGTTTCTGAAGTCTAAATACATCGCCACCATTCATGAGATAATTATAAGCAAATGTATGTCGAAACATATGAATTGAAGTCTTTTCAATTCCTCTTGCCCTATTATAATTTCTTATAGCACAAGTGATACAACCTCTGCTCATTTGTTCTTCAGTGCTATTACAAAATAAATAATCACTTGTTTCACCTCTTCTATATTTCATATATTCTTTTAAAATATCAACCAGTGAAGAACTTAAAGGAAGTATTGTTTCCTTTCTATTCTTTGTTACTCTTAAAAATACAACGGAATTTAATAAATCGATATCTTTAATTTTAATATTTATAATTGAATTCAAGCGTTGCCCTGTTCCAACCAAATAATTCACGAGTACCCAATTTCTATATTCAGTAAAACCGCATTTCTTTAAATCAGGCTTTTTTAATAATATAGCAAGTTCCTCTTTGGTATAGATATTTTTAATCGGCTTTTCAAATTTAGGCATCTTAATAATAAAGGTTTCCATCCAACCTTTCTCCATAAAGAAACGAAATACGGTTCGCAGACCTCCTATATAAGTTTTGATTGTCTTTCCTGCAATACCTTTATTTTTTAGAAATAGTAGATATTTGTTTACAATGAATTCCGTAACCTCTGCAATATCATTATCCAAATTATAAAAGAGTTCAAAATTATGAATTACATTTTCATAATACTTAATCGTATATTTTGAATAGTTTCTTACTTTACACATAAGTAAAAACTCTTCAAAACCCTCCTTTATACTTCTACTATTGCCATTGCACATTTTAATTTTAGGCATAATAAAAACCACCTTTCTGCCTTACACGGCTCAATGTTTTTCACAAAAGACCGTGTGTACTGAATTAGTGGTTTATTTTTACATATTAGAAATAAAAAAACCTGAAATCGTTTAAATCTCAAGGTTTTATGGTGCGGTCGAAGGGACTTGAACCCCCACGATGTTACTCACACGGCCCTCAACCGTGCGCGTCTGCCTATTCCGCCACGACCGCATGAATACGGTTAAACCGTATACTTTCTTAATTATAATACCCAACTTTTTATTCATTGTCAATGATAAATAAAATGATTTGCCTATTCTTATTACTTTGAAATCACGTTTTTTATAGGCATAATTTACTTATTTTTAATATAATCTAAATTATCATTTTAACACTTATTATATTTAAAAAATAACTTTGCCCTTCCTAATCTAGCAATTTCCTTTTTTTGAGTAATAAGTTCCTTGCTTCCAAAATACCCATTATATAGAGCTTCCCAAAAAAATACATAGCCTCCAATATAAACACCTTTTACAGGTACTTCATACCAAAGTTCATTAGGCAGCTTTTTTTCTAGTATGGCATTTGCTAATATGAGCATAAGAGCGATTATAGCAAGAGCTATTGAACTATAGAAATTTCCCTTAATCTTTTTTTTCTTAATTCTACAGAAAAAATTATAATAGTTATCATAGCTTTTTAATATGAGTTTTTCCATTTCCTCATTTTTATCTTCATTGGCAACACAAAAATGAATTTCTATATCTTTTTTTAGAGGAATATCTTCAGAACATAAATCTAGAAATTCCACCAGTTCAGGATGTATATCTCTTTTCCTAAAAGAAGTATTATCCCATTCATGAAAAAAATCGTAGTATCCATCAAGAGCTATGTCAATTATATATTTTCCTGTTTCTGAATTCTTCCGATACATTGATTCATACATTTATTTATCTCCTATTAAACTATCGTAGTATTAACTATTTCCTATATCAATTACAGCTTTACACTATACGTTTACAAGTTTTAAATTATTTATTTTTTATCTATTCAAATAAGCTTTCCTTATAAACAATGCTATGTTTTTTCCTTCTTTCTCTCTAATAAACAAATATTTTTCCCATTATACCATCTTTTGTGATATTTCTAATATAGGAGATATAAATAAATTTAATGATTTCTCTACTCTTCTCCCTCCTGCTTCTCATAAATACATTTCCAATCCCCGCAATCTCGATAAAAATCATTAAACATTGGGTATAATTCTCCTTTAAAGGATTTAGGTGTAATTGCACCATATGTTTTATAAAGCAGACAATAATAAGGAATTTCATCGTCTAATATTTTTTTAATCTTTTTAAATGTGGATAATTTTTCCTCTTTACTTATACCAGATTGCATTTTATCTAATAATAAATCTAAATTAGGATTGGAATACCTTATTATATTTGAAAATCCTGAATGAAGCATAAATCTCATATCATAAATATCTTCTATTTTATATCCACCTATGAAAATGTCGAAATCACCTTTCTTTAATGAATTGTTATATACATCCCATTCTTGATCTATTATATTTGATTCTATAGGTAATTTATCTAACCCGTTTTTAATGCTTTGTGCAGCAACAACTCTGGCAGGATTATTATTAACAAGAATATTTACACGTAATACCTCACCATCTTCATTCTCTACTTTTCCATCACCGTCATTATCAACATATCCTGCTTCTGTAATTAATTCAGTTGCTTTATCAATATCATAATCATATTTATCATTACTGCTGTCAACTCCTAAATAATTAGGATAATAAATATTATCATTGACTACACCGCTTTGATAATATCCGGTTTCTATTATATTTTTTGTATCAATTGCATGTGCTATAGCTTGACGTATTTTTTTATTTTTTAAATATTCATTACTAAAATTAAATCCTATAAATTCTACTTCATTTGACGGAAAAGATGTAACTTCCACATCCTTATTTGTATAATCTGTATCCCTATCAATTTCTTTAGCAAATGATATAGACACAGTATTCATATCAATTAAGTTTAACGCATCCTTTTTATCTCTCATCACTTGAAAAAGAATTTTATTATTTGCTGTTTTTCCGAGATTATATTCCTCATTAGCAACAAGAACCAATTCAAAATAACTGTCATAATCTTTTACTTTGTATTTTCCGGTACCAATAGGAATAAAATTAACATCTTCCTGCGTACTTTGAGAAATATTTTTAAATTGATGCTTTGGAATAATAGGAAATATAAAATTTTCTATTGCTACATTTTTATTATTATTAAAATTAACAACTACAGTATTTGAATTTTTAGCAGTAACACTGCTTATATTATTTACATAATTATGATATATACACTTTGTTCCTGCTGATTTATATGCATCAATGGTAAATTTTACATCATTTGCAGTAAAAGAATTTCCGTCATGCCACTTAATACCGCTTTTTAAGTAAATTGTTACAGAATATCCATCATTGGTATAATTATAACTTTCAGCTAATACTGGCTCAATTTCTAAATTATTATTCAGCTGAAATAATCCATCATATATTAATTTATTTATATAATAAGCATCTTCATCTTTTGATACTATTGGATTTAAAGTTCTTAATTTTTCTATTGGAATGTATATATCCGAAGAAGTTACTTTTTCCGTATTATTATTTGCTCCTCTACCTAAAAAGCCATCACTTCGATCACATCCCGACAAACTTATTACCATAACTAAAACTATAGTAATTGTAATAATTTTTTTCAGCATCTTCTTTTATTCTCCTAATTATAGATTTTCTCTAATAAGTTCTCAATTTGAATATAAAGCTCTTTTTTATTTCCCGTATTGTTTATAATTTTATCTGCAAGTCTATTCTTTTTTTGCCGGCTCATTTGATTTGCAATTCTGTTTAAAATCTCATCACGGCTTAAATCATCTCTTTCCATAATGCGATTAATTCTAGTTTCATCCTCTAAATCAACGACCCACGTTTCATTTGCATATTTATTTAAACCTGATTCAAACAATAATGGCGCATCAATAAAAATTACAGACTCATTTAAATCCTTCATTTTATTAATCTTTTTTTCTATTATTTCGATTACCTTCTCATGCATTAATTTATCTAGCATTAATTTTTTTTCCGTATTAGAAAATACTATAGAGCCTAATTTTTTCCTATCTAAAGAACTATCTTCCAAAAGAATATCCTTACCAAATAATTTTGTAAGCTCAACTAATGTCTGTGATCCAGGTTCTACAATATCCCTTGCAATTCTGTCAGCATCTATAATAGTAAACCCTTTATGTCTAAGATAATCAGAAACAGTAGATTTTCCGGCACCTATACCCCCTGTTAGTCCAATGATTTTCATATAATAGCCTCCAATAACTATTTTAATTCGTACCAATTATCTCCTGTATTTAAATCAACCGATAATTTTACGCTTAGCTTCACAGCATTTTCCATATTTTCAACAAGTAATTTTTTCACTTTTTCAAATTCATCTTTATGTGTTTGTATAATCAATTCGTCATGTACTTGTAATATTAGTTTAGATTTCGCCCCTTCTCTTTTCAATTCATTATAAACTTTAATCATTGCAATCTTTATAATATCAGCAGCACTACCTTGAATTGGACTATTCATAGCTAAACGCTCTCCAAGCTGCCTAACCATATAATTACTTGCATTAATTTCAGGCACATTTCTTTTCCTATTCATAATTGTAGAAACAAAACCATCTTTTTTACATGAATCTACTAAACCATCCATAAATTGTTTTACTTGAAAATATTTTTTAAAATATTCATCAATATATTTTTCTGCCTCTTTTCTTGTAATATTTAATTCTGTAGATAAGCCAAAACCGCTCATACCATAAATAACTCCAAAATTTACAGCCTTTGCATTACTCCTTTGAAGACTTGTAACTTCATCTTGCGGGATACCAAATACTTTTGAAGCTGTTAATCTGTGTATGTCATCACCATTATTAAAGGCTTCAATAAGAGATGTATCTTGTGACATATGAGCAAGAACTCTAAGTTCAATCTGTGAGTAATCTGCACTTACTAATGTGTATTCATTACTTTCAGGAATAAAAGCTTTTCTTAATTTTCTACCCATCTCCTGTTTTATCGGTATATTTTGAAGATTTGGCTCAGTACAGCTGATTCTTCCCGTTGCCGCAACAGTTTGCTGAAAATGTGCATGAATTTTTCCATCTTTATGAATTAAAGGTAACAATCCTTCTATATATGTGCTGTTTAATTTAGTAAGAGTTCTGTATTCTAATATATAATCAATTATTTCATGTTTGTCTCTAAGTTTTTCAAGAATTTCTGCACTTGTAGAATAACCTCTTTTTGTTTTTTTACCAGCCGGAAGCCCTAATTTTTCAAATAAAATATCTCCAAGCTGTATAGGTGAATTAATATTAAATTCTTCACCTGACAACCCATATATTTTTCTTGAAATTTCTTCAATTTGCAAAGAAATAAACTCTTTTGCATCTGTAAGCTCTTTTCTGTCTATAGGAAAACCTATGTTTTCCATGGATGCCATTACTTCAATTAGAGGTAGCTCAATATCATTTAAAACATTAATAAGTCCTTCTGATTTTAATTTTTCATTTAAAACCTCTATTAAATCCATTACTGCCAAACACCACTTTGTACCATACTGTGAATATTTTGTATTAGATTCTGTCAAGAAATCCATCTGCCCGTTTTCCTTGAAAAATTCTGATTCACTTGGAAAATCTTGATTAAAATTTTCTAATAAAATACCTTTTAATTCGTAATTGCTTCTGGATGGTTCTAATAAATATTGTGCTATTTCAGTATCAAAATAAGTATTAAATCCTCCTGTAAAACCATTGGTCATTAATGCATAATAGTCAGATTTCAAATTATGCCCACACAGTTTTATATCTGATTTAGTAAGTAATTCTATTGTTTTACTCAATAAATCAGTTCCTTCGGTTTGAATAAAATAGGATTTGTTAGTTAACAGAATACTTATACCGTAAACCTTTGGAATGTCCTTATGATTCTGGTCATGAAATATTTTAAGTGATGCTAATTTCTCTTTATGAAACTCATTTTTAAATTCTTTAAATTTACCATCATCAGATACAATAACAGTTTCTATTTCTCTGTTTTCATTTTTACTTGTGTCTGCATTTTCATTTTCTAGTTTTCCGTTTGGTACTTTTAATTTTTTTAAAAAACTATTAAACTCAACTTTTAAATAGAACTTAACTAATTCATCATAATTAGGTTCCTCTGCCTTAAATTCATCAAAATTTATTTCTATAGGTACGTTTGTATTTATAGTTGCTAACCTCAAACTCATAAGTGCTAATTGAGCATTATCCTCAATTTTTTGTTTTAATTTTTTATTAGTCATATTCTCTAAATTTTCAAGCAGATTCCCAATACTTCCATATTCTAAAATAAGTTTTGTTGCAGTCTTTTCTCCAACGCCCGGAATTCCTGGTATATTATCAGACTGATCTCCCATCAAACCTTTATAATCAATAAATTGCTTAGGAGTAAACCCATATTTCTCAAGCATTGCATCTTCATCATACAAATCAAAATCCGAAATACCTTTCTTCGTTATAAGAACTTTAGTTATTTTAGTTACAAGCTGAAGTTCGTCTTTATCCCCTGTAATAATAAGAGGTGCAAGTCCATTTTCTTCTGCATCTCTTGCTATTGTACCAATTAAATCATCTGCCTCAAATCCATCCATTTCAACAATTTTGATATTCATTGCTTGTAGAGCTTCTTTTAATAATGGCATTTGCATAGCAAGTTCAGGAGGCATCTTCTTTCTTCCTGCTTTATATTCTTTATATTCTAAATGCCTAAAAGTAGGCGCTTTCTTATCAAATGTAACAGTGATATAATCAGGCTCATAATCCAAATATATTCTATTAAGTATATTAAGAAAACCGTACACGCCCTGAGTGTACAGTCCATCTTTTGTAATCATAGGTTTTTGCATTGCATAATATGCTCTGTTAATTAAACTGTTTCCGTCAATTATAATTATTTTGTTGCTCATAAATACCTCAAATTCTTTGGAGTTAATATCCTATAATCCCTTAATTTCATCTTCAGATAAAATTTCTATAGTTCCTTCATTTCCAACTATCTCAATCTCTTTATCTATAATATTACCATCTTTTCCTTTAAAGATAAAGACTTCAAAGTACCACTCTCCATTATTTTTATTACTGCTTTCTTTAATTTCATATTCAAAATCTTTCAGTTTTTCATTTATTAACTCTTCATAAAATTCCTTTTCATAAACGTTTTCATTTAAAACATTACCAGTATTATCTTCATTACTTTCTATATTGGAATTATCCTCATTAGTTTCAATACTTGAAGAGGCTCCTGCTGCTTCGGATTTCATAAAAATACGCATTTTATTTTCTTCAGAAGACATCAACGTATTTTCTTTATCTATGTTACCTTCATCACTTTCATACGTCTCAGGAATATCATTTTTATTACTAATATTATTATCACCTATATCTGTATTTGAATTTTGATTTGAGCTTAATTCCTGCTTTTTTCCAACCTCTTTTTTTTCTTCTTCACTATCATTTTCTTTATTTATATTTGTTTTTTTATCATCTGAATTGTCAAGTTCTTTTATACTATTATTATTTGTCTTATCTTTAGTATCTTCTATATAATTACTGTTTTGATCATGTAATGATTTTTCTATATCATTAGGTAAAAAAGTCATATTATCTAGTGCAGCATATGATATTAGTCCTACTAAAAAAACAGCTGCAATAGAACTAATCATTTTCCAATTAATTTTTTTCTGTTTTTTTAAATTTTTTTCTCTTATTTTTTGTCCTTCTTCAACTAAAGCTTTTTTTAATGTTAAATCTATATGTTTTGGAATTTCCACCTCTGAAAATTCTCTTAGTAACTCCGATATTTTCAGCATTTGCAAATACTCCTTTTTACATGATTCACATGATTCTAAGTGAGTTTCTACAATGCTAATTTCTTCTGCGCTAAGTTCTTTATCAATATAAAGCGAGAGTAATTCTCTTACTTTATAGCATTTCTCTTTATTGTTCATTTTACTCTCCCTTCATTTTATAATTTTCTTTAATCATATTTTATAGATATAAATTAGACTTTATTTCATTCATTTAGTTCCACATTTTCGAAATAAATTTTCCGAAGTTTATTTCTTGCTCTGTTTAATCTGGATTTAATTGTACCAACTGTACATTCTGTAATTTGGCTTATTTCATCATAAGAGAAGCCTTGAATATCTCTTAGAATAATTATTTCCTTATGCTCTTTTCCTATCTTATCTAAACAGCTCATAACATAAGACATATTTTCTTTTCTTATAACAACTTCTTCTGGAGTTGGGCTGCTGTCTACTATAGGTATTTCATCCTCATACCCCTCATCTCCTTCATAATGAAAATTAAATTCTTTTCTGTTTAAATTTTTTCTAATTAAATCATTACAAGTATTAACTACAATTCTATATACCCATGTGTCAAATCTACTGTTATAATTAAATTTATCTAAATGCCTGAAAATCTTAATAAAGCTTTCCTGTAAAACCTCTCCTGCGTCTTCTTCATTTCTCATATATCTAAGTGCAATATTATATGCTTTTCCTTTGCATGATAAAATAAGGGTTTCAAAACTGCCCTCATCTCCTTTTTTTGCTTTTTCAATTAAGATCTTTTCCTGAAAATCCATAGATACTCTTATATACCTTTTTCCACCTAATTAAAACTAGAATACTAAACCATTGCATAGTTGTTATTTACACTTATAAGTAAATTTTGCTATAATATTATAGCATGTATATATTCACTTTAGTAAAATTCTTATATGGTATTTTAAAAATATAATATATAAATTTATTCGTAAGCCTTTTGCGTAGTATAATAATTCATCCTTTACAGTAACGTATCTTTAAGGATCTATTACCGAAATCTTAAAGAGATATATTTTAATGATTTCTTCATTAATTCAATGCTGTTTTAATAAATGAATTATTATATAAGAAATAAAATTAAGGAGACTAAAAAATGTACGATTATCACACACATACTAACTTTTCTGATGATGGCGATGTAGAAATGAAAGATATGGTTCAAACCGCCTATAATAAAGGAATTTTTGAAATTGCAATAACAGATCATTATGATCCAGATTATCCCGATAAAGCTTTCCCTTTTCTTTTAAATTTTGAAGAATATCATAAAACACTTGAAAATATAAGAAAGCAATTTAAAGATAAAATAAAAGTAATCAAAGGAATTGAAATTGGAATACAACACGGTACAACTATGAAAAAAATTTCAGAAGCAGTAAACAGCTATAATTACGATTTTGTATTAGGATCATTTCATTGTGCAGAAGGGTTTGAATTATACGGAGAAAATTTCTTCAAAGGCAGAAGTGTGGAAGAATCTTATGAAGCCTTTTATCGTTACATGTTTGATTGTTTAGATCAATATAAAGATTATGATGTATTAAGTCATTTTAATATTATTGACCGTTATTCATCTTACGTCGCAAAACCTTCTTTATATATGGATATAGTAGAATCAATATTGAAGAAAATTATTTACGATGGAAAAGGTATCGAGATCAATACTTCTAGTTTTAGATACGGTATGGGAGAAAGAACAACTCCCGCACAAGAAATTTTGCAACTATACAAAGATCTAGGCGGAGAAATTATTACCACAGGTTCAGATGCCCATGAAATGTCATATATAGGACACATGCTTGATTACGCACAACATATGATAAAGAGTGTTGGTCTAAAATATATTACAACATTTGAAAACAGAAAACCTACATTTATAAAATTACCTGATTAATTATATGGTTTCTTTGATATTTTTCCAATTTCCGCTAGGTGATATTCCCTTTATAATAAAAATGTACCTTATAAAAAGAAATCTCTTTTTCAGGTACATTTTATTTATTATTTAAAATCAGAAGCGGATTTTAATCCATAGGCAGATTTTGCTTTAATAACTGCTCTATTAATTGCTCTAGCCATAACTTCAGAACTAAGTGCTCCTACAGCATCTGGAAAAACATCAACTTCACCTGTGGACATAACAAAAATAGTATCTCCATCAGCCATAGTATGAACCGGTCTTATTGCCCTTGCATATCCATTATGTGTAATAGATGCAATCTTATTTGCCTGAGATTTTGTAAGTTTCGCATTTGTAATAATACAACCAATTGTAGTATTTCCGTTGAATACATTTACATTATTTGAATACTTCTCATACATGGTTTCTTCCGTATTTGAAATTTTTGTATGATCTTTATTTAATAAACCTGCAATGCGCTTTCCTGTATCCACATCTATTACATCACCCAATGCATTAACAGATACAACTGCTGCAACTTGTAACTCTCCAATCTTCAAGGCATAAATACCTATACCTGACTTCATCATATTGGAAGTTCCTAGAAACTTACCTATAGTAGCTCCAGTTCCCGCGCCTACATTTCCTTCTTCAATTTTACCCTTTTCTGAATTTATGCAAGCATCATATCCCATTTTTTTATCAGGTCTGCATTTGGGATCTCCTACTACTAAATCAAACAAAGATGCCCCGCATACTATTGGCACTATTCCTACGCCTACATCAAAACCTGCTTTATGTTCTTCCAGATATTCCATCACACCGGAACATGCATCAAGCCCATAAGCACTGCCTCCGCTAAGCAAAACTGCATGAATTTTTTCCACCATATTGACAGGATTTAATAAATCGGTTTCCCTTGTAGCAGGTCCGCCTCCTCTGACATCAACTCCTGCACATGCTCCTTTTTCACATAAAATTACCGTACAGCCTGTTCCGCCTTCAAAATTTTGAGCATGTCCTATCTTTATTCCCTTAATATCTGTTATCTTTATTTCTTTCATGCTATATTCTCCTTATAATGCTGACATACCTTGTACTGCTTGTATAAGTGCTATAACAACACCAATTATAGCCTCTCCGCCAAGAAGACCTGAAGCGATAATAAGTCCAGTACCTTTTTTATCCCACTGGGGAGCAAGTTTTTGAATAATAAATTTCAAAACCCCGCCAATAAAAGCAGTTGCCGACAAATAAAAAGGTAAATAAATTCCAAGACCTAAAGTCATAACAGGAAAATTTATTACATATAGAATCAAACCAGCTAATAGTCCAATTATAAATGCTGCTGTATTAGGAATACCCCCTACCATAGCAGCTACAACTCCTGCCTGTGGAGCAACAAAAACTCCACCGCTGCCAAATGCATTATTACCATAAGCTTTAAGTATAATAAAAAGTACAAAAACAGACACAATTGCTCCAATAATACCTCCGATTACTTCTGCGAACCATTGAGCCTTAGGGTTGGATTCTAAGATATATCCTTCTTTAAAATCATTCATAACATCTCCAACCAGGCCACAAGCTATAGCAACAACAGCTGCTACGAAAAAAGCTTCCACATGTCCGATCTGTGATGTGACTTTAACTGCAAGCAAGACAATTATTCCAAAAACTTCCATCGGATTAATTCCGGATTGTCCCACAACTTGAGCAGACATAGAAGTTGCAAGCCATACACCAAGAATAGTTATAATACTAGGTAAGAAACCCATTTTTGAAACAAAAGTAAATAAAAAAGCCAAAAATACCATTGCAAGTGGTGCCCATCTTAAATTTACTATACCACCATGTCTGTTTTTTTTGAAAAACATAGGTCCAAAGATTTCTTTAGCTTTTGGCAGAATACCCTTCACTATAATTCCAACTCCGGTACCTACCATAACACCGATACCAAGTGAAGTTTTTATACCTAAAGCCTCATTTAAATCAAATAAGCCTAAATTCACTCCACCTATAACAATACCAAAGTCTCCTAATATTGCACCTAAAAACCAAACACCTAAAAAAACAGGTCCAATAATATATCCTACTGCAATAAGCATAGGTGACAGCCATAATTGACAAGCAACGCCTTTACTTATCATAGATTGATTTAAATTAATTGTTACAGGAATAATTTTCCCTGAAAACCAATCACGTATAAAAGTAAATAGTGCAGATGCACCCATAGATATAAATAGTACGCTAGATTTTTTTCCACCTTCATCACCTGCAAGAAGTGTTTCAGCAGCAGCTTGTCCCATTGGATAAGGCAATTCTTTTACTTCCACAAAATAAGTTCTAATTAATGCCGTGAAAATAAGTCCGAGTATAACACCGCCTATAGTAATTACTAATAAAGAAATCATCTCTACTTTAGCTTCAGGATCTAAAATCCAGATTCCCGGTGCTGTAAAAGCAAGACCTCCTGCAACCATAGCTCCCGCAGACATGGCTGTATGGGTTACATTAATTTCATTAATATTTGTATTACCCATCAACTTAAGCGAAAACATGGATACTAGTGCAACGAATATAATCGGCCATGGAAGTGCGCCTAGTTTTAATGCCACATACATAGAACTGATAGTTAGTATAATTACACCAATGCTGCCTATTATCATACCCCTTAGTGTAAATTGTTCTTTGTATGAGGATGCAAACTTTACGCCTTTTTCATCAGACTTCATAAATCTCCTCCTTTAAATATTTAATTATTTCTATTCTTATATAATAAAAGAATAAACGTAAATAAGTAGTAGCTATATTTTAAGCTGTAAATTTATACCTTTTATTACATGTTTTAATAAAATCATAGATGTAACAATGCCAACACCACCCGGAACTGGAGTAATTGAATCTACAAAATTTTCTACTTTATCATAGTCAACATCTCCACACATGTTACCACCTTCAAAGTTTATTCCCACATCTATTACAGTTACTTTATTTGTAAAATATTTTTCATTAAAGAATTTGCCTCTGCCAATACCCGTAACAACAATATCTGCCCTTGATAAAATCTCTCCTAAATCCTTTGTTTTAGAATGACAAATTGTAACCGTTGAGTTTTCTCCTATAAATAACATTGCTAAAGGTCTTCCTAAAACCATGCTTCTATTTACTATAGCAACATTTTTACCTGCTAAATCGTATTTATAATATTTTAAGATTTCTATTACTGCTTCAGGAGTACAAGGAGCAAAACCCTCTTTGTCTCCTATGAATACTTTTTCTGTATTAACAGGACTCATACAATCTACATCCTTAAGCGGATTTATAAATTTACAAATTTCATCTTCTTTTAATTGTTTAGGTAAAGGTCTGAAAATAAGTATTCCATTAATATTTTCATCCTCATTTAATTGTTGTAACACACTTAAAAAGTCTACCATATTAATTTTATCGTCAACCTTTACAATCTGCGATTCGATACCAACTGTTTTACAATTTTTTATTAATCTGGATTCATACGCTATATCGTCAGGTCTTTCTCCAACTCTTAAAATTGCCAATTTAGGTTGTATACCGTCTTGACGATACTCATTTACCTTCTTTATTATATTTCCCTTTATTTCATCAGCTACGGGTTTTCCTTTTAAGATCATATTTAAAGATTACCTTTCTAATAATTTATAATTTCTTAAAACAATCCGATAATTTTTCCTGTTTTGTCTACATCTATTTTTTCCGCTGCAGGGACCTTCGGAAGGCCAGGCATTGTCATAATATCACCAGTCATTGCAACAATAAATCCTGCTCCTGCAGAAGGTTTTACATTTCTTACACTTACTCTGAATCCCCTAGGTCGTCCTAATTTTTTTGCATCATCAGAAAGAGAATATTGTGTTTTTGCCATGCAAACCGGTAGATTTCCTAAATCTAAATTTTCAATTTCTGCAATTTGTTTTTCCGCATTTCCTATATAATCAACGCCATCTGCGCCATAAATCTTTTTAGCAATTGACTCAATCTTCTCTTTAATAGAGAGTTCATCTTCATAAGCAAATCTAAAATTTTTCTTATCTTTTTCAATAATTTCCACTACTTCTTTTGCGAGTTCAGTTCCTCCTGCTCCACCCTTTGCCCAGACTTCAGATAAAATAACATTTACACCTAATTCTTTGCAACGATTTTCAATTGATTCTAATTCCAAAACTGTATCTGTAGGAAATCTGTTTATAGCAACAACAGCCGGAAGGCCATATACTTCTGTGATATTTTCAACATGTTTTAGGAGATTTTCAATTCCTTTTTCAAGTGCTTCTATATTTTCATTATTTAAATCTGCTTTTGCAACTCCTCCGTGTAATTTAAGAGCTCTTGCTGTAGCCACTATTACTACTGCATCAGGAGTTAACCCACTTAGCCTGCATTTAATATCCAAAAACTTTTCTGCTCCAAGATCCGCACCGAAGCCTGCTTCAGTAACTACATACTCACCTAATTTTAAAGCCATTTTTGTAGCCATAATACTATTACATCCATGAGCTATATTTGCAAAAGGTCCTCCATGAACAAATGCTGGAGTATGTTCTAAAGTCTGTACTAAATTTGGCTTTAATGCATCTTTCATAAGAGCTGCAACAGCACCCTCTGCTTTTAAATCTCCTGCTGTTACAGGCTTTCCTTCAAAAGAATATGCTACAATAATTTTTGAAACCTTTTGTTTCAAATCCTCTAAATCATTTGCTAAACAAAGAACAGCCATTATTTCTGATGCAACAGATATATCAAATCCATCTTCTCTTGGCATACCATTTACTTTACCTCCAAGACCATCAACAATAAATCTAAGCTGCCTATCATTCATATCAAGACATCTCTTCCAAATGATTCTTCTTGGATCAATCCTCAAATCGTTTCCCTGAGTTATATGGTTATCAAGAAGTGCTGCAATCAAATTGTTTGCTGACGTAATAGCATGAAAATCTCCTGTAAAATGAAGGTTAATATCTTCCATAGGAATTACTTGTGCATATCCTCCCCCTGCTGCTCCGCCTTTTATACCAAAAACCGGACCAAGAGATGGCTCTCTAAGTGCAATAACTGTATTTTTACCAATCTGGCTCAATGCATCGCCTAAACCAACTGTAGTTGTGGTTTTTCCTTCTCCTGCAGGAGTTGGATTTATGGCAGTAACTAAAATAAGTTTTCCATCTTCTTTATCTTCATACTTATTTAAAATATTATAATCAATTTTTGCCTTATTTTTTCCGTAATATTCAAGGTAATCTTCGTCAATTGATAATTTATCAGCAATTTTTTTTATATGCAACGGTGTTGCTTCCTGCGCAATTTGTATATCACTTTTATAATCCATATCTTCTTATTAACCTCCAATTTGCACTTCTAAAGTATATTTCTTTGATAATTCATATTACACTGTAATACTATAAAAATCAAGTATATACAAAAAATAGAAAATCCCGATATGCCGTCAGGATATAATTCACACCCTATCTTTAAATAGGGGGGTACCCTATTTCTGCTTCTGTCTTCCTCTCTTAGGAGGCCTGACATAGGCTTAACGAAAACGCGGGTTCCCAAGGTCAAAACGTAGGTTGAATTATAATACCTTAACAAACACTTCAGGATTTAATTTTATTATATGATTTTTATATAATTTTAAACTGTTTATTAGTTTCCAATTTATACTACATATTATATATAGTTTTTTATCGGAAATTCAGTTTAACATAATTGATTTATAAAATCAATAGGATTTTTTTTACAATTATAAAGATGTATTGATAGCACTATCTGAAGTAGTTTCATCTGCAGTTTTATCATCTTCATTATCAACAGTATCACTATTTACATCTGTTTCTTCACTATCATTTATTTCTGATTCAGTATCTCCTTCTCCTTCTATTATATCATCTTTATCTTCAATTTCAACTATCCCATTATCATAACTCACTTGCTTATTAAAAGTTTCCATGATAAATCTTAAAGGTACATAAGTCCTCTTATTCATAGTATTAGCTTTTGTATCAAGTGTTACTTCTTCTCCATTGACAATTGCAACATTATTTCCAAGTGTCAACGTTATTGTGGTATCATCTTTAGTAATTGTAACTTCTTTACTTTCCGAATTCCAATCCACTTCAGCTCCAAAGCCTTCCGTTATAGCTCTTACAGGTATTAACGTTCTGCCCTCTTTAATAACAGGAGGGGTATCAAATTTAAATTCTGTTTCAGATGACAAAATACTTGTTACATCTAATACTTTTACACTTGAATCCTCACTTTGAATATTTTCAGTAGCTTCTTCTATGTCTGTAATTTCTTCTTGAGTGTAATTTTCGAGAACTAATTTTTGTCTTTCACGAAGATTTGTTTTAATTTGCTCTTTTGCTTCCAAATATTCATTCTTTAATTCCTGCAATTGAACTTTAAGTTTATTTTGAAGTTCTTCATCTCCATTTTCAATAGCAGATTCCAATTCTTTTTCAATTTCGGTTGTTTGATCTTCAATTTGACTTTTTTGAGATAATAATTGTTTTTTTGTTTCTAAAAATGCTTCTTTTTTTGTTTTAATTTCATTTTTAGCTTCAGCTTTTAATTCTTTTTTTTCTGCTTTGATTTCATTTTTTGCTTCGTTTTGTAAGGTTTCAGCTGTAGCTTTTGAGCTTTTGCTTTTACTTGAATCAGCAAAAACAAAAGATGCTGAAGCTACAATCATAGTCAAAACCATTACAATAGATAAAATTTTTTTCATTTCAAACTCCTTTCGGCAGCCAGGCTGTCTTTCACTAAGTGTTAGGACCCTTTAGCTTTGCGTCCTGATTTTTCAACCAGTTTGCCTTTATCGTATAGAATTAATTTTCAATATTATAACACATAAGGTTTTTAATTACAATGTTATGATTTATCTAAAAATAACTAAATAATTCAAGAAAAACAGTTATTAAAATTATTTTTAGATTTATAATTAAGAAATACAATAAATAATAAAGTTATAACCCATAAAACCCCTTCTTGTAGGGGTTTTATGGGTTATTATTATATTATTACTATTTTAATTTAAATTTAGTTTGTTTTATTCAATTATAAATTGAATTCTTTCTTAACGTCTGCAAGTGCTTCGTCAAGACTCTTAATTACCTTATCAATTGATTCGTAAGTTAATACTGCAGGTGGCTCAATTCTTACTGTCTTCGCATTTACAAGAGTACCAGCTACCATTATGTGTCTGTCGAATAGACCCTTAGTTACTGCATATCCAACTTCTGCTTCTGGGAATTCCATACAAATAAGAAGTCCAGAACCCCTGTATTCTCTTAGAACTGTAGGGTACTTTTTCTTTAATTCTTCTAGTTTACCCATGATGTAATTACCTTTTTCTTTTGCCATTGCAGGAATATCATTTTCAAGCATATAAGCAATTGTTGAAATTGCAGCAGAACATGCAAGAGGATTTCCACCGAATGTAGGTGATCCAAGAATCCATGGATTTTCAATTAATTTTTGACCCCACATGCAAGGTCTAGCAATGATACCAGTAATAGGCATGATACCACCACCAAAAGCTTTACCGTAAGTCATGATATCTGGAGTAACATCTTCAACTTCACATCTCCACATAGTACCAGTTCTACCCATACCAGTTTGGATTTCGTCGCAAATCATTGCTACGCCATATTTATCACAAATAGCTCTTACAGCCTTTAAGTATCCAGTTGGAGGAATGATTACACCAGCTTCACCCTGGATAGGTTCGATTATAACTCCGGCAACCTTTTCTCCTACTGTCTGTAAGTTCTTGATTGCAGTTTCCATAGCATCAGCATTACCATATTCAACGTGCTGTACTTGCTGAACCATTGGAATATAATCTTCTCTATAAGCGCCTTTACCACCCATTGAGATAGCACCCATTGATTTACCGTGGAATGCACCAGTAGTTGAAATGTACCATCTTCCGCCAGTAGCTAATCTAGCTAACTTAAGAGCCATTTCTACAGCTTCAGCACCACCGTTTGTAAAGAAACAATATTGTAAATCTCCTGGAGTAATCATTGCAGTTAATTTTGCAAGATATCCTCTTAGTGGATCTACCAATTCTTGTGAATGTAGAGCATATTTATCTAACTGTGCTTTTACAGTTTTTAAAATTGCAGGGTTTCTGTGTCCAGCAGTAAAGATACCAAATCCACCTAAACAGTCAATAAATTGTGTTCCATAAAGGTCTTCAAAATGGTCAAGAGAGTCTGTCCATTCTACAAATGCAGCATCAGTTGATACGGACTTTCTATACTCTAACCAACCAGGATTAACATTTTCATTGAAGTTAGCGATAGAATCTTTTACGATAGTATCCTTTTGTTCTTTTGTTAATTCTGCACTTTCAATATAGCCTACTACTCTTTTTGCCTCTTTTAAAGCTAATTCTTTGTTACATACAGTCATGGTATGTACCTCCTTACTTTTTTTCAGAAACATCTTCTTATGTGATTATAGGAAGATATCATGATTTCGTATCTTTATTCTTTCAAATACCATGCCAAAATTAAAATCAACTTATTAAAAAATTATATAATTTTCTGAAAATAAAAGTTATTTCAACGATTTTTAATATATATTTTTTTCTGCTTTATAAAATATATTTATAATCTAATATAAAATTTTAAGATTATTCGTATCATTTGTAAGAATATTCTCAACAGGTCGTATCATTAGTGAGAATTGTCAGATATATTTAAGACATTTTTAGAATATATGCTCTTTTTTAAATATTCATATTATGTTATGACAACTTAATTCTCAATATAAAAAACTCCCACATTATTTAAACATGAACCGACCCCCAAAAGTTAGACTTTTCAGCGTAGCAGTTTTAATATATGCTATTACATTCATTATTTTTCTGGTTTGATTCATATTACCTTTAAATAAATTAATAATACACACTACACTTCTAAAAGATTTTACTATTTAACTTTTTCAAATAATATCCCAGTATTAAATTAAAAGTTTTATATCATTACAACATAGGGTTAAAATTATCACAAAAATAAGAATATTAAAATCTATAATAAAATATAATTGATTTCTTCTTTTTATTATATCGTAAACATTTGTTCGTAGCGTTATACTATATTAGGGCTTACCACTTGGTGGCTGGTCACTTTCCTCTATAAGGAGGTGATGCTATGTACGTTCATATGATGGGCTATTTACTTATTCTCTTGTTAATGTAAGGATTATTTCCCTTCGTGTAACAATTTGTATTGAAAATATTAAAATACAAAAAATAGTTCAGCCACCTAAACTGGCAATTTAGATGGCTGTCTATTAAACTCTTGTTTATAGGACTAACCACCATTGCAAAAGCGGTAATCCTTTTATTATCTATGTTATATAATTTTATTCGTCAAATAGTAATTCCTAAATTATTAGATATTATAAAAAAATATGATTAATATCTTTTGTCAATTATATCTAATTTTTTATTATTTCATCTTGTAAACATTTGTTCGCAATGGTATACTATTTTCAGGATTACCGTTTGGCGGTTGGTCACTCTCGAAAGGGGGTGATAGTTATGATTACATATTCAGAACTGTTTCAGTTTGGTTTATTAATTGTAGCAATTATTTCCTTATGCTTGCATAATAAGAAATAAAAGAAATACCGCCTAATTCCTTTTCGGTTTAGACGGTTGTTTCTTAAATCTCTGTATTTATAGATTAACCGCCATGCGAAAAGCGGTAATCCTTTTGTTATTTATATTATAAGATATATCACTTTATTCGTCAAATTATATTTTATTACTCGTTTCTAATTATAATTTTTATTATTTAATTATATATATCCGAAAACTCTATGTTAATTTTTTCTATTTGACTTTTGGATAGTTTTTCACAATATTGAATTCCCTTATCTTCAGTATTAACTGTTATGCACGGCAGATATATAATAAACTCAGAGCCATGTTCCTCACTGCTTTTAAGTAATATTTTCCCATCATGAATTTCTACCAGGTCCTTAACAAGTGAAAGTCCTATCCCACTGCCTTCATGATCTCTTGTAAAAGATTTATCAACCTGAACAAACCTCTTAAATATTAAATCTTGCTTTTCTTTTGGAATACCTCTTCCGGTATCTTTTACCCTTATACAAATATTTTCAATACCATCATGAATATAAACTTCAATATTACCTCCTCTTGGCGTAAATTTTACTGAATTTGATAGTAAATTAAGAATAATTTTTTCTATCTTTTCCGGATCGCAGGCAATAATTTTTTCTTCCACATTTGTATCAAAAGTAAGCAATATACCCTTTTCTTCAATATAATCAGCTACAGAAACTGTTATATTTTCTATAAGACTAACAATATTGATATTTGTTTTATTTATACTAATATAACCCGAATCAATTTTGGTAATATCAATCAAATTATTAATTAATCTTAATATACGGTAGCAGTTTTGCTTCATTATATGACCATATTTATAGCAATCCTTTACCTCACTTTTATACTGACATTCTTTTATTTTAAACATATGTATTTGTAATGCAGAAAAAATAACATTAATTGGAGTTCTTAATTCATGAGAAATATTTGAAAAAAATTCCATTTTTATTTTATCATATTCCTTAGATAAAGTAATTTGCCTTTCACTTTCTTCTAAAGCTTTTTCAGTAGTTTTTCGATTTATAATTTCTTTTTCAAGAGTAGAATTTGATTCTTTTAACTTAGAAATCGTGTCTTCAAGCAGCAAAGTACGTTCCTTTACTTTTCTTTCAAGTTTCGAATATAAAAAGGCATTTTCTATGGAAATTGCAGCTTGTGATGATATCATTTTTAATACTTCAATATTATTATTATTTTTATTAAATGCTCCTGACAAAATATTATTCTCCAAATAAACTATACCTTTTAATGTATTTTGCTGCAAAATAGGAAGGCACATGGCAGATTTAATATTATTAGATTCAAAATAATTATCATAAATAAATTGGCTTGCAGAAACATTATCAATTATTAATACTTCTTTTGTCATAGCAACATAATTAATCATAGAAACTGGTAAAATTTTCAAAGAATCTTTATGGTTTAAATCTACTTCTTTATGAGTAATTATTAATTCTGTATTGTTATTTAAATTACCAGAAACTAATAAAATTATTTTATTTTCATCTTTTAGAAATATATGACCCATTGTACTTCCCGAAGTCTGTATTACTATTTCCATTAATTTTTCAAGAAGTTTTTTTGTTTCTATTTCACTTGAAATAGCCTGAGACACATTTATTATGGCCTTTAAATCTATACAATTTAAATCATTATAACCCATCGATAATAATTGAGAATTACTATTTGAAAATAAAACCTCCCTGTATCTTTTTTTCATCCATTCAACTTTGCCAGAAGCTTTCCAATCTTGAAATCCCAAATATGCCTCTTTAATATAAAAATTAGCTGTTTTTTTTATACCCATTTCCAAATATTTCTGACCTGTCATTTCACAAATTAATGCATAATGATAAGGTCTTTTATTTTGTTCTGCTTCTACCATAGCCTCTTCATATAATCTAAAAGCTTCATTACACTTTCCTTCCAATGCTTTTATTTCAGCTTGTACCAAACTATAAAGATGTTTAAAATTAAATGGTGCATCTTTTGCTCTTTGATACATCCATATTTGATTTTCTTCTAATAAGTTTTTCATTTCTTCTTTTTGATTAGAAAATTCTTCCTCATTTATGCTTTTACAAATAGAAATAGCAGTTAAGAAACGAAATAATGCTATTATATAAAAAGCCGGTGGAACATGAGATAAATAAAATGCAGCTTTTTTTATAATTTTATATGCTTTTTTAAAATCACTAAATATCACAGATAAAAATGCTTTATAAACATAGAAATAAAATACTGCAATTTTATTATCATGGATTTTAATTAAGTATTCTTCTTCATTAAAATCATTATCATTAAAACTTCCATAGCAAAAAGTCTCTCCCTTTAATCCTTTTATCAATTGGAAGAAACTAACAAAAGCTTCTTGAGAATAAAGATTACCTGTTTGTTTTGTAAAGGTTAAGGCCGCATCTACTTCCTCCTGCATTTCTTCTATTGAATTGCAAAATTCTAATATACCTGTTTGAGAAGTGAAAAAACTAAAACAAGAAAATTCAAATTCTCCATTTTCCACATTCCCCTTATAAGCTTTATGTGCATATAAAACAGCCGTTTCTAAAGGTTCATACCAATGGCAATTCAATAGACTATGCGTATGATATATCCTATTTAATTCTTCCTTAAAACCCTTTTGCTCTAAAATAGATATCAACTTTTTCGAAAGTTGATATCCAGTATAATAATCATTTTTAAGAGGAACTAACGCTAATGCTATAGTAGCTAAATTTTCTAAGGACAAATTTGTAACGCCCTTTTCAACCATTAAATTTACACTTACAAGAACAGTCCAAAATGAAGCTAGTGGATTAAAAAATACACTTGCAGCTGTAATCCTATTTAAAAGCTTTGCTATTGCTTTGTCTTTTTCATCTGAAAGCATTTCTTTTTTTTCTAGTTTTTTAATACTTCCGTCTTGCAAATATAAATAAAATTTTTCAACCTCTTTTTTTATAACAACTTCTATATCATTCTCAGGATAAATTACTCCAAGCTTTTTAAGGAGAGATATTCCAAGGACAAAAGCTTCTGTATATCTGCTTCTGTTTGAAAGACTTATTAATTGAACACAGCATGCATCAACCATTTCAAGCGGATTTTTCGTTATTTTTTCTATTTTGTAATAAATCTTATCTACCTCTTCAAAATCTGCTAAGCTAAACAATACCAAATGATATTCTGTATATAAAAGTTGTATAAAAGAATCATCATTTTTAAGAGACTGGGGCAAAATATTTATTATAAGTTCAAGATATTTTTTGGCAATATCATACGCCGAAGTAACTCTTGCTGCTTTTGCTGCTTTAAGAAAAATATTGATTATTTTTATAAGCTCCTCATTATCAATATTACCTAATAATTTAGAATAAAGCTCCGCTACTAAAAAAAGATTTGCATTATTTGTTAAGCCTTCTGTAGTTTCATAATAATTTGCTATACTTCTATAAATAAGTTTCTTTTTTTCCTCTTCTAATGCCAAATATGCAGCTTGCTGAAATTTATCATGGCAAAATAGGAATTCAACTTTTTCAGAATTTAACTCATTTTTTCCTAAGACATAAATCATTTCACTATCTATAGCAGGTTTTAAATCTTCATTTATTTTTTTCAAACTTTTCCCTGAAATTGCCGAAAGAATTTTTATATCAAAACGATTGCCAATACATGCAGCTATTAAAATTAATTCTCTTGTCGCTTCCGGAAGTGTTTTTATCTTACCTATCAAAAAAACAACAACATTATCAGATATTTTACTTTTCTTTATGTCCAGTTCATTACACATCCATTTTTTTTCAGATATATTATAGTAAATTAATTTTTTAGCATTACAATACTTTAAAAATTCAATTATATAAAATGGATTCCCCAATGTTTTTTCATGAATTATTTTTGCCAAATTATAAACTTCATCATTATTACAATTGAAAACTTTATGTATAATTTGAGAAATGTCATTAACATTTAAATTATCTAAATGTATATGTTCTATGCAACCATCCTCTTTTTTTATTCTTTTAATAGATTTCATTAATGAATGTGTTGAATCTACCTCATTTTCTCTATAAGTACAAATAAACATTAGCCCTCTTATAGTATCATCAAATATTATTTTTTCAAATAATTCCAATGAATCAACATCAATCCATTGAAGATCGTCAATAAAAAATACAATTGGATGTCTTTCTGATGAAATAGCCTTCAATAAATTTTGCAAAGCAATACTAAATTTGTTTTGTACCTCTATAATAGAATCTTTAACTAGTTTAGGTTGATTACCTATAATTAATTTCAGCTTTGGGATCACTTCGATAAGTAAATCACCATTATCGCCCAAAGAATCTAATATTTTTTTCTTCCAATTTTTAACCTCATCTTCCGAATCAGATAAAACATAGTTGCAAAATTGATCTAATGCGTTAAATAATGCGGAATAAGGAACATTTTTATTATACTGATCACATTTCCCAGAAAGAAATATTCCATGACTTTTCAATATAGGTTTATGAAGTTCATTTACTATTGCTGTTTTGCCAATTCCAGAATATCCACTTACAAAAACTAACTCTGCCCCTCTTTTAACCGATCTTGCAAAAATATTAAGTAATTTTTTTATTTCTTTATCTCTTCCGTATATCTTTTTTGATATTTCAAACTTATCTAATCTATCATTTTTACCAAGTTCAAACTCATCAATAATACCTTTTTCTTCTAATTGATTTAGACATTCTTGTAAATCAAGTATAATTCCATCGGAGCTTTTGTATCTATCCTCAGGCATTTTTTCCATAAGTTTTAATATTATTTTAGATACAATACAAGGAAAACTTGGATTAATTTCATTTATAAATACCGGCGTCTTTGCCATATGAAAATAAACAATATCAGCTGCATCAGTAAAGTTAAAAGGTAATTTTCTGCAAGCTAATTCATAAAGTGTTATACCTAAGGAATAAAAATCTGTTCTATAATCTATTGGTCCGTTCATTCTTCCCGTTTGTTCCGGCGATATATAATATAACTTGTCATGAAATATATTAGGATTTAGTGCTTCTAAAGTTTCAAAAGAAAATTCAGATGAATTTTCAAAACCAAACAACTTTATCATATTATTATGAGGATTATAAAGAATATTTAATGGGCTTATATTATTATGTATAATATGTTTACTGTGAATAAATCTAATGCATTTTGTTATTTTTAATGCAACTTGAAGAAACTCTTTTAATTTAAAGCAGTGATTATTTATATATTGGGATAAGGGAATTCCTCCAAAATCCTCGAGTACAACGGAAAAATTATTATTAAACTCAAGATAACAATTAACCTTTATAACATATTTACTTTTAATCTTCTTTAACAAATCATATTTGTTTTTAATCTTGGATACATTTATTGGATTATTAAATTCAGTATTTAGAACTTTAATTATATAACTTTTATTCTCTTTAATATTTAATGCTTTAAAAACTGTTGTATACTGATAACTATAAATTTCTTTTATAATTTCATAATCTTTTTCTGTATTTACTACTCTTTCATTATATTTATGGCTTAGTTTCTTTATATTATTTATATCTTGTGGTAATTTATAAAATACCTTTACATTATTGGATAATTTTTTATTATATTTATTGCAATGTATAAAAGACATAAAATTTTCCTCCTAATACTAACATTCTTAATTCTAATATCCACTCATTTACTATTGTTTCATTATGTGTCTCCTTATAAACCCTTTAAAACTATTATAATTTAATGAGTATTAACATTCATTATTTATTTATAAATTTACATAATTAACATAATACAAAAGAATCTTAATAAAATAAATAATTAATATTCAAATCAATAGAATCTTTATAACTGGAATTACAGGCAATCATTAATATGCTTTTTTATATTCATCTATGTCATAGCTATATTTTTTACATAAATAAAAACCCCCTATATCTTTTTATAGGAGGGTTAAAAAACAAAACATATGTTTGAAATATTGATTGCTTTCTGATTGCTTTAATAAGTTCATCTGGAATAGTAAATTCCACATGGCCCATAAAGCCAGGACCTAATTTGTATTCATCAAAAGCAATTATCAAATTCTTATTTTCATCAATAAAATAAGTCTGATCTTTTTTAATTTTTTTAAACGGTGTAGTTTCATTGACTAAAAAATATACAATATTTTCATCTTTTTTCATTTGTTCCTTCATCTGAGTTTTAATATAATCACTTATTATTCCCACATAATCTGCGTTATCCTTAAACTGATCTCCTTTAATTCAATCACCTTATTATTCACCAAATCAATATTAATTCCTTTTATTGTCTCATATCCAGATGCCTGTACTTCTAAAGTTGTTATTTTTACAGACAGAACTCCATCTTTACATGAAATAACATCAATAAACATAATAATTTTAAGTTTTCTTTAGATATGTCACAGAAAAGTAAATAACAATATAAAAACCTCTTATACTTATTATTTCCAAAATATAAGAGGTAAAATTTATAATATATACAATTTGCAGTATCTCATAACAAACGCATTTAATTATATATCATTATTTAAAATGAAAAGTTATATAATTATCAATTCAGTATATCTTACAAACACTGAATTTCAACTACTCAATATCATCTAAATCTAAGCTACAGTTGTGGTGGACCTTCTGTACATCGTCGTTTTCTTCAAGAAGATCAATCATTTTCTTAAGCTTTTTGATATCATGCTCATCTTTTGGGGCCGATTCCATAGATGGAACATATTCAATATCAGATTCAAGTAATTCATAACCTGCAGCTGTTAATGCACTATGTACATCGGTATATGCTGACGGATCTGTTTGAATTTCAAAAGAATCATCATGTACAATCATATCCTCTGCACCTGCTTCAAGAGCAGCTTCCATTAAAGTATCTTCATCAACGCTGTCTGTCTTTTCTATAATAACAATACCTTTTCTGGCAAACATATAAGATACACATCCCGGCGCTCCAAGGTTACCACCAAACTTATCAAAAGTTGATCTTACAGATGCAGTCGTTCTGTTTTTGTTATCAGTTAATGCTTCAACAATAACTGCTACACCACCTACTCCATATCCTTCAAAATTTAATTCTTCGTAGGTTTCCCCTTCAAGTTCTCCCGTTCCTTTTTTAATAGCTCTATTAATATTATCATTTGGCAAATTAATGCTCTTAGCTTTTTCTATTGCAACTTTAAGTGATGCATTATATTCCGGATCTCCACCATTCTTTGCTGCCACTGTTATTGCTCTTGAATATTTTGTGAACATTGCTGCTCTTTTTGAATCTTGCGCTGCTTTTCGTCCCGCAATTGTTCCATGTCTTCCCATATTTAATTCTCCTTTATGTTATATACTTGGTTATGTCATACATTATTTCATATTAATAACTAAATTATTAATGAGATAATTTGCCATGTTCTTTAGCTTTTGTAAATCTTATACACGGTCTTTCATTCAAATCTAACCAAATTCATTAAAAAATTATATCATAACATATACTATTTTTCAATTAATTCTCCATATTTCTATATGCTGTAGACATCATAAGCTTTATTCTATTTAGCTGATTTACATCACTGGCACCCGGATCATAATCTATGGCCGCGATGTTTGCCAAAGGATTATATTTTCTAAGTGCCTTCATCATACCTTTACCAGTAACATGATTAGGAAGACATGCAAATGGTTGTAAACATACAATATTTTCTACACCACTATCTATCAGTTCTATCATTTCCGCTGTAAGTAACCAGCCTTCACCATATTGATTACCAAGTGAAGTTATTTTTTTAGCTTTTTCAGCTAATTCTTGAATATATAAAGGAGCATTGAAACGTTTGCTTTCACGGAATGCCAGTCTAGCCGGTTCTCTAAAAAATTCCACAACTTTAATTGCAATGGTATTTCCAAGCATAGTACTATATTTACCTGAAAGATATTTAAAATTATATTCCTTACTATACATTCCATATAAAAAGAAATCTATCAAGTCAAGTACTACCGCTTCTCCCCCTTCTTCTTCTATAATTTTAACTATATCATTATTTGCATTAGGATGATATTTAACAAGAATCTCACCTACCACTCCAATTTTGGGTTTTTTAATATCTTTAAGAGGAATGTTATCAAAATCTTTTACAATAGCTTTCAAGGTTTTTTTATATGAACTTATATGACCTTTTTCAATAATTACTTTACACTTTTTATTCCACTTCTTATAAAGATTATCCGCCGACCCTGAAACCTCTTCATAAGGTCTTGTAGCATATAAAACCCGCATAAGTACATCACCTAGAATAAATGCCATCAATGCTCTTTTAATCATGCACATTGTTATTTTAAATCCCGGATCTTTATCCAATCCTGCCATATTTACTGAAACAACAGGAATCTGATCCATATTAAGATCAACCAGTGCTTTTCGGAGCAAGGCTACATAATTACTTGCACGGCAACCTCCACCGGTTTGTGACATAAAAACTGCACACTTATCTAAATTATAATTACCAGACTTCAAACTGGATATAATCTGACCTAGTGTTACAATTGTCGGATAACAAGCATCATTATTAATATACTTTAATCCCTCTTCTACAGCATGTTTATCCACAATTGGAAGAAGTTTTACATTATATCCACAACTTTTTACCGCAGGTTCTAATAGTTCAAAATGTATTGGTGACATTTGAGGAATAAGCAGAGTATAATCTTTTTTCATATTTTTAGTAAATATTTTTCTTTTAAATACACTCTGATTATTAATATAATTTACATTATTCTTTTCCCTTTCATCCATAGCAGCTTTTAAAGATCTGATTCTAATCTTAGCAGCGCCAAGATTAGATCCTTCATCTATTTTTAATACGGTATACAGCTTATTTTTTTTCTCTAATATTTCTTCTACTTGATCTGTGGTAACAGCATCAAGTCCGCATCCAAAAGAGTTAAGCTGTATCATCTCTATATTCTTATTTCTTCCAACTACTTCTGCTGCTCTGTATAATCTTGAATGATACATCCATTGGTCCAAAACTCTAAGCGGTCTATTAATTTTTGTAAAATGGGCAATTGAATCCTCAGTTAATACAGGCATACCAAAAGAGGTTATAAGCTTATCTATACCATGATTAATTTCTGGGTCTATATGATAAGGTCTTCCTGATAAAACTATGGCTTTTTTATTATGATGATTTATATATTTTATAACTATTGCACCTTGCTTCTTAATATCATCTTTAAATTTCTTTTCTTCTTTTCTCGCAGCTTTTACTGCTTTTATAATTTCATTTAATCCAAAATTTAAACTTCTCATTAATTCATAAAGTTGTTTTGAAAGCCTTTCATCATTATCATACGGTAAAAATGGATGGCTGAATTTAACATCTTTTTCTTCAAAAACATCATCCATATTTTTTGCTATAACTTCCGGATAAGTTGCCACAATTGGGCAATTATAATGATTTGGCGCTGTATTGTCTTCTTCAATCTCATAGTTAATACAAGGATAAAATATCCATTTTACCCCATTATCTACTAACCACTTAACATGGCCATGAACAAGCTTTGCCGGATAACATACAGTATCAGATGAAATAGTTTCCATACCCATCTCATAAATAGACTTTGATGATACAGGGGATAATACTACTCTAAATCCCAAGTTGGTAAAAAAGGTAAACCAAAATGGATAATTTTCATGCATATTTAAAACTCTTGGAATTCCAATAACACCTCTTGGTGCATATATCTCTTCAAGTGGCTCATATCCAAAAACCCTCTTATATTTATAATCATATAAATTTGGAATTTCCTCTGATTGGGATTCCTTCCCTGCACCTTTTTCACATCGATTGCCTGTAATAAATTTATCACCGTTACTAAATTGATTTATTGTAAGCAAACAATTATTTTCACACCTTTTGCATCTGGTATTTGTATTTTTTACTGTAAAGCAATTCATATCCTCTAGCTTAATAATATTAGAGTCTGTATTTTCCACATAATTTTCTTTTGCAATAATTGCAGAACCATAGGCTCCCATAATTCCTGAAATATCAGGACGTATCACATTCTTTCCTATTATTTTTTCTATACTTCTAAGGATAGCATCATTTAAAAAAGTACCACCTTGTACTACTATTTTTTCTCCCGCTTCTTCTGGATTTCTTAGTTTAATTACTTTATATAAGGCATTTTTTATTATCGAATAAGATAAACCTGCTGAAATATCACCAATAGTTGCACCTTCTTTTTGAGCCTGTTTTACTTTTGAATTCATAAAAACAGTGCATCTAGTTCCTAAATCTACAGGTTTTTTAGCAAAAAGTGCTTCTTTTGAAAAAGACTCAATATCCATATTAACTGACTTTGAATAGGTTTCAACAAAAGAGCCACATCCTGAAGAACAAGCTTCGTTCAGCATTATATTATATATTGCGCCATCTTTTATTTTCATACATTTCATATCTTGACCGCCAATATCTAAAATAAATTCAACTCCCGGCTGAAACTCTTCCGCGGCCTTATAGTGGGCCATGGTTTCAATTTCGCCCATATCCACATTAAAAGCAGCCTTTATTAAGCCTTCTCCATATCCGGTAACAACAGCATTTGCAATATAGGCTGTCTCAGGCAGCAATGAATAAACCTCTCTTAGCATTGTCATTGTTGCTTCCAAAGGCTTTCCTTCGTTATTTCTATAAAATGAATATAATAAATATTTTTCATCATCAATCAATGCAGCTTTCGTAGTAGTTGATCCTGCATCTATGCCTAAAAATACTTTTCCCTTTGCTTTTTTTAATTCACGACGTTTAATTCTGTTCTTATCATGCCTTGATTTAAATTCTTCATATTCTGTATAATCTTTAAACAAAGGTTCAACGTGCTTTGTTTCCGAAAACATTTCATGTTTTGCATTTTGTATTTTTTCTATAATAGTTTTAAGAGCAATAGGATCATTTTTACTAGAAATAATAGCTGCCCCTATTGCTACATAGTATTTAGAATCTTCAGGAAATATAATCTGCTCATCTTTTAATCCTAATGTTACAATAAAACGATTTCTTAATTCAGATAGAAAAGATAATGGTCCTCCTAGAAATGCCACATTCCCTCGTATAGTTCTTCCACAAGCTAAGCCACTTATAGTTTGATTTACAACGGCCTGAAATATGGATGCTGCTAAATCTTCAATCTTTGCACCTTCATTTATTAAAGGTTGAATATCAGTTTTAGCAAAAACACCACACCTTGCGGCTATTGGATAAATTAAACTATGATTTTTTGCACTTTCGTTTAATCCTTCTGCATCAGTATTTAGTAATACTGACATTTGATCTATAAAAGCACCAGTACCTCCAGCACAAGTACCATTCATTCTTTGCTCTATAGTAGCTCCATAAAAAGTAATCTTGGCGTCTTCACCGCCAAGTTCAATAGCAACATCTGTTTCTGGTATAAAATTTTCTACGGCTGTACTGCATGCAATAACTTCTTGTTCAAAGGGGATTCCTAAAAGAGTAGATAATGAAAGTCCACCGGAACCTGTAATAGATACAGTAACAGATATATCCTTAAAATTTTCATAAAGTTCCTTCATAAGCTCGGAAACTTTTTCAAATATACTGGACATATGCCTTTCATATCTATTAAATACTATATTATTATCGTTATCTAATAAGACAACTTTAACAGTAGTTGAGCCTACGTCAATTCCTAGTTTCATCATATTCATCCACTATCCTCCCAGATAAAGTTATTATATTATAGCATGTTAATATTCCAAAATCAAAAAAAAAATTTTTCACTTAAAGACTTATTCATATACTAAATATAGTGTATAATACTTTTATTATGAAAAGTTCTATTAGAAAAAATACATATAAAGCAATTTACAGACTACTAGATAGGGTCAGTCCCCTCAATTATGATTGTGGTAAGCTTTGTGGTGCTGCTTGCTGTTCATGTGGAGGAGATGGCAGCGGCGAAGATAGTCTGGATTATGATATGGGAATTTATCTTCTTCCTGGAGAAGATAAGTTATTTACAATGAAAGAAGCTTGGTTGAAATGGAACATAGAATATGCCGAAGATTATGATTTTCCTGAGTCATGGTTTGGTAAAATATATTTTGTCAGATGTAAAACGCCGCCTCATTGTCCTAGAGAAATGAGGCCTCTGCAATGCAGATTTTTCCCTCTGTCTCCTTACCTGACTGAAGCTAATGAGCTTAAACTTGTTCTTTCAACAGTAGAATTACCATACTCATGTCCTCTAATTACCGATAATATTAAGCTTGAGGAAAGATTTATAAAAGCTACTTATACGGTTTGGAAACGTCTAATATGTGATCCCCTAATTTTTGATTTAGTACAAATGGATTCTGAAGATATAAGATTAAGTTCAAAGAATATAGTCTTCATAAAATAAGCGATGGACTAAAAATCCACCGCTTATTTAGTTTACTTTACTGTAGTAAATTATAAATGATTGCAGATGCTTCCGCATTGCTTACTACATTATTACCATTAAACCGTTCTTTTTTATCCCCCTTCATAATTCCTAATCCATAGCATATTGCTGCATATCCTTTATATTCGTTTTCTACTTTATCTTTAAACGGATTTAAAAATATTTCAGGATGTTCTGCAGATTTCCCCTGACCCATATATCTTACTGCAAATTTTGCAGCTTCATTACGTGTAATATTTTTATCTTTATCTATTTCATTTTCAAGAATAATATCTCTTGACTTAAGCATATCATAAAATTCTTCATCATCATAATATGATTGTTCAGGCGAATATAAATACCTTAAAAATTTTATCTGAGTTATTTTACTGTTTGGGTTGAATTGTTCCCCTTCAATATAATAACCACTTTCAAGCAAGCTGTTTACATTTTTTTCACACCAATGCCCTTTTATATCAGTATACTCAGGTATTTCTTTTTCTCTATAAGTATCACCTTTCCAATCAAGTTTTTCTCCTGTGACAGGATCAATATAGTAATTTACAGAATCACGAAAAGTATATACAAGAGAAGATTTATCTTTATCTGTCTTTACATACATTAAATCATAATTACAATACTTATCATATGTATCAAAAGCTTTATCCTTTACCATAGCTTTATCTATAGAAGGAAATTCTGCATTATCATACCATTTACAATCATATTGAAGAATTTTACCATCTGCTTTGTTTACGGTAATATTGATAGAATTATCTGCAAAAGGAATTCCATTAACAATTCTCTCATATTTAAAACTATAATCTCTTAAATCATCTTCTTCATTTACATAAGGCACAATTTGAGAGTCTTCACCTAAAGAAGTTTGCTCAAATTTTTCATTATCAATTTTTTTTGCAAATGATTCTGCAATACTCTGTGCTTTTTCTTTTGAAATGCCGCCCTTTACATCATTATCATAATCTCTGTATATGTAGAAAGAAATCAATTTACCAGACTTTGCATTTAATTTCGCAAATGCTTTATCAAATCCAATTCTCCAAATATATTGTTCCTTATCAATATAATTCTTCGTAAGATGCGAATTAGTTACTTTCATAGATGAAGTAATTCCCGGTACAATACTTCTACACAAACTTTCTGCTTTTTCTTTTGAAATGAGGGAAGATACATTGTCTATGGCTTCAAGTTCTTCTCTCGTCAGTTCATTACCGGCAGCAGTATCCATAGATGCTTCCTTCATTGAAGTTGAGCCGTATATATCACCATAATATATATTTACAAATTCACCTGTCTTTGCATCTACCGCTTTATTCTTATTTGATACAGAATACGCCGGAAATATTTTTAATGATTCTTTTTTTCCATCATAATAGGAATAATATTTTAATTGGACTCCTGAATTATCAAGAAAAGTTTTTTTCGCAGTCTCTTTGTCAATAATACCATCTTTATCAGGAAATGACGGGAAAGTAGAATCTAATCCATAATAATCGATAACTTCCCCGGTGAACTTATCAATTTCAACCGTTGCTTCCATGAAATCAACAGGAATATTATTTTCATAAAGCTGATACTCAAAATTAAAAATAGATGTATTTGAATCACTAGTTTCTTTTAATTTCATTTTTTTTGCTAAATCAGGCCTTGCTTTTAATAAAAATTCTTCCGCTGTTTTTATTGCCATCTCTTTTGTAATACTCCCAAGGCCATCATTATTATCATTATATAAATTTTTACTGTATCTTAAAAGATATCCATCATTGCTCACAACAACATAAATTTCTTTATCGTTTTCTTTATTACTCCATGTTAAGTCCCACTTTATCTCCTTACCTCCTTCCTCATTATATTCATCCTTTGAGTAGTTAAATTCTGTATAATCGCTTGGAATTGTAATTATACTTTTAACAGTTTTAATAGCTTTTTCCAAGCTTATACTATCATCACTGCCTGCATAAACAGGTATACCTGTTATAATAAGTAAGGCAATGATTAAGATTATACTAATTGGTCTTTTCATCTCCTTCTTTCTCCTTTTCTTTTAATAATATATATTTATGACGTATAAGAAATAAAAAAGTTCCAATTTTTATAAAAAAAATGGAACTTTTATGTAATATTTAATTATTTTCTTTCCAGACACTATACAGAATCTAAATTTTTTATCTCTTTATTATAAATATGCTTTAAAAATATAGCTATTGTAATGGTACTGAATATTTCCGCAAGGGGAAACCCAAGCCAAACATAGTCCAAACCATAAAAATAAGATAGTGCATATGATAATGGTAAAATTAAAATTAGTTGTCTCAACAATGAAACAATCAAACTAAGCAGTCCATGACCTGTTGCTTGAAATAAAGTAGCTGTTATAATTCCAAATGCAGCGAAAATAAAACAAGTACTGATAATTCTTAAAGCTCTTACTCCAATTTCAATCATGTCTGAAGAAGCATTAAACAAATTAAGTAAGGAAGCTGGAAATAATTGAAATACAATCACTCCTATAAACATAATAATCAAGGATGTTATTAACGCCAATTTATATGCATGAATTAATCTTTCCTTATTCCTTGCCCCAAAGTTATATCCTAAAATGGGCATGGTTCCTTGCATAAGACCAAAAACAGGCATAAAAATAAATGATTGAAGCCTAAAATATGCACCTAATACTGCAACCGCAGCTTCTGAAAATGAAATTAAAATTATATTTAAGCCCCCTATCATTACTGAAGCTATAGCTTGCATTATAATAGCAGGCAAACCTACAGAATAAATATTACTTATGGTTCCCCAGGAAATTTTAAAATTTTTATAACTCACATGAACTTCGTTTTTTATTAAAAATAATAACATTAAACCTATAACCATTGACACAAACTGACCAATTACAGTTGCAATCGCTGCACCTAAAACTCCTAATTTCGGAGCACCAAGCAATCCGAATATTAAAATAGGATCCAATATAATATTTGTAATAGCCCCTACCATATTGGATATCATAGGAGAAATCATATTTCCTGTAGCTTGTAAAATTTTTTCAATATTTAACTCTATAAAAATAAATAATGAAAAGATCGTTACAACCTTACAATAATCAATTGCATAATCTATAATTTGCGGACTGTCAGAAAAAGCTTTTATAAATACTTCAGAAAAGAAAATTCCAAATATGGCGAAAAAAATCCAATTTACAAAGGCTAATAAAATTCCATGGCTTGCTGCACTATTAGCCTCATCATATTTTTGTTCACCTAATCTTCTTGATATTAATGAATTTAATCCTACTCCTGTCCCCACGCCAACTGCAATTAAGAGAAGCTGTATGGGGAAAATAAGAGTTACGGCAGCCAAAGCAGTTTCATTTATATGACCAACAAATATACTATCTACTATATTATATAATGCTTGTATAATCATTGAAACCATTGCCGGTAACGACATGGTAAAAAGTAATTTACCAACGGGCATAATACCCATCTTATTTAATTGCAGACCTTCTTTTTCTGTTTCTAGTTTTACATTGTTAATTTCATCCATATATTTTAATCTCCTCCCTTTAAATAGTTATGTCTTGAAAGCTTTTATTACTAAAAAATGTGGCTTAAGCCACTTTTCACTTACCTTATTAAACAAGAAAATTTTATATGTATTTCTTATTATTTAAAAAAATCCCTAAAAATAGGGATTAATTAAAATCAATTTAATAAAATTTTATCTATAAGATATAAACATGTATACAATTTGAAATACGTAGATACACTTTAGGTCGTAAAACATCTCATTTTATTGATATTATATCATTCTTTTTCTCATAGTGTCAACTTATATATTAATGTAAGAATTATATTCTACATATAAAAAATCTCAGTTATTATGTAACTATGAGCAAGCCTATAAGCCGGGTTCTGTATTAGACAATCATCTATCTAAGGCGTACTGTTACCAGACGCTCATGCGGCCTACCATACCGGGCAGCGACGGGCCGCCGCTTTTCATGCCCTATTTGGCCTTGCTCCAGGTGGGGTTTACACGGCCAGCATGTTACCATACTGCCGGTGAGCTCTTACCTCACCATTTCAACCTTACCACGACAAAAGTCGTTAGGCGGTATGTTTCTGTTGCACTTTCCCTAAAGTCACCTTCGCCGGACGTTATCCGGCACCCATGCCCTATGGAGCCCGGACTTTCCTCAGGTATAATATTATACCCGCGATTGTCTGGCTTACTCATTTGGTATTAATTATAACATAAATCTAAATGGATTTAAATCTTTTTTAGATAAAAATATTTGTATATTTGTGCCAATTAAATTTTTAAGTTTTTTAGCAAAATTTTCTACAAATATTTTTTCAGTTCCATAATGTCCTGCATCAATTATACATATTCCCGATTCTTTTGCATTCTGAGCTTCATGATAGCTTACATCACCTGTAATAAACAAGTCACAATTATATTCTATTGCATGTGTAATAATATCTCCCCCAGCCCCAGTGCATAAACCTATTCGTTTAATCAATTTATTAGGCTCACCGACAACTTTAATACCATCGGAAATATTTAATACGTTACATATATGCCTGCATAATTCTTGCAAAGTCACATTTTCTTTAAGTTCTCCAAATCTTCCTATAATATGTTCAGCAGGATTTTTTGATTCAAAAAATTTAACTTTCTGTAATCCTATAAGTTCTGCCATATAATCATTATTTCCGCCAACTACTGAATCAAAAGTCGTATGTGCAGAATATACAGAAATTCCTGCTTTTATTAATTCTATCACATAACTTCCAATAACTGAATTATTGTCAACCATATTTAATCTATTAAATATTAACGGATGATGAGTTATTATAAAATCTGCATTAAGTTCTTTAGCTTCAGTTATAACCTCTTTTGTTATTTCCAGGGCAATAAGAATTTTATTTATTTCCTCTTTTGCCACATTAATTTGTATTCCACAGTTATCCCATGTTTCTTCTAATTCCTTCGGAGCAATTTTTTCCACATTTGAGATTAATTCTTTATAACTAATACCCATATTATTACCTTTCTGTATAATATTTAAATTTCATATGCTTTTTTTAATGCAAATTCTAACTTAACTATTCTTTCCTTAATTTTATTTACCTTATCCTTATTTTTTATATTCTTAGAATTTGAAATTGCATTAAGAATCTTCTCTTCTATTTTAATTTTGTTCTTTATAAAATCCACTAATAATGGATCTTTTTTTTCATACAAAATAGAACTTATCTCTAAATCAATTGGATCAGTAATTTTATCTTTATTTAAAACTATTTTAAAATTATTAATATTATTATACATTAATTGATTTTCAGGAACAGCTAAAAAGATTTCCCAAATATATTTTCCTTCTCTCACTAAACATGAATCAAGAATATAAAACCCATTTTCCAAAAGCCATTTTTTTAATTTTTCTGGAGCATTTCTCGGTTGAAAAATAAACTTTTTATAACTCTTAGACTTATTTACATCAGAAGATAATATATTTATAATAAGAAGACCTCCCATACCGGCTATTACTATATCATCAACCTCTCGTAGTTCTAATTTTTCTAAACCACTTCCTAATCGAACATCAAAACTATTGTCAGGACAATATATGTTAATATTATTATCTGCCTTTTCCAGTGGACCTTTATTAATATCACTTAAAATAACATGCGGGCAAATATTATTTTGCCATAAATATATAGGTAAAAATCCATGATCAGTACCAATATCTGCCATCGTTTCACCTTTATCAATAAAATCTGCTATCTTTTGCAATCGATCTGTCAACTTTATCATTTTAAGGTCTCCTAACTATAATAGTCCAGTCTATTAAATAAACTGGACTATTAAATAACTTATTCAAGATAGTCTTTTAATTTTTTACTTCTACTTGGATGTCTCAGCTTTCTTAATGCTTTTGCTTCAATTTGTCTTATTCTCTCTCTTGTTACATCAAATCTTCTTCCAACTTCTTCTAAAGTTCTTGCTCTACCGTCATCAAGACCAAATCTAAGCTTAAGAACTTTTTGTTCTCTATCCGTTAGAGTATCTAAAACTTCAACTAACTGTTCTTTTAACATTGAAAAAGCCGCTGCTTCAGCTGGCGCCGGAACATCATCATCCGGAATAAAATCTCCTAAATGACTATCCTCCTCTTCACCTATTGGAGTTTCTAATGAAACAGGCTCTTGAGCAATTTTTAAAATTTCTCTAACCTTTTCCTCGGAAATATCCATTTCTAAAGCAATTTCTTCAGGGGTTGGTTCCCTTCCATATTCTTGTAATAGTTGCCTTGAAATTCTAATTAATTTATTTATTGTTTCAACCATATGCACCGGAATTCGAATTGTTCTGGCCTGATCTGCTATAGATCTTGTAATAGCCTGCCTAATCCACCAGGTAGCATATGTACTGAATTTATATCCTTTTCTCCAGTCAAATTTATCTACCGCTTTAATTAACCCTAGATTACCTTCTTGAATTAAATCTAAAAATAACATTCCTCTTCCTACGTATCTTTTAGCTATACTAACTACCAATCTAAGGTTAGCTTCGCAAAGCCTTTTTTTAGCTTCATCATCACCAAGTTCCATTTTCTTTGCTAAATTTATCTCTTCGTTTGCTGTAAGAAGAGGAACTTTTCCGATTTCTTTTAAATACATTCTTACAGGATCATCTACTGCAATACCCTTTGGCAAAGTTGATTCTAAGTCGATCTCTCCTCCGGCAGCAACAATATCAGCTTCACTTACAACATCTTCTTCATCTTCCTCTTTCTCAAGTGCCAATATTTCAAAGTCATCCGGATCAACCTCAGATACAATTTCTACACCCATAGCATTTAAAGAATCATATAAATCATCCATTTGGTCTTTATCCATATCGATGTTATCTAAATAGTCTGATATCTCTCTATAGGTTATAGCACCTTTACTTTTGGCTTTTTGAATAAGCGTATTAACTAATTCAAACTTCTTTTCAGCGCTTGTTTCTTCGTATGCCATATTTAAACCCTCCTATTCCTTCTGTCATTTTTTTGGGATTGAATTTCCATAAATTCCTTCATAAGATCCTCAATACTATATTCATTACCATTATCATCTAATTTTTTATTATCTTCTTCATCTAAAACAGATAATATTTTTATAATTTGTTTTTCCCTTTGAGCAATTTTTTTATTTTCAATACTTGCAACACAATCAAGAAAAACATCTTCTTCTTTATCAGCTAAATAAATATTATCTAAAATTTCCTTTAACATTTCATTTTCTTCTGGTTCTAAGCTATCCTCAACCTTTTTAATATCAATTTCCTCATCTTCATTGTATATTGACAAAATAATTTGGTAAATTTTAGATGTAACTTTCCCAGAAAAAATATCTTCATAAGGAATAATTCGAGGAATATAGCTACTTTTCGTCAGCATAAGCTTAATAAAGTTTTTTTCCAATAAATTAATTTTTTTTGTACTCTGTATATTTTTTTCTTGTTTTTTATGTTTATTATAAATTATAATATTTTGATTCAAATTATCTTTTTCTGTGTTATTATTGCCATAAATTTCAAGTCTTATAGCCCCTTCTGAAATTTTTGTTTCTTTAGCTATTTTTTTTATATAAATATCCGCTTCTATAGGACTTAGCCTCTGCAATATTTTTGCCGTTTCTTGTAAAAATATTACACTACCTTCAGTTGTATTAATATCATATTTATTTTTTAAAATTGATATTTTATAGTCTACAAAGGATAAAGCCTTTTGTATTAATTTTAAATATTCATCTTTACCATTTTTTTTGATAAATTCGTCAGGGTCTTTACCATCACTGATATTCAATGCTTTTACTTTACATCCTGTCTTGTGCAAAATATCTAAACCTCTTAAAGTAGCGGCTTGTCCCGCATCATCAGAATCATATGATAATACTATATTATCTGTATATCTTTTCAGCATTATCGCCTGGTTATCTGTAAGTGCAGTACCTAATGATGCTGAAACATTCCTAATACCATTTTGATAAAGTGAAATTACATCCATATACCCTTCAACTAAGACAGCAAATTTTTCTTTACTTATTTCCTGTCTGGTCAAATTTAATCCATATAAATTATTTTTTTTATAAAAAATCGGTGACTCGGGTGAATTTAGATATTTTGGAATACTATCTCCAATTGCCCGTCCCCCAAATCCAATAACCTTTCCTCGAGTATTTATAATAGGAAACATAACTCTATCTCTATATTTATCAAAATATTTACCCTTTGAATAAGATATAAGTCCTAATTCTAAAAGCAATTCAGCTTTAATTCCTTTATTAATAAAGTATTTATAAAGGCTGTCCCATTTAGAGTCAGCATATCCTATCCCAAATTTTACAAGAATTTCATCACTCAACCCCCGCTTTTTCATATATGAATATGCCCGATTATATTTATTCTTAAAATTTCTGTAAAAGAATGCTGCTGCTTCTCTATTAATTTCATATAATTCATTCTTATTTCTATCTTCCCTTTGTGAGTAATTTTTTATTTCTATTCCATATTCTCCTGCCAATTTTTCTATAGCTTCCTGAAAATCCAAATTATAATATCGTTCAACAAAAGCTATTACATCACCTGTAGCTCCGCACCCAAAGCAGGTAAATATCTGTTTGCTTTCTGACACGACAAAAGAAGGTGTTTTTTCATTGTGAAAAGGACATACTCCTTTATAATTACTCCCTGTTTTTTTCAGAGACACATGACGACCTATAACGTCAACAATATTACACCTGCTTTTTATTTCATTAACTAAGTTTTCATTAAAACCAATGCTCACAAAATTTCCCCACTTTATATCATTGATAAAAAATAAACGATTACCATGAGTATATATTCGACAAAAGTTGTGGCATTCCTTTTTTTAAATAAAACTTTTTATTAAATTATTTTTTATTATGATAAGAAATATCTTTTTGTACTATTAATTAAATATAAACTACTACTTCCACCCTTTAGGTACAAATAATTGTGTAAAGATTTTTATTGCATAACGATCGCTCATACCTGCAATCTGATCTTTAACAACTTCTTCAATACCAAATTCATCAATCATCTTTCTGCTTTCTTTAGGTAATTTATTAGGATTTTTTTTATAATATTCATATAATGAATAAATCATATTTCGTATTTTATCTAACTCTTCATCCTTTTTAACGATTTTACTATGATAAACATTTTCAAACATAAAATCTCTTAATGTATCCATATATTTCAAACAGTTTTTACTCATAATAATACATTCTTTATTATCACTGTTTATTATCAAATCCTTTACTAGGGTATCTATTCTCTGCCTATGGTTGCTACCAAGATTTTCAATACAATCCTTTGGCAAATCCTCTGATTTAATAACTCCGCTTCTTAAAGCATCGTCAATATCATGATTAATGTAAGCAATCCTGTCACTTATTTTGACAATTTGACCTTCTAATGTAACAGGAATCCCAGTTCCTGTATGATTTAAGATTCCATCTCTGACTTCATAAGTAAGATTCATGCCTCTCCTGTCTTTATTGCTTTCAAGGATATCCACTACTCTGAGACTCTGAACATTATGTTTAAATCCATCTTTATGAATCTCATTTAAAAAAGTTTCTCCATTATGACCAAAAGGAGTATGGCCTAAATCATGACCTATGGCAATTGCTTCTGTTAAATCTTCGTTTAAAGACAAGGCCCTAGCAATTGTCCTTGCTATTTGTGAAACCTCCAATGTATGAGTCAATCTTGTTCTAAAATGATCTCCCTCTGGAGCTAGAAAAACCTGTGTTTTATGCATAAGTCTACGAAATGCTTTTGAATGTACAATTCTATCTCTATCTCTTTGATAGTCCGTTCTTACTTCACATTTATCCTCTGAAATTTCTCTTCCTCTGCTTTCTGCCGATTTTGCAGCAAACGGCGAAAGAATTTCATATTCACGTTGTTCTAAGTTTTCTCTTAAAATCATTTTTATATCCTCTATAAAATCTATTATATAAACAACTGAAATATAAATACTATGAAACCACCTAATATCATAGTAATAGGTAACGTAACAATCCATGCTACTACTATATTTTGTGCTATTCCCCACTTAACTGCAGAAAATCGTTTTGCACTTCCAACTCCCATTATAGATGTAGTTATAACCTGAGTCGTACTGACAGGTGCTCCTATAAAAGAAGCAGCTTCAATAACTAATGCAGACGCAGTTTGTGCTGCAAACCCATTAGCCGGCTGAAGTTTTGTAACACTATTCCCCATTGTTTTCATTATCTTCCATCCACCAATTGAAGTACCAAGTGCCATAGTTATTGCACATGAGATTTTAACCCAAAGAGGAACACCAGAAGTTGAATTTAAAACTCCTCCGCTTATTAAAGCCAATGTAATTATTCCCATTGTTTTTTGTGCATCATTATTACCATGAGAATACGCAACTAAAGCTGCGGATAAAATCTGCAATTTCAGAAATACTTTATTAACATGATTTTGTGACCAGTTCTGGAATATATTAAATAATGTGGTCATTAAAATAAATCCTACAAGAAATCCGACTACTGGAGAAGAAAATAAAGGAATAACTACTTTATGTAATACGCCTGTCCAAATTACATGCTCTGTTGATGCTGTAAATACAATTGTTGCACCTAGAAGTCCACCTATCAAAGCATGTGATGAACTGCTTGGTATACCAAGAATCCAAGTAATTAGATTCCAAATGATAGCCCCTATCAATGCTGCTAAAATTACATATTGTTCAAGCTTTATATCTACCAATCCTTTTGAAATAGTCAGTGCTACTTTTTCACTGACCAAAGCTCCGATAAAATTCATTACTGCCGCCATTATTATGGCATTTTTAGCTGTCAATGCTCTTGTATAAACTGAAGTAGCAATGGCATTTGCAGTATCATGAAATCCATTAATAAACTCAAATATTAATGAAAATATGATAACACAAATTAAAACTGTACTAAGCATGCTTCATTACCACTCCTTCAATAATATTTGCTACTCCTTCACACGCATCTAATGCATCCTCTAAAAGATCAAATAACTGTTTCCACTTTATAATTTCAATAGGATCTTTTTCTGTTCTAAATAATACTGTTAATGCTTCTCTATATACCAAGTCCCCTTCATTTTCTATCCTATTTACTTCAATTACTTGATCCATAATTATTTTACTTTTTTTTATGTACTTGAGATTATCAAACAAAATTTTTAATTCTCTTAAACAAATAGTTATTAGTTCTGTCATCTGCAAGGCTTCTTGCTTTACACTTTTTACATCAAAAACTATGAATCTGTTTGCTATTTCTTCAAGAATATCTACAATATTGTCCATTTCTTTTGCAATATCATAAATATCTTCTCTGTCAAATGGAGTTATAAAAGATGCATTCAGATTTTTTAAAATTTTATGTGTTTGTACATCACATTCTGTTTCTAATTCCTTAAGATTTAATACTTTTTTTTCCACATCAACAAAATTTTTTACTAGATCATTAAAAGCATCTCCGGCTGTCATAATTTTACTGAATGCCTCACAAAACAAGTCAAAAAATATCTCTTCCTTTTTCTTTACGCCAATCATTTAAATTATACCTCTTTATTTATATATATTATAATAGTTATTTCTGTCTAGATCCTATTCTATTTTACATTGACTTCTTCTAATAGTAAAGTGTTATTATGATAAAGAATATATGAAGGGCTTACTTTAAAAGTTAAGCCCCATAGCAACAATTGCACCTAATTCTTCATCTGCCTTCGATAAATATCCAACTACTTTTTCTTGAATGTTATCTTCAACAAACATAATATTATCTAAGATATTTTCAATTAAATGATTTTTTTCCATATCTTTTAAAGAACGGTAGAAATCACCCGCCTGAGTAAAATCATCAACTTTGTAATTGATTTCTTTAGTGTCTATAGCTAGAACACTAAGTTTTTCTGATTCCCTGCTGATTCTTCCAATATGATTATCTGATAATGATCCTAATCTATGTCTTTGTGCATCTGTAAAAGCAAAGGACATCATATTAAGCATTTTATCTGCGGAAAGTTCGATACCGGGAACTGTATTTAATGGATTGAATGCAATTTCTTCAACTTCTTTTTTATAATTAGTTGGTGGTTTATTTAATATCATTTTACCAATTTTAACTGATGGGGCAAGTTTTTCTGACCATATCTTTGTTACATCTAAAATATCAAAATCATATTTATATTTATCCTTTGCTTTTATTAATTGAACAGCAAGTTCATAACTTACTTCTTCTCCTCTTTCAAAGTATTCATATAAATCTCTTGTTGCAACGTCAGGATCAAAACCTGCTAAGAATTCACTTTCTTGTCTTGTAATGCATTTTATGCCCGACATAGGAATCCAATGATATCTTACAAAGTAAGTATCTCCTGTTTTGGAAATCCATAAATAAGTATTAACACTAAAGCCTTCCATATGTCTATAACTTTTTACAGTACCTTTATCTGAAAATAACCAAAGCAGCATCTGAATTGTTTCTGGATTTTCTGAAATAAAATTCCAAAAATCTTCTCTGTTTATTAAATTAGTATCATACGACGGTTTTAATGAATGAATTAATTTAACAATTTTATTTGGATCTCTTATAAAAAATACAGGCATGCTGCTGCATAATAAGTCATAATTTCCTTCTTCTGTATAAAATCTAGTAGCAAATCCTCTAAAATCTCTATTTGTATCTGCTGTTCCCTTAGATCCAAGTGCCGTTGAAAATCTAACAAAAACAGGAATCTCTTTTTCTATATCCTGTAAAAAATTGGCCTTTGTATAATCACCCATAGGCATATATAATTTAAAAATCCCATGAGCTCCTGTACCTTTTGCACAAATAACTCTTTCAGGTGTTTTTTCACGGTTAAAATCAGCAAGCTCTTCTATCAGTTGCATATCTAATTTCATTTTTTACCGCCCTTTCTATATCAATATATTTTCAGTATATGAAAATATATAAAAATAGACACAGAATAATCAAAGGTATGTCTTTAATACTTACTTTTTTATATATTTACAAATTTTTACTATTCAACTCACCGTTGACATGTATATTAAATATCTATAAACTATAATTATAAAAATATCATAATAAAAATGGAGTTGATATTATTGGCAAGACCAACAAAACTAAGAAAAATTGAAAATATACCCACAATACCTTATTTCATTCCTTCTGATAAAGATATCCCCTCAGTGCAACGAAATATATTAAAATTGGAAGAATTAGAAGCCATAAGATTAAAAGATCTTGAAGGTTTAGAGCAAGAAGAATGTGCTGCAAAAATGGAAGTATCACGTCCGACTTTTCAGCGAATCTTAATTTCTGCAAGAGAAAAAATTGCTGACAGCCTAATAAATGGAAAAATCATTCATATTGAGGGAGGCAATTTTACAAGGAATATTTGTTCTGTTAGATGTTCTAACTGCGGAAAAGAGTGGCTGGAAAGCTATGAAAATCTTGAAGCTATTAATAATGGAGAATATTCTTGCCCATCTTGCGGCTCATTAAATATTACATGCAGTCAGACTTGTAAGGGAAAATTCTGCAAAAAAAATTGTTGGAGACATGGAAATAATATAAAAAAAGAAAACACTTAATTTATTTAATAATTAAGTGTTTCTATAATTTATACTTTAATAGGGTATAAAAAATTTCTTACTCTTTCTGAACAATCTTCATCACCTACAAAATAAAATATATCTTTTTCATAAAAAACTGCATATGGTCCAGGCGACATTAACAAAGAATTTCTTCTTTTTATCGCAATTATTGTGGCAGAAGTATTATGCCAAAAATTCACATCTGCTGCTGATTTATTAATAAAAGGTGTTTCACAAGTTACTTCTATCTGAAAAGGAACAAAAGGATTAATAGACCTAAATCTATCGGTTTTATCAATTAATTCAGAAAGACAATTAGAAAAAATTTTCATCTCACTTTTTTGCCTCTCCACACTTTCAATAAGTTCACCTTTTAAATTATTTATAGTTTTAATATCATCATATTGCTTTATAAATTTAATTGCATTATCATACGATTTTATAATTACACCACTGCCTTTTGTAGTATCTACAATATCCAAATCTGACAAAACACATATAGCTCTCCGTGCCGTTTCAGATGATACTCCATATTGACTAGCAATAGATGATCTAGCATAAATTTTATCTCCGGTATTATATTTGCCTTCAGCAATCTTAGCAGCTATATCCGCAGCAATCTGCTGATATCTGGGACTTGTAATTTTTAAATTAGTTTTCATTTATTTTCTCCTGTTTGTATATACTAACTACAAATATATCATATTTATAGAAAAACGCCTATATTATTTTATAAATGATAATAATTATTTGCAGTTATTATAATTTACAGGTATTATACTCTTGTATATTAATTATTTAAGACGTGCATATGCTCTTTTTTCTCTTGTTCTTGGCATAGCCTTTTCGCTTATTTTTTCAAGAGAATCTATAATACCTTCCAGTTGTTCTCCCGGGAATCCTGCAAGTAAATGTTCATCAGGTATACTAGTGGCATTTCTACATCCATAACATCCTAGACTAACATTAAGTTTTTTAGTTTGATAAGGTACTACAGTCATGTCTACACAAGTACCATTTGAAATACTTGAGCTAAAATTTAATCTGCCACCTTCTTTATAAATCGCAGCTAAACTTAACCACATAAGATGTTCTGGAACTGTTTCCAATACAATAATATCCGGATTAAAATCTACTTTTGATAAAGGAGATAAAGCAATACCTGTAAACTCATTTTGTTTAAATCGAGGCATTTGCTCCATTGTAACTTTTGCCCCTTCCTTTTCAAAATTACCTAAATTTGATAAAAATTCGCCACTAAGGAGTTTTTCTGGTACAGGAATAAAACCTAAAGCTGAACATCCGTTTGCACATGCTATGTTTTCAGAATCTGCAAGAAGCTTATTTCCCTCCCTTGCCTTCATAATAAACTGACAAAAAGTAAATTTTTTCTCTTTATCATATCCTTCTATTACTTCATTATTCTTAAGAAGCTTAATTCCAACTGCCTCATTCTTCATGCCTAATACTTTATATAGTCTTTGTGATAATAATTTGTAATCTAACATAATCTTATCCTCCATAAATTTAAAAATTTAATATATTTTTATTTATATAATACATTTTTATAATAGCTATCCGATAGATAAAGAGCCCCTAACGGGTTATGCGCAAGAACTCTATCTTTAACTGCAAAAACAGTCACCGGTGCATTGCAATGTTTTATAAATAAAGAATCATGACCTACGCATAACCCTAAAACTATATTAAAGTCTGTTTTTGCTTTATTCAAAAACTCTGCCTGTCCTATAGGATTGCACATTGGTTCATAAGTACCTGGTTTTATTTTTTCTTCATCTTTTATACCTAAAAATTCTTTAGGTATACTTCCATTTTTACATATAATAGAATTTACCTCAAAATTGTGATATTTTAAAATATCACATAAAATTTTTGCTTCCTTACTCAATCCTATGCAAAACGCAATACCTAACTTTTTAAAATTACACTTATTTGCAAATTCTATAGTTTCTTCAAGTCTTGTTTTTTTACAATATCCTTCTGCCTCAGTTTTTGCGGAATTATATGCTAATATATAATTTTCATCTTTAAGATATAATTCTTTTACATTTTGCTTTTCTTTTTCATCATTACATGGGCAGTTTTTAGGAGCATTATCCAATTGTCCTGTTCGGCAATTATGTACTTTACACATAGCACATGTATACATTTTTTTCACCTCATTATTTCATTTACTTTTATCTTTATTTTTATTTCTCTTATTTATATTAAAATAAATAGGAAATTAAATGTTTTCATATAAATTTTTAGGCAGCTAAAAATTAACTTTATTCTCAATTAAACATTTTTTTAAATCTGATATTTTATCATAATAATTTTTTATTGCAGATTTTAATCCTGATGGTCCTAATAAAGAACAATGTATTTTATTTTCAGGTAAACCCCCGAGCGACTCTATAACATCCATATCCGATATATTCAATGCTTCTTCTAAAGTTTTCCCCTTTACAAGTTCTGTAGTTATACTGCTTGTTGCTATAGCACCTACACATCCAAATACTAAAAAACCGATATCAACTATTATATTATTATCAACTTTTATATATATCTTTATATAATCACCACATTCTGGATCTCCCGCATATCCTTCTCCGTTAAAATCATCTAATTTACCAACATTTCTAGGAAACTTAAAATGGTCAATAGCCTTATCTGTAAAAGAACCATAAGACATAACATCATACCTCTTTAAAATTAGTTACAAAATATAATCTATTTTTTATTTACATTCAAATATTTTTCATCATTTAAATGCTTTGCCAACTTTTCTTCGGTTTCTTTACTAATTACATGTTCCATTCTGCAAGAATCTAACTCTGCAATTTCAGGTGTTACACCTAAAACGTTTATAAGATAATGTTTTAGCAAATTACGCTTTTTCATAGTACTAACAGCAATATTCCGACCACTTTCTGTCAAAGTAATTGTACCATATTTTTCTTTCATGACATAACCTGCATCTTTTAAAACGTTCATCATTCTGCTTATACTTGCTTTTGATAAGCCAAGTGCACAAGCAAGATCCATTGAATGTATACTATCACTATGTTCAGACAGTTCAAGTAAAACTCTTAAATAATCTTCTTTTGACTGAGTTATTTTTTTCATATTAAATAGCTCTCCTGCGCATACGTTTAATTATATTCTCTAACTAAACATTTCATAAGTAAATTAACATATCTTTATATTTATATATTAATTAGGTTATGAGCATATGTCAATAAAAAATAAAATTATTTTCCAAATAGTTATTGACATATGCTTAAAATGGATATACTATAACTGTAATGGACATATGTCAATATTGTCAAGGAGGTGATATTATGCCAAGAAGAGATGGAAGTGGACCAACAGGACTTGGATCAATGACAGGCAAAGGTTTTGGTTTTTGCACTGGAGTTAATACTTTTAGAAATGGTTGTGGATTTGGTCTTGGATTAGGCTTGCGTAATGGGTGCAGACAAAATTACAGATTTAATTCAAATTCACCTAAAACACAAAAAGAATTGCTCTCTGAACAAAAAGAGCTTTTAGAAAACAGACTAAATTTTATTAAAGATCAATTAGATAGTATTTCTTAAAAAATCATATAACAGTGGTGCACCACTGTTATATGTATTAATATATAAAGGAATAAAATTATGCCTAGACCTAAAAAATACAGGAAAGTATGTTGCTTGCCTCAAAAAAATTTATTTGGACCTCTTAATGTAAATAATATAGATACGGAAATTATTTTAATGACCGTGGAAGAGTATGAAACAATACGTTTAATTGATTTTGAAGGTCTGACACAAGAAGAATGTGCCGAAAGAATGAATGTAGCACGTACAACTATACAAAGAATTTATAATAATGCTCGTAAAAAGCTCTCTCAAACTTTAGTTAATGGAAATTTACTAAAAATTGAAGGAGGATGTTACAAATTATGCAGCGAATGTGGACAAAATTATGACTGTGAACAATGTAACAGGCATAGATTTGGAAAAAATAAGACAAAATATTAGTAAAATAATTTGTCTTATTTAAAATCCACAATTATTTAGTATTAAAATGTAAATAAATATCTCAATATTTATATTCCATTTAATAAAATATAATATAACATATATAACTAAGGAGGAAATTATGAAAATCGCAATTCCAGTAGATGAAAACAATGAAGAAACTAAAGTATGTATATCCTTTGGACGTACTCCCTATTTTCTAATTTATGATACTGATTCAAAAGAAAAGACTTATCTTAATAACAGTGCTGCTGCCAGCCAGGGAGGTGCAGGAATTAAAACTTCACAAGTACTTGTAGATAATGATATAAATGCTATAATAACACCTAGATGCGGTGATAATGCAGCAGAAGTACTAAAAGCTGCAAATATAAAAATATATAAAACAAAGAACGACTCTGTAGACGATAATATTAATTCTTTTTTAGAAAACAATTTATCTTCTCTTGAAGATATACATGAAGGATTTCATAATTAATCCAAGGAGAAAATAATATGAAAATAGCTGTACTAAGTGGCAAAGGCGGCACAGGTAAAACATTTGTATCTGTAAATTTAGCAGCGTCTTCTAAAAAATCAATATATGTAGATTGTGATGTTGAAGAACCAAACGGACACCTTTTTTTTAAACCAAATAATATACAAACAAAAAATGTTTCTGTTTGTATCCCCTCTGTTGATTCTGCTATTTGCAATGGCTGCCGTAATTGTGTGGATTTTTGTAAATTTAATGCACTTGCTTATATTCTTAATAAGGTAATTGTATTTGAAGAAGTTTGTCATTCTTGTGGTGGATGCATATTGTTTTGCCCTACTAAAGCTTTGTCAGAAAAAGAAAAAATAATTGGTAAAATAGAAAAAGGAATATCTGATAATGTATCTGTTTACACGGGGATATTAAATACCGGGGAAGCAACGGGAGTACCTATTATAAAATCATTATTAGAGGATACAAAAAACAGTAATGAATTAACTATTATTGACTGCCCTCCCGGAAGTGCTTGTATTGTAATGGAAAGTATCAAAGATGCTGATTTTTGCGTATTAGTAGCTGAACCTACAATATTTGGAGTACACAATCTTAGCATGGTATATGAACTTGTAAATTTATTTAAAAAACCCTATGGAGTTATTTTGAATAAATGTCTTGATGTACCAAATCCTGCTGAAGAATTTTGTATAAAGAATGACATTAAAATTTTAGAAAAGATACCTTATGATAATGATTTAGGCACTTTAAACTCTAATGCATTAATTTGTGCAAGAGAAAATTCAAAATATAAAGATTTATTTAAAACTCTGCTTGCGAAAATTATTAAGGAGGTGCCAAATGAAACAATTACTGATTCTTAGCGGTAAAGGCGGCACAGGTAAAACTACTGTGGCAACTTCCTTTATAAAGCTTTCAAATGCAAAAGTTTTTGCAGATTGTGATGTAGATGCACCTAATTTACATTTACTGACATCTGGAATGTCTGATCCTAAATATACAAACTATTTTGGACTTCCCAAGGCAGTTATTGATTCAAATAAATGTATCAAATGTGGCTTATGCAAAGAAAATTGCAAATTTGATGCTATTGAAAATATTAAGGATTATCAGGTTGATTGGTATGCTTGCGAAGGCTGTGGTGTTTGCGAAAAACTCTGCCCTACTAAAGCTATAACATTAATACCTGCTAAAGCCGGTGATTTAATACTATATTCTGATATAGACAAAGCATTTTCCACTGCTAAACTTAAAATGGGAAGCGGCACTTCAGGTAAATTAGTTACCGAAGTAAAAAAACAGATGAATTCAGTAACAGTGAAATCAGACTTAGCTGTAATTGATGGCTCACCTGGAATAGGTTGTCCTGTAATAGCATCTCTTAGTGGTGTTGACATGGTATTAATAGTTGCCGAGCCTTCTATTTCAGGAATTAATGATATGGAACGAATTATAACAACGGCACAAAAATTTCATACTAAAATTGCTGTCTGCATAAACAAATATAATACAAATCAGTCTAATACTGATAGAATTATAGAATATTGTAAAAATAGCAATATCCCTTTTGTTGGAAAAATTCCTTTTGATAAAAAGGCAGTTACTGCAATTAACAGTGGAAAAAGTATTGTAGAAATTGATTGTGAAGCAGGTATTTCAGCAAAAGAAGTTTATAAAAAAACAATGGATATACTTTTTAATTAAATTTAAAGGAGACAAATTATGATAATAAAAACATTAGTTGAAGATACGTCTGTCTCTCCTGAATATAGAAATGAACATGGTTTTAGTTTATATATTGAAACGAAAAAACATAAAATATTATTCGATTTAGGTGCAAGTGATTTATTTTTAGAAAATGCAAAAAAAATGAATGTTGATATTAAAAATGTAGATTTAGTAATAATTTCACATGGTCATTATGATCATGGCGGTGGTTTAAATGCATTTTTACAAAATAATTCAAAGGCTAAAATATATATTCATAATAAAGCTTTTGAAGGACATTTTTCCAATAGAAATAATGGCATTTCATATATTGGCATTGATGATTCTTTAAAGTCAAACAACAGAATAATATATACTAAAGATTATTTATATATTGATGATGAATTAGAACTTTTTTCTAATGTAAAAGGTAGAGAATTTTTCTCATCTTGTAATAAAGTTCTCTTAACAAAATCACGAGATAAATATATTGAAGATACCTTTGAACATGAACAAAATCTTATCATAAAGAATAATAGTAAAATCATTTTAATTGCCGGCTGTGCACATAACGGAATAGTGAATATTATAAATCATTTTAATAAAATATGCTCAAGTCCTGCAGACTATATAATTGGTGGATTTCATTTGTATAATTACAGTGCAAAACAAAGTGAAGATCCAAAAACGGTAAATCAGATTGCAAAGATTTTAAATGAAACAAAAGCAAATTATTATACTGGACATTGTACTGGACCGGAAGCATTTAAGCAATTAAAAGAAATAATGGAAGATAAAATTCAATATTTAGCTACTGGCAGTGTAGTTGAAATATAAAAAAATATTTTAATTAACAAAGGAGAAAATCATGAGCGAAAATTGCAGCAACAATTGTAATACATGCAATGAAGATTGCAGTGAAAGGAAACAAAATCCAGAGAGTCTTTTAGAGAAGCCTCATTATTTAAGTGAAGTAAAAAAAGTAATAGGTATTGTAAGCGGTAAAGGTGGAGTTGGCAAATCCTCTGTAACATCTATGCTGGCTGTTTCTATGAACAGAAAAAATCATAAAACTGCCATTTTAGATGCTGATGTAACAGGTCCTTCTATTCCTAAAGCTTTTGGACTTAAGAAAAAATCCGAAGCAAGTGAAATGGGAATATTCCCTGTTAAAAGTACTACCGGTATTGATATAATGTCAGTTAATTTAATTTTAGAAAATGATACTGACCCTGTAGTATGGAGAGGCCCTGTGATATCAGGAGTAGTAAAACAATTTTGGACAGATGTAATCTGGGGTAATGTTGATTATATGTTTATAGATATGCCTCCTGGTACAGGCGATGTTCCACTAACAGTTTTCCAATCTATCCCTATTGATGGCATTATTATTGTAACTTCACCTCAGGAATTAGTTTCTATGATAGTTTCTAAAGCTGTCAAAATGGCAGAAATGATGAAAGTCCCTGTTATTGGTGTCATTGAGAATATGTCATATTTAGAATGTCCTGATTGTCACAAGGAAATAAAAATATTTGGTGAAAGTAATATACAAAAAATAGCCCACGAATATAATATAGATGTACTTGCTAAACTACCTCTTAATCCAAATATAGCAAAAGCCTGTGATGACGGTACAATTGAAGAATTTGAAGGCGGTGATTTATTAGATAAAACTATTAGTATTTTAGAAAACATGGAAAACAATAAAAAAGATAATATAAAAGAAGAAAATGGAGGTATTAAAATGAAAATAGCAGTTGCAAGTGAAGGTAAAATGGTTACAGAGCATTTTGGTCATTGTGAAAGTTTTATCATATTTGAAACAGAAAATGATCAAATCGTAAACAAAGAATCTGTTGCTAACCCAGGACATAAACCAGGATTTTTACCAAATTTCTTAAATGATATGGGAGTAAAGGTTATAATTTCCGGTGGTATGGGCGGAGGTGCAATAGATATCTTTAATGAAAAAGGTATTGAAGTTATTACAGGTGCATCAGGAGATGCTGAAGCAGTAGTTAATGAATACTTAAAAGGAAATCTAAAAAGTACAGGCAGCGTTTGTCACGATCATATGCATAGTGATGAATGTGGCAATCACTAAAAATGTTTTTTATAACTTTTAATAAAAATTCCTTATTGCAAAATACAGCAATAAGGAATTTTTAAATTTATATATATAATTATAATTTTTTTAAATTCTCTTTTTTCTATATGTTTCTAGTGAACATGATGATGACTTCCATCACATTCATCTGTACCTTCATAATTTCTAATTAATTTCAATATCCTTTTATCCATTAAATCAAGGGCAGTATCTGCGCTATATCCGACCCCTATATATCTTGTTACACAAGCATCTGCCAATATATCAAATTCCGAAGGTTTTAATTCTCCTGTAATAATGGCCTCGCAATCATATTTTAAAACCTCATTTGCTAATTTTTCTCCGGTATTATCATCCGAATTTTCTATTGAAACAAAACTTAAATCATCCATATTAACTATTAATAAATACTTACATGATTCCAATTTTTCTGATACCTGACTTTTTAAAGAATTTCCATTCGTACTTACAGCTATTTTCATAATTTCTTATATAATGTATTTACAACTTAAATACATCAATCTGCTCCTTTCTTTTAAGTAAGTAAATTATTTTTTGCAATACTATTATTTATAAATATTCTGCACTTTTTTCTACACAACCTAAACATGATAATTTTCTATTTGATCTAATCTCATGACATTTTATGGAACCTGCTTGATCTATAAAATATTTTTCAAAATCCTTCAATTTTTCCGGATTCTTTTTTTCAAGGGCAAATCTAGCAGCAAAATAAGCTCCGCAAATTCCTTCCGGAGCTCTTCCACTACCATACAGTCGAAACAGTTTAACCGTATCATCGTCAATATCATATTTTTCTTTAAATGCATTTATAACAGCTTGCGCACAATTCATACGTTTATGCCCATTTTTTCCAAGAAAATGATTTATTGCTTTTTTTATAGGCATTATTACCTCCTGGTTTTTATATATAACTTTTATACTGTTATAAATTAAACTTTTACTGTATCTCCTATTTTTATACTGCCGCCTTTAATAACTTTGCCGAATCTGCCTTCTCTACTGACTATATACGGTCTTCCTTTTTCTTTAAATTGATCTTTTCCTATATGATAAATTTCAACCTCGACTTCATCTCCTAGCTTAACAACAGTACCAATATTTAATTTTTCAAGTGGGATACCTGATATAGTAATATTTTCTGTATACCCTCCATTTAATACTTCATCCATTTTGTCAGCGGGAACCTTCTTTATAGCTTCTATAGGGAAAATACTTATTTGACGACTTGTTTCATCTGCATGTGCATCACCTTCTAATCCCCAATTCTCAAGTACCTTGATACTTTGAACGCTTTCTTTTTCAGTTCCTTTTTCCAAACTAATATTAATTGATAAAATTTCTGCCATAACTTTTTCCTTACTTCTATTTAATTATAATAACTTATATTATATTTTCCTTTTAAATAAAATTAATTTGTGAAAAATCAATATTACCTTCATCATCTACTAATTTTGAATCTGCATGAACGTACTCAACTTTCCCAACAAACATTTCATGTGAACCAGTCATAATAGAGTCAACAATTTTACATTCAATATTTACGGGGCAATCAGGTAATATTGGAGCATTTACTTTTTTTCCATTCTCAAGCTTAACTTTCATAACAGCAAGTTTGTCCTCATCTCTTTTACTATGAGTCCCTAAATAATCAAAAGTTTCTTTATAGTTTTGATCAACAAGATTTACTACAAAACATCCTGATTCTTTTATCATTTTATAAGAATAACGTGATGGCACAATTCCAACCATAACCATTGGAGGATCATAGCTGCAATTTCCACAATATCCTACTGCAAGGACATTTTCTTCTCCGTCAAGTCCTCTGCATGAAACAAGGACCTTAGTTTGTGGCTGCATACATGATTTTTTATTTCCTTCTATTTTTTCTGGTTTCATTTTTTACTCCTTATATAATAATATTTAGGTTTATAAAGGTAGCCTATAACCCTATATTAACTGAATTAATATATTTTTATTTTATTTCAATTATGAGCATATGTCAATATTTCATTCATAACAACCTTTATTAATTTATATTCTTACTTGTTTGTACTTCCAAAACCTCCATCTCGTATTTCCGTTACTTCATCATCTACTGTTATGCCATATTCCATAAATATTCCCTGTGCAAACCCTTTATTTTTATCTATTATAATTTCTTTCCCTTCATTACTATTATTTGTTATCTTAATCAAAATATGACCTTCATTTTTAGAATAATAATAGTCAGAATCTATAATACCTACAGTGTTGTCCAATTGTAAGCGATATTTAAAACCAAGACCTGACCTTGGATAACACAAAAGAACCCAATTCTGATCCATTTTAACTCTAATTCCCGTGGGAACTATTATTGATTCATCAGGTCTTAAACTTACATCAAATGGTATAAAAAAATCATAACCTGCTGATCCTTTTGTAGCTCTTTTAGGTAAAATGATACCATCATATATATTTTTTACATTTTCAGAGTCCCCAAAAAGATTAAAAATATCTTTTTGAAATTGATTAAAACTGGTTTTTTCAAATTTAGCTATCCTCTTCATATTTATAAACCTCATTATAAAAAAAAGAATGATTTAAGCTGATAGCTGATAATTTACCAACTTTACTCATTCTCTTTTTAAAGTATTTTAACAATTTTGAATAGATTTTTTAAGATCTATCTTTTTACCACCAACTAATACAGCAGAATAATTTCTAATATCGGCAATAATATCTGCTACTTCTCTAAGATTATCTAAAGTAACAGAATCTATTTTAGAAATTATTTCTTCTTGAGAAAATACTTTATTAAGAATTAAAGTATTTTTACCGTTTGCAAACATTCTACTGTTTACATTTTCCTGACTAAATATATAAGTAGATTTTAATTGTTCTTTAGCAGTTGATAATTCATCCTTTATAATACCATTGTTTTTTAGTTTTTGTAATTCTTCTCCAATGCCACATATAGCATCGCTTACTTTATCATGGCTGACTCCTGCATATATATTAAAATATCCTGCTGTTGAAAAAGAACTAGCCATAGAATACACAGAATAAGCCAATCCTTTTTCCTCTCTTATATTTTGAAATAATCGTGAACTCATACTACCGCCCATTATATTGCTAAGTAGTGACATTGAATAATATCTATCATCTGCTAAAGGAATTCCCTTAACACCTAAACAAAGATGTGACTGTTCTACATCCTTTATTTTAATTTTATAGCCTGGTTTATATTCAGTTTCAATATGCTCTTTTACTTTTTTTGTAGGATTTAAATTTTTTAATTTTCCTTCAAATAATTTACAAAATTCGTTTTCGTCAAAATTTCCTGCAATTGAAATAACAATATTGTCTTTTGTATATTCTTCATTTAAATATTTTCTAATTGCATTCTGCGTAATTCCTTTTAAAGATGAAGGTGTTCCTATAATTGATTTGGATAAAGGTAAATCCTTAAATACAAGCTCACCAATAATATCATGAGCATAATCTTCAGGAGAATCTTCTATCATTTTCATTTCTTCGTATATTACTCTCTTTTCCTTTTCCATTTCAATCTTATCAAATTTTGAATTTAGAAACATATCCGTTAATATATCACAAGCAGCTTCAATATTTGAAGCTAATGTTTTAATATAATAGCACGTTGCTTCTTTTCCAGTAAAGGCATTTATTTGTCCGCCTATCTTATCAACATCTTCTGCAATTTGCTTTGTATTTCTTTTTTCTGTACCTTTAAAAAGCATATGTTCAATAAAATGTGAAATTCCTGAATTCTTTGCAACTTCATCAACTGCACCTGCTTTAACCCAAATTCCTATAGATACTGATTTAACATAAGGAATCTGTTCCATGACAACTCGGATTCCACAATCTAATGTTTTATTTATTACCATATAATTTACCACTTTCTTTTCTTTTTTTCGTAATTAATTATATAGTATTCCCATTATGTTGGCAACTTATTAAATGGAACAATTTCAATTCCTTGATTTTTTATTTCTTTAATTAAACCAGGTAAAGCTTTTACCGTTTCAGGTTTCGGATGCATTAATACAATAGTCCCATCTAAGGGTTTTTGTAATATTCTATTTTTAATTACATCTGCCGTGGAATCTTGCCGCCAATCAATTGTATCCGAGCTCCATAATGCCATCTTATATCCCAATTCTTTGCATATAGCTACTGTTGATTCATTATAGTCACCCGATGGCGGTGCAAAAACTGTTGTTTTAACACCAATTGTATCTAAAATAATAGCCTCTGTTTTTAAAATTTCATCTTTTACGGTTTCTTCAGAAACTTGAGTGCATAATTTATGACCGTATCCATGACTTTGTATCTCATGCCCTTCAGCATACATTTTTTTAAGAAGATCTGGATTGTTTTCAGCCCATCTTCCACTTACATAAAAAGTAACTTTAATATTTTCTTCTTTAAAAATTTTAAGCATATCAGGGATAACATCTTCACCCCAATCTACATTACAATTAAATGTAAGCTTATTACTTCCCTCTTTTCCATTTCTTATTACAATATCTTCCTCCTTTATTTCTCCTTTGCTATTTGTATTATTCATTTCAACTGTTTTACTATTAAATAAAAGATTAAAGATTGAATATAATTGAAAAACTAAAAATAACAGCAATAGTATAATTGCTGCAATATATAATTTCTTTTTATAATTTTTCATAAAAACACCCCCTAGACACTTTATGTATAGGGGGCTTTCTTTATTACTTATTCATACTATCTTTAATTTCACAAAATTTATATATTACCTTTGCTGCTTGTGCTCTTGTTGCTTGGCCCTGCGGATCAAAGTTCCCCTCAGGGTATCCACCTATAATGCCTGCACCAACAACTTTATTTATTTGCTCTCCTGACCAATCACTGATTTTTTCCGCATCTGTAAATGCATTATCTGCAACTGTATTAGGGAGTTCTATATCTAAGCTATCAGCAAAATTAACAAGCATTACAGCCATTTGTTCTCTGCTGATTTGAGAATTAGGAGCAAAGGTTTTTTCATCCATTCCCTTTACTATTCCACTAGCAAATCCCCAATTTACATAATTATAATACCAGTCTGTAGATAATACATCTCCAAAACCTGCTGAAGGGCTTTGACTTGGATCTAATCCACTACTTGTATTTGCAAGCATTGTTAAAAATTGCGCCCTGGTTAACGGTGTATCAGGTAAAAAGTTATTATTACCCATTCCTTTTACAATACCTCTAGCCGCTAATTTTTCAATATATTCCTTAGCCCAATGTTTTGTTGTATCAGCAAAAGTAACAGACAAATCTCCTACTTGTACAGGAATAGTCAAAGTTTTATCTTTATATGTAATGGTTATATTTCCTGAATATCCACCTTGAGAAGATGCTGTAAATAAGCCATTTTCATCAATAGTTCCAATATTGGAATCACATTTCCAAGTAAAAATACTATCTTGACTTATAACTGGTGCATACCCATGATACACAGAAACATTAATGTCATATGTTTCTCCTGGTTTTAAATTTAAATTTTGTACATTAGCATTAAGTGTAACGTCTTCAGGTACATCTATTTTTATACTAGTTGCTAAATTCCCGCTTAATGTATTGATATTAACAATTCCTGTAGAGCTTCCTGCTGTAAATAAACCGCTGCTATTGACGCTCCCCTTATCACTATCATCTACACTGTATTCTATATTTTGAGGTAAATTTACTTTTTCATACATACTATCTGAAGCATATGTATTTAGTTGTACACTGGCCCCTGGCATAACAAGAGGATTGCTTACATATGTATGCAGATGTTCCGCAGATTTATTTCCTTGGCCTTTGTATACTAAGAACAAGCCATTTGTTACTCTTCTTTGCGCTTTATCAGAAGGTGAATTTTTTAAAGTTGCTTCGGTTTCTTGCCCTGCAAGCCTTGCAGCCATCATAGAAGATCCTCCTCCATCAAGATTAGCTACAGTGGTACATCCTAACGATACCATATGCTTTGCAATATCCGTAAGCCCAAGTCCATTTGACCAGCTTGATTGTCTGCCATCAAGGACATATATCATAGTTGTTCCATCCGGCTTAATTCCTATACAAGTTCTTGGATTTAAATTAGTACCATTTGATATAAATTGACCATTGTCATATAAAAGGTAATACATTCCAATACATTCTCTGCTGTCATTCAAATTCGCGCTGCCTTTATTTGTAGTTGTTATTTCAACAGTTGTTCCTGGAGCTAGCTGTGCCAATTGAGCCGCATAAGGCGAATCCATTGCTGCGGATAAGACTATTTGATTTTCTCCAATAGGAGTATTTGTCGTACTTGCTTTGCCCCCTACTACTGTACCTTTAATTGTTTTTCCAACACTAGGCTGTGCTGCTTCTGCACTTTCAGTATCAATTACAACTTCGACACTTAGGTCGCTCACTTTTGTAGAAGCGGCATATTGTCTATTAAAAAGATGTAATGCTTTACCTCCGCCATGTGGTACATTTACATATCCAATAGTTGCTGAATATGGCTTCTGTTCATATATTACCTGTTCTTTTGCTGCATCCGCTGTACCATCTGTTGAAACTGCAGCAGTTGTGGTTGTTGGAACATTTATTGTACCTTTTACTGTATATTCCAAGTTTACTTGAGCCAGAGAAGCTTTGCCATCTTTATCAAAGCTAATTACATATTCGGGAGCATATCCTGAACTTTTTATTAATCCCTCATGAATGGTTAAACCCTTTGGGGCTCCTGACGATGTATCAAATAAATCTCCGTTAATACCTGTAACTACTGTATATCCTTGCTGTTCTATATAATCAATCATAGAATCTAATGTATATTTTCCCGTAATTTCTCCATTAAAAACATATGGTTCTAAAATAGAATTTTCTAAATTAGATGTAACAAAAAAATTTCTTTCTACTCCATTAGGACTATGTCCTGCAAATTGTTCATAATAATATGTACTGTCAAAAATTTGTGTTTGTTTTTCATAGTAAACATTTTGTATTCCATCTTGATATGTAAAACCCGTAAAAAATGTACCAGCCAATAAGGCAAGTACCAAAATTCCTCCCATGAAGCACCTGCTTCTCCGTAATTTCATTCTTTTATCCCCTTTCATTAGAGCTTATTATTTATCATCCGCCTCTATTTTATCAATCTAATTTACCCATTTCAAGTTACACTTATATTACTTATTTTATTTAATTTCGATATAAGACATAATAATAAAAGCATAGCTTAAATAAATATACTTTTAAAGCTATGCTTCTAATTATTCATATATGAATGATACACCTTTTTAAATAAAATATTTTTAAGTTTAATAGTTTATAATTTAATCATCATTTCTTAAAATATTAATATCTTCTCCTTCAAGGACTTTATTTAGCGTTCTTACTGCGCACATTTTGCCACACATGGTACATGTCTTTTCATCTTCCGGATTACTGCTCTTTCTATATTTTTGAGCTTTTTCCGGATCAATAGCTATTGAAAGCATAGTATCCCAATCAAGTTTCTGTCTTGCATAACTCATTTCATTATCTCTTTTTCTTGCACCCGGAATTTTCTTTGCAATATCTCCAGCATGTGCTGCTATTTGAGTTGCCACAATTCCCTCTTTTACATCATCAAGATCAGGAAGTCTAAGGTGTTCTGCCGGAGTTAAATAACATAATATATCTGCACCGTTTGCAGCCGCTACAGCACCGCCTATGGCTCCCGTTATATGATCATATCCAGGAGCTATATCACTAACAAGAGGACCAAGAACATAAAATGGTGCTCCGTGGCATAACCTCTTTTCCAACATCATATTTCCTGTTATTTCATCAAGGGCCATATGTCCGGGGCCTTCTATCATTACTTGTACATTCCTATTCCAAGCACGTTTTGTAAGTTCACCAAGAACAATAAGCTCCTGCACTTGACTTGCATCTGTAGAATCTGCTATTGCTCCCGGTCTGCATGCGTCACCAAGACTAAGTGTAATATCATACTCTTTACAAATATCCAACAACTCATCATAGTACTCATAAAAAGGATTCTCTTTATTATTTAATTTCATCCAAGCATACATAAGAGAACCACCACGTGAAACTATATTCATAAGCCTAGGATTTCTTTCAAATATTTCTGCTGTGTGCCTATTCATTCCCGCATGTATAGTTATAAAATCAACTCCGTCTTTACCATGTGTTCTAACTACATCTAAAAATTCTTTATCTGTAATATCTTTAAGCTCTTTATCATAAAAACCCAATGCATCATAAACGGGAACCGTACCTACTATAGAAGAAGACATATCTATAAGTTTTGTTCTAAACTCTCTTGTTTTGCCGTAATTACTAAGATCCATAATAGATTCTACATTCATATCAATTGATAATTGTGCTTTTTTAAGTTCAAGATCTATATCATAGCAATCTTTCGAAATACCTATATTAGCATTAACCTTAGTTTTAAGCCCCTTACCTATACCATAAGCCTTTAGATTTTTATGATTTTTATTTGCCGGTATTATAATTGTACCTTTTGCTATATTTTCTAATAAATATTCTTCTGTAACATTTTCATATTTTGCGACTTCTTTCATTTGAGGCGTTACAATGCCTTTTCTTGCCGCATCCATCTGAGTTGTATAATTCATAATTAAAACCTCCTTATTTAAATAAAAACGTGCTACAATAATAGCACGTAAAAAACACAATATATATTCCTACGCTGGCATTATCCAGATCAGGTTAAGGGTCAGAACAAATCTTTCTCAGCCTATAAAAGCTCCCCTTTATTTAATTAAGTTTATTATAATACAACAAATAAATTTATGTCAACAAAGGAATATTTTTTAATCTAAATCTCTTTTTATATGTATTATAAAACACGCTTTACAGCGTGTTTTTTAACTTAATAGTTTACATAAAATATTAATCTAATAATTCTTTTCTTGAAAGGTTTATTCTGTTTTGACTGTCGATTTCAGTTACCTTAACTTTAACAACATCTCCAATATTCATTTCATCTTCTACCTTTTCAACTCTATGCTTTGCCATCTTAGAAATGTGTAATAAACCTTCTTTACCAGGTAAAATTTCAATAAATGCACCAAATGCCATTATTCTCGTAACTTTACCTTCATAAATTTCTCCAACCTCGACTTCTTTAACAAGAAGCTCAATTTCTTTTACACCTTTATTAGCTGATTCCATATCCGGAGCAGCAATATAGATTAGACCTGCTTCATTAATATCAATCTTGACTCCTGTATCATTTATGATTTTATTAATAGTCTTTCCTCCAGGCCCAATAACAGTTCTGATCTTATCAGGATCAATCTGCATAGAAATAATTCTAGGTGCATAAGGAGACATTTCTGCTCTAGGCTCTGCAATTTCATCAAGCATCTGATCCATAATGAACAATCTACCCTCTTTTGCCTGAGCTAAAGCATCTTGCAAAATTTGCTTTGATAATCCATGAACTTTAATATCCATCTGTATTGCAGTGATACCCTTTTTTGTCCCTGCCACTTTAAAGTCCATATCACCAAGAAAATCTTCCATACCTTGAATATCACTTAGAATAGCAATCTTACTGCTTCCATCTTCTTCCACTCTTTCAATAAGCCCCATTGCAATACCTGCAACCGGTGATTTAATCGGAACACCTGCATCCATTAAAGATAGTGTACTTCCACAAACTGATGCCTGAGATGTACTTCCATTTGATGAAAGAACTTCAGAAACAACTCTGATTGCATATGGGAATTCTTCAATGCTTGGTAATACAGGAAGCAACGCTCTTTCAGCCAACGCACCATGTCCGATTTCTCTTCTTCCCGGACTTCTCATAGGCCTTGCTTCACCAACTGAATAAGGCGGGAAATTATAATGATGCATATATCTTTTTTCTACTTCATCACCAATACCATCAATAGTCTGTGATTCACCCATAGGACCTACTGTTGTTACAGATAACACTTGGGTTTGACCTCTCTTAAATAATCCTGTTCCGTGAGTTCTTGGAAGAATTCCTGTTTCACACCAAATAGGTCTGATTTCTTTAGCTTTTCTGTTATCAGGTCTAATCCCATCATCTAAAATAAGACTTCTTACTTGCTCTTTTGTTATGCCGTATAATACTGCTGATATATCTTTTCCATTATCAGGATATATTTCTGCAAAATGTTCTTTAGTTTCAAATTCCACTGCATCCATATTATCAAGACGTTCCTGCTTTTCATAAGTTTGAATTGCAGCTCTCATTTTATCAGTGGCAAACTCTTTAACATCTGCCTCGATTTCTTCTGGAACCTTATATAATTCCACTTCTCTTTTTGCTTTACCTACTTCAACTATTATTTGATCAATAAATTCTATAATTTTTTTAATTTCTTCATGAGCAAACATTATAGCTTCAAGCATTACATCTTCATCAACTTCTTTTGCTCCAGCTTCTACCATCATAATAGCTTCTTTCGTTCCAGAAACTACTAAATGAAGAGTACTTTCTTCTCTTTCTTTTAATGTTGGATTTACTATAAATCTTCCATCTATCAACCCAATTAAAACCGATCCTGTGGGACCATCAAAAGGAATATCTGAAATGGATAAAGCAACAGATGATCCTATCATTGCCGCAATCTCAGGCGAACAATCAGGATCTACACACATTACTGTAGCCACAACCTGTACATCATTATAAAACCCTTTTGGAAATAGAGGTCTTATAGGTCTGTCTATTAATCTTGAATTTAAAATTGCTTTCTCAGAAGGTCTACCTTCCCTTTTAATAAATCCTCCCGGAATTTTTCCGGCTGCGTACATTCTTTCTTCATAATCTACACTAAGGGGGAAAAAATCTATATCCTGTCTTGGTGCTGCAGATGCAGTAGCTGTAACATTTACTACAGTATCTCCATATTTTACCATAACCTGACCACTTGCCATTTCACAAACTTTCCCTATTTCTAGTTCCAAAAGTCTTCCGCCTACTGCAGTTCTAAATGTTCTATAATCTTCAAATCTCATTAACAACTTCCTCCTGTTAATTTGCTCTTTATAATATATATGAAACTATGTTGTCCCATAATATGCAAGATTATTCTTGCTTAAAACAAAAGCGGGGTAAATCCCCGCTTGTATTTTCCAGTTATTTTCTTAATCCTAAACGAGCAATAAGACCTCTATATCTTTCAAGATCTTTTTCCTTTAAGTAATTAAGAAGATTTCTTCTTTGACCAACCATTTTTAAAAGTCCTCTTCTTGAATGGTGATCTTTTTTATGAATTTTTAAATGTTCGTTTAAATCGTTGATTCTGTATGTTAGAATAGCGATTTGAACTTCCGGAGATCCTGTATCTCCTTCTTTAGTTTTGTATTCAGCAATAATTTCTGCTTTTTTAGCCTGATCAATCATTTTTTATTCTCCTTTTCTTATTTCTCCTTTATCCGTGTTTTACGTCGGAGTGTCGAAAAACTCAGTTAAAGGTATATACTGACAATTCATAGTACCATAATTACATATTATTGTAAAGAACTATTTTTTAAGCTATAATTTAAAATTGTACTTTTAAAATGGTATTAACTATAAAGAAATTCGCCTTAGTGTATCAAAAAACTCAGGATATGATATTTTAATACAATCAGGATTTTGTATTTTACTTTCTCCATCTGCTGCCAGAGCTAATATTGTCATTGACATTGCGATTCTATGGTCATTATAAGTTTCAAAATTAGCTCCTAACACATTTTTTCCTCCATTTATTATAAAACCATCATCAGTACCAATAATATCAACATTTGCCTTTTTCAGTTCATTTTCCATAGCCTCAATTCTATTTGATTCTTTTACTTTTAACTCTTCTGCATTTTTTATGACAGTGGTACCTTTTGCAAAAGCCGCTGCTACTGCAATAATAGGGATCTCATCAATTAATCTGGGAATTAAATCGCCACTTACCTCAATTCCTTTTAATTCTGATGACTTTACAATTATATCCGCTGACGGTTCTATTTCATTATTAATATTTTCTATAGTTATACTTCCTCCCATAGATTTTAAAACATCAATAATACCTGTCCTCGTTTTATTTAATCCCACATTTTTAATTACAATCTCAGAATTTGGAACTATCAATCCACCTACTAGAAAAAAAGCGGCAGAAGAGATATCACCTGGCACGGATATTCTATTACCATATAGTTCTTCTACCGGGTTAACAATAACAGCGTTATCGTCACTTCTTATATTGCCTCCAAATCCATTGAGCATAATTTCTGTATGATTTCTAGAGGATATAGGCTCTTTTATTTTTGTTTGTCCGAAAGCATAAAGTCCTGCTAAAATAATAGAAGATTTAAGTTGTGCACTTGCAACGGGCATAGTATACTCAATTCCATTTAATTTTGAACCTTTTATATGAATTGGTGCGTACCCTGCGTTTTTTCCTTCAATATGAGCTCCCATTTCAGATAGAGGTTTTATTACTCTATTCATAGGTCTCTTTCTAATGGATGCGTCACCATCTATAGTAGAATTAAAGTTTTGCGGTGCCAATAATCCACAAAGAAGTCTTGTCGTTGTTCCTGAATTTCCTGTATACAAAACTTCATTAGAAGCTTTTAAACCATGTAAACCATTGCCTTCAATTGTAACGCTGTTGCCTTTGATAATTATTTCGACTCCCATCTTTTCAAAACATGAAATGGTAGATAAACAATCTTCACCCATTAGAAAATTTTCTACTAAAGTAGTTCCCTTGGAAATAGCACCAATTATAACCCCTCTATGGGATATTGATTTATCCGAAGCTACATTAATTTCTCCACGCAATCCTTTTACTTTATTTATTATCATAATCTTCTCCTATTTCATATCCCAAAATTTCTTTATTGCTCACTTTCATAACTACCTAGTATTTTTAAAAATGGTAATTCTTCTGTTAATTGAAATAATAAAGCCTTAATATTATTTTGCATAAGATTGCCGGTAAAATCCACATAAAATAAATATTCCCATGATGTTTTACCATCAGGTCTTGAATGTATTTCAGTTAAATTGATACCATGCTGTGCAAAAATTCCAAGAACACTTGCCAAACTTCCGCTTTTATTATCACATGCAAACACAATTGCTATTTTATTATGATTTTTATTACAAATCAATTTTTTTGAAACTGCTATGAATTTTGTGGCATTTTCTTTATTATGATTAATAGCATCCGCCAATATTGTTAATCCATATCTTGTAGCTGCTTCTTTAGAGCAAACAGCTCCGACTTCAAGTGATTTTTGATTTGCTACAAAGTTTGCTGCTACAGCGGTATTACTGCTTATAATTGGTGTCATTTTATGCTCTTTTAAAAATTCCTTGCTTTGCTCAATTCCCTGTGGATGAGAATATACCTTTTTAATACATTCAACCTTTGCACCGTTTAAAGCTGCAAGACAATGATCTACTTTTGTTATACAACTATAATTAATGTACAGATCATATTTAAGAAGTAAATCATAAACTTCATTTATATTCCCTGCAGTAGTATTTTCAAGAGGTACAATACCTGTTTGCGCATTTCCCTTATTCACTTCTGCAAAAACATTCTCAAAGGTATCAACATTAAAAGCTTCAACATCAGGGAACATAATATTTGTAGTAATTTCAGAATAAGAACAAGGTAAACCTTGATAACAAACCTTATCTACTCTAGGTTCTTCACTTACACAATTAATTTTAAAATCCATTCCAAGATTCAGCAGTTTTCTATATTGATAAGTTCTGCTAACCTCTATTATATTTTTAATAAAGAAGAGATACTCTAACTTATATTCTTCTTCCATATCTTTCGTAAGATTTTCTATAATCTGAATTTCTCTTTCTGGTTTTAAAATTTTATCTCCATTTTTTGATTTTATTTCTGCTACTTTGCCCGAGACTTCCATCCTTTTTAAAAAGAGATCTTTAAGCTTTAAATCTAAATCATTTATTTCCTTTCTTACATCATCTAGCATCATATCCGTAAGCCTCCAAATGTAAATCCATAATTGCAATGGCCATTGCACATTCAATCACAACGGGAGAACGAAGTGCAATACAAGGATCATGTCTGCCTTGTATTATAAGCAGTTCTTCTTCTCCTGTTTTTAAATTAAGTGTCGATTGCTCTTTACTAATTGATGGAGTTGGCTTAAGAGCAACTTTAACTACAATTGGCATTCCTGTAGTAATACCTCCTAAAATACCTCCGTTATAATTTGTCTTTGTTACTATTATATCTTCGTTTTTACTAAAACAATCATTTACTTCTGAACCTTTTTTTAATGACATTTCAAAGCCTTCTCCGAATTCGATTCCTTTTACTGCCGGGATTCCATATAATATAGATGCAATCCTGCTTTCTACATTTTCAAACATTGGACTTCCTATTCCGGCACAAATTCCTGTAACTGCACATTCAATTATGCCTCCAATAGAATCTTTTTGTATTCTAGCTTCATCAACAGCTTCTTTCATAACATCTGCTATATCTTCATCCAACACTGGTAAATTCATTTTTTGAAGAGATTTTAGTAAACCTTCATTAACCCCTGCTAGATCAAAGCCTTCATCTTTAACAGAACCTATACTATATATATGTGAACCTATTTCAATTCCTTTAGCTTCTCTTAAGAATTCCTTGCACAGTGCACCTGCAAAAACTAACGGTGCTGTCAATCTTCCAGAAAAATGGCCGCCGCCTCTTATATCATTTTTACCATTATATCTAAGTTGACCAGTATAATCACTGTGACTTGGTCTTGGAACTACTCTAAGACCTTCATAATCCCTGCTTTTTGTATCTGTATTATTTATTATAATACAGATCGGGGCACCTGTGGTAACTCCATCTAAAACTCCTGATACTATATTAGGCAAATCCTTTTCTCTTCTGCCTGTAGTCAATTTGCTCTTTCCAGGTGCTCTTCTATCCATTTCTTTTAATATGTTTTCCATATTAAAAGAAAAACCTGCCGGGAATCCATCTATTACAGCACCAATTCCCATGCCGTGAGATTCGCCAAAAATACTTATTTTTAAATTGTTACCCCATGTACTTCCCATATTATTCCTCTCTTAATACTTTCATAATTTCTTTTAATTCGTCTATTGGTGTCATAACAATTTCTGCCTTGCCATAATCTTTCATATAAATAAAAGCTATACTGTTTCCTTTCTTTTTTTTATCTGATAATACAGTTTTGTAAACATCTTCTATATTATAGTTTAATGTTATTGGTAATTCATATTGCTGTAAAATCTTACCAATTCTTTCCGTGGCTCCTAAAACAGTAATTCCCATTTTCTCTCCCATTTTCAATGCAGCAACTATACCTACAGATACAGCTTCTCCATGAGATAAATCTTTATAATTTCCGAGTTTCTCTGCTCCATGTCCTATAGTATGACCAAAATTCAAAATTCTTCTTAAACCTGTTTCAGTCTCATCCTCTTCAACTACCTTACGCTTTATATCTACACATTTAATAACTGTATCTTCTATATTTTCCTTAAAGTCAGCTTTAGAAACTTCATCTAATATACTTGAATCCCATATACAGCCATATTTGATAATTTCTGCAATACCCGCGGCATAAATATCTTCGGTTAAAGAATCTAATACATTTACATCTATTATAACCTGATTAGGCTGCCTAAAAGCTCCTACTAAATTTTTGCCTTGCAAAAGATCTACTCCGCATTTTCCTCCTACTGAAGAATCAACTTGTGCTAATAATGTAGTAGGAATTTGCACTAGATTTTTAATTCCTCTTAAATATGTTGCAGCAGCAAATCCCGCGATATCGCCTACAACACCGCCCCCAAGGGCAATAATCATATCGTTTCTGTCAATACCATTAGATACTAAAGTATTGTAAATATCAGAAACCGTATCTAATGTTTTATATTCTTCTCCTGCTTCAATAATATGACATGAAACGATTATTCCTCTTTTTTTAAAGCTTTCTTTGATTTCATTCAAGTATAAATCTTTTACATTGGTATCAGTAATTATACAAATTTTAATTTCCTCTTCCTTTTCTTTAGGCAGTACAATATCTGGCACTTTTGAAAGTATTCCTTTTTCAATTAAAATATGTGATTCAATTTTACTCCCATGTAATATTAATTCTTTCATCTTTATAATTCTCTTCCAACTATTTTTGCAATACCTTTCAACTTTTTCATAGTTTCTTCAAACATTTCATAAGTTAAACTCTGCGCACCGTCACTTAAAGCATTTATAGGATCATTATGAACCTCTATTAACAGTCCGTCTGCACCAGCTGCTATAGATGCCATAGAAAGAGATTCTACCATCCAAGCTTTACCTGATGCATGAGATGGATCTACTATAACCGGCAGATGGCTTAACTTTTTCAGAGCAGGAATAGCACTGATATCTAATGTATTTCTCGTAAATGTCTCACAAGTTCTAATTCCTCTTTCACAAAGAATTACATTTTCATTTCCACCACTCATGATATATTCTGCTGACATTAAAAATTCTTCTAATGTATTTGAAAACCCTCTTTTTAAAAGAACAGGAACTTTAGTTTTTCCTAATTCCATAAGAAGTTCAAAATTTTGCATGTTTCTTGCTCCTACTTGGAAGCAATCAACTTTTCCCATAAATTGATTAATATGCATTGGATTTGTAATTTCTGTTACTATTGGAAGCCCTGTCTCCGCTTTGGCAATATTCAATAAATCAAGACCTTCTGCTTTTAAACCTTGGAAAGAATATGGGGAAGAACGAGGTTTCCATGCTCCTCCTCTTATAATTGAAGCACCAGATGCTTTTACATTTTTAGCGATCTCTACAATCTGATCTTCACCTTCTACAGAACATGGACCTGCCATAATTATAAGGTTTTTACCGCCAATTTTAACTCCGCCAACATCAATTATCGAATCTTCAGGATGCATTTTTCTGTTTACCCTCTTATAAGGCTCCTGTACTTTCATAATTTTTTCAACATGTTCACTTAAATAAGCAGAGTTTGTATCTACTGCTGAAGTATCTCCAACGATTCCTAAAACTGTTGCATTAGAACCGACAATTTTATTAACTTCCACATTATACCTAGAAAGCCAACCTGCAATTTTATTTATTTCCTCTTGTGGTGTTCCATTTTTCAATACGATAATCATTTTATTCTCCTCTTCTATTCTTATTTTATAGTAAAAAAGATCAATTGTAAAACAAAAAACCTTTCGCCCCTATAAAAGGACGAAAGGTTATAAATTCTTCCGCGATACCACCTAAATTCAGTATAATAATACTGCACTCATTCAAATACGAAGCTTTTTGCTTGATATTCTATCCCGATAACGTAGGAATACGCCACAGCCTACTACTTATAATTTCAGCCTGGAGCTCAAGAGGGAACTTCAAAACATTTCGATTAATATCCACTTTCAGTCAAGTGATGGATAATCCCTGATAATTTCCAAGTTTCTACTTTCCTCTGTCATTGCTTTTTTACTATATCTTTTTCATATGTTACTATTTATTTATTGTTTTGTCAAGCAATATTCTAAATAATATTTTTATTTTATATATCATGATATTTTTTTGCTGTCAAACAATCATTTTTTATTTGATCTGAAAGTTGATCTACATTTTCAAACTTAATTTCATTTCTTATCTTTTCTAAAAATTCAACTCTTATTTTTTTTCCATAAAGTTCTTTATTAAAATCAAAAATATGAGTTTCTATTGTCTTTTTATTATCTCCAATAGTTGGTTTAATACCTACATTTGTAACACTGGGATGACGAACTCCATTGTAATTGCAATAAGTGATATATACACCATGTGAAGGGGTTACCATAGAATCATCAATTAAAATATTTGATGTTGGAAACCCAATGGTTCTACCTATTCTATTTCCAACCACAACTTCTCCGCCAACAGTATAATTTCTCCCCATATATCTCTCGCACTGGTCAACTTTACCTTCTGCTATAAGTTTTCTTATAAATGTACTGCTTACTAAATTATCATCTATTTTAAACGGCTCTAAAACATGAATTCCAAATCCTTCTTTTATTCCTGTTTTAATTAGAAGTTGTGGATTTCCTTTTGCTTTATAACCAAAATTATAATTAAAACCACAATATGCTTGTCTCATCTTAAAAACATCTATCAAAAGTTTTTGAATAAAATCTTTTGCAGACAAATGTTGAATATATTCGTTAAACTCTAAAGAGAAAAGATAATCAACATGCAAAGATGCTATTATATCTGCTTTATCTTGTGGATATAAAATGTTTTTAATTACAGGTTTTCCTGCTAAAACATTTTTAGGATGATTTGTAAATGTAAATACCGCACTTTTTAGTCCTGCCATTTTAGCACTTTTTACAGTACGTCTTATTAATTCTTGATGTCCCTTATGGACTCCGTCGAAATTCCCAAGCGCTACTACAGTTTCTTCAATATCTTTTATTTCTTCTACTGAATTAAATATTTTCATTTTTATGTCCAATCTTTTTAATTAATTATAATTAAAGTTGTTATATTAAAAAACATTTTTCATCTGATATTCTGCCTTAATTTTAATGTGTTAATTTCTTTTTTTATATATTTTTATCTTAAGATAACATTTGATCTATTATAAAAAATTTTATTTGCCACCAACTTTTTATATTGCTCATTATAAAAAGCAACGCCTAAAAATAAATCTTCATTTTTATCAGTTTTAAAATATATATTATATGCTTTTTTATATTCTTCTTTTAAATTAAAATTTAATGAATTTTTAAATTCAGGTTCTTGTATTATTTCAACTTCCGACATTTTCAAATGCCCTCCGTTAATAAACCATAAAGCTCTATCTTTGTTTACATAACTTCTGCCAAAATGAATAAGTGGATAATCTGAATTTAATATATATCTATTTAAAATTTCATGGGGTATTCTTGCATAAGAAATATATTTTCCCGTAACAGGATCTTTTATATCTTCTCCAATTCTATTCGATAATAATTCTTCTATGGTAATTGTATCTTCTATGGTAAATATTCCGCTAGCAGTCCTAATCAAACAGCTCATAGCTGCTTTACAGCCTAGCTTATTTCCAACCTCATGACAAATTGTCCTAACATAAGTACCTTTTGAACATTCTATATCAAAAGTTGCCCTACCTGATTTTGAATCAAAACGTATCAATTCTATATTTTTAATATGAATTTTTCTTGATTTCACAGTTACTGTCTGTCCTTTTCTAGCATATTCATAAAGTTTCTTCCCGTTTACTTTAACAGCTGAATAATTTGGCGGAATTTGCTCTACAATGCCACTAAATTCTTCTAAAACCTTTGTAATATCTTTTTTTGTTATACCAGAAAAAGAACTTGTATTTAAAATTTCTCCCCAAATATCTTGAGTGTCCGTCTCAATTCCAAGCTGCATTTCACATCTGTATTTTTTATAATCTAAATCTAAGTATTCTGTTATACGCGTAGCACTACCAATGCAAATAGGTAAAACTCCCACAGCCATAGGATCAAGTGTTCCTGTATGTCCTACTCTCTTAATACCTGAAATCCTTCTTACAAATTGTACTCCATCATGGGATGTCATACCTGCTGGTTTTAATAAATTAATAATTCCTTCTTTTATCATATCTTAAACTTACTTTTTATCAAGTTGTTCCTTAATTGCATCTTTGACCATATCAAGTGATTTAGAAAGCGGCGCAAAAATAGTACATCCTGCTGCTTTTTTATGCCCTCCTCCACCAAACTTTTTAGCAATAATTGAAACATCTCCATAGGTTTTAGCTCTGAACCCAACTTTAATTTTATTTTCTTCTTGTTCTTTTAAAAATGCTGATATCTCTACACCATTTATATTTCTTAATGTTTCAATAATACCTTCTGTTTCATCCATTGATGCAGCGGTTTTATTTAACATATCAAGTGTAACATAAGCAATATCAGCTTTTCCGTCACATATCATCTCAATAGTATTTAAAGCTTCATTTGTAATCAAAATCTTTTCATGCCTAATGTTTTGATAAAGTTCTACACTTACTTTTTCTAAATCTATTCCATAATCAAAAAGCTTTGCCACTATAAGATGAGTATTTTTTGTTGTATTTGTATATTGAAAATTTCCCGTATCTGTTGTAATTGCAGCATATAATGCTTCTGCAATTTCTTGATCCATATCAATTTTTAATTTTTTTAATAATTGATACATAATTTCGCCGGTTGACGAAGAATCTTCTTTTACATAATTTAACTGTGCAAAATAATCATTAGTAGTATGATGATCTACACAAATTGTAATTTCACCTTGAAAAAATTTATCCTTTCGCATACCTAATCTGCCAATATCGCTGCAATCTACAGCTACACATATATCTGGTTTTTCAATTATATTAAAATCATAGCTACAATAATCTTTATTTAAAAAAGCAAGGTAAGCAGGAATATTATCCTCAATGAGAATATAAGCCTGTTTACCAGCTTTTCTTAATTGTTTGCATAGGGCAACAGAAGAGCCTAAGGTATCTCCATCCATCAGAATATGCGTAAAAATTAAAATTTTTTCTGCTTCAATTAAAACATTTGCAATATTTTTCAAAGAATTATTCTTCATCTTCTTTTACCGTTTTTTCTATTCCAAGTTCATCAATTAATTTAGAAATATGTCTGCCATACTCTTGAGAAGTATCAAATTTAAATAATAAATCAGGTACATGTCTTAATTTAACTTTTTTACCAATTTCTTTTCTTATTAAACCCTTTGCACTTTTTAATGCATTTATTACATTATCTTTTTCCTCAGAACTAACTTCATCTTTAGCATTTAAACCTAAAGCAGTAATATACAAAGTTGCATAACTTCCATCTTCAGTAACGTCAACTGCAGATATGCTAACCATGCTCTTTGTAAGCCTTGGATCTTTTATTTCTCTGAGAAGTAAATCACTGGTTATTTTTCTTATTTCTTCACCAAGACGACCAGCTCTGTATCCTTTTCCCATCCCTTATTTCCTTTCAATTTCTTCCATTTTGAAGGCTTCTATTATATCTCCTTCTTTAATATCATTATAATTCTCAATGCCTATACCACATTCATACCCCTGTGCAACTTCCTTTGCATCATCTTTAAATCTCTTTAAGGATGAAATTTTACCTTCATGAATTACTATACCATCTCTGACAAGTCTAATTTCAGCATTTCTTTCTACTTTTCCTTCTAAAACATATGCTCCGGCAATTATACCTACACCCGGTACCTTAAATGTATTTCTAACTTCTATCTTACCCAGAACAACTTCTTTAAATTCAGGGTCAAGCATTCCTTTCATAGCAGCTTCAACTTCATTAATAGCATCGTAGATAACTCTGTATGTTCTGATTTCAATACCTTCTCTATCTGCCAGCGTAGAAATTGTCGTACTTGGCCTTACATTGAAAGCTATAATAATTGCATTTGCAGTAGATGCTAAAGTAACATCTGATTCAGTAACAGTTCCTACTCCTGTATGAATAATTTTTACTTTTACATTTTCATTTTTTAATTTTTCTAGTGATGCAGTTAAAGCACCAACAGACCCTTGAACATCACCTTTTATTATAAGATTAAGTTCTTTTATTTCACCTTCCTGAATTTGACTGAATAACTGTTCAAGAGTAGTGCTTGAATTTCTTGCCATAACATCTTCTCTTAATTTTATTCTTCTATTTTCAGCAATTTCTCTTGCTGCTTTATCTTCATGTACTGCATTAAAGGTATCTCCTGCCTGAGGTACTTCCGTAAGCCCTAGAATTTCTACCGCTGTAGCTGGACTTGCTTTTCTTATATTATCACCTTTAAAGTTTGTCATTGCTCTGATTCTTCCGCTGCATGTACCTGCTACGACACTCATTCCTGCCTGCAAGGTACCATTCAATACAAGTAATGTAGCTACAGGACCTTTTGATTTATCTAGCCTAGCTTCAATAACTGTTCCAAGAGCAAGCCTATTTGGATTTGCTTTTAATTCTAACATTTCTGCCTGTAGTAATACCATTTCAAGAAGAGTTACAATTCCTTCACCCGATTTTGCCGAAACCGGCACGCAAATTGTATCTCCACCCCATTCTTCAACGAGTACACCATGTTCTGATAAATCCTGTTTTACTCTATCTGGGTTAGCACCTGGCTTATCCATTTTATTAACTGCCACAATAATTGGAACACCTGCTGCTTTTGCATGGCTAATTGATTCTATAGTCTGAGGTTTGACACTATCATCTGCTGCAACTACAAGTATAGCGATATCTGTAACATGGGCACCTCTCGCTCTCATTGCCGTAAAGGCTTCATGTCCAGGGGTATCTAAAAATACAATTTTCTGCCCGTTTAAATTTATTTCAGAAGCTCCAATATGCTGAGTAATTCCACCGGATTCTGTGGATGTAACGTTTGTTTTTCTGATTGCATCAAGAAGTGAAGTTTTACCATGGTCAACGTGCCCCATTACAGTAATAATAGGCGGCCTTGGCTTTAAATCTGATTCCTTATCTTCAAAATTTTCAATACCCTCTTCAACAATTTTTTCTTCAACTTTATCAATTAAAATTGGAATACCTAAGCTCTCTCCTAAAATAACAGCTGTATCTTCATCAATACTTTGATTAATATTAGCCATTACACCTAATTTCATCAGTGTCATTATAATTTCAGAGTTTGATTTTCCCACCTGATCTGCAAATCCTGCCACAGTAATGGGAACACTGATAATCTTTGTGCCTGGTTCTAATTCTTCTAAGTTAATTTCAGGTTCAACAGGCTTTGTAACCTTTTGTTTTTTAGGTTTATTTTGACTTGATTTTTGTAAATTAAGAGTATTAGGTTTATGTTGTTTTTGGCTATTATCTTTATGCTGATTTTGAGTATTTGATTTATATTTATTTTGCGTATTTGAATTTTGCTTATTTTGTGTATTTGATCTATATTTATTTTGTGTATTTGAATTTTGCTGATTTTGAGTATTATGCTTTTGATTTCCTTGATCGCTCTGTATTTTTTGGTTTCTATTATTATTATCACTTTTTTTATTTTGAGCTGATTTATTTTCATAAGATTTTTTTTCACCAGACTTTTTTTCTTGGTTAATCTTTAATGTTTGGGTTTGATTTTTTTTATTAGTTTTCGTCGTATCTTGAATTACTTTTTTATCTTCTTTTTTATCCTCTTTTTTATCTTGGTTATTGTTATTTTCATTTAACTTTTTTGAAGCAACCTTAACAATCTTTGTTTCAGAACTACTCTTTCCGCGCGTAATAGTGTTTCTAACAGCAGTTGCATCTATATCTGAGAGTACACTCATGTGACTCTTTACAACAATCCCCATATTATTAATTTTTTGTATCAACTCTTTACTGCTAATATTCAATTCTTTTGCTAGCTCATGTACTTTCATATTGGACATAGGAACACCTTCCTTTCTTTTTTATTTATTCCTTATCTATCTCTTTTAATATTACTTCAGCAAATTTTGTATCTGTAATGCCAAAAATTCCACGTTCATTACTCCCCGTTATATTACTTAATTCTTGTGATTTTCCATAGATACGATAAATCACATTTTTATTCTTTGCCAAATTTATCATTTTTTTTATTGTATTGTTAGATAAATCTTGAGTAAGTATTAAAAGTTTAACTTTTCTTTTATTAATAGCGAATATGCATGTATTATATCCAGTAACTAGATTTCCGGATTTTTTTGCAAATCCTAAATAGCTATCAATTTTTTTCCTCATATTGTGAAAGCTCCTTAAATAAAAGATTTAACTGTTCTTCATTTAATTCTATATTTAAGCTTCTATTTATGGATTTTCTTTTTTTTGCTTTTTCAAAGCAATCCACACTCTTACAAAGATATACACCTCTGCCGTTAGCTTTTCCTGTTGCATCTAATTTTACTTCTCCATCATAGGTAACTATTCGAATTAATTCTCTTTTTGGTTTTGATTCCATGCAACCTACACATCTTCTCATTGGTATTTTTTTTGTTTTCATGAATATCCTAATTTACCTTCTTTTCTGCCAGTTGGCTAGTTTTATTCAATCTCAATTATTTCGTCATCATAATCAATGTCTGATGATGTTTCTTCTTCAGAAGTTTCTTCATCATACATTTCAAAATCTTCTGCTTCTTTCTCTTCATTTTCAGAAAAATATTGTGAATGACTTTTAATGTCTATCTTCCAACCACAAAGTTTTGCAGCAAGTCTCACATTCTGACCTTCTTTACCAATAGCTAATGATAATTGATAATCAGGCACTATAGCTATAGCAGATTTTTCTTCTCCTAATATAATTACTTTTTCAACTTTAGCAGGACTAAGAGCACTGCTTATAAGTTCCTCCGGATCTTCGCTCCAATTGATGATATCAATCTTTTCACCAAATAATTCATCTACTACCGCCTGAACTCTTGTGCCTCTTGTACCTACACATGCTCCTACAGCATCAACACTTTCATCAGAAGCATACACCGCCATCTTTGTTCTTGATCCTGCTTCTCTTGAAATACTTTTAATTTCAACAATACCATCTTGAATTTCCGGAACTTCAAGTTCAAATAATCTTTTTACCAAACCTGGATGAGATCTTGATAAATAAACTTGCGGGCCTTTAGTTGTCTTTTTTACATCCATAATAAATACTTTTATTCTACTGTTTATTAAATATTTTTCTCCCGGAACCTGCTCTGTAGCAGCTAATATTCCTTCTGTCTTACCCATATTGATAAACACAGTATCATTGCTTATTCTTTGAATTACACCTGTAATAATTTCACTTTGCTTATTTGAATAATCATCATAAATCATTCCTCGTTCTGCTTCTCTAATTCGCTGAACTACAACTTGTTTTGCAGTTTGTGCCGCAATTCTTCCAAAATCTCTAGGTGTCACTTGATACTCAACAACATCTCCAACTTCATATTTAGAATCAATTTCCCTTGCTTCTTCAATTGAAATTTCACAAAGATCATCTTCTACTTCATCAACAACATCTTTGCGCATAAAAACATCTATATCTCCAGTTGTTTTATCAATATTTACCCTTACATTTTGAGAAGTTCCATAATTTTTTTTGTATGCAGACACTAATGCAGATTCTATTGCTTCAATTAACAATTCCTTTGAAATTTCTTTTTCTTTTTCTAACTCTTCTACTGCCTTAATAAATTCTCTGTTCATTTTTTCTCTTTACGCCTCCTTAAAAAACAACAGTAAGTTTAGTTTTAACTGCTCTTTCTTTTGGTATTTCTATTCTATTTTCTTTATCATCTGTTATTACAATATTTCCATCAATAAGACCAATTAATCTGCCTGTAATGGTTTTTTTACCTTCTATTGCCTGATAGAGCAAAACATCAACCAGTTTACCTGCATATTTCTCATAATCTTTATCTTTTAAAAGTGCTCTGTCTATTCCAGGAGAGCATACTTCTAAATAGTAATTTTGTTCAATAGGATCAAGTTCATCCAATCGTGAGCTTAAAAATCTACTAACTTTTTCACAATCCTCTGTACCTATGCTTCTACTTCCATTACAACTTTCAGCCCTGTCAATATAAACTCGTAAGTACCAATCCTTAGCTTCTTTTACAAACTCTACATTATAGAGTTCCAAATCGTTCTCTTCTAAAAATTGTGAAATTTCATCAGCAATAATATCTTTAATTCTCTTTTTTCCCATTTTATCCCTTTCATTAATTTAGTAATTTAAAATCAAATTTTTCTATCCACACACGGGCAATTTAACATTTTATTCTTTTAGCAAATGTTTATTTGATTTTTGTAAACTGTCCATATACAATAGGAATATTTAAGATTTATTCTTGTTTAAACAAAATTCAAAGAGTGGGTTTTCCCACTCTTTGCTTTCGTACCATCTAATTCTTAAATATAATGTTAACACACATACGTTGGAATTGCAAGATGTTTTCAATTATTATTAGACTTAGTACATTAATATATACTACTTTCTATCAATTAAAACAAACTTAGCTGATCTGATTCAGGAAGACCTTTAAGTACTTTATGATTACTCAATGCTTCTATGGCTGTTTTATTAACTTTGGCTCTGTTTCTCATATCATCTACTGAAATAAAAGGCTTTTTATTAAATTCTTCAACAATAGCCTTTGCCGCACTTTCACCTACTCCTGCCAATGCTACAAATGGAAGAAGTACTTTCCCATCTAAAACTTGAAAATTAGTAGCATGAGATTTACCAAGCTGTACCTGCGCAAAGTTATAACCCCTTGCATACATCTCATATGCCACCTCTAGAACTGTAACTTCATCTTGTTCTTTTTTTGTAGCATTTTTACCCATTGCTTCAATTGCTACCATACGCTCCATTACTGCCTTTGGGCCATTAAGAATTATTTCTGCATTAAATTCACTAACCTTTGTTGTAAAATATACAGCATAAAATGGTGCAGGATAGTATACTTTATAATATGCAATCCTGTATGACATCATTACATAAGCTACAGCATGTGCCTTAGGGAACATATACTTAATCCTTCTGCACGATTCAATATACCACTCTGGTACATCGTTTTCTTCCATTAATTCAACATCCTCATCTGTCACACCTTTACCTTTTCTTACTTTTTCCATAATTTTAAAAGCAGATTTATTAGGTAAACCTTTGTGTATTAAATAGTTCATTATGTCATCTCTTGTAGATATGGCATCTGTTATAGTAGCAGAACCATTTCTAATAAATTCCTGCGCATTATTAATCCATACATCTGTTCCATGTGAAAATCCGGAAATTCTAACTAAATCTGCAAATTTAGTAGGAGTAGTATCGTCAAGCATCTGTCTTACAAATTTAGTACCGAATTCAGGAATACCATAGCTTCCATGTGTCCATTTATAATCAGTATCTTTTATATCTAAGCCTTCGATACCATTAAATATGCTGTTTACCTTCTCATCTCTAAGGGGCACATCTAAAGGATTAACCCCTGTCATATCTTGAAGTTGACGAATCATAGAGGGAACGTCATGCCCCAATATATCTAATTTCAATAAATTTTCGTCAATTGAATGATAATCAAAATGTGTAGTAATAATATCCGTCGAAGTATCATTTGCCGGATGCTGAACAGGACAAAATTCATATATTTCATGTCCTCTTGGAACAATAATAATTCCTCCAGGATGTTGCCCAGTAGTTCTTCTTACACCTGTACAACATTCAGCAAGTCTATCCACTTCAAACTTATTAGTAGGCTGCTGTCTATCTTCATAATACTTCATAACAAATCCATAGGCTGTTTTCCCTGCAATAGTTCCTATAGTTCCTGCACGATATACATTTTCTTTACCAAAAATTTCTTCTACATATTTATGCGCTACAGGTTGATATTCTCCTGCAAAATTAAGATCTATATCGGGCTCCTTATCACCTTCAAAACCCAAAAATACTTCAAATGGAATATTAAATCCATCACGTTTATATAAAGTTCCGCAATTTGGACAAACTTTATCAGGTAAATCGACACCACAATCATAGCTTCCGTCTAAAATAAATTCAGAATTCTTACAATTAGGACAAACATAATGCGGAGGCAGAGGATTTACTTCAGTAATACCACCCATAGTTGCTGCAAAAGATGAACCTACAGAACCTCTTGAGCCTACCAAGTAGCCATCTTCCAATGATTTCTGAACGAGCATTTCTGCTGAAACATACATAACAGCATATCCATTGTTAATAATTGAATTTAACTCTCGGTCAAGTCTGGCTTGTACGAGTTCAGGAAGTGGATTTCCGTAAATTCCCCAGGCAGTTTCCATGCAGCGGTTTCTCAGTCTTTCCTCTGCGCCATCTATTTTAGGAGGGAACTTTCCACTTGGCACAGGTTTAATATCTTCAATCATATCTGCAATTTTGTTAGTTGCATTAATAACAACTTCTTCAGCAAGTTCTTCGCCAAGGTAACTAAATTCTTTAAGCATTTCATCGGTAGTTCTAAAATAAAGCCCTTGTTCTCCGTCAATATCTTTGTATCCTTGTCCAGCCATGAGTATTTTCCTATAAAGTGCTTCCTCTAAATCTATGTAATGTGCATCACATGTAGCTACTACAGGTTTATTATATTCTTTACCCAAGGAAATAATCTTCCTGTTTATATTTTTTAATTCCTCTATATTTTCCACAGTTCCGTTATCTACGAGAAATTGATTATTTATTAAAGGTTGTATTTCAAGATAGTCATAATACTTTATTATGTCAACAATTTCATTTTCAGGTAACTTCTTGAGTATACTTTGATAAACTTCACCTGCTTCACAAGCAGAACCAATAATTAATCCTTCTCTATAATTTGATAAAATTGATTTTGGGATCCTTGGTCTTTTATAAAAGAATTCCAAATGAGATCTGGATACCAGCTTATATAAATTTTTTAAACCTTCCTGTGTTTGCGCTAAAATTATAACATGATATGTCTTTTTAGCTTTATAATCTATAACATCACCCTCTGAATCAGAGTCATCAAAGAGATAACCTTCTACTCCAAATATTATTTTTATATCTAATTTACCATATAGTGCAGCTTTTGCAGCTTCAGGAAAAGCCTGAACTACACCATGATCTGTAATAGCAACTGAGGGATGACCCCATGCTGCTGCGGTCTTTACAAGATCTTTTACTTCACTAAGCCCATCCATTGCACTCATCTTTGTATGTGCATGAAGTTCTACTCGCTTTTTTTCATATGTATCTTTACGATTTTCTTTTTCAATTTTTTCAATATCTTTTGCCATTATAATAAGAACATTCTCATAAGTATCCCATTCTGCATTACCTCGTATTTTTACATAATTGCTTAATTTTAAATTATTATCGATGTCATTCCATTTTTCTTCTGATGTAAAACATTTTATGCATAAAGAAGTTTTCTTATCTGTAATAAGCAAAGTAACAAGTCTTTTATTATTTTTTATAGTCCTTGAATCTTTTTTGAACAACATTCCTTCAACAGTTACCAGACCGCTATCAACAGTTACACTGGAAATTTCAATTGGATCATCGTAATTATTTTTGCCCATAATTCGATTACCAACAACAGGAGTTTCTTTTTCTCTTCGCTTCCATTGTCCCCCATTAGCTGGCTTATTACTACCATTTAGACTTTTAGAGGTGCTTCCTCCACCTAAAGAAGCTGCTGATTTTTGCATCTTAGAAGCCTCTAATAATTCTTTATCCATAGTCGCTTCTTGTTTTCTTGTAATATCCTCATATGTATCTGCATGATTTTCAAATTTAACTTTTGCTATAATTCCAAAGTTCTCTTTCAAAAGCTTTTCAAAAATCTTAGAAACTTTTGTATTTAGTACTTTAACTGCAACATCTCCCAGAGCTTTAATAATTAACATTTCATCTACATATTTAAATTCTTCTGTAAATATGGCTTTTGTAATAGGAGTAAGTTCTCCCTTTATTTCTTCAATCATATAAGGAATATATAATTTTATAATTTCAGAATCTGTTAAAATAACATCTTCATAAATAAACTGTAATTTAACATCCTTTAAATCCTTAAATTCACTGAGTATAAGCTGACATATTCTCTTCATGTCTTGATAAGGAATAATAAAATTAAGCCTAATATTCATAGAAAGGGCAGTCGTTTCTTTACAAACAACTGCCTTTTCAAGTGAAAAATTATAGAATTCTTTTGAATGCTTTCCTATTTTTGTCCAATTTATTGTATTTTCAATTAAAGCCTTCAATGCTTGCCTCCATATAATTATTTATTTCCTTCACTCTTTAATATATTGTTTCCGTTATCATCTTTCATAATTTCTGTAAGTGAAGTTGCAAGTCCTGCCAGACCCTGTATTTCTGATGGTATAATGATTTTAGTAGCTTTTCCATCTGCTGCTGCTGTGAATGCTTCCAAGCCTTTAATAGCAATAACTTGCTGGGTTGGATTGGATTCAACTATCATTTTAATACCGTCTGCAGTAGCCCTTTGTACTAATAGAATTGCTTCTGCTTCACCTTCAGCTGTTCTAATTTGAGATTCTTTTCTAGCTTCTGCCTGCAAAATTGCAGCTTGCTTTTCTCCCTCTGCTGTTAATACCGCAGCCTTTTTCTCTCCTTCGGCTCTTATAATAGCCTCTCTTCTTTCTCTTTCTGCTCTCATTTGTTTTTCCATAGCCTGCTGAATATCTTGAGGAGGTAAAATATTTTTTACTTCAACTCTATTAATTTTAATGCCCCAAGGATCAGTGGCCTCATCTAAAACAAGGCGTATCTTTGTATTTATTACTTCTCTGCTTGTAAGAGTTCCATCTAGTTCCAATTCACCAATAATATTTCTTAAAGTTGTTGCGGTAAGATTTTCAATTGCTGCCATTGGGTTTTCTACACCATAAGCATATAATTTAGGATCTGTAATTTGGAAATAAATAACTGTATCAATTTCCATAGTTACATTATCTTTTGTAATTACAGGCTGTGGAGGGAAGTCAATAACATGCTCCTTTAAAGATACTCTTTTTGCAATTTTATCTATTAGTGGAATTTTAAAATGAAGTCCTACTTGCCATGTTTGATGGTAGGCTCCTAATCTTTCTACAACATATGATTTTGCCTGAGGTACAATTTTAATGTTTGCTACCACCAAGTATATTAAAATAATAAGTAATATAATAACTGTAATAAAATCACTCATAACATTTCTCCCTTTTAATTAATCTCTTTTTAGTCATTTTCGGAAACAGGCTCAACAATAAGTTTTACACCTTGAATTTCAACTACTTTTACTTTTAATCCTTTTAAAAGTGTTAAGTCATTATTATTTGATACTGCTGACCATATTTGACCATTTAATTTAACTTGACCAACATTAAACGGCAAAATGTCATCCTTAACTATGCCAATCTGCCCAATAATATTTTCTACTATATTTTTTTCATGACCAATTTTTAATTTTCTTACTGCAAGAGGTCTGGTAAAATACAATAAAACTATAGATACTACTAAAAATATAATAATTTGTAACACCAATGAACCACCAAGCAAAGCAACAATACAAGCTGCTACTCCTCCTACAGTAAACCAAATGGTAGTAAGTCCTAAAGTAAAAGCCTCAATAACAGCAAAGACAACAGCAATTATAATCCAAGCTATAGGCTCTGAAATCACAAAATTCACTTTTTATCACTTCCTTTTAACGAATTATATTAATACTTTTTCTTGATTAATATACTTTATTAATTCCTTAACTATTTCTGTTTCATTTACAGTATCAATAACTTCTCCTTTTTTAAAGATTAGTCCTTTACCATTTCCGCAAGCAACACCAATATCTGCTTCTTTTGCTTCTCCTGGTCCATTAACTTCACAGCCCATAGCAGCAACAGTAATAGAATCCAAACCTTTTTCTTCTCTTTGTTTTTCAATAATCTTTAATTCTCGTTCTAATTCTGTTGTAATTTTAGATAGATTCACACGACATCTTCCACATGTGGGACATGATACTAAATTAATTGTTCCCTTACGTAAATTTAGTGCTTTTAAAATTTCCTTTGCAAAATATACTTCATTTACAGGATCTCCCGTTAAAGAAACTCTCATAGTATCTCCAATACCGGAAAGCAATAATGAACCTATTCCAATACATGATTTTATCTTTCCACCCCCTTCTGATGTTCCAGCTTCTGTAATCCCTATGTGCAGAGGATAAGATATTTTTGAGGAGATAAGCATATGAGCATCATAATTTAATTTTATGTCTGAAGCTTTCATTGAAACGATAATATCATGAAAACCCATTTCTTCAATTAAATTTACATTTCTAATTGTACTTTCAACTAATCCCTCGGCGGTAACACCTTTATATTTTTTTAAAATATCTTTTTCTAATGAACCTGAATTAACTCCTACTCTAATTGGTATTTGATATTCCTTTGCAACATCAACTACAGCCTTTATACGTTCTTTATCTCCAATATTTCCAGGATTAATACGTACCTTATCTGCACCGTTTTTAATTGCAGCAATTGCAAGTCTATAATCGAAGTGGATATCTGCTACAAGGGGAACTTCAATATTTTTTTTAATCTCTCTAAAAGCTTCCGCTGCCTGCATATCAGGTATAGCACAACGCACAATGTCACAACCTGCTTCAATTAGTCGTTTAATTTGACTAATTGTTTTTTTTACATCCCGTGTATCAGTATTTGTCATCGATTGAATTGAAATTGGAGCATCTCCACCGATTTCAATACCTCCGCATATTATTTTTTTACTTTTTCTCATCTCTATTCTTCTATTTTGCCACCCTTTCTATTTATAATATAAATCTACCTACATCTTGGAAAGTTATATAGATCATTAAAGTAAATAATAATAGTATACCAATTAAATGAATTTTGCCTTCTAATTCATCAGAAATTGCTTTTCCTGTAAATAATCTGATAACCATAAACAAAAGTCTTCCTCCATCTAATGCCGGAAACGGTAGCATATTTACTATTGCTAGGTTTAAACTAATAAAAGCAGTAAGCTGCGCCACGTAAATTATTCCAAGTTTCGCAGTATCTCCTACTATATGGATAATTCCCACAGGTCCGGTTAAAGCGTTTACAGATATTTCCCTGGTTACTAATTGGCCGATTACTTGAATCATATTTAATCCCATATCGTAAGTACTTTTAGCGCCTAAAACCACCGATTGACCTAAATATGAAAAATCTCTTTCATATTCGGGTGATATCCCAATCACTCTTCTGTTATCTTCTCCTGTAATAACGGCACTTTCTAACGTCATTGTTTTTCCGTCTCTTTCAATTCCAATAGTAATGGAATCTCCACCGCTTTCACTTATTGCAGAAGTTAAATCATCCCAATTTTTAATATTATTGTTATCTATTTTGATAATTTTATCACCGCTCTTAAGCCCTGCTGCTACAGCCGGATAATCAGGTGTAACTTCTTTTATAATATTATTTGGAACTCCAATATAGAAAACTATTATCGATAAAATAACTACGGCTAAAACTAAATTCATAAATGATCCTGCAACTATTACTATAGCTTTAGCCCAAAACGGTTTATTATTAAATGCCCTCGGACTATCTGATTCCTCATCTTCTCCTTCCATCTTACAATAACCGCCGATGGGCAATGCTCTAAGGGAATATTCCGTTTCACCCTTTGTAAAATGTAAAAGTAAAGGTCCCATTCCCAATGCAAACTCATTAACTTTAATCCCTACTGCTTTTGCTGTAATAAAATGTCCGAATTCATGGATAAAAATTAACAAACAAAATATTAATATAGCATAAATTATCATCATAATTTTTTACTACCCCCATTTCTGCATAATTAATTATTTTTTAAAGATTCTCTTATTTTTTTATCAATATCTAAAATTTTACACAGATCCAAATTATATGTTGGATTGTGATCTTGCAATACTCTATCTATAGTATTCTGAATATCTATAAAGTTAATCCTTTTTTTTAAAAATTGCTGAACCAAAATTTCGTTTGCAGCATTTAAAACTACAGGATAACTCCCTCCAAGCTTTAAAGCTTCATATGCAAAGGATAAGCATTTAAATGTTTTTAAATCAGGTTTTTCAAAAGTCAATGTTTTAATTTGGAAAAAATCTACTGATTCGAAAGCATTTTTTATCCTATTAGGATATGAAAGAGCATAGCTAATTGGAATCCTCATATCAGGAACCCCAAGTTGAGCAATAATTGAATGATCTGCATACTCTATCATAGAATGAATAATACTTTGCGGATGAATTACAACTTGTATTTTTTCTCCAGGTACATCAAAGAGCCATTTCGCTTCAATTACTTCCAATCCTTTATTCATCATACTGGCAGAATCAATTGTAATTTTATTACCCATAGACCAATTAGGATGCTTTAAGGCTTGTTCCAAGGTAACATTTTCAAGTTGTTTAAGGTTAAATCCACGAAATGGTCCACCTGAAGCAGTAAGTAAAATTTTATTTATCTCTTTACCTTTATTTCCTTGTAGAGATTGAAAAATAGCACTATGTTCACTGTCTACAGGAAGAATTTTTATGCCCATTTCTTTTGCAGCATCCATTATAATCTCTCCCCCGGCTACCAAAGTTTCTTTATTTGCCAGAGCAATATCTTTTCCTGCTTTAATAGCATGATATGTAGGTTCTAATCCTCTCATACCCATAAGTGAATTCAATACAATATCACAGTCTGTCTTAGAAGCTGCACTGATTAATCCTTCCATTCCATATAGGAACTCAGTTTTTGAATATTTTTTACTTAAATTTATTGCATCCTGCTCATCTTCAACAACAGCATATTCAGGATTAAATTTTTCAATTTGTTTTGATAATAGTTCTATACTGTTTCTGCAGGAAAGCACATTAACTTTAAATTTGTCGGGATTATTTTCTATTACATTCAAACTTTGTTTCCCGATTGATCCTGTAGATCCGAGTATGGCAATCTTTTTCATTTTTTATGTAAATCTCCTAAATTACTTAAAATAAATGTCATACAAGGCTTATACATAGTATTGCATGGCATTTTAATTTTAATTAATACTATAATAAATTGATTATACCATAATAATAGCTAGTTTAATAGATAAATCAAACTAGCCACATTATACTTATTTTAATTTATAAAACAATAACCTCTTTTTTCTAATATATTTACTGCTTTATCTAAATTTTCTTCTTTAACAAGAATATAATCAGTATTAAAAGTAGAAACTACAAAAATACCAATTTTATGCTCAGCCAATATATCAGAAATTTTAGATAAAATACCAATTAAAGAGAAATCCAATTCTCCTTGAATTCTAAACCCTTTCCATCCATCTTCTCTTGAAATAGTATTTTGAGGAACATATTTTGCATTGCAAACTAAAGAAAATTCCTCATCTGTTTTACCAATAAAAACGAATTCATCATCAAAATTTATATCTTTAATATTATTTACTTTACATATAGTGAAATTACTTTCAATTATCTTTAAATCCATATATCCCCCTTATATATTTCCTTTTATAAAATATCTGCATATTTCTTCATCATTTTAATCACGCCTTGCAGCAAGCTGTTTAAATCATAGGAATTATTAACATAACATAGTAGTAAATTAAAGGTGCTGTAAAAAGTACACTATCAAATCTATCTAAAATCCCACCATGACCCGGAATTAAATTTCCATAATCTTTAATTCCTATTTTACGTTTAAAAATCGATGCTGTTAAGTCTCCAAATTGTGAGATAATTCCTCCTAATGCTCCAATAATCATACAATGTAAAAATAATTCAGGAATAAAAAAATGTCCGAATAATCCGCATAAAACTAGACTTCCTATTATTCCTCCCACAGAGCCTTCTATAGTTTTTTTAGGACTTATTTTAGGGCATAATTTATGCTTCCCTAGTAAAAATCCTGTAAAATATGCCATAATATCCGTACCAAAAGCTGTTAAGAAAACAAGCCACACAAGAATTCCATATTCTGGTATTTGTTCTACTAACGTAACATGAAAAGAAAAGAATATTACATAAAATACTCCTGTAATAGTAACTAAAGTATCTATTAATTCTCTCTTTTCAATCTTAAATAAATAAAGTAATGACATTACTACTACTGCAAAAAACCAAAACATGTATATTTGATAATTATTTGGAATAAATAAATTAATTGCATATAACATTAAAATACTAATATTTGAAACCCAGTATGAGGGTTTTACATTTATACTTTCAAAAGCTTTAAAAAATTCCCTTATTCCCATAAGACCTATGATAAAGCAAGCTATTAAAAGAACTCTGCCTCCAAAGTAAACAACTGCTAAAAGAGGCAGCATTATTAATCCAGATAAAACTCTTGTTTTCATTTTTATCTTCCTCCAAAACGTCTTTTCCTATTTTGAAACTCCATAATTGCTTTTTCAAGTTCTTCAGGTGTAAATTCTGGCCATAATACATCTGAAAAAACAAGTTCACTATATGCGCTTTGCCAAAGTAAATAATTACTTAATCTTTTTTCACCGCTTGTTCTTATAAATAAGTCAGGATCAGGAATATCTTTTGTATAAAGGTTATTGGAAATAGTATCTTCTGTTATATTTTCGATATTAAGTTTCCCATCTGACAGTTCTTTAGATATTAATTTAAAAGCACGCAGAATCTCTGCTCTGCTGCCATAATTTAAAGCTATATTAAAACAAAGACCTGTATTATCTTTTGTAATCTCCAAAGTTTTTTCTATACTTGCAATAGCTTCTTTGGGAAGTTTTTTATAATCTCCTAAAACTTTGACTTTTACATTATTTTCATGAAGTTCTTTTAATTCTTTTTCGATATAAATTACCAATAATTTAAATATACCTCCAACTTCTTCAACTGAACGTTTCCAATTTTCTGTTGAAAAAGCATATACAGTAAGATTCTCTATATCTAACATAGAACACTTTTTTACAATTTCTTTCATAGCTAACATACCCGCATTATGTCCTGCTATTCTTGGAAGCTTTTTCTTTTCTGCCCATCTGCCATTACCATCCATGACAATGGCAATATGTTTGGGGATTCTATTTTTATCAATCATATTTTACATACCACTACTTTAATTTCATAATTCTCTATTATACTTACTTTAATAACACGAAAAATACCTTTTTCATTTGTAGGTTTTGTAGATTTTGTCTCTATTATACTATAAACTAACCCTTCCGTTTCCAGAAGGGTCTTTGCATCATCTAATTCCATGCCTAAAATATCAGAAATGTCTTTCAATGGATTAAACCTCCATAATTTCTTTTTCTTTATTAGATACGATGCTATCAATATCTTTTATACACTTATCTGCCTTTTTCTGAACATCATCTAGTTCTTTCTTTAGATCATCTTCAGTGAGATCTCCTGATTTTTCTTGTTTTTTCAACTCGTCATTAGTATTTCTTCTTTCATTTCTAATAGCAACCTTTGCATCTTCTCCATATTTTTTAATAGATTTACAAAGTTCTTTTCTTCTTTCTTCTGTTAACGCAGGAATAACCAATCTTATTACTTTTCCATCATTAGAAGGATTTATTCCAACATTTGCGACATTAATTGCTTTCTCCACATCGGAAATTGATTTTGGATCAAATGGTGAAATAAGAAGTGTTCTTGGATCTGGTACAGATATATTAGCAAGATTCTTTAGTGGAGTCGGACTTCCGTAATAATCTACTAAAACCTTATCTAATAATGCTGGATTTGCTTTTCCCGCTCTAATAGTATTTAATTCTTCTTTCAAAATAGATAAACTCTTTTTCATTTTTTCATCAAGAACTTGTTGTACATCAATACTCATAATAACTCCTCCGCAACTACTTAATAATTGTTCCTATTTTTTCGCCGTAAATGGCTTTAATAACATTCCCAGGTTCTGCAATTCCAAATACATGAATTGGAATATTATTATCCATGCATAATGATGCAGCAGTAGAATCCATAACTCCTAGCCCTTTTTCCAAAACTTCCTTATGCGTTAATTCATCATATTTGAATGCATCTTTATTTTTTTCCGGATCATCAGAATATACTGCATCAACTTTTTTAGCAAGTAAAATAATATCTGCCTCTATTTCCGCGGCTCTGAGAGCCGCTGTAGTATCTGTGGAAAAAAACGGATTACCCGTTCCTGCTGCAAATATAACAACTTCATTCCTTGAAAGATGGCCCATAGCACGTCTTCTTATATAAGGTTCCGCAACTTCTTTCATTTCTATAGCTGTTTGTACCCTTGTAGGAATACCTATTGCTTCAAATGCATCCTGAAGGGCAAGAGAATTAATAACAGTAGCAAGCATTCCCATGTAATCTGCCGTAGCTCTATCCATACTTTTACTAGTTCTGCCTCGCCAAAAGTTTCCGCCTCCAACTACTACAGCTACTTGAACATTCAAGTTTATTATATCTTTTATTTGTTTTGCCACTTGGCTAAGCATTTCCTCATTTAATCCAAATTTATTTTCACCAGCTAATGCTTCTCCGCTAATTTTTAAAATAACTCTCTTATATTTAGGCTCCATCCTATTCCTCCTTTTATTAACTATTATATAATTAAATCTACTATGCTTAAAATCTTTTAAAACATAATTAAAAGTTAAACACTCAATAAAAGGACACTATAATTATAGTGTCCTTTTATTATATCATATTTCTATTAGTTATTCATCTGTTTTGCAACTTCTTCAGCAAAATTTTCTTCTTCCTTTTCAATTCCTTCGCCTACTTCATATCTAACCATAGAAACAATTTTAATAGGTTTTCCTATTTCCTTAGCTATATTATTAACATACTGCTCAACTGATAAATCATTATCTTTTACAAATTTTTGTTCAACTAAACAAGTCTCTTTTAATTCTTTTTTAAGTCTTCCAACAACCATTTTCTCAACAATATTTGCCGGTTTACCCTCGTTCAAAGCCTGTTGAACTAAAATCTTCTTTTCATTTTCTAAATATTCAGGGTCAATTTCTGATTCATTAATAAATTTAGGATTCATAGAAGCAACTTGCATTGCCACATCCTTTCCCACATTATTTACTTCTTTTGCATCAGCAGTTGTTTCAAGACCGATGATAACTCCTATTTTCCCGTTACCATGAGTATATCCAACGTAAACAACTCCAGGCTCCTGGCATTTAGCAAATCTTCTTACGTTAAGATTTTCACCAATTTTAGCTATTTTATTATTTAATACTTCTGTTACTGTACCTTCGCCTTTGAAATCTATGTTCATAAATTTCTCTATTTCTGATTCATTGGTATCTAAAGCCAATTCAGATAATGTAGTAACAAAATCTACAAATTCTTCATTTTTCGCAACAAAATCTGTTTCTGAATTAACTTCAATTGCTGCAGCATTTTTTCCATCTTCTGAAAATGCAAGTTTAACAAGACCTTGAGAAGCAACTCTTCCTGCTTTTTTTGCAGCTTTAGCAAGTCCCTTTTCTCTTAAAAGTTCTATTGCCTTGTCCATATCTCCGCTTGTTTCAACAAGGACTTTTTTACAATCCATCATTCCTGCGCCGGTTCTTTCACGCAGTTCTTTTACCATTGATGCGGTTACATCCATCTTTTTTTCTCCTTTCTACTATGCTTCAGCAGCTTCTTCCTCTGTTTCTTCTGCAGCCGCTGTCTCTGTTCCTTCATCAAAGCTTTCACCTTGATTTGCTTCAATAATTGCATCTGCCATTTTTGAAGCAATTAATTTTACAGCTCTAATTGCATCATCATTAGCCGGAATTATATAGTCGACATCGTCCGGATCACAATTTGTATCTACAATTCCAATAATTGGAATTCCTAATATTCTAGCTTCTTTAATCGCAATTTTTTCTTTCTTAGGATCAACTACGAATAATGCCGCAGGCATTCCCTTCATATCTTTTATACCACCCAAGAATTTTTCTAATTTTTCTAATTCAAGTCTTAACTTAATTACTTCTTTCTTTGTAAGTGCATCAAATGTACCATCTGTCTCCATAGCCTTAATTTCATTAAGTCTTTTAATTCTTCCTGAAATTGTCTTGTAATTTGTAAGCATTCCGCCAAGCCATCTTTCATTTACAAAATACATTCCGCATCTACGTGCTTCATCAGCAATAGCAGCTTGAGCTTGTTTTTTTGTTCCTACAAAAAGAATAGGCTTACCTGTACTTCCTACTTCTTTCATAAAAGTGTAAGCATCATCAATTTTCTTTACAGTTTTTTGTAAGTCTATAATATAAATACCATTTCTTTCTGTAAAGATATATGGAGCCATCTTAGGATTCCATCTTCTTGTTTGATGTCCAAAATGTACACCTGCTTCAAGTAACTGTTTCATTGAAATAACTGCCATAAATTTTTCCCTCCTGGTTTTCTTCCTCCATCATAGCTTATCCCTAGAACCCAACCTTCTCAGGCACCAACTTCTAAGTAACTAGATGTGTAGATTTTAATATAAATTTAAGTTTATTGCCATTTTGACATAAACACTCAAATATTATACAATATTAACCATCAAATAGCAAGTTTTTTATAATCTGCTTTTTAAAAATTTTTCATATATTTTCTTTGTATATTGATAATAATTTTGTCCAATTCTAAGGGTTTTACCCCCATCTAAATAAAAAATTCCATCCTCCATACTAGTTACTCTATTCAAATTTAAGATACACCTGCTATGGCATTTATAAAATTCATTTCCTAAACCTTTATATATATCCTCCATTCTACCATAAAAAGAATACACTTTATCTGTAGTATGAATAACTGTTAGTCTTAGATCTTTTTCAATATAAAGAATATCTTTAATTAATACTTTTGATATTTGTTTCTTTGTTTTTACTATAATATAGACTTCATTAAAATTCATGCTTTATTCCTCCTTAGATACAATCGAACAAAAACATTCATTTTTAGATATCTAAAAACTTTACTTTTTTACTTTAAATTTATAATTATAGAATATACCCTACTTATTATAAGAAACATAAAATCAGTAAATAGTTTCAAAAAAACAAAAAAAACATAAAAAAAACTTTTTATGCTTTTAATTTATATTTAAATTTTATTTATTTTTTAACAGTAAGTCTAGAAAAACTTCGGAAGCAATTAACAGTCCTGCCGACGCAGGAACAAAAGATATACTTGAAGGTACTTTATTATATGTGTCAAAAGATTCTACTTTATACGGTTGCTCTGAAGAAAACAATACTTTTAATTTTTTTATATTATTTTTTGCTAATTCCCTTCGGATCACTCTGGCTAAAGGACAAGTATGAGTTTTACTGATATCTGCAATTTTAAATTTCGAAGGATCTAATTTATTACCGGTCCCCATAGACGAAATAATAGGAACATTTAATTCTTTAGCTCTTTTTATTAATAAAAGTTTAGCTTTCACATCATCAATTGCATCTACTATATAATCATACTTTTCAAGATTAAATAAATCAATATTCTCTTCACCAAGCTTATAATCAAAAATTTTAATTTCAGCATCTGGATTAATGTCCTTTATTCTGTCTGCCATAACCTCTGTTTTTAATCTGTTTACCGTACTATGTAGGGCAATTATTTGACGGTTAATATTTGTTATATCTACAACGTCATAATCAACAATGGCAATTTTTTCTATTCCTGCACGAACTAAAGATTCAACAACATATCCTCCAACCCCTCCAATGCCAAAAATAATAATCTTTTGATTATTGATTTCTTTCATTTTTTCAGTTCCAATAAGCATACATGTTCTGTTAAAAATAGTTTGCATTTTTTCTCCTATAATACTTTGTTTAAAAATGTCTGTATTCTCGGATGTTTAGGATTTATAAAAATATCTTCCGGTGTACCATCAACAATAATTTGTCCATCATCCATAAAAATCACTCTATCTGAGATTTCTTTAGCGAAGTTCATTTCATGTGTTACAATAACCATAGTCATTTTCTCTTGCGCTAACTTCTTAATTACTTGTAAAACTTCACCTATCAATTCTGGATCTAATGCTGACGTTGGTTCATCAAATAGCATTACTTCAGGCTCCATTGCAAGAGCTCTTGCAATAGCTACCCTTTGTTTCTGGCCTCCTGAAAGTTGATTAGGATAAGCATCTTTTTTATCGGAAAGCCCAACTTTTTTTAAAAGTTCTTCAGCAATTTTTACAGATTCTCTCTTGGATTTTTTATTTACAATCATAGGAGCTTCTATTAAATTTTCAATAACTGATTTATGTGGGAAAAGATTAAAATTTTGAAATACCATTCCTAAATTTCTGCATATTTTCAATACTTCATTACTATTTTTATATTTAGTTTTTCCGTTTTCATCTGCTTTAGCAATATATTTACCTTCAATTTCTATGCTACCATTATTAGCTTCTTCTAAATGGTTTAAACATCTAAGAAGCGTACTTTTCCCGGATCCTGAAGGACCGATTATACTGACAATTTCACCTTTATTTATAGTAAGATTGATTCCTTTTAAAACATGTAGATTTTTAAAATTTTTATGTAAATTTTCTACTCTTATTATTTGGCTCATACCTTACCTCCTAACTATAATAACGGAAACGTTTTTCAATTAATTTAAATATTTGAATAATAACAAATGTTAATATTAAGTATATAATAGCAGCTATTACAAATCCATCAATTGAGGCAAATTTAGAAACCATATCCTTAGAATTTTTCAATAATTCACTTAATGCAATAGCAGAACAAAGTGCTGTATCCTTTATTAAAGTAACTGCTTCATTGCCGGTTGGAGGAATAACTACCTTCAATGCCTGCGGAATAATAATACGTCTCATAGTTTGTCCATAACTCATACCTAAAACTTTAGCTGCTTCATACTGTCCTTTATCAATAGACTCAATTCCGGCACGGAAAATCTCTGTAAAGTAAGCACCATAATTTAAGATAAAAGTTATATAAGCTGCATTTTCCTGGGAAAATTCAATACCTAAAAGAGGAAGCCCAAAATAAGCAAATATCAATTGAAGTAACAAAGGTGTACCTCTGAAAACCCAAGTATAAATATCTAATAACCATACCAAAGGCTTAAATTTTGAAACTTTACCTATAGCACAAATTATACCTAATGGAATAGAGAAGATAATAGTTACTGCATATACCTTAAGTGTTAATCCCAGACCTTGTAAAATAAATGCTACCATAAATGAAAACTGTTCGTTCAAAATAATCTATCCTTTCCACTCTCCTTATAAACAGAACAAAACCTCTGCATAGCAGAAGCCTTGTCCTTTTATTTTATTAAAGAGTACGCTAATTAAAATTATTCAAAATCAGCATCTGTAAGTTTTTCTACATCTCTAACTACAAGATTCTCACCAAACCATTTTTTTGATAGTTTGTCAATGCTTCCATCTTCTTGTAATTCATCTAATGCTTTATCAATTGCTTCCCTTAATGCAACTGCACCTTTAGCACATCCTATACCATAATATTCATTACAAAGGCCTTCGTCAAGTACTTTATATTTACCAGGATTTTGCTGCATTGCATATCGAATTAAAATTTTATCAACAGCAAGAGCATCTAATCTGCTTGTTTCAAGATCCATCAAAGCATACGTATAAGCTTCATATTCAGGAATAGCTTTTAAAGTAGAAGCTAAGTCATCAGCCTTAAGTGCATCAAGACCTGCACTTTTTACTTGCGCCCCTACGGTTTTTCCTTCTAAATCAGACTTCTTTTCATATGGAGAATCTGCTGCTACGACTAATACTTGCTGATTATTTAAGTATGGCTTTGTATATTCAACTTTTTCATTTCTGTCTTTTTTAATAGTATATCCATTCCAAATAACATCAATATTTCCATTGTTTAATTCTATCTCTTTAGTATCCCAGTTAATTGCTTTTGGTTCTGATTTAACTCCTAATTTTTCTGCAACTAATGCTGCAAGCTCAAGATCGAATCCAGTAAGCTCACCGTCATCACCAATAAAGCCCATTGGAGGGAATTCCGTATCACAGCCAACAACTAAAGTACCTTTATCCTGAATATCTGTAAGTGATGTATCTTTTGCTGCATCATTGTTATCTTCAGACTTTACGTCATTATCGTTTCCGCATCCAGCTGCAAAGATACTTAAAATAAGTACTAATACTAACAATAAACTAATTTTTTTAAACATTTTTATGTTTCCTCCTTTTATTACTACAATTACTAAATCATTATACTTTAATGTATTAAAATTGTAAATTAATAAAATAAAATTATTTTATTTAATAGCATCAAAAAAACAAAATAAAGATTTCTATTAATCAAGCTGCGTATTTTGGCAGTTTAAGAATTCTGATAATTATTAATGTATTTTCTTTAATTCTATTTTAAAATAAATATTCCCTTGTAAATAAAAAAGCCCGTTTAACGGACTTTTTTATTTACAATTAATCTTGTCTTCTATAAGTAATTAAATCTTCTGCTATCTCATTGGCCGCAATTGATACAGGCTTTTCAATATCCACTTCTGTCAACTTAGGCTTTCCCTCAATAAGATCTCTTGCCCTTTTAGCAGCTAATACAACCAAGGTATATCTACTGTCAGCTTTTTCTTTAATTAAATTAATTGATGGATATAACATTTATATCTCCTCCTTATACTTTTCGATTAATTCATATATATCCTCTGAAACTCTCGAGTGTTCTGCCACAATTATAGCATGTACACGATTTACCGCTTCTTCAAGTTCTCCATTAATTACACAATAATTGTATTTATCTATATAAGATATCTCTTTTAAAGTTTCGCCAAGTCTCATATTAATTACATCTTCCGATTCAGAACCTCTTCCGGTAATTCTCTTTCGCAATTCTGCCATAGAAGGAGGTAAAATAAAAATAAAAATTCCTTTTGGATAGGATTTCCTAATTTTTAAAGCTCCTTGAATATCAATTTCTAATATTATATCTTTACCTTCATTTAAACTTTTTAAAACAAGCTCCTTAGGAGTTCCATAATAATTCCCATAAACTTCGGCACACTCTAAAAATCCATCATCTTCTTTTACCTTTAGAAATTCTTCCTCTGTAACAAAGTAATATGTTTTTCCGTGTTCATCACCAGGTCTCGGATTCCTAGTCGTCATTGATATGGATAGGTCTATATTAATCTTCTCAACTAATCTTTTGCAAATAGAACCTTTTCCTGCTCCTGATGGTCCTGAAACAACAAATAATTGGCCTTTTCTCATGGTACTTCCTTTCATTTACACAATTTCTTCTTGTAAATATATAGGATACAATAAATTATACATAATTACAACAAATTTTATTCTATATTTTGTACTTGTTCTCTGATTTTTTCTATTTCACTTTTAATATCTAAAACCTTATTTGTAATTTCAATATCATTGGCTTTAGACCCTATCGTGTTTGCTTCCCGATTCATTTCCTGTACTAAAAAGTCTAACTTTTTACCATCCGGCTGATTACTGTTTTTAATAATATTGTTTAATTGAATAATATGACTGTCTAATCTTACCAACTCTTCTGTTATACTGCACTTATCAGCAAAAATAGCTGCTTCAACTAAGATACGATCTTCAGGTATAATAACATTATTTCCTATAAGTTCTTTTATCCTTTCTCGAAGCTTTTCTGTATACGCTATTGTAACAACAGGAGATCTCTCTTCAATATTTTTAACTAAATTTCTTATCAATTCTCCTCTTTTTATTATATCTTCTGATAATTTATTACCTTCAACTACTCTCATTTCATTTAATTTTCTTACAGCAGCCTCCACCGGAACCGATAGGCTTTTATAAATAGCCTCTTCATCTTCCACATCAGGAATTGACTTCATAACATCAGGAAGAGATGCTAGAAATGATAAAGAAATATCACCGCTTACGTCAAAACTACTTTTCAGTTCTTTTAAGTTATCATAATATTGTCTTGCAATCATCGTATTTAATTTAATATTTGTATCATCTTCTGTTATATTCTCTACTATAATTGAAACATCAATTTTACCTCTTCTTGCTACATTTTTGACTATATTTTTTAATCTATCTTCAGCAAAAGAATATCTTCTTGGCATTTTTATATTTATATCGCTATATCTATGGTTTACCGATTTAATCTCTACAATTATGTTCCTTTTTTCATCATTATATTCGCTTCTTCCAAAACCTGTCATACTTTTTATCATATAAAGTTCTCCTTACTATTATCTGTATTTTATGATAATATGGTTATTATACTACAAATAAAACACTTGCGTAAGAAAATTTAATATAAATAAATACAAAGGAGAGCAAAAATGAGTTTTGACGGTATGGTTACTGGAGCTGTTGCTCGGCAATTAAATACTAAGCTTAAAGGTGGGAAAATAGAAAAAATATATCAGCCTGAAGCTGATGAAATTATAATATATATTCATTCTGGCAAAGAAAATTATAAACTTTACATGTCTGCAAACAGTAGTCATGCAAGGATACATCTTATTACAGAAAAAGATTCTAACCCTCAAAACCCAATGGGTTTTTGTATGCTTTTAAGAAAACATTTACAAGGTGGACATATAAATGAAATAATTCAAAAAGACTCCGAAAGAATTATTGAAATATCAATAGATACAATAAATGAACTTGGATTTTCTGTAAATAAAAAATTGATAATGGAGATCATGGGTAAACACAGCAATATTGTCGTTATTGACGCTGCATCAAATAAAATAATTGATAGCATTAAGCGTATTTCAATTGATGTAAATCGTTACAGGCAATTACTTCCCGGTCAGCAATATCTTTATCCTCCAAGCCAAAATAAAATATCTTACTATAAATTAACCGAAAACCAACTTAATAATCTGATAAGCAAAACATCTTACGATCTCTCAAGATGTCTATTAAATAGTATACAGGGAATAAGTCCTATAATAGCCGAAGAAATTGTAAATCAGGCAAAATTAAATTCATCCCAACTTGATAAAGATCCACCTCTATCAGAAGTCTATAATACTATTTACAACATGGTTCAAAAAATAAGATCGGGAAATTTGAATCCTAAAGTATATATAGATGAAAATAATATACCTAAAGATTTTCATATTTTTAATTTAAGCTCGATGGCAGAACTTTATAAAGAATTAACATTTACGGATATTAGTGAAGCAATTTCTTATTACTATTTAAATAAAAATTCTTCTAATCGGATAAAACAAAAATCTTCAGATTTACATCGTACAGTTACCGCTAGTTTAAATAAACTTTATTTAAAAAAGCAAAGGCTTTCTGAAGATTTACTTAAAGCAGAAGAATCTCAGATATATAAACTTTACGGAGAATTACTTACTGCAAATCTCCATTTAATAAAAGACAGCATTGACAGCATTACTGTTTTTAATTACTATGACAATACTAATGTAAAAATTAATTTGAATACTCGCTTATCTCCTTCTCAAAATGCACAAAACTATTATAAAAAATATAACAAAGCTAAAACAGCAATTACCGAAAAGAATATACAATTAAATGAAACAAATAAAGATATCTCTTATTTAGATTCAATTGTTTGTTTTTTAGAAAATGCAAATACCATAGAAGAAATTGAAGAAGTAAGGCAAGAGCTGATTGAAGGTGGTTACTTACGTAAGAGAAAAAATAATTATAAACCGGCTAAATCAAAATCTTTACCCTATTCATATATGACAAAAGACGGATTTAAAATTTTAGTAGGCAGAAATAATAAAGAAAATGATATACTTACTTTTAAAACTGCAGATCGTAAGGATATTTGGTTCCATACAAAAGATATTCCGGGATCTCATGTCATTTTATTTACAGAAGGAAAAAGTATTTCGGATAATTCAATTTTAGAAGCTGCATCTTTAGCTGCTTATCACAGCAAAGGACGAAATTCTGAAAACGTACCTGTAGATTATACAAAAGTAAAATATGTAAAAAAACCTTCTGGAGCAAAACCAGGTATGGTAATTTTCACTAACAATAAGACGATTTATGTAAACCCAAAAGATGCTAAGTAAAGCTATATTAATATAGCTTTACTTAGCTGAAAATTATTTTATAAAGCACTTAAATGTTCTTTATCCATTCTATCATTGTATAAATTACACCTTCTCCGTCATCACTCTCATTGCCATTATGAAGTTCATGAAAAAAGTTTTCCCATTCCTTGTAAACACATAAATCTGACTCCAAATTTGTAATTTCCCTACTTCCTTCTATTTTGCAAATCATATCATCTGTTCCATGCATTAATAAAAGAGGCTTATTTCTTATTCCAAATTTATTTGAGCTTTCATTAATCAAAGACTTGCCGATTTCATAACCATCTAATGCAGTAGCCGCCGTAATTTTTCCATGTCCTAATCTGCTGTATTTATGTTTTGAAATAATTTCTGAATTTCCTAATATCTCCGATTTAATATTAGAATCTAATTGAAAATCCGGTTTTATTTTTGCTAATACTTTTACAATTAAATATAGATATTTAGGTATATTTCTCTCTAAAATAATCCATGGTGATGTAACTATATATCCTGACACTTTATAATCTAAATCCCCTCTTTTTTTATAATCCAATACGATATTCCCCCCCATACTATGCCCATATAGAATTATAGGACGATTAGGATATATTTTTTCTGCATGTTTAATTAACATATCAATGTCTTCTAGAACCGCTTTCCTTGGTGCAGTATGGCCTCTTTTTCCTAATGAACAGCCATGTCCTCTCAGATCTATAGCCACCATAGAGATATTTTCTTTATTAAAATATCCCGCTACCCTTTCATATCTTTTTGCATATTCACCTATACCATGAACTAACACAACAACATATTGAGTTTTAACAGCTTGCCAATTATATCCAAAGAGTGTAATATTTTTACCTTTTAAAGTAAATTCTTCATACATTTTTAGATCTCCCTTATAATATATAAATATTTGTAAATTATATATAATATTACATTTTATACACTTTTTCTTACATTTGTTAAATTTTATGTTGAAAAATGTAAATCTAATGTTTACAATAGGCTTAACTTAATGCAGCTGTCCAAATTATATTTTATAGCAATCTAAAATTAATTAGTTCTTTCTTTAAAAAGAAGAAAGTAGGTAAAAAATGTTAAACACTAAAGAAAATGAAAATAATAATAATGAATTTCGTAAAACAATAGGATTATCTTGTGCAATATGTGGATCATTAGATGCGAACATTCCATTTAAAGATCATTTCATATGTAAAGATTGCTTATACTATATTAAAACATTAATTAATCGTTAATTCTAAAGAAAATCCCCTTTTTCTCCGATCAACAAGAATACGATAAAGTTTTAGCTGTATTAAGTGAAAACCCGTTATGCTTCGCATTTACGGGTTTTTATAAAATAATTTTATTTTTTTCTTTCCAAACGTTTTTCTTTAGCTATACGTTTTTTAGTTTTAGGCTTCATTACTGAGTAGCCAAATTTACCTATAGGATTATTTTTTAATTCAAAATATTCTCCATGACTATAAGCAATAAGGTTTGCTTTTTCCAACTGTAATTTTCCGTTTTCATCAATCAAGCTTTCATCAGCATGAACTGCTGTAATCTCGGCTACAAACATATCATGTGAGGGATATTCAATAATATCTTTTACTTTACATTCAATATTTACAGGTGATTCTTTTATCATAGGACACTTAACATTATTTCCCATTATAGGTGTGAGCTTTTGTTCTTTAAATTTATCTATATCCTTACCTGATTTTACACCGCAGTAATCTGTTTGAAAAGCTAAGTTTTTAGATACTAAGTTAATTACAAATTCTTTACTTTCAGAAATTATTTCATGAGAATATCTTGATTTTCTTATTGATACATAAGTCATAGGCGGATCTGAATTGATGATTCCTGTCCATGCAATAGTTATAATATTTTGTTTTTCGCTGTTTCCACAGGAAACCATTACTACAGGTACCGGATTCAACATAGTCCCTGGCTTAAATGTAACTTTACTCATAATCTTAAACTCTCCCTATTTTCTTAATATGTTCAGTATTCTTTTAAAATCATCTGGTAAATCACTGCTCCATTCCATATATTCACCAGTTCTCGGATGTTTAAACCCAAGTAATTTTGCATGAAGCATTTGACTTTCCGCTCCAAATACAGTTTTTTTTGGACCATAAACTTTATCTCCTAATAATGGATGATTAATATATGCCATGTGTACTCTTATTTGATGAGTTCTGCCTGTTTCAAGTCTTGCTTCAATATAAGTAAAATTTCCGAATCTTTCCAAAACTTTATAGTGTGTTATAGCTTCTTTTGAATTAAAACTGGTAACAGCCTGCTTTAATCTATTTTTAGGATCTCTTCCTATTGGTTCATTAATAGTACCCTCATCATTGTTAAAGTTGTTATATACGATAGCATGATAAGCTCTTGTAATTGAATGTTGGGCAAGCTGCTCTGCAAGGGATTTATGTGCCATATCATTTTTAGCAACCATCAAAAGCCCACTTGTATCTTTATCTATTCTATGTACAATCCCAGGTCTAATAGTACCATTGATGGAAGAAAGGTTCTTACAATGAAACATAATAGCATTTACTAGAGTTCCTGTATAATTTCCAACTGCCGGATGAACAACCATACCCTTTTCTTTATTTACAACTAAAATATCTTCATCCTCATATACTATATTAATAGGTATATCTTCAGCTATTATATTTAATTCTTCTGGTTCAGGTATTACAACAGTAATTTCATCATCACTTTTTACCTTATATTTTTTTGTTTTGCATATTAGATTATTAATAGATACATTACCATTTTCAATTAGTTTTTGAAGACTGTTTCTTGAAAAATTTTCAAATGTTAAAGAAAGGACCATATCTAATCTGGTCCCTTTCATTTCTTCTCCTATTTTAAATGTACTAATATTATTTTCAATCACCATGGTTACATTCCTTATTCAGTAATTTTATTTTAGCTAATTTAGGCTCTATTATTAACATATATATGACTAATAGAATACAGCCAAAACAAACTGATATATCTGCAATATTAAATATAGGCCATATTCTGAAATCAAAAAAATCTACTACAAATCCATAGGCAATTCGATCAATTAAATTACCTATCCCTCCTCCTGCAATTAATGCCATACTAAGTAGTAAAGTCCAATGAGAAGTTTTTCTGATTTTAATCATGGCAATTAAAACTATAATTGTTACTATCAAAGGGAAACCTATTAAAAATTCCGTTTGATTCTGAAACATGCTGAAAGCTGCTCCATGATTATGGATATATGTTATGTGAAATAAATCTCCTAATACAGGTATAGATTCTTTAATTTCCATATTAACTTGAATCAAATATTTTGATAACTGATCAAGTATTACTATAAATGCAATAATTATAAAATACATAGATAATATAGGAACATTAAGCTCCATCTCCCATTCTAAGATTAGTTATAGTTTTTTTACTACTCTCCACATTTAATTCAGAGGGTATTCTTATTTCATCAGCATTAGGTTTAACCTCTGTAAATCCCTTCAAATCTTCAAAATCATTTTCTACAAAAATTTCTTCACTTAGTATATCAAACTTTTCAAGTTCTGTTTCTAATAAACTTTTATATCTTGTTTTAAATACACTAAGCCTGTTTTTCATAGCAATTGCTTCTTCATTTAACCTTTCTACTGATTCTTTAGCTTCTCTTTGAATCAACTCAGCATCTAGTTCCGCATTTTTCAAAAGAATTTGAGCTCTTTTTTCTGCACTTGCTGAAATATCACCCATTAAAGACTTTGCAGCCTCTAAAGTTTCTAAAACAGCACCTTCTGAACCTTTATACTTCTCAACTTCTTTTTTTAAAACGTTTATTGCTTCTTTGTGCTTACTATTTTCTTCTATAATTCTTTCCAGGTCAGTTGTTATAAGATCAAGAAAAGCATCTACTTCTTCTTCTTTATAGCCTCTTATGTTCTTTGAAAATTTTTTATTTTGTATATCTAAAGGAGTAATCATAATCTATTACCTTCCTAACTTATATGGCAAATATTAATAACTTTACAATAAGCTTAGCTATAATATTAATTGCAAAAAAAGCAAAGATAATAGAAAAATCAAACATACCTGTATTATATCTGCTAAGAATTCTTCTAAATGGCGCAACAATAGGCTCAGTTATTTGTATAATAACCATATTAAACTTGTATAGAGAACTATTTACATTAGTTTGATATGGATTTACAAACCAGCTCAAAATTGCTCTTATTATTAGTAAAGTAGTCAATACTCCAGCAAATTTGTTTATAGCATAAATTAATATTTGCACAAATCTTTCCTCCAAACTTATCTCCACGGATTCTTTGATTCCGCTTTAAAATCAATACTTTTGTGGTCTACACTAGCAGCAACATCAACATTTTCAGGAGCAAATACAAAAATATTGTTAGCAACCTTTTGTACATTCCCGTTTAATGCATATGTAGCACCGCTTAAAAAATCAAAGATCTTTCTAGCAAGATCAGATTCTACTTTTTCCAAGTTAATAATAACTGGTTTTTTACTTTTTAAATTGTCTACTAATTTAGGACATTCATCAAAGGTCTTTGGTTCTATAACAACCATCTTAAACTGACTTGTAATTCTATTTTGCATTGCAATTACCCTGTTATCCTTTTCATTAATATCTTTTAATTCGGCTCTTGAGTGTGCGTAAGAATTTCTTGTTTCTACAGCTTTCCGCTCAATTGACGGTGTTGTTCTAGCTGGCTCCTCTACCTCATCATCATCTTCTTCTATCTCTTCAATGCCAATTAAAACTTTTAATTTAGAAAATAAACCGTCTCCCATTTCTAACCTCCGTAGTTAATATTTGTTATTATTTTATATAATTTCTTTGCCCGAAAATAGCTGTTCCTACTCTTATTAAATTAGAGCCTTCCATAATAGCTACTTCAAAATCATGTGACATTCCCATAGATAAGTATTTAAAATCACATCTTTCATGATTCAATTTACTATACTTATCAAAAAGTTGTTTTACTTGATTAAAATATACTCTAACATCTTCTGGATTTTCCTCAAAAGGAGCAATACTCATTAAGCCCCTAACTCTTATATTTTCACAAGTATCCAATATATTATTGATAAGCTCACCTGTTTCTTCTGTTGTAATCCCAAATTTACTTTCTTCTTGAGCAGAATTAACCTGAACAAGAATATCAATTGTTAGATTTTTTTGTTTTGCTCTGTGATCAATTTCCTGTGCTAATTTCAAAGAATCTACTGAATGAATTAAGCTGACTTTATCGATAATATATTTTACCTTATTTGTTTGTAAATGTCCAATCATATGCCATTTTACAGGTTTTACAAAATCATATTTATCCATTATTTCCTGTACTTTATTTTCACCTATATCTGTAACTCCTGCATCTATAGCTTCATTTATTTCTTCTGCAGTTCTCGTTTTAGTTACAGCAACAAGTAATACATCATCTTTTCCTCTTCCTGATTTTTGGGTAATTTCTTCTTTAATGTTATTAATTTTATTAAGATTTTCTTTTATTTTTCCCATTTCTATAACCTTCCCTCTATTTTAATTTGGTTTTTTTAAAATCTCGTCATAAACATTTACTGTCTCTACACGTTTTGAACCATTATCCGTATAAAAACAAGAAACTTCCACAAGGGAATATTCACCATCACTTGTAATAATTTTTACAGGTTTAAATACATATTCATCATTAACATCTTTTACATATACTCCAGTTTGATTATTTTCTGTGGTAATACTTTCATTTGGTATTGTAAGACCTTTATAATCTGCAGTAACTACTTGAGCTTCCGCTTTTCTAGCCTGTGCTAATTCTTTATAATACCTATTAAATTTCATAATAACCATCCACTCGCCTTGAGCATCCACTATATCGTATATTGTTCCTTTAACTTGTCCATATGTAAGATTCAAATATGCTTCTTTCCCTTTTTCATATTTAACGATATCTTGAGGCTTTACCCAAAATACAACATACCACTGCTTATTATTTACAATTTTATATAAAGGTTCCCCTGCAGCAGTAGCTTTTCTGTTCACACTTTGATAATCATATTTTAAATTCTCGACTTTGCTTTTACTTAAAAGTGTCATATTTTCCGGTGTAAATTCTGACTCATAACCATCAATGTAGAAACTTACCATTCCATTTGTTTGACTAACATACTTGCTTGGAGTTATGCCATATCCACCTAAAGGAATTTCTTCATTTGAGGCTTCCTCTTTGGCAGCATCATCGGCTGATGAAATATATGATTTCTTCATTTCTAATTTTTTAATAGTTAATTGATATTTTTCTATATCTTCCGTATTTTTTGAATCCTTTGCTTGTGTTAATTTTTCATTCATCTTTTTTATTTCAGTATCTATTTTTTTAATATCATCACTAAAAAGACTTTCCCCACCGTTATACTTATCAATTCTGTCCATTATTGTAGGCAGACTGCTTTTTTCTATATTCCCTGAGCCTTGTATTATATCTAATATTTTTACACCCTTTCGAATTTGTTCTCCTTCTTCAACATAATAATTAATATTACCTGATTTATTTGCTAAATAAACACTTTCATCACGTATAAAATAACAGGTAACATCATCTGTAACCTGTATACCTCCATATTCAAGAATAACAGTTTTCTTTAAAGCCCCTGTCAAATTCGGAAAAGCATAAATAATTAAAAACAATAATATTAATGCAACAAAAAACACATAAAACCCAATTTTCTTTTTATTTGACATCGTATTTCCTCATCTGTATTTTAATGTTTTAATTATATATGATATAACAACTTATTTCAATACTTAGAGGTGTAAAGGTTTTGTGATTTTATTACCTAAAATACCATAAATTTCTCCAATATTTTCCTTTCATCTTTCGTTAATTTATTTGACGATTCTATAAACTTTTTAAATAGATCTGGACGCCTCTCCTTTGTAATTTCTAATGATTTTTCAAATTTCCATAAATGTATTAATTTATGATTTCCGGATATTAAAACATCAGGGACTTCAAGATCTTCATATTTTCTCGGTTTAGTATATTGTGGATATTCAAGCAATCCAGAATATATAGATTCTTCATCATGAGACGCACTGCTTCCCAAAACTTCAGGAACTAATCTTGCTACAGCATCAATTAAAATCATTGCCGGCAGTTCTCCTCCTGTAAGTATATAATCTCCTACTGAAATTTCTTCCATATTCCAATAATCAATAATTCTCTGATCAATGCCTTCATAATGGCCACATAGTATTACAAGCTCTTCTTTTGAAGAAAATTCAGTAATTAATTTCTGATCTAAAATCTTACCTCTAGGTGACATATAAATAATTTTTTTCCTTTTTGCATGAATACTATTTAATGCATTAAATATAGGATCTGAGGTCATAACCATTCCTGCACCGCCTCCAAAAGGATAATCATCAACCCTCTTGTGTTTATCCAAACTATAGTCCCTAATATTTATTAAATTTATATCTAATATTCCCTTTTCTTTTGCTCTTCCTAAAATGCTTTCATCAGTAACAGGTATAAACATATTTGGAAAAAGAGTTAATACATTAATTTTCATGTTAATTCCTCATCTTCTCAAAACTTATTATAGTTCCATAAGACCTTTTATTAACCGAACTATCATAGTTCGGTTTGTCATATCTATTTTTAAAATGAAATTGTCAACTGCTGGAATTAAAAACTTATTTTTATTTTCCATTTCAATTTCATACAAATCCTGTGCTCTATTTTGTATCACATCACAAAGCACACCTATATAATTATTATCTTCATCATATACTAAAAGACCTTTTAAATCTTTTATATAATACGTATCTTTAGGAAGAATCCTTAATTCTTTTTCAGGAATATATAAATTCTTTCCCTTATATTTTTCTGCTTCTGTACGGTCATCAATTCCTTTTAGTTTAAGAATTACCATTTCTTTTATATATCTGACTTTAGAAATATTATAAGAGATATCTTCAATATAAAGTTCTTCTATTTCTTCAAATCTTTCCTTGTAATCAGAATAGTGATAAACCTTTAACTCACCTTTTAACCCAACTACATTTACAATTTGTCCAATTTTTATTTTCTCCATAATCCCCTCATATTAACAGTAAGGCACATATACCAAAATATATGTGCCACTAATGCAGTATTGCAGAATTCTGGCTATTGCACGATTTCTACTACCACTTTCTTATTTGCTTTTGTTGCCGCAGCTTTAACTACACAGCGTAGAGCTTTCGCAATTCTACCTTGTTTGCCAATTACTTTCCCCATATCATCGGGAGCAACTCGCAGCTCAATAACGATAGCCTGCCTTCCTAGAGTTTCTTTAACTTCTACAGCATCAGGATTATCTACAAGTGATTTCGCAATAGCTTCAACTAGATTAACCATTAGTATTCACCGCTTTCCTTATTCAATGATTCCTGATTTTTTGAATAAACTTTTTACAGTTTCAGTAGGCTGTGCACCATTAGAAATCCATTTCTTTGCTGCTTCACCGTTAATCTTAATTTCTACAGGTTCTACTAAAGGATTATAATATCCAATTTCCTCAATGAATTTTCCATCTCTCGGAGAACGAGCATCTGCTACTACAACTCTATAAAAAGGTTTTTTATGTGCACCCATTCTCTTTAATCTTATTTTTACTGCCATTATCTACACCTCCTTTTTGCTTGTTTTCTATGATATATGTTAAACTCAGTAGTTTCTGAATTTAAAATCCTTTAAAGAATTTATTCTTTTTAAATTTCGGAGCATTCGTAAATTGCTTCATCATTTTTCTTGCATCTTCATATCTTTTAATTAAGTTATTTATTTTACTTACAGGCTGTCCGCATCCTGCCGAAATTCTCTTTCTCCTGCTTGCATTTAAAATTTCTGGCTTTCTGCGTTCTTCCTTAGTCATAGATTGAATAATAGCTTCCATCTGCATAAATTCTTTTTCACTATTATCCAAATTAACATCTTTCATAGCCTTATTATTCATTCCGGGCATCATATCCATTATTTTAGCAAGACCACCCATCTTTTTTATCTGTCCAATTTGGTCAAGAAAATCTTCAAGAGTAAACTCATTTTTTTTGATTTTCTTTTCTAACTCGGCAGCTTTTGCATCATCAAAATTTTCTTGAGCCTTTTCAATAAGACTCATCATATCTCCCATTCCTAAAATTCTGGAAGCCATTCTTTCAGGATGAAATGGTTCTAATGCATCAAATTTTTCACCCATACCAATAAATTTAATTGGTTTCCCGGTAACCGTTTTAGCTGATAATGCAGCACCGCCTCTAGTATCACCATCCATCTTTGTCATGATTATACCATCAACACCAAGTTTTTCATTAAAGCCCTCTGCCGCATTAACCGCATCTTGCCCTGTCATTGCATCTACTACTAGAAGAATTTCGTGTGGTTTTATAGCTTTTTTTATACGAACTAACTCGTCCATTAAATCATCATCAATGTGAAGACGACCTGATGTATCTACAATCAATACATCATATCCTTTATATTCAGCTTCCTTCATCGCTTTTTCAGCAATAACTTCAGGTTTATTACAGTCACGCATTGTAAAAACAGGTATATCAACAGCTTTTCCTACAATTTCAAGCTGATCTATAGCGGCAGGTCTATATACATCACATGCTGCCATCATGGGTTTTTTACCATTCTTTTTCAAGTAATTAGCTAATTTACCGCAAGTAGTTGTTTTACCAGTACCTTGAAGACCGGCCATTAAAAGAACAGTAAAACCTCTGGGAGAATATGTTAACTTGCTGTTTGTTCCTCCCATTAATTCCACTAATTCATCTTTTACAATTTTAATAACTTGTTGACCCGGAGTTAAACTTGCTAAAATGTCCTGTCCCATAGATTTTTCTTTAACACTATTAACAAATTGTTTTACAACTTTAAAGTTTACATCTGCCTCTAATAAAGCCAGTTTAACTTCCCGCATAGCGTTATCAATATCTGACTCTGTAAGGACACCCTTACCCTTTAGTTTACCAAAAACTCCTTGTAATTTTTCCGAAAGACCCTCAAATGCCATAATGTCTCCTTAAATTTGAATATTAATTAAATTTACTTTATTTATCTTTATTTACTTACTATATTTATAATATAAATTATTTTAATTAATTTCAATCATTTAAATTATCTATTATATTTTTAATCTTTTTTAGTCTCTTTGTCAATTTATCATTTTGCATATTTTCACTAATAATTTCATTAATAGAATTATCAATATCTAAAACTGCTTTTTGTGTCTGTGAAAATTTTTTAATTAATTTAAGTTTATTTTCATACTTGTATAATGCTTTTTCTGATTTTTTTAAAGCATCATGTACACCTTGTCTGCTAATTTTAACTTCCTCAGCAATTTCCGCTAAAGACAAATTATCTTCATGATATAAAGTAAATATTTTTCTTTGCTTTTCTGTCAATAACTGTCCATAAAAATCATACAACATGTTAAGTTCTATCATTTTTTCAAATTGTACCATTTCAAAACCCTTTCAATATGACAAACATTTTACTTGACATCTTATATAAGATATCATAAAAAAAAACTGCTGTCAAGGTAAAAACTTGTCAGCAGTCAAATTATTTTCTATATCTTCATAAAGCATTAAATATCACTTTTTTATGATGTTTATTTTTTTAAAGCTTCACACATATAGCTAACTGGGAATTCATTTTCATTATTAACAATATTCATAATAGCAGAAACATCTCCACCACCTATATTACCTAGACTAATCAATCCATCAAAAGCTTTACTATTTAATAACATTCCTAAAAATGAAGTATCTTCATATAGTAAATCAACAACTTGGCAATTATCTAGTTTATAATCTTTTTTCATACTTTTAACAGCATCATCCATAGTGCCAATTTCATCAATAAGATTTAATTCAAGAGCCTGCCTTGCGGTATAAATTCTTCCATCTGCAAGCTTTTTAGTTTTTTCTATATCAATACCTCTTTCTTCTGACACAATTCCAACAAATTGTTCATATGACTCATCAACTAAAGATTGGAAAATACTTTCCTGTTCGGCGGTCATAGGCGTAACCGAGCTTCCCATAGCTTTATTTGCACCCGAGGTTATTGTTTTTGTTTTTACACCATACCTTTCAAGCAGCTGGGAAAAATCAAACAAAGTTCCTATAGTAACACCTATGGACCCTGTCCATGTATTTCTGTTAGCAATAATTTTATCTGCCGGTGCAGAAATGTAATATCCTCCAGAGGCAGCCATAGAACCCATTACAGAATAAACAGGTCTTTTTGTTTTTTCTTGATATTCTTTAATTTTAAAATAAAGCTCATCACTCTCGTAAACTCCTCCACCAGGAGAATTTACAAATATAATCAAACCTTTATTGTTACTGTCATGAATTAAATTATCTATTTTATCCAATGTCCATCTGTGTTGATAACTTAGTATTTGTCCGAAAGTATCTGTTTCTGCTGACGAGATAGTTCCCTCTACATATATAGTTCCTATATATGGTCCCGCAGGGGTTACATCTTTATCTGCTTTAAATAAAGTTTTTAATCCTACTCCTAAAATTATTAAAGCTATAATAATTATAGCAAATATAATCATTCCTTTTTTATGACCTTTTTTCCCTTTTACTTCTACTTCTCTTGTTTCAAATTGTGTATCGTTGTCCAAATTCATTAAAATTCCCCTTTCATTTCTTAATGTTTATATTTTCTACTTTTTTTATAAAAATGTCTAGTACTTTTTTTTAAAGATATAATTTTATGTTGACACCGTATTATCACATATAGTACACTAAGTACAGATACTTAAGTTCTAACCTGTATAAATAAATAAGCTAATAAAGGATTATAGGTTACCTTTATCAACCTAAATATAAATAAGGAGTGGTCTTTTATGTTTCAATTGGATTTAAAATCAAGAAAAACAATTTATGAACAAATAGTTGATAATATAAAAGAACTTATCATAACTGGTATATTAAAATCAGAAGATAAGCTTCCATCTGTGCGTGAACTTTCAAAAACGCTTACAGTGAATCCAAATACTATACAAAAATCCTACAAAGAATTAGAACATCAAGGATATATCTATACGGTATCAGGGCTTGGAACCTTTGTTTCTCCTCCAAGGGAAATTATTTATGATAAAAAAAATATAAATGAAATAAAAAGCCGTATTAGAAATGATATTAAAGAATTACTTTATTTAGGACTTTCACTGGATATTATCAAAGATATAGTAAACGAATTATTTGAAGAAAGGAGTGATTGGAAATGATTAAAATACAAAATCTAAATAAATTTTTTGATGATTTTAAAGTCCTTTCTGATCTTAATTTAAATGTAAAGAAAGGCTCTATTTATGGACTTATCGGAACTAATGGTGCTGGTAAAACTACTGTCATTAAACATCTGACAGGCGTTTTAAAGCCCGACTCAGGTAACGTTTTAATAGAAGATAAAAAAGTTTATGAAAATAAGGAAATAAAAGAAAGATTAGGATTTATTCCTGACGATTTATATTTCTTTTCATCTTATAATATAAAAGAATCTGCAAAATTTTATAAATCAATATATCCAAACTGGAATCAAGAGCGTTATGAACATATGATAAAACAATTTAATCTTAATGAAAAACGTAAACTCTCTAAATTTTCAAAGGGAATGCAAAAACAAGCCGCATTTATTTTAACTATGTCAGCTATGCCCGACTATTTAATACTGGATGAACCTATAGACGGTCTAGATCCCATTATCAGAAAATTAGTTTGGAGATATATAGTAGAAGATGTAGCTGAAAGAGAAATGACCGTTCTCGTTTCCTCTCACAATCTACGTGAATTAGAAGGTATTTGTGATTGTATCGGGATCCTTTCAAAAGGGGAAATGATTATCGAACGTGATCTTGATGAATTAAAATCTGACATTCATAAAATTCAAGTTGCTTTTAAAAATACTATGGAAAAGCCTTATTCCGGATTAAACATTTTGCATAAAGAATCAAGAGGAACTGTTGATTTACTCATTGTAAGAAACAAGAAAGCTACAGTAGAAGAAATTATTAATGAAAAAAATCCTGTTGTTTTTGATTTACTCCCGTTATCACTTGAAGAAGTCTTTATTTATGAATTAGGAGGTGGAGACAGTGAAATTGAAAGCATCATATTTTAGTATATCAATCCCTTTAATAAAGGAGAATTTAAGACGTTTTTGGTCAATTCCTGTTTTATCATTCTTAGTATACTTTTTTTCTGGAATTTTCCCAATAATGATGTCTTATAAAAAGCTTAATTCTTTAGCTAATTACATAGATATATCTTTATCCAATCAACAGCCGTTTTATATGTTTGCACATCTTTTATTTCCAATTATAACTTCAGTATTAGTATTCAAGTATTTGCAAGGAATCAGCTCTGTATCTATGATGCATGCTATGCCCTTTACAAGAATGAAACTTTATAACAGCAATTTTATTTCAGGATTAATTTTAGTTACTATACCAATGCTGCTTAACGGATTAATTTTAATCATAATAAGTAAGCCTGTTTACAATCAATATAGTAATAACTATGGTTTAATAACAGATACTTCTGTAAATATATTTTCTAGAGCTGCAATTTGCAGCTGGATATGGGAATCATTTTTAATTATTCTAGTAATTTATGCAATTTCGGTCTTTGCAGGTATTGTGACGGGGAATTCTTTAATGCATCTTGCAACAGCGGCAGGGTTTAACTTCCTTGCTCCTGGTCTATATGCTATATTTGTTACTTATTTTACATACTTTTTATTCGGTTTTGAGCCGACTGGGAATTGCATAGATACAGGTATGAAGTTATCTCCTTTTATTTATTCAATCATAAAAGAAGACAATTTTAAAATTGGTTTACAAATATACTATATTCTTTTATTTATTGCATTTTATATAATACCAGCAATTTTATACAGTAAAAGGAAATTAGAACGTGCCACAGATACTTTAGCATTTAAATTTATGCACCCTATTATAAGTTATTTAATTACTTTTTTAGGTATGACTGCATTAGGTTTTTACTTCTATGTTTTAGAAAATTCAAATTTATATTTATATGCTGGATTTACTGCTGGTACAATTATTTTCTTTATAATTGGCCGGATGATTGTAAAAAAAACACCAAGAGTTTTCAATTTAAAGAGTTTAAAAAATTTAGGGATATATGCTTTAATTGCAATACTTTTTATTATTTCATTAAATTTTGATATAACAGGATTTGAAAAGAATATTCCAAAAGCATCAAAGGTTCAATCTTTCTCTGTCACAGATAGCTTTATTAATAGATATTTACCTCTTTATGCTTATAAAAATAATCGTAATCATAAGTCTATTCTTAAACTTAAAGATTCTGATAATATAAAAGCTATTATTAACTTTCATGATTCTGTAATAAATAATAAAGATCAATTTTCACCAAACGATTATTTAAATACATTAACAGATTCGATTTCTTTTTCATACTACAAAGATAATTCAGATTTTATGAGTAGACTATATGAATTAGATTATAACTATTACAGTAAAAACCTTTATTTAAAGCAAATCTTTGAATCTAAGGAATTTAAAGATTATTATTCACTTAAAAATTTTGACTATGAAAAGATTAAACAAATTGAAATTACAGGTAATTCTTCTGATATTGGCATAACACTTACAAATGAATCAGAGATTAGTGAGTTTTTAAACATTATAGAAAAAGATTATCAAAATCAAACATACGAAGACATGCTGAGCCTAAAACATAATTATGCTAATGCAAGTATTAATTACAGCTACATTAATAAGGATCCTAAAGCTGGACCAATAGGTAAAATTATAAATAGAAATTTTTATGACATTAATATTGGATATCATTATAAAAACACAAGAAATTGGCTTAAAGAGCATGGATACTCTTCTAACCTTGAAGAAAATATTGATCGCATTGCATACATATCCATATGGCACTATAAAGGAAATTCAGAAAAGAAAAAAGACATATACCAAGATGAAGAAGAATATAATATACCTATTTTGCATAAAAATGAAAAAACATTAAAAATAGAAGATCCAACTAAAATTAAATCCATATTAAATAGTTATGAAAACACTAATATTAATTATAATGATTATTACTATGGTCAAATAATATATAAACCTGAAAAAGATCTTAATTATATTGATGAAAATTTACCATATGAAGAAATGGGAATTTATGAAGATTATGAGAAAAATGATGATTTAATTTACTTCAACGGAGATAATATTCCAAGCTATATAATAGAATATTTTAAGTAATAAATTAATAAAAAGCAAAGGGGTTTTTTATAAATTTAAAGGGCTGATATACTAATATTAATTGTTAGTGTACTCAGCTCTTTTTTTATCATTTTCCATTTTTTAAAAGTAATCTGTTTTTAATGAATATCATATGATATAATGATTCCTATGATTGAGACAGCGTTGCTGTAAGGTAGGAATCATTGAATCATGCTTGGTATTTTGTGTCATGTTATAATGATAAAAAAGTAATTATATAAAGGAATAATAATTTATGATATATGATGTTATAATTATCGGTGCCGGAGCATCAGGATTATTTGCAGGTTCATCTTTGAAATCGCCTGTTAACGGTTTAATTATTGAAAAAAATAATTCTCCGGGAAAAAAGATTTTAATGGCTGGAGCAGGTCAATGCAATATAACGCATGGCGGCAGCATAAAAAATTTCTTATCACATTATGGAAATAATGGCAAGTTTATTCGAAGTATTCTATATCAATTTAACAATAAATCTGTAATGGAATTTTTTTCTCACCGTAAAGTACCTATTTTTGAGCGGGAAGATGGAAAAATATTTCCAAGTTCTCTTAAGAGTAACGATATTCTTAATACTCTTATTGAATCTTGTAAAAATAATGGATTAAAATTTATTTACTCTTCTCCTGTTTCTGATATTTATTTAAACAGTAAAGAGAAAATATACAAAGTAACTTGCAACTCTAAAACTTATCTTACTAAAAAAGTAATTGTCGCAACTGGTGGCTGCTCTTACCCTTCTTCCGGCTCAGATGGTAACTTTTTTAAAGTTTTAAGCAATATGAATATTAACTCTACAGAAATGAAACCTGCTTTAGTACCTATATATGTTAAAAGCTACCCTTATTCCTCTTTATCAGGAATTTCATTTTTAAATGCTACTATTACTGTTTTTAAAAATAATTGTTCCTCCAAAAAAGGAAAAGAATTATTAATGAAACATGCAGAAAATAAAGATGACCTTTTACTTACTCATAATTGTTTTTCAGGTCCAGCTATTTTAAATATTTCAAGATATGCTGATAACGAAGATATTATTTCCATAAATTATTTCCCGGGAAAATTACCGGAAATTATTCTAAATGAATTAAAACAATCTATAATAGGTAGTTCAAAACAAACTATCACTTTATTGTATGATTATTTTAATCGGAATGAGTTAAATTTATCTGCCCTAATTCCTAAAAGATTTTTAGAAACTATCTGCTCAAGAATACAACTTAAACCTTCAAAAAAAGTATCTCAATTGTCAGGATCTGAGTTAAATTCATTAGTTAATTTAATTACAAAAGATACTTATACTATCAGAAATTTAGGTGACTACAATACCGCTATGGTAACAAGCGGAGGTGTTTACCTTGATGAAATTAATCTAAAAACTTTAGAGTCAAAGAAGTATCCTAATTTATTTATTATAGGAGAAGCCTTAGATATCGATGGAGATACAGGAGGCTATAATTTACAATTTGCCTTTTCAAGCGGATATTTAGCAGGAAGACAAATTTAATTTTCTTATAGTTGAAATTCATAAAAGCATAAATATATCGATACGCTCCCCTTTATAGTAAACAGTATAAAGGGGAGCGTATTTTTATTGGACAAAAAATTATACTGCTGATAAAAATTAAATAATTTATTTTAATTCAATTTAAAATAATATTGACACGATTTTTATAGAGTGTTATATTGTATATATAGTATATATACAATATAGACTCATGATCAACTAACTTAATTATAATTGAGGTGATGAATGGATATTATTATAAGTAATTCGAGCAACAAGCCAATTTATGAACAAATTACATCTCAAATAAAAACACTCATTTTAAACGAAACTTTAAAAGAAGGAGATGCTCTTCCTTCTATGCGATTACTTGCAAAAGAACTCCGCATTAGTGTTATAACAACAAAAAGGGCATATGAAGATTTAGAACGGGATGGATTTATTGTTACAAAGACCGGGAAAGGCAGTTTTGTTGCAAAGAAAAATATTGAATTTATGAAAGAAGAACATTTAAGAATTATAGAAGAATATTTGCAAAATGCAGTAGAAGAAGCAAAAATTAGTGATATCAGCTTAAACGAATTAATTGAAATATTAAATTTATTATATAAAGGTTAATTCATTAACAACATTATGAAAAGGGGTTTTATATAAAATGACAGAAAAAGAGAATAGTATAAAAAATTCAATTGAAGTAAAAAATCTTAATAAATTTTTTAATTCTTTTAACTTAAAAAATATAAATTTTTCTCTGCCTCAAGGGTGTATCATGGGCTTTATAGGAGAAAACGGAGCAGGTAAAACAACTACTATTAAATTGCTCCTCAATCAACTAAAGAAAGATTCAGGGAATATTACATTACTTGGATATGATAATATAAAAGAAGATAAAAAAGCAAAACAAGATATAGGAGTTGTACTTGATGAAAGTTATTTCCACGAAAATTTAAAACCTGCCCATATATCAAAAATTATGAGCAAAATTTATTCCAACTGGGATAATTCACTTTTTAAAGATTATTTAAACAAGTTTAACATACCTGATAATAAAATTTTCAAAAAACTTTCTAAAGGAATGAAAATGAAATTATCTTTAGCGACAGCCCTATCACACCATCCTAAACTTCTCATTTTAGATGAAGCTACAAGTGGGCTTGATCCAATAATCAGAAATGAAATATTAGATATATTTCTAGAATTTATTCAAGATGAGAATCATTCAATATTTATTTCATCTCATATAACAAGTGACTTAGAAAAAATTTGTGACTATATTACTTTCATACATGATGGTGAAATTATTTTTACTGAATCCAAAGATACTCTTTTATGGGATTATGGTTTGCTATTATGCGGTAATGATGATTTTAATAAAATTAACCAAGAAGATATTATAGGAAAAAGAAAAAATTCTTTTGGATATGAAATTCTTGTAAAAAATAAAAAAATAATGGAAAAAAAATACAAACAATTTACAATAGATACAGTAAATCTTGAAGATATTATGATGTTTTATGTTAAGGGGGAAAAATCTTTATGCTAGGATTAATTTTAAAAGACTTATATACTATTAAATCTTTTGGAAAAACAATAATATTTGTATTATTATTCTTTTTGTTTTTCGGTTTGTTATCAAAAGACTCTTTTTTATTTTTCAGTGGAATGTGTGTAATGATATTTATGATGCTAACAATTAATACCTTTAGTTATGATAAATTAGCTAAATGGGAAAATTATGCTCATTCTCTTCCTATAAATAAAGATGAAATCGTATTAAGTAAATATATACTATCTTTCATTCTATGTATAATCGGAACTATAATAGCTTTTATTTTCAATATGATCCATTTAAATCTTAATGCTTCAACCGATACAATAGGCACTATAATAATTGCCTGTGGCTTAATCTTATGCATTTCATTATTTTTAACCAGTATAATCCTTCCTTTAATTTTTAAATTTGGAGTAGAAAAGGTAAGAATTATATTAATTGGTGTATATGCTTTAATTTTTGGTTCAATAACCGCCTTTGTAAAGCTTGGAGTTTCGTTGCAAAAAGAAACAGATTTTATTACTGTAGCAAAATTTTTACCTTTAATCGTTATCATATTATTTGTATTATCCTATTTTTTCTCATCTAAAATTTATAGAAATAAAGAATTTTAATTAGTCTAGATTTTCATTAAAATAACCATCTACTCATCTAACATGGTTTTCTATATAACAAAATACATCACAAGTTATGTGATGTATTTTGTTTCCCATAAGAATTAGTTTAGTTTATTTCTATAAGTCATAACTTTGATAGTGCCATCTGAATCTCTTGAGAATACAAGGATATTCTTATAATAATCATCTTCGGTAATATAATAATTATCTGATAAACCAACTTGATTCTCTTCAAATAAATATTTTATATCCGTAGAAATTTCATCATTCTCAAATTTATAAGTAATTTTACCATTTTCATCAGGAACAACTTCTTGAACGGAATCTTTAACAAGGGTCGATTCTTTTAATAAGTCCTGAAGGTTTGTTACCTCTTCATCTGATGTATTTGCATTTTGTTGTTCCTCTAATTGTTTTAAATATTTTTCTGCTTTATCATAATCCCCTTTTGATTTATCAATTGGCAGATCAAATAGAACATTTACCCCTTTATAATCAGTATTACGAGTGATTTCACCAGTTTGCTCATTATAATTAAATGCATTAATATCATAGAATGTACTAGAAGTAACGCACAAATATAATCCCCTGTCTGCAAAAATTTCTATATCATCACATTCTACAATTCTATACATAATACCATCTTTTACAAACCCACTATATCCTCCGTTCATTGTAATAATATTAAATTCTCTAGGATCCATGCCTTTAATAAGCGGAGAAATAAAAAATGGTACTTTATCATATTCTTCATCTCTCGTATCAGGCATCGCCTTACCATCTAAATTAGCAATAGCTACTACTGCATATGTTCTGTTTGGATAAATATCACTGATCGAACTTTTAAAATCACTAATTTTTTCGCCTGAAACAAGCCCCAACAAAGTAATTTTATAATCTCCGCATACCTGTGAAGAATTAATTGCCAATGCATCTTTACCCTCAAAAGCATTTGCAAGACCATCGTCTCCCAAATTTTGCGCAACTTGCTTTGGCGTAAGTAAATACCAAGCTGCAAATACTGTAGCTGTTGTAGCTAATATAAGAATCATCAATACCGCGATAACTCGAACTCTTTTTATATTAAAATATGATGTACTTTTCTTCATTTTTGCTTGGTTAATAATTTTTTGATTTAATAATTCATCAGGTTCAATATCTGAAGAAAGCGTTTTCCATAAAACTTCGTCTATTTTTTCAAAATCCCTCATATCCGTTAACCTCCAAAAATTCTTTTACAGTTTTTCTTCCTTTATGTAGTCTGCTTTTTACAGTTCCTTTTGGAATTTTAAGTACCTCGGAAATATCTTCAACAGGCATACAAACATTGTAATACAAATATAATGGTATTTTTAGTTTATCATTTAATTTCTCACAAGCCATTTCAACCATTTTATTACATTCATTATTTAAAACAACGTATTCCGGTGTGCTTACATCAGCCATCTCAGTGTTATTAACAATTCCATCTTGAAATGTTTCGATTTTTGCAATTTTATTTCTCCACCCATATTTTCTCCGTTGATTTTTCCAAATCCTGATCGATATAGCAATAAGAAAACTCTTTGGATTTTGTGTGGTATCAATTCTTCTGCAAAGCTCTGTTGCTTTTAAAAATGTATCTTGATACAAGTCATCTGCATGATGCTTATCTTTTGTCAATTTGTAGCAAAATCCATAGATTTCTTTACCATGATTTTTAATCAAGTGACTTAAGTCTTCAATTTCCAACTTGCTATTTCCTCCTATCTTTGATTATTTAATATGCATATTATTTATTTAAAAAGCATAAATTGTTTAGCCTTTCATCTATATATTGTAATAATCTTATATTTGGTTCACAAATATTAAAAAATATTTTTAAATAATCTTTTATATAAGTTTTTTAAAAAAGCATATAATCCTTTTATATACTCTTTTAATTAATATACTTTTTTACTGACAAAAAAAGATTGAGTCCCCATTATTGGATTCAATCTTTTGATCAATTATTATTTTATTTTTTTATTTATCTTCTTCGTCTGTTTCTTCCTCGCCAATTAATTCATCCAACTCTTCTTCTGTCAATTCATCAAAATCCACTGCTTCACCTTCTGATAAAGGTACTGCGACGATTATGTTTTTAGCATCCTCTAATGCTTCCTCAGGTACATATAAATCAATCGGAAAAGTAGTATTAGAACCCATAAAAATCTCTAAAAAATTACCAGCACCTTTATATTTTTTAATTGTAGGAATTCCTTCTCCTCTAAGTTTAGATTCAAGAATATCAGCTTCAAAACTATTTTTTACTGTGCAAAGATAAACTCCGTCTCTCCATTCTTTTTTTTCTTTATTACCAAACATATTTTTCTCCATTTCTACCTAAATGTAAAAATTATTTAAAGGTTTTATAAACAATTTTATAAAGTCATTTTCATATTGTCACTTTAAAATATGGCGGATTTAATAAGATTGCCTGACAACTTCTAATATGCTTTCGTTAAAATGCAATTATATTAAAGGCAGGTAAAAAACCTGCCCCGCTTAAACTTAAATTATATTATACTGATTTTGTTCTTATTTCTTCTTGTAATTTTGATATAAATGAATCAAGTTTCATAGAGCCAAGTTCTCCTTCTTTATTTGAACGAACCGTAAGTTCACCTGATTCTACTTCTTTTTCTCCAATCACGCATATATATGAAACTCTTTCATTTCTAGCTTCTCTTATTTTATAACCAATTTTTTCATTTCTTACATCAACTTCAACTCTCAATCCAGATTCAGTTAGCTGTTTACCTAAATTCTCAGCATAATCAGCAAACTTTTCTGTTACAGTTAAAAGTTTAACCTGTACTGGAGCAAGCCATAATGGGAATTTTCCTGCAAAATGTTCTGTTAAAATACCAATAAATCTTTCGATACTTCCAAAAATTACTCTGTGTATCATAACAGGTCTATGCTTTTCACCATCACTGCCAATATAAGTTAAATCAAATCTCTGCGGCATTTGAAAATCAAGTTGAATAGTCCCACATTGCCATGTTCTTCCGATACAATCTTCTAAATGGAAATCTAATTTAGGTCCATAAAATGCACCATCACCTTCATTAATTATATAAGGTATATTCTTTTGATCCATAGCATCTTTTAATGCATTTGTAGCTATCTCCCATTCCTCATCAGAACCCATTGAATCTTCAGGTTTGGTAGAAAGTTCTATATGGTATTTGAAACCAAACAGATTATATACATAGTCAATAAAATCAATTACTCCAACGATCTCCTCTTTAATTTGATCTGGTAACATAAAAATATGCGCATCATCCTGAGTAAATGTTCGAACTCTCATAAGTCCATGTAATGCACCTGATAATTCATGTCTATGAACTTGGCCTAATTCCCCTATTCTCATAGGAAAATCTCTGTAGCTGTACATCTTTCTTTTATATGCAAGCATAGCTCCTGGACAGTTCATTGGCTTTATTGCAAAATCATTATCATCAATTTTAGTAAAGTACATATTGTCTTTATAATGATCCCAATGACCTGATGTATGCCACAATTCTTCACTTAAGATCAATGGAGTCTTTATTTCTTGATAACCTCTTTTAGTATGTTCTTGCCTCCAAAATGATTCTAATTCGTTTCTGATAATCATACCATTAGGCATAAAGAATGGAAATCCTGGTCCCTCTTCAAATATTGCAAATAAATCCATCTCTTTACCAATTTTTCTGTGATCTCTTTTCTTTGCCTCTTCTAATCTTTCAATATATTCATCCAACATTTTCTGTTTAGGGAAAGATGTTGCATAAATTCTTTGCAACATTTTATTTTTTTCGCTTCCCCTCCAGTATGCACCGGCAACACTCATTATTTTAATAGCCTTAACTCCTACTGTTGAGGACAAGTGTGGCCCTGCACATAAATCTGTAAAATCACCTTGTTTATAAAAAGAAATAACTGCATCTTCTGGTAAATCATTAATAAGCTCAACTTTATATGGCTCATCCTTTTCCTCCATAAGTTTAATTGCTTCATATCTTGGTAATTCAAATCTTTCTAGAGGTACATTTGATTCTACAATTTTTCGCATCTCTTTTTCTATTTTTTTAATATCATCATCTGAAAATTTATGTTCTAAATCAAAATCATAATAAAAGCCATTATCTATGGCAGGGCCAATTCCAAGTTTTGCTTCCGGAAATAACCTTTTTACCGCTTGAGCTAGAATATGAGAACTTGTATGCCTAAAAGTATTACTTCCCTCTTCATCTTCGAATTTTAGAATGCCCAATTGACAATCCTTATCTATTTTAAAATCTAATCCTTTTACTTCACCATCAACAATCCCTGCTACAGCTTCTTTCGCAAGTCCACGATGAATAGATTTTGCTACTTCTAAAATAGTTGATCCATTTTCAACTTCTTTTATACTGCCATCTTTTAATGTTACTTTTATCATAATTTCCTCCCGATTATTTTATATATATTAATCTGACTTCAACATTTATATTTATATTAAGAAGATATTTTTATTTATAATGTAACTTAAAGTATAACTATTAAATTTAAAATTACATTAAAATCCCCCCATATTAATTGAAGAGTATGATTTAATTATAAGCTAATAGCTTCATTTGTCAAGAAATCTATTACCATATTTCCTCTGGATTTACGCCATAAACTTGTACTATATCAAAGAATTTACTTCTTGCAATATCTTTTGGTGTTACAAGCCAGCCACCATCTGAATCAATATCGTATCCAAACTTGTAATAGCAATACCAAACCAAATGGGCACATTGTGTTTTCGATATACAATCAGGATCTTTATTAGGTATACCTGTAAAAATACCATATGGAATGTCTTTTAATTTTTCTAATGCAAATTTACTGATTTCCTCACTTTCAATTGCTTTTTTTGGTCTAAGTAATATAAAGCTGGAATAACTCTGCCAACTGCTTATATTTTTTATTTTAGTAGGGCATCCCCAAACTGTTGCTTCTATGATCTCCCCTTTTTCAGCATTAGTAACAAGAGCTGCATGCCCATGTCTCCACCCTAATGAAAAAGTACTCTTACTGATTACTACATCACCGTTTTTTATATCAGGTATTTCAAATGCTTTTATTATATTTCCCTCTTTATTGATTATCTTATCTTCATAAGTAACTAAACCAATTTTTCTGATGCAATGATTAGGCTTTTTTAAAAAATCACTTTGATATTTATTAAAAATATTATTTAATTCATTATAAGAATTTGTTTTTATTATTTTATCAACTGCATTTTCTCCTAGTCCTGTCTGCATTAATAAAGTTTTATAATCATCATCAGTAAAATGCTCTTTCTGCAATATTTTCTGTAAATTTATTTTGGAATAATTGGGAATAAAACTCGCTTCTTTTTGTATATTCATATTTAAAAAAGATATAAGAAAAATAACGACAATAAAAAAAGATGCCGTTATTATAAAACTATTTTTCATTATATTTTTTTTCATGTATATATTTTTTTGCATATTTATGTCCCATAATAATAATTTTATTACTATTATGAACACATAATTTTTTAATTATGCCTTAGGTAATTCATATTTAGCCATTCTTTCAACATTATTGATATTTAAAAATGGTAATCTGAAAAAATCTTCTGTTTCTACTTTTAATATTACTTCTACTGATGGATTCGAATCTTCTTTATACCCCTGTAAATCATCTTCAAAAACTATAGAATACATAATTTTGCTGCAATTTTCAAAAGGCATTTTATTTTCTGTTTCATTTAGAAAATTTTCTATAAATTTTATACCTTCACTATATTTAAATACCATTTTCCCTTCAGAAAATAAATTTTCATCATAATAAAGTGCTGCACCCGATGCACATTCTTCAGCAGTAGCTTTTAAAAAATTTTGTGCTTGAACATACCTATTCATATCACCTTGATAAATAATAAAAGATATATTAATAATCAAAATCCCTACAAAAACAATAAAAGTCTTCATTTTATTAACTCACTCGCTGTTTTACTCTCTATAGTGTACCAACCTCTGTTATCCTCATCTGATATTCCAAGAAATTTATTACCTGCCATTAATCTTTCAATCGGTACAGATATTTTATAATAAATTAATTCTCTATCATCATAGGTATTAGTTCTGAATTTTGGTACTTCTGTTACATTCATAACAATCTCACTATCTGGAATATTTAAATTAGTAGAAAGATTGTGTGCAAGCTCCTGTTTAATATTTTCATCAAAATATCCTGTCTGTTTTGCTTGTTCTTTTGCAGTATAAACATATTCTTGAAATCTCTGTATGTAATCATTATTTTTTTGTTCTAAAGAATATTGCATAATAAATAAAACCAATATAGGCAATACTCCCATCAATACAATTAATTGCTTCATTATTTACCTCAATCATTTTAAAAAAAATCAATCAATCTTTAATCAAGTTTTCTTCATTTTAAGCTGTAAAATTTTATAATTTCATTTAATATAAAATTAATTTTAATAATTATACTTTTATGGTAATCTCGTTTTTATTACTAATTCTGATTGCCATACCTCTTTAACTGTGTTAATTATTGAATCATCTGATTCTCCCATAATTAGTTTAAAAATAGCTATTCCTAAAAGAATGGTACTGCATAATACTATAAACTGTTTCATTTCCACACCTATTCATTTGAAATAACTTGTTTTACTTTATTATTTGCTGTAACTGAAATGTCATTTGCTGTATCTTTAAAAGTAGCCACCATCCCAGCAATAGCAATTCCTAACATAACCATAGCTATCATTACAATAATTTGTTTCATTCTAATGCTCCCTCTTTTCTTTTAAATAAACATTTGTAAAATTTCCTTTTGATCAAGGAAATATGCTACATATATAAAATTAATAAATATTACTATTACATTAATTACAACAGGAAAATAAATTAGATCACTAATTATTTCATCTCTTTTTTTTTGAAGTGTAATTTTTTCTTCCTTTATATTTTTTTGATAAGAAATTAAAATTTCAATTAAATCTTTTGGATCCATCTCATCCCATTGAATTAATAATCTTGCAAAATCTTTACTTATAGGAGTTCCTACATTTTCATAAAAAGCTATAGCAGCTTCTTCCTTTTTATTTAATCTCAGATAACTTAGCATTCTTATATAAATCGGCTGTAATATACCTTTATGACTTGCCAATTGCTGAATTACAAAATCTGCACTTACCATACTTCCCTTACCAAGAGTAGTCATATTTCTTAAAAATGCAATAGCTTCATATATTTCTTTATCTTTTTTTTCGTTTTTTATTTTTTTTATATATTTACTTGTTTTTAATTTATTAATATAATCCTTTAATTTATATTGGTAATTATTTTTATCTATCCTCCATCTTGTAAAGTTATTATTTATTATAAAAAGAACTCCTAAGCTAAAACAAAGAATACATAAAGCATAAACCATGAGTGTTATTTTCATTTTCTCTCCTTGTTAAAAATCAAATCTCTGATTATTTATAAACTCCATAATAACTATATTTAATAAAAATAAAAACAAAATAATAGTTAATAGGAAAAAACCCTGGGATGTATAAATCTGATTTTGCATGAATTTATTTAAGGGTATATCTAGATATTTAATTGACATATATATCGTTGAAATGTACATAAATGGTATAAGGAAAATAAGGATTCTGTTGGCTTCTGAATTCAATCTTTTCCTTTCTTCAATAATAGTTCTCGCATCTCTTAATTGAATTAAGATATCTTCAATTGATAAAGAAACATTTATTCCTGTTTCTACCCCTATTCTAATATTGTTAGCTAACATCCTACTCCAGTTTGTATTTATTCCATATGCAAAAGAATCTGTAGCTCTTCTTATAACATCTTTATTACCAGTACTTCTGATTTCCATAAGTAATTTATATAAAAGCTTATTACTTATTTTCATTCCTTTATTTTCTTCAATTACTCTCTCAATTGCCCGATAAATATTATAATTATTGATTCTATATTGGTTTAAAAATTCAACAATTAACATTTCACCCTCATAACTTCCTTTTCTCCTATAAACTTCTAATTTAACTCTAAGAAGTAAGTAAGGACAAATCATAATTATGAAAGACATAAATATTGCTGAAATCATAGAAACATTTCTAATTCCTATAAGAAAAACAACAATAAATATTCCTAATTCAATTTTAATAAAAGTTCTTGATTGTATTTTATTTTTTAATACGATAGCTATAATTTGCTCTAAATGATTCTCTATCCAATTCATCTCTTTCATTGCATTTCTTCTTGCTTGCAATCTTTTAAACATTTTTATTTTCATATAATAACTGAAAAAACAATCCTTAAACACTATAAAAATTCCTAATATAAATGTTATACAGATAACAACGTTTATTATAATTACAAATAAATCTATTCTTGTCAAAAAACCAACCTCCATATATTTTTAATCATTGTTTTTTTCTAAATCACATAAAATTCTCGAAAATTTTAAATATGATTGTGTATCTTCCTCCATTCCTGCAATTTTTTTATCATTACTTATATGATTCTTCCAACTCCAATCATCTTTTTCCACGTCATAACTACAAATTTGTTTAATAATAATTTCATTCTTTTTAATATCTAAACTTAATTCGTATATTCCTTTTAATCTTTTTTGATTTTTATTTTTTAATTGTATAAAATGAAATATATAGTCAAAACTAGATGCTACTCTTTTAGCAGTTATATTTAGATCTCCGCCTAAACTTTTTACAATTTCACTGGCAACATCATATGGAAAAAAATAAGGATCTCTCGTATGGAAAGTTATTTTCATTCTTCTTGTACCTTTATTCGCTATACGTAATGCTGTATCAAGTGCAATTCCATCTCTAGCTTCAGCCATAATAAAATAATCAGCATCACTTCTAAGTAAATTTTTGGATATATTTTTCAACTTATCATTGTCGGCAATTATTTGTATTATGGGCGCATCTTTCATAATTTTATGTAATGGTATTTCAGGATCTGTTTCCACCATTACTCCTTCTAAAAATTGATTTTCGTAGCTTTGCCAAGTAGATAGAAACGTGGTTTTAGCAGTTCTTACAGCACCTGTGAAAGCAATATTATATCCAAGATTAACCATAGCTGTAAATAGTGGTATTGCTGCCTTTGGAATAGTCCCTCTTGCTGCCTGTTCTTCAAAGCTGTAATTAGGAATTACATATCTTCTGAAAACAATTACATCTTGTCCATCTTTTACCATGCTACCGCCAAAGATAGTAACTCTGGTTCCATCCAACATATATATTTCATGAGATTCTTTATCTAATCGTTCTTCTGGTGTAAGTAATAGAAACGCTCTTATGAGTTGCTGTCTTCTGTCTTTTGATATTTTTTGCTCTTTTAATTTCATCTGTCCATTTTCTAAAAAGTATATTCTATCTCCTATAACCTTTGCGGAACTGCTATTAATAATGTCTTCGCTAAACCATTCCGCAATGCCTGCCAATCCCCAATTTTCATGATAAATTGCATCCGCTAAGCTTTTATACCACTTTGGATATCTTGTATCACTTGCCCCTAATTTTTTTACTAAAACTTTAATTTTACTTTTAAAATAAGCAACTTCTTTTTCATATCCAATAATAGCCTTTTTTTGTATTTTTAGAGTATAATTAATATTTTCATTTTTATTTTCCCATTCTTTTAAAAATTCAATGTTAATTCTACTGCATAATTTTACAAATTCAATACTGTCAGCAATAGACTTATTTTGATTTTTTCCCTTAGAAGAGGAATAATATTCATCTAAATAAAACTTCTCCATATATTTTTCCTTTGCTTCTTTTTAATTGGTTTACCTATCTTTGTTAAAATAATATTTGAAAGTTCTTCTATATCATGATTATATTTTTCATTACGATATTCTAATAAAGTTTTATAATCCATCTCTGCCTGACGATCATAATCTGTTCTTTCTACCTTTAGCATATTAGGTTTTAAAAGTTCAAATCTCTGCATAATGTAATTTAAACTAAATGGATCTTTATTATCAAATTTATTTACTATAAAACGATTAAAATATATTTCTAATTTATTATAGATAGGCTTCATTCGTTCCCACCTTTTTAATGTTGATTCATTTTGTGTAATAATCAAAAATTTATTATCTGTTGACGACAATGAACCAACTGCAAGTCCATTATCAATTTCATTACCACTGTCAATAATAATAACTTCAAAATAAGAAGCTACTGCACTAAGTAAATAAGATACAGTATCAGGATAATAATATCTTTTTTCTAATTCATTTGTAATACCTGCCAATATATAAAGAGAATCTGTTATTTTACACGCTCTTTTAAAATCTTCTATTCTCAACATTTTATTATCGATATGTATTTTAATCCCTTCAATAGTTTCAGGTATATCTTTTATATATTCAGTGCTCTCTCTTCCATTTAATGTCATAAATAGTACTTTTAAATCATCATAGTTGTTTGAAATATATTCCGCCACTGATTGAGATATCATAGTAGTACCAACTTTATGATCTATTCCATGAAAAACAAAAAAATTATTCATTTATAATCCTCCTTTTGTACAATTATTAGTGAAGGTTCTAATTGAGATTCTACCATCTTCTTAATTACATCATACTGATCTATGCTGCAAATAATTTCAATATGATCTATAGAACCAGAGCTATCCTCTCTATCAAGTAAATCATTATTATTAACCCTTACTCCAGTCATTTCATTTACACTTTTTATCTCTCTGTCAGAATCATCTTTAACATAAGCTAATTTATATGTGCCAAGCTTTAGACCTTCATTATTAGATAAATAAATATTCACTATATCACCTCTCCTTAAAGAGCTACTGCGCATAGCTATCCAATCTCTATTTATAACAAAGATTGATTGCCCTTTTTTTATACAAAAATCATCATTATTAAAATATTCAGCAGATATTTGATCACTTTTTAATATATTTTGATTTATAGCCTTCCCATATTTTTCATTGATCTCTTCAGGTTTAATTGCTCCTTTTACTTTATTTTCTTTTAAAATTTCTGTTTGTGACAATAAATCTTTTGTTATTTTAGTGCCTGCTGTAATGTCTTGATTAGCTACAACTACTGTTTCCATAAATAAAAGATTTCGTCCTTTCAATTCCCAGAATGTAAGACCTCCTATAGCAATAACTATTAATAACAATCCTATAAAAAGTTTCATCTTATTAAAATTTATCAACTTTATATTATTTCCTTTCATTCTATTTTTGGTATTTATTTACATTTCTTATCTTTATTTTAATCCATTTTTAATATTTGTCAACCATTATTTTACATTTTTCCCAATATATAAATGTAAAATAAAAAGCTAAGTAATCTATCACCACTGTAATAAATACTTAGCCTGTTAAAAAAAAATATTTTTATCAAAATTAAAAAAGGATAGATATTTTAATCTACCCTGTAAGTTTATAAATATTAATTTAAAAAGTTTCCAGAAATTCTTTTACTCTTTTTTCAATATTATCCACATTAAAGACTGAAGATCCTGCCACTACTATCTCTACACCAGCATCAATAATCTCTTTTACATTATTAAGATTAACTCCGCCATCTAATTCAATAAGCAAATTAGAATTAGTAATATCTTTAATTTCCTTTAACTCCTTAACTTTATCAAGTGCTGACAAAATAAAATTTTGTCCACCAAAACCAGGATTAACTGACATTATTAATACCATATCTATATCATCAATTATGTAATCTAAAACAGATAAAGAAGTTGCAGGATTTAATGCAACACCAGCTTTAATTCCTAAGGATTTAATATGTTGAATTGTTCTGTGTAAGTGTGGGCATGCCTCAACATGTACAGTAATAAATTCTGTATTCTCAGTTACAAAATCATCAATATATAAATCCGGATTTTCAATCATAAGATGTACATCAAAAGCCAATTTTGTTTTTCCTACTAAGCTTTTCATTACAGTAGCACCATAACTTATATTAGGTACAAAATGACCATCCATAATATCTACATGAATCAAATGTGCACCTGCTTCTTCAATAGTATTTACCTCTTCGCCCAATTTAGAAAAATCCGCAGATAAAATTGATGGTGCTAGTCTAATCATAATACTTTTTCCTCTTTTCTTTAATTTCATTATATTGTGTTACATATGAGTTATATCTGGATTTATGAATCTTTCCTGAATCCACAGCCTCCCTAATTCTACAGTCTGGCTCTTTAATATGACGGCAATTATCATATTTGCACTGCCCTATAAAAGAAATCATTTCTGGATAAAAATAATGTAATTCATCTTCCTCAGCATCTAAAACGTCAAATGACGTAAATCCAGGTGTATCATATATCATACCTCCAAAATCCAGCTCAAAAATTTCTACATGTCTTGTTGTATGTTTTCCTCTATTAGTCTTATAACTAATCTCTCCTGTTTGCACATTGAAGCCTTCCTGTAAGTTATTAAGTAACGTAGATTTACCAACACCTGAAGGCCCTGCAAATGCACTCTTTTTACCTTTTAAAAGTTTTTTTAACTCATCTATGCCTTCTCCTGTGTATCCACTTACTTTGACAACTGTATAAAGATTCTCGTATACTTTCATAATCTCTTCTAATCTGTTATCCTTATCTAAATCAATTTTATTAAAGCATATGATAATTTTAGTATGAGCTTTTTCTGCCATAACTAAAAACTTATCTAAAATTATTAAATTAGGCTTAGGCTTTGCAATAGAAATAACAATAACAAAACAATCAACATTTGCAATTGGAGGCCTTATAAATGAATTTTTCCTTGGCAATATTTCATTTATAACGGCTTCTCCATCTAACTCATCGGTTTCTTCTATAATAACCTCATCTCCCACAAAAGGAGTAATACCGTTTTTCTTAAAAATTCCTCTTGCTTTACATTGATATATTTGATTATCTGTCCTTACATAATAAAACCCTGCAATCCCCTTTATAATAATTCCTTTCATTAACTAATCTCTCCACTATTGAAATTTACCTTCTTTTCAATAACCTTATCATTGTCAAAAATAACGGTAACCGTGCCTTTACCTGTTCCTGTTAAAGTAAATTCTTCTGATCCGTTGCTCCTAAATCTCTCTTCACCGCTGCATACTGTCCTTACGCCATTTTCATCCGAAATTACTACAGTTAAAAAGAAAACTTCATTTTTAGCTTCATTATAATCAATAGTCAATTTTATATCTTTAGGCCCTTCTGGTTCACTGCTTCCTTTACTTATTTTTATATTTACAGTACTGCCTTCATTTAATTCCTGACCAGCCTCATACTGCTGCCACATAACTTTATCTTTTTCATAAGCTTGACTGGATTCCTCTCCGATTTCACCTACTTGTAAACCTGCTTTTTTTATCTCTGCTTTCGCTTTTTCTAAGCTTAATCCAAGTAGATTAGGCATTTCTGCAAGATTACTGTATTTTCCATTACTTACAACCAAATCAATAGTCGTCCCCGGAGCCTGCTCGGTGTTTCCCTTTGGAGATTGGCTTATTACAACATTTTCATCAAGTTCACTATCCTGAATAGTAACTTCTCCTTTATCAAACCCATAAGCTTTTAATGAAAAAATTGCATCTTCCAAAGATTTATTTGTTACATCAGGTACGGTTCCGTACTCTAAACCCTTACTAACATTTACCTTTATGGTCTGACCTGTTTTTATCTTCATACCTTCCGGCGGATCTTGTGATACTATTCGGCCTTCTTCATATTCACTACTAGTTACTTTATCTTCAACTTCACATTCTAAATTTTTATCTTCTAATGTTTTTTCGGCTTCGCTTATAGTCATACCTACTAGCTTAGGAACTTCAACTTCCTTTTCTTTTCCAAATCCTTCTACAGCAGAAAGTATAAATTGACTTGCAGGAATTGCACAAATTAATGCCAATATAATTGCAAGTACTTTTATTTTGTTTAATCTAAATTTCTTTTTTCCATTATTATTTCTATCTTTAGTTTTGACTTTCTCTCTCATATTTTCTTCATGTTCCTTTTCTTCCTCTTTTGGCAGCTCCTGTTTTTTAGTAATATTATTATTAACGGCTTCCATTGTCATCGTAGTTCCCATACCCTTGTACATATACTGTGCACCTTCTCCAGTAAGTCCAAGCATGCTGAAAGCTGCTCTGTCTAAAGCTTCATACATTTCATCTGCGGTCTTATATCTGCTTGTCTGATACTTATTCGTAGCTTTCATAACCACTTCTTCAAGCTCTGGTATAATAGACGGCACTAATTTAGAGGGAGGGACTATTTCTTCATTCATATGCATAACCGCTACTGCAACAGGATTATCTGCATCAAAAGGTACTTTCCCTGTAAGTAATTCATACAGTACTATTCCAAGGGAATAAATATCCGATTTTTCATCTACATAACCACCCCTTGCCTGTTCAGGAGAAAAATAATGTACAGAACCCATAACAATTCCGGTCTGTCCTACAATGGTAGCTGAATTAACAGCTTTAGCGATACCAAAATCAGTTATTTTAGCAACATCATTTTCAGTTATTAAAATATTATGAGGTTTTACATCTCTATGTATTATTTGATTTTTATGAGCAAAGCTAAGAGCTAGTGCTATTTGTTTTGTAATTGAAATGGCTCTTTTTGCTTCCATAGGGCCTTCTTCTTTTATTATATCGCTTAAAACTTTACCTTCTATGAGTTCCATTACAATATAATTAATATTACCATCTTTCCCTACATCATATACATTTACTATATTAGGATGTGTAAGACTTGCTGCTGCTTGTGACTCTCTTCTGAAATTCTCTATAAACTTAACATCCTTAGTAAATTCAGGTTTTAATATTTTGATTGCAACATAACGATTTAGTACCTTGCATTTTGCCTTATATACAATGGCCATGCCGCCATCGCCTATTTTTTCAAGTAATTCATACCTGCCTGCAAGTAATCTACTACTCATATGCGGCTCCTCCTGTTCCTATCTTTAAACAAACAACGGTAATATTATCATTTCCGCCATTTTTATTTGCCAGCTTAATTAATTCATTGCTTAGACTACTCATAGTATTGTTTTTTATTGCTAATTCACATATTTTATCTTCTTCTACCTCACTGTAAAGTCCGTCTGTACATAAAATGAAAATATCCTTTTCCTTAATTTCTATTTGATAAAAATCCGGATAAATATCTATGTCTCCACCTAGGGCTCTGGTAATCATATGTTTTTGAGGATGAATCTTAGCTTGTTGAATAGTGATTGATCCATTTTTAAGCAATTCATTTACATATGTATGATCTTGCGTAATCTGAATTATGCTTTTATTTCTAATTATATATGCTCTGCTGTCTCCAACATTTATAATATAGGCTTTGCCATCTTTTATAAAAAGAATAACTATTGTAGTAGCCATACCACTATGCTGCCTATTTTCTAAAGATATCTTATATATTTTCTCATTTACATGCTTCAAACAAGTTAAAAAATATTCCCTTAGATATTCTTCTTCATAAATCTCATCGAAAGGATTTGACTTAATATATTCCGCAATGCTGCTTACAGCAGTTCTGCTTGCAATTTCACCGGAATTATGACCTCCTACTCCGTCAGCTACAATATATGTTTTATATTCTGGAATTACAAATAAAGAATCCTCATTATTTTTACGTTTTTTACCTTTGTCAGTTTTAAATCCTACTTGTACCATACTAATACCCCCAAAACTGCGTATAATATGTTTTTTAAAAAATTATTAAAGTGTGGCACGATCTTTTGATATTATGCTATTTTCCTTCTGCATCTTACAAATAAAAAAGCCATCCGAATTATTAATGTTTGGAAATAATTGTAATATTTCAATTTTTTCAAAAGATGGATTTTTTCTTAAAAAATCACTGATTACTCTTTGATTCTCATATAAAGAAATGGTACAAGTACTATACACTAATATTCCTCCCGGCTTCACATACTTTGATGAAGCACAAAGAATATCTAATTGCTTTATTGGTAATTCTTTTGTATTATCATTTCGTTTTTTATACTTTATTTCCGGCTTTCTTCGAATTACTCCAAGACCTGAACATGGTGCATCAACTAAAACTTTATCGGCTTTATCTACCATAGACGAATCAATCTTTGATGCATCCCAAGTTTTTGTTTCTATAATTGTTATGCCTAAACGTTCAGATTCTTTATCAATAATTCCTAGTTTTCTTTTATAAATATCACAGGCCTTAATAATTCCCTTATTATTCATCTTTTCTGCAATAAATAAGGTTTTTCCTCCCGGAGCAGCACAAACATCCATAACAAGATCATTAGGTTTAGGATCTAACATTTCAACTGCTAACATAGAACTTTCGTCTTGAACCGAAAACATTCCATTTTTGTAAAGATTATCTTTTAATAATCCACTTCCTTTTACATGCAATGCCTCACTGCAAAGAGCCCCATCTTTTACAGAATAATCTTTCGCCAACAACTTGTTCTTTAGGTCTTCTTTATTTGTTTTCAAATTATTTACTCTAATAACTAGATCTGGTGTTTCGTTACCACTTTTAAGTAGTTTTTCAACAAAATCCACATTATATTGCTCCAACCAAAGTTCAATAATCCAGGCTTCATAAGAATACTTAGTTGAAAGATATTCAATTTCTCCTGCATTTCTATCCGGCAATTCGATACTGTCTTTACTTCGAATATACGACCTAAGTACCCCATTAATAAAACCTTCTCTGCCTTTGCAAAATCTTTTTGCTATAACAACACTTTCATTTACAGCTGCATACTCTGGAACAGAATCCATAAATCCTAATTGATAAATTCCCATCCTAAGTATTGTTAAATCTCTTGATCTCATCTTATCTACCGGTGTATTAACAAATTTACTGATTATATAATCCAAATAAATTTTGTTTTCCAAAACACCATAAACCAGTTCTCTAACAAAAGCAACTGAATCTGGTTTTCCACATATGATATGATGGTTAAGTGCTAAATTAGAATAGGATTTTTTCTCTTCTACATCCATTAATGTAAAATACGCAGTTTTTCTATTCACATCCATTTAATCATTACGCCCCCTAATTAATAACAATCGAATTAAATTCGCAACAGAAGCAGCTAAAGCGGCAACATAAGTTAGAGCCGCAGCTGATAATACTTTTTTAGCACTGCTGCTCTCTTCCAAATATATGATTCCTAAAGAATTCATTTGGTCAATTGCTCTTTTGCTAGCATCAAATTCTACAGGTAATGTAATAGCCTGGAAAATAACTGCAGTAGTAAATAATAAAATACCTATATCAAAAACTAAAGTGCCTGATGTTCTATTGCCTGCACCAATAATAAGAAAACCTATTATTATTATCGGCCAAGATAGATTTGAAGCAACCGACACAACAGGTGCTATACTGTTTCTAATTACTAATGGTTTATAACTTTTAGCATGCTGAATTGCATGACCTGATTCATGTGCTGCAATACTGATTGAAGCAATTGAAGGTTCATTATAAACTTTTGGTGAAAGTCTCATTACTCTGTTCCTTGGGTCATAATGATCAGATAATTCTCTTTGTGTAATTTCAATAGATACATCTCTTAAACCATTCATATCCAATATTTTTCTTGCAGCCTGTGCTCCTGTCATTCCTTTTCTGTTTCTTACTCTTGCATATTTAGCATAGGCAGAATGAACTTTTCTTTGTGCAATCATTGTAAATATTATTGCAGGTATTAATAAAATAAATGTGGGATCAATTCCATAATAATACATATCTCTAAGATCCTTTCTGATATTATTTAACCTAATATAGTTTTAATATCAATCTTATTTCCCTTTAAATAATCAGCAACCGGCATAGATTTTTTACCCGGCATTTGAATTTTTTTAATTAATAGTATTTTTCCGCCTGCGGCAACTTCTATTCCTTTATCAGATACATTTAATATAGTACCGTCTTTTTCTGAGCTTTCTTTTTCTTTAGCTTCTGCTTCCCATATTTTCATAGTCTTATCATTATATATGGTATATGCTCCCGGCCAAGAATTTAATCCTCTTACAAGCCTTTCAATTTCAATAGGATTTTTTGAATAATCTATAATACCATCTTTTTTAAATATCATAGGAGCATACGTTGATTTACTATCATCCTGTTTTATTCTCTTTGCTGTTCCATTTTCAATACTTGGAATTGTATCAATTAATAACCTTGCTCCCATTTCAGCCAACTCATCATGTAATACTGATGTGGTTTTTTTATCAATTTTTGTTTTGGAAGAAGCAATCATATCCCCCGTATCCAAACCTTCTTCCATATACATAAGAGTAACTCCTGTTTCTTCTTCGCCTTCAATGATGCTCCAATGTATTGGTGCTGCTCCTCTGTATTTAGGTAATAAAGACGCATGTATATTAACACATCCATATTTTGGTATATCAAGAATGCTTTTAGGTAATATTTTTCCATAAGCCGCCACTACAATTAAATCAGGTTCAAACTCTTTTATTTGAGAAATAAAAGCTGTATCACCTTTTACTTTTTCCGGCTGTAATACTCTTATACCAAGTTCCAGAGCTTTTTGTTTTACGGCAGGAAACTGAATTTTTTTCCCCCTATCCCTTGCTTTATCAGGTTGTGTTACCACAATTGGTATTTCATATCCATTATTATATAATTGTTCTAAAGCAGGTACTGCAAACTCAGGAGTACCCATATAGATAACTTTCATATTTTCACCATCTATTCTACATTTCTAATATCAGTAGCCTTATCTATAAACAAAGTACCATTTAAATGATCATATTCATGACAAAACGCCTTTGCTAAAAAATCTTTACCTTCATAAACAACTTCTTCTCCATTTCGATTTAAGCCTTTTATCTTAACATAATTTGGTCTATCAACAATACCAATTACACCAGGTACGCTCAAACAAGCTTCTTCATCAACATAGCTGCCACTTTCCTCTACTATTTCCGGGTTAATCAATTCAAATAACTGGTCCTCTACTTCTACTATAAAAATTCTTTTTAACACCCCAACCTGTGGTGCTGCAATTCCTACACCATTATAGTATCTCATCGTTTCTAACATATCATCAAGAATCATAATAATTCTATCATTGATTTCATTTACTTCTCTTGATCTTTTCCTTAATATATCGTCACCTTCTGTAACTATATTTCTTAATGCCATTCTGTACTCCTTTAATTATTTATAAAAAACTATATGGGTTAATATCAATAGAAATTAAATATTTAGCATTTCTGTCAGTACTTATGCCCAATTTAATTTCGGTAATTATCTGTGTATATATTAATCTGTTTTCAGGCAAACATTTAATTAACAATTGATAGCGATAATGATTATTTATTTTATTCATTGGAGCAGGGTGTGGTCCAAATATATACTTTTTACTTTTATTTCCTGCTTTGTTAATAAAATCTTGTACCACTTTTTCACTTCTAAGCTGAACTTCTTCTTCCTCTTCAGATGAAATAATAATTTGTATTAAATCACTGTATGGAGGATAAAGCAACATACTTCGGATCATTTTCTCCGTCTTATAAAATTCCCCATAATCATGTTTAGCCGCAGCTAAAATAGCATAATGATTCGGACTATAAGATTGTATAATTACCCTACCAGATTCATTACCTCTTCCTGCTCTGCCTGCAGCTTGTGTAATTAGCTGAAAGGTTCTCTCAGCAGCACGAAAATCTGATATATTTAAAGTAATATCCGCTGAAATTATTCCTACTAATCCTACATTTGCAAAATCAAGACCTTTAGCTACTAATTGAGTTCCTATTAAAATATGTGTTTTTCCTTTTTTAAAATTATTTATAATTTTATCAATACTTCCTTTTCTTTTAGTAGTATCAAGATCTAACCTTTCTACAATACTTTGAGGAAATAACTTTTTAGATACTTCCTCTACTTTTTCAGTACCTACACCAAAATGTTTAATATATTTGCCATGGCACTCTGGGCATTGTTCAGGGATGTCCTCTGTATAACCGCAAAAATGACAAATAGCTTTATTATTGGATTTATGATAAGTTAATGAAATTCCACATTCTTTACACTTAAGAACATATCCACAGCTTCTGCAAGATATAAAAGAAGAATAACCTCTTCTGTTCAAAAATAAAATTACCTGTTTTTCATTATCTAAGCAATTACATATTTCGTTATATAAAGCAACGCTAAAAATGGTTTTATTACCATTTTTTAATTCTTCCCTCATATCTATGATTTGAACTTCAGGAAGATTAGCCTCATTATATCTTTTCTTCAATGTTATTTTTTCATACAAACCTTTCTCAGCTTTATATGAAGAGATTAATGATGGGGTCGCACTTCCTAATAGTACAATCCCATTATTTTGCTGTGCTCTTTTTATTGCTACCTCTACTGTATCATATTTAGGAGTTTTATCTGATTTATATGTCGTCTCATGCTCCTCATCTAAAATTATTACTCCAATATTTTCAAATGGAGCAAAAACTCCGGAACGTGCACCAATAAGAATCTTTACTTTTCCTTTCTTTACACGCATCCACTCATCATATCTTTCCCCTAATGAAAGCTTACTATGAAGTACTGCCATATTTTCTGATCCAAACCTGCCAATAAATCTTTCAATAGTTTGAGTTGTTAAAGAAATTTCAGGCACAAGCATTATTGCAGTACGTCCCATTTTAATACATTTATCAATGGCTCTCATATAAATCTCAGTTTTTCCACTGCTTGTAACACCATGTATTAAAAAAGTTTTATACTCTTGTTTCTCTATAAATGGATTTATTCTATCTAAAGCATTAGATTGTTCCATAGTCAAGTCTTTTATAGACTTATATTCTCCTTCAAAATCTTTGTACGGAGTTCTTATTTTACCTCGTTTTGATAAACTTCCGGCTGGCGTAAAACATTTTATAGAATCAATATATCTGCATATGTATTGCTGTCTTATCCATTTACATGTATTTATAATTTCTTTGTTTAAAGAAATTTCTTCATCAATATGATCTATATACTTAATCTTATTTATATTAATAGATATTTTATCTAAAACTTCAAATACGTATGCAGCCTTTGTTCTGTTTCCTTTTCCAAAAGGAACATAAACCTTATTGCCAATCTTAATTTCATCAAACTCACAAGCATAAGTATATAAAATATCAGTATTGTCATTATTATTATCTATTGCCACATTTACATATTTCATTTTATTCCTTATCTATGTTTAAATATTATAAAGAAAGAGCAAATCACGTAATCAGAGATTTCTATTTGCACATATCGGCAGTTTCATCAGATGATTCCCTGCCGATTATTTTTATACTTTCTTTGATATTATTTACAATCTCAATATATAATTCTTATAATAAAAATATATTATTTTCTTCACATTCTTTTATCATTTCTTCAGGCCATACTGAAACTTGAACTTCTCCAATGTGTGCTTTTCTTAAAAAGAACATGCATAGTCTGGATTGTCCAATTCCTCCGCCTATACTATAAGGCAGTTCTTTATTTAAAATAGCCTTATGAAATGGAAATTCTTTTCTGTCCATTGCGTCTGCAAGTTTTAATTGTCTTTCCATTGCTTCTTCGTCCACTCTTATTCCCATAGAAGAAATTTCAAAAGCAATAGAAAGAACTTCATTCCATAATACAATATCTCCGTTTAATTCCCAATCATCATAATCTGGTGCTCTTCCGTCATGCTTCTCTCCCGAATTCAGCTTTCCTCCAATCTTCATAATGAAAACAGCCTTCTTTTCTTCTGCTATAGCATTTTCTCTCTCCTTTGGAGTTTTATCAGGATATCTATCTTCAAGTTCTTGAGTAGTTATAAAATATATTTCATTAGGGAGCTCTGTTTGAAGATCTCTATATAATCTATTAACATAATCTCCTAAATTTTTTATAGCATTATATATAGTAATTACAGTTTCTTTTAAATATTTTTCTGTACGATCTGTTTTATTTATTGATTTTTCCCAATCCCATTGATCAACATATACTGAATGTAGATTATCAAATTCTTCATCTCTTCTAATTGCATTCATATCAGTATATATACCTTTTCCAGCTTCTACATTATACTTTCCAAGAGCCATTCTTTTCCATTTTGCCAAAGACTGAACAATTTCTACTTTCTGCTCATTCATATCTTTTAAAGTAAAAGTTACTGTTCTTTCATAACCATTTAAGTTATCATTTAGTCCACTTTCAGGAATAACAAATAATGGTGCAGTAACGCGTCTAAGATTTAATCCATAAGCAAGCTCCTGCTGAAAAAAATCCTTAATCTTTTTAATTGCTCTTTGACTTTCCATAAACTCAATTACAGGTGAATAACCTTCTGGTATTATTAATCCTTTTGACATTTTATTTTTCCTCCTTGTGCAAATTTACATCCGCAATATTTTTGTCTATACAGGTTATATTTTTTAGACAATTCTATTGATCTTTTATAACCATCTTTTTTCTTAAAATCTTCATTTAAAAAAACAAGCCCATATTTAACTCCTAATTTAGTTCCTATTTTACTTATAATAGCATAATTTTTATAAGGGCTCACGGTTAATGTTGTTGCAAAATAATTATAACCTGAAAGACTTGCAGTTTCAGCTGTTTTTTCCAACCTCATTTCAAAGCATTTTACGCATCTTCTCCCGCCTTCAGGCTCTTTCTCCAATCCAGCAGATACTTTATAAAATTCATCTACATCATAAGAACCTTCCATAAATGCAATTTTTCCAATAGAATCTTTACTTCCGTTATATTGATTTATAAATGAAATTTGAGCATCTTTACGCCTCTTGTATTCTTCTGTATCTGTAATATTCGGGTTATAAAAGAATACAGTTATATCATAAGAGTAAACTAACTTTTCAATGACTGAAGTACTGCAAGGACCACAACAGCTATGCAGCAATAATTGGGGCTTTATAACACTTACATCATCTAAATCATTTATACTAATATAACTATCGTTGTTTAAATTTCTTATCTCACAATGAGAATTCATACAACTATTTTCTTTGCATTTTTTCATTTCTAACGTTCTTCTTTCTTCATAAAATATCTTCACATTTATGACAAAATATTATATCATAGATTTATAAAACTGCAAAGCACATCACTATAAATGTAATACATTTTTATTAGCAATTTAAAGGTAAGGAAATAATATGTCAAATATATTTGTAAATAGTTATTTTAATTCTATAGGAAATTATTTAAAAGAAAAATTTGGGTGTAAAATTATAAAATTATCCTTAGATGGTGGTTTTACATGTCCAAACAGGGATGGCACAAAAGGAATTGATGGTTGTATTTTTTGTTCATCAGAAGGTTCTGGGGATTTTGCCAGTAATATTCCTGATCAAATTAAACTCTTATCTAAGAAATGGCCCTCAGGAAAATATATTGCCTACTTTCAAAGTCATACAAATACATATGCCCCTATTGAAATATTAAGGGAAAAATATTACGAAGCTCTTAGTTATCCAAATGTTATAGGTATAGCCATTGCAACACGTCCAGACTGCTTATCTGACGAAGTTTTATGCCTTTTAGATGAAATTAACAAAAAGAATTTTTTATGGGTAGAACTAGGCCTTCAAACCATGCACGAAGAAACTGCTAATTTAATCAACAGATGTTATCCATTATCTACTTTTGATAAAGCTATTGAAAATTTATCTAGATTAAATATAAAAACCGTAGTGCACTTAATTTTTGGACTTCCAGGTGAAGATAAAAAACAAATGCTTGAATCTCTCAAGTATGTTTGTGATAAAAATATATTCGGTATTAAAATACATCTTATGAATGTTTTAAAAAATACTAAACTTGTTGAATTTTATCCTGATAAAATTCATATACCAACAAAAAAGGAATATATTAACTTGGTTGTAGATGCATTGGAAATTGTTCCACAAAATATTACTATACACAGAATTACGGCTGATGCTCCAAGACATCTGCTTATTGCACCCGAATGGAGTTATGAAAAACGTACCATACTAAATGGAGTTAATAAAGAGTTCAAAGAAAGGCAGTCATATCAAGGTAAAAGATTAGAAAAATAATTTTTATAAATAACATAAAAAGAGGCTGACTATATTATGTCAGCCTGCTTCCTGCTATTAATCTTCTCCTAATCTACCATCATTATAATGCTTTCTGCAAAGAGATATATACATATCATTGCCGCCTACTACTATCTGTTCTCCTGTTTTAACGAATTTACCGTCAACAATTCTTGCAACCATAGTAGCTTTCCTTCCACACCAGCATATTGTCTTTATTTCCTCTATTTTATCTGCATATACAAGCATATAATATGAACCTTCAAATAGTTCATTTTTAAAATCATTTTTTAATCCATATGCAAGAACAGGAACATCACAGCTATCTACAATTTCAACAAGTTCCTGTACATGATGCTTTTTTAAAAACTGACATTCATCAATCAAAACACAATCTATTTTCTTTTCTCGATTTTTTTTCATAAATAGTTCTAAGATATTAGAGTCACTATCAATCATATCAGCTTTCCTTGATACACCGATTCTTGAAGTAATATATCCCAGCTCATATCTATCGTCAACACTTGGAGCCAAAACTAATACGTTTTTCCCTCTTTCTTCATAATTATATGCAACTTTAATCAATTCTATTGATTTTCCTGCATTCATTGTACTATATCTATAATATAATTGAGCCATTGCAACTCCTCCTCTTCTTATACTAATTATTCTAAGACAAACATTATATAAAATCAATCATAATAAAAGGACAAATTAAAAAAATAGCCCCTCGGACATACGTCTGCAAGCGACTACCTTTTATAAAGATTATGGTGCCCAGACTCGGAATTGAACCAAGGACACGAGGATTTTCAGTCCTCTGCTCTACCTACTGAGCTATCTGGGCATATAATATATTTTTGGTGGGCCATCAGGGACTTGAACCCCGGACCTGCCGGTTATGAGCCGGACGCTCTGACCAACTGAGCTAATGGCCCTTATTATTAAATGGTCGGGGTGGCAGGATTTGAACCCGCGGCCCACTGGTCCCAAACCAGTTGCGCTACCAAGCTGCGCTACACCCCGATAAGTGCATTATTATTATTTATTTGGCAGGGGTAGTAGGACTTGAACCCACGGCGCATAGTTTTGGAGACTATCGCTCTACCAACTGAGCTATACCCCTATATCATATGGCGGAGAAGATGGGATTCGAACCCATGCACCAGTTGCCCGGTCTAACGGTTTAGCAAACCGTCCTCTTCAGCCTACTTGAGTACTTCTCCAAATGAGTTTCGATCCTATTATTCAAATATGGCGGAGAGGGTGGGATTCGAACCCACGGTCCCTTTCGGAATCACTGGTTTTCAAGACCAGCTCCTTAAACCACTCGGACACCTCTCCACAATGAGTTCTACTACTTATTATTAAATTGGTGACCCATCCGCGGTTCGAACGCGGGACACCTTGATTAAAAGTCAAGTGCTCTACCGACTGAGCTAATGGGTCAAAATGGCTGGGGTAGCAGGACTCGAACCTACGCATGACGGAGTCAAAGTCCGTTGCCTTACCGGCTTGGCTATACCCCATTCTCTAAAAAAATAAATGGTGAGCCCACAGGGATTCGAACCCCGGACAAACGGCTTAGAAGGCCGTTGCTCTATCCAGCTGAGCTATGAGCCCTTAAAATGGAGCGGATGATGAGAATCGAACTCACACTATCAGCTTGGAAGGCTGAAGTTCTACCATTGAACTACATCCGCAAAATTGGAGCGGAAGACGAGATTCGAACTCGCGACCCTCGCCTTGGCAAGGCGATGCTCTACCCCTGAGCCACTTCCGCGTATAAATTGGTGGAGGGAGGTGGATTCGAACCACCGAAAGCTCAGCTAACGGATTTACAGTCCGCCCCCTTTGGCCACTCGGGAATCCCTCCAAATAATATTTAGAATAATGGAGCTGGTGGAGGGAATCGAACCCCCAACCTGCTGATTACAAATCAGCTGCTCTACCGTTGAGCCACACCAGCAAAATATATTGCTTTAATAATAAAATGTTATAAAATGTTAAATTGGCGACCTGGATCGGGCTCGAACCGACGACCTCCAGCGTGACAGGCTGGCATTCTAACCAACTGAACTACCAGGCCATGAAATTGGTGGGCGCAATAGGGCTCGAACCTATGACCCCCTGCTTGTAAGGCAGGTGCTCTCCCAGCTGAGCTATGCGCCCCGGTATGTTTCTTGTTCTTGTCTTATTTTTTACTTGACACGTTTATATATTATATAGTATTTGTTTTTCGTTGTCAAGGCTTTTTTTATTTTTATTTTTATTTTGTATTTTCATGTTTTAATTTGCGTTTGTTGTGTTTTAAGACGCTCATTTAATATACAGCATTTTTCTTTACTTGTCAACACTTTTTTTCATTTTTTTTATTTGGCTCCAAGGGTGGGGCTCGAACCCACAGCCTATCGGTTAACAGCCGAGTGCTCCACCATTGAGCTACCTTGGAACAAATTATCATGCCCTTTTTTGTGAGCCGTGTTTTATCTTAGCACAGGAAATTTACAATGTCAACTAAAATACTACAATTTACAAAAAGAATTTCTATATTATGCTTAAAATAGCATTTATAACTAAATATACACTATTTTTTTATCCTCATATAATAATAAATAATTCCCTGAAGTAATATTAGATAACAAAACTTTTAATTCATCAGTGCTTTCAATATTTACATATAATTCTAATATAATTTTATCTTCATATATGGTTTTAATAATCTTAAAGAAATCATTATTTTCAGCCATATTCTGTATTTTTCCATGATATGTATAGTCAATTTTCACAGTAAGAGTCATCATCTCTTTTGCTGAATATTTTCCAACTTCATCAAGCACCAGTTTTGCTGTTCCTGTATATGCTCTAACCAATCCGCCTGTACCTAATTTGATTCCTCCAAAATACCTGGTTACAATTACAGCAACATTTGTGATACCTTCTTTTACAAGCATTTGAATGATAGGAGCTCCCGATGTCCCTTGAGGTTCACCATCATCGCTTGCCCATTGTAATTGAAATTTATCTCCAATTACATAAGCAGGGACATTATGTGTAGCTGATTTATGTTTAGTTTTGATTTCAGAAAAAAAAGATTCTGCTTCATCTTTAGTTTCCACATGTTTTACATGAGCAATAAACCTAGATTTCTCTATTATTTGTTCTGCCATTCCTTCATCCAAGACTGTTTTATAAAGAATCATTGGTCTTGTCCTCCTTTATTATTTTTAACAATAAAGTGATTTAATCTGTTAAAATCAGCTTTTGATAATTCAACTTTAAATTTTGTCCCATTTTCTTCATAATCCATAAATATAACTTTACACTTGTTACAAAGATATGAGGAGATATCTCCTCTGTCAAAAGGAATCAGCATATTAACACTAACTCTATCTGAAAACAATTTTTCTTTAATAACATCTATGAGAAGTTCCATATTGTCTCCACGCTTTGCAGAAATACATATATTCTTTCCTCCACACAAAGAAATACAATCCTCATTTGATAATAAATCCATTTTATTATATACAATAATCTTTTCCTTATCATCTGCACCAATTTCTTTTAGAACCGAATTTGTTACTTCAATGTGGAAATTATTATTTTCATAGGAAGAATCCACAATATGCAATAATAAATCTGCATAGACAACTTCTTCTAAAGTAGATTTAAAAGCTTTTATAAGCGCATGCGGTAATTTACTTACAAATCCAACTGTATCTGCTAGAATAAATTCATAATTTTTATCTAATTTTATTTTTCTATGAGATGTATCTAAAGTAGCAAACAACATATTCTCTTCAAAAACAACTTTTTCATCCTTCTCAGTCATTTGCAAAAATTTATTCATTATTGCTGATTTCCCTGAATTCGTATAACCTACTAAAGCAACAACAGGTATTTCAGATTTTTCTCTTCTGGCTCTTTGTACACCTCTATTATTTTTTATTTCCTTTAATTCTTTTTTTATATCATCCATTCTTTTGGAAATATGCCTTCTGTCTGTTTCTAACTTTTTTTCTCCGGGTCCCCTAGTACCTATTCCTCCACCTAAACGGGAAAGAGATTTCCCAAAACCAATAAGTCTTGGTAAACGATATTGAAGTTGAGCCAATTCTACTTGAAGCTTTCCTTCTCTTGAAACAGCTCTTTTAGCAAATATATCCAATATAAGAATTGTTCTATCAATAACTCTAAGTCCTAATCTCTCCTCTAAATTTCTTATTTGCATACCTGAAAGCTCATTATTAAAAATAACAGTATCTGCTTCCATATTTTCACATAATTCCAATAACTCATCGACTTTGCCTTTTCCAATAAAGGTAGCACTATTTGGTTTTTCTTTATTTTGTACCATCTCTCCAAGGACAACAATTCCCACAGCTTCGGCAAGACCCCAAAGTTCTTTCATATAATAAGAAATATCTTCATCAATCTGAACTCCTACCAATATTGCTCTACATTCATCCTCTTTTATTATCTCATTTTCATCATTGAATTTTACCACTTATTCCTCCATATATATTTATATATTTAATAATACTCTTTCTTTATAAGCATTCAAAAATGCAGTTTTTATTACTTCTTGACCTTTTTCATTTGGGTGTATTCCATCAGCACAAAGATAATCACTATATCGAGGAATAGACAAAAATTTATCTCTGACATTAATAACGTATATATCTTTAATTTTTGCTATATGTTCTATTGCTCTAGAATATAGTTCTTGATGTCTATAAATAAAATTTTTATCACCTAAAAACTTCAATAATAATTCTGCTTTATTTTCATCTCCTTTAACAATCCAATTAAAATATCTGTCCGCATCAATAGGCGGAAGATTCATTAAAACCGGAGTTTTACCAACAGATAAAACTGATTCGATCATATCACTTATGGTTTCTATAAATTTACTGTATGAAGTATTTGGATAATGGTTTTGAAAAGGATTTAAAAATATCTTGTCCCAATCAAAATCACAATCATTTCCACCAAATTCAATAAGTACAACTTCTGAATCATCCGTACCCTTTACAATAAATTTATTTAATTTTTCCATTCCTTTTGAAACAGTACTTCCAAATTTAGAATAGTTTATTACTGCAATTTGGTTTATTTTTTCAAAAGCACTAACTGCGCTCTGCTTTAAAAACTTATATCTTCCGGCTACTTCATCATAAATAACACCTTTTAAAATTGAATCCCCAACCACACTTATTTTATTTAGTGATTTTAATTTTTCCATAATATCACCCCAATCTTAGTTATTAAAAAATAACTACAATCTAATTTTATAAGAACAATAAACAAAAGTAAATAAGTATATAATTATAATATTCTCATTTTTTTTTAATTTATTGCATCCATTATTTTATCTTCTGGTACTTTTACATAAGTGTCTGGAACTCTGCCAACTATAATTGCTTCTGCAACTAAAATTGTATTATTAACATTTATATTATTCATTGAAAAAGGAACTAGAACTTTTGCTTGACTTTCAAATTCCAAAAATACTTTATATTTAGTTTGATTAATACCACAGCTTTCAAATTCCGTTCTAAAATTAGCTTTTGACATACCTATGGGTAAAACCTTTAAATTTACATTCGGACCCATCTGAGATAAAATTTGACTACCTATAAGGCTTCCTACAGGAATTCTAATATCTTGTGGTTCCATATTTTTAAATTTAGTTTGGGCTGCTGTAGCTAATCCCGCTGCTAGTTCATTCATAGCAGAGGCATTTGCTTCTACAAAAGTAACGTTACCATCATTATCAGTTTTCATATCAAGCAATTGACGAATATCCGTATCTAAAATAAATTCCTCTTGAATTGAATCATTTATAGTTTGAGTAATAATAGATTTTACTTTTACTTCTGAAATAGAAGCTATAGTGGGTTTAATAACTTTGTCAACAAAAAGAAACCCATACATTGTTAATATAATTAACAAAACAAGGCTAAAAAACCATTTTATTTTATTTTTTTTTTTGTTGCCCCTATAAGTTTTCATATAAAAACCCCCAACTAACTTGTAATATACTATGTTAATCGGGGGATTTTTGTTACTGATTAATTTTAATTAAACTTCCAATTTATCTAATTCTTCTGAGAATTTACTGTTAACAATCTTTATATGTGTACCCTTCATACCAAGAGAACGAGATTCAATAACTCCTGCACTTTCTAATTTTCTAAGTGCATTAACAATTACAGATCTTGTAATTCCTGATCTGTCAGCAATTTTACTTGCTACAAGAAGACCCTCTGTTCCATTAAGCTCTGTAAAAATTTGTTGTACCGCCTCAATTTCAGAATAAGATAGTGTACCGATTGCCATTTGAACTACTGCTCTTTTCCTTGCATCCTCTTCGATTTCCAAAGTCTTTCTTCTTTGAATTTCAATACCCACTACTGTAGCACCATATTCACCAAGTACTAAATCCTCATCACAAAATTCTGGTTTATATCTTGTAAGAATAAGAGTTCCTAACCTCTGACCACCTGCAACTATAGGAATAATCGTATGCAGCTTATCATAAGTATCATAATCATATTTAAAAATCTCTAAAGCTTCTTCATCAGTTAAGTTAGCCTTTGTCTCTACAATTTTCAATAATTCTTCATTATATTCATTTGGAAACTGCTCGTTTCCTGTTTCCGGATCTGTAATAGTAGCACTATCAGATTTTATTTTATAATGAACTCCTATAACTTTACCTCTTTTATTTGCAATATATACATTTGCATCCATTAAGTCACTTAAAATATCGCAAAGATCATTAAAAGAAAAAACACCAGAAGCACTTTCTTGCAGTACCCAGTTTAACTTTCTCACCTTAGAGAGTATGTCTCTATTCATTCATAAATTCCTCCATTTGTTTATATTATTAAATTTTAATATTTGTTTTAATTATATGAATATTATAACTCAAATTATTTAACTTACAAACATTTTTTTTGATAATAATATAATTTTCTTCATATTTCTACATATATTTATAGTTATTGTTTAATAATTTGTGTTTTTTTATATTTAAACTAATTTTTTTTATATAAATTTTTATTCAAACTGTATAAAAAAGCTCTGCAAAATTCTTTTATATTTATTCAATTAAATTTAATCCGTAATCTTTTTTAAACCTTTTGTTATTATTATAAACCAATATTCTTTACTTTATTAAAAAAGAACAAATTGTGTAATATGCATTTCTATTTTCATATATTGATAGTTTAATATACATATCTTCCAGTTATTTATTTTTCTTATATTACGATTATACAACTTCTATGTCTTACAAGTGTTAATTAATTGAATGGTAACAATAATTCCGAATAAAAAAATTGGATAAGAAATTATTTATCCAATTTTTTATTATAAAATATATTACAAAATAAATCTATCAATATCATCTGCGTGAATCCTATCAATAAACTTATCTCTTACATATTTCTCATCAATAACAATTTCCTCATTTTCCATTTCAGGAATATTAAATGAAATATCTTCAAGTAATTTTTCCATTATTGTATGAAGTCTTCTTGCTCCTATATTCTCTGTCTGTTCATTAGTTAAATACGCCATAGTAGCTATTTCGTTTACAGCATCATCAGTAAAGTTCACATTTACACCTTCAGTTTCCAATAGCATTTTATGTTGCTTCAGCAATGCATTTTCTGGAACAGTTAAAATTTGAACAAAAGCTTCTTTAGTTAAATTTTCAAGTTCAACTCTAATAGGAAATCTTCCTTGCAATTCGGGAATTAAGTCAGTAGGTTTTGAAATGTGAAAAGCACCTGCCCCTATAAATAAAACATGATCTGTTTTAACAGGACCATACTTCGTATTGATTACACTGCCTTCAACTATAGGGAGTATATCTCTTTGTACTCCTTCTCTGGAAACATCTGCACCAGAACGATATTCTGACCCAGCAATTTTATCTATTTCATCAATAAAGATAATTCCGTTTTGCTCTGCATTTTCAAGAGCTTCCGATGTAACTTGATCCATATCTATAAGATTTTGAGCTTCTTGTTCTCTTAAAATCTTTCTTGCATCTTTTACCCTAACTTTTTTCTTCTTTTTTTTCTGTGGCATCATGTCTCCAAAAATATTTCCTATAGCTATACTCATACCTTCGGTTCCAAGATCCAACTGATTCCCTTTTGGAACATCATTTACTTCTATTTCTATAAACTGTTCTTCTAAAAGCCCGTCTTTAAGCTGTTGTTTTACCTGTTCTCTTGCTAATAATTCTTCCGCCTTTTCATCTGAGTTTTTATCTGTCTGTTCTGAAGAAATTTTTTGTTGATTTTGCTGTGCTTGAAAACCTCCTCCAAGTATAAAGTCAAAAGGTCCTCTAACTCCACCTGTATTACCCGATGATGATTTTTTCTTTCCAGGAATAATTGCTTCTATTATCTTTTCTTCTGCAATTTCTTCTGCTATTACATACTTTTCTTGAAGTCTTTTTTGCTTAATAATTCGAATAGAAGCTTCAACTAAATCTCTCACCATAGAATCAACATCTCTTCCCACATAACCAACCTCAGTAAATTTTGTAGCTTCTACCTTTACGAATGGGGCATCCATTAATTTTGCTAATCTTCTTGCAATTTCTGTTTTACCAACACCTGTAGGTCCCATCATTAAAATATTTTTTGGAGTAACCTCTTCTCTCATTTCTTCTGGAAGTAAACTTCTTCTGTATCTATTTCTAAGTGCTATTGCAACAGATTTTTTTGCTTGATCTTGTCCGATAATATATTTATCTAACTCCTGTACTATTTCCTTAGGAGTCATGCTATATAATTCACCCATATTTCTTTCCTCCTATAATTTCTCTACAGAAATATTATTATTTGTATATACGCAAATTGATGAAGCAATATTTAACGCTTCTCTTACAATTTCCTCTGCATTCATATCAGTATGCTTAAATAAAGCATTGGCAGCCGCATAAGCATAGTTGCCACCGGATCCAATAGCTACAAAATCCTCATCAGGCTCAATTACTTCACCGTTACCCGAAATCAAAAGCATGCTCTCTTTATCTGCTGCAAGCATTAAAGCCTCTAGATTCCTCATCGCACGATCACTTCTCCAGCTTTGAGCTAAAGCAACAGCTGCTCTCTTTAAATTTCCAGAATGTTCTTCTAGCTTTTTCTCAAATTTTTCTGTTAATGTAAATGCATCCGAGACTGAACCTGCAAATCCTGTAACAACTGTATTTTTATATATTTTCCTCACTTTTTTAGCAGTATGTTTCATAACTGTAGTTTCACCCATAGTAACTTGACCATCTCCGCCAATACAAATATCATTTTCTCCTCTTCTCACCGCTACAATAGTAGTAGCATGAAAATTTCCCATAAAAAGACCTCCTTAAATTTATAATTATTATTCTTTATACCCGCATTCACTATTTGAACACACATATTTCGTAGTTTTTGTTGGTTTTTCCATTAAAAGAGAGCCACATTCCGGACATTTTTTATCAACTGGTTTATTCCAATATAGTTGATCACACTCCGGATATCCACTGCATCCATAGAAAATTCTTCCTTTTTTGCTTTTACGTGCCACAATATCTCTTCCGCATTTAGGACACTTAACTTCTATTTTATTTACTTTTGTTTTTGTATTTTTACATTCTGGATAACCAGAACATGCTAAAAATTCGCCGAAACGACCATGTTTTATAACCATAGGTTTTCCGCAAATCTCGCAAACTTCATCTGTAACTTCATCTTCTATTTTTACTTTTTCAATAGCTTCATCAGCAATTTTAAGTTCTTCTTCTAATGTCTTATAGAAATCTACTATAATATTTTTCCAATTATTACCCTTTACTTCTACTTCATCCAACTTATCTTCAAGTTCAGCTGTAAAGCTTGCATCAACAATTTGTTCAAAATAAGTCTCCATTAAATCTGTTACAATAAAACCTAGTTCTGTAGGTATTAAAGTTTTCTTTTCTCTTGTAACATATTTTCTTTCTATTAAAGTCGCAATAATAGGCGCATAGGTACTTGGTCTGCCTATATTTTTATCTTCTAAATATTTTACAAGTCCGGCTTCACTAAACCTTGATGGTGGTTGTGTAAAGTTCTGTTCGCTTAAAATTTCAATTTTATTAAGCTTGTTTCCTACTTCTAATTCGGGAAGAGTTTTTTCATTATCTCCGTCATTAATATTCTTATATACTTTCAGAAATCCTTCAAACTTTAGTTTTGAACCATTTGCCTTAAAAGTGTAATCATTATTTTTAATTTCAGCACTCACACTGTCATAAACTGCCGGTTTCATTCTACTAGCAACAAATCTACTCCAAATAAGCTTATATAAATTATATTGATCTTTTGTAAGAGATTCTTTAATGTCATCAGGTTTTAAGTTAACATTACTTGGTCTTATGGCTTCATGTGCATCTTGTACATCCTTTTTCTTGTTTAAGAACACATTATTGCCTAAGTAATCTTTAGAATAGTTTTCAGTTATAAATTCCGTTACCGAAGCTTGTGCTTCATCAGAAATCCTAACTGAATCGGTCCTGATATATGTTACCAAACCAACAATTCCATAACCTTTTATTTCAATTCCTTCATAGAGCTGCTGTGCTATTAACATGGTTTTTTTAGTATAAAAGTTGAGCTTATTTGATGCCTCTTGTTGAAGACTGCTGGTAGTAAACGGTGCCTGAGGATTTTTAAGTCGTTCTCTTTTATCTATTTTATTAATAACAAAATTATCATCATCTAATTCAGAAAGAATCTTATCTGCCTCTTTTTTATTATTGATTGTGATTTTTTTTCCTTTATATTCTGTCAATCTAGCAGTAAACTGTTTTTTCTTTGCAGAACTTTTACTTGCATTAATCAGAACAGCACTTATTTCCCAATATTCTTTTGGTATAAACTCCAAAATTGATTTTTCTCTGTCACAGATTATTTTCAAAGCTGCAGATTGTACTCTCCCTGCACTTAAACCTCTTCTTATTTTTCTCCATAACAAAGGACTAATCTGATAACCTACTAATCTATCTAAAACACGTCTCGCCTGCTGTGCATCCACAAGTTTTTTATCAATAACTCTTGGATGCTTAACAGCATTTTGTATAGCACTTTTCGTAATTTCATTAAAAACGATTCTACATGGTTTATTATCATCAATTCCAAGCAAATACGCAATGTGCCATGATATGGCTTCACCTTCTCTATCAGGGTCAGTTGCTAGGTATATTTTACCTGCATTCTTAGCTGCCTTTTTCATTGCTTTAATAACATCACCTTTTCCCCTGATGGAAATATATTCAGGAGTAAAATTATTCTCAATATTAATACCAAGCTTACTTTTAGGTAAATCTCTTACATGTCCCACCGAAGCAACAACTGTATATTTGCTCCCCAAAAACTTACCTATAGTCTTAGCTTTTGAAGGTGATTCTACAATAACTAAATTTTTATCGGCCATAATATAGCCTCCTTTGTGAATTTACTATTACAAAAATTGATTATATTTGTAAAATTATTATTTTGCAACAAAAATTTTTCCCAAAGCTGTTTGAATAATTCCTTTAATTTCTAAAATTGTTATGATTGAATTTACTTCAGACACTGATTTTCCCGTAGTTCTGCAAAGAAAATCTGAAGTTACTTCACCATTTTGTAACAGTATTTCATAAAATAATTTTTCGTCTTCACCAAGTAAAAGTTTATCTTTTTCATCTATAGATTTTCTTTCTATACAAAGTTCATCTATTATATCATCTATTACTATTATGGGAGTTGCTCCATCTTTTATCAATTTATTTGAACCTATACTATTCATATTATTTATATTCCCTGGTACAGCATAAATATTCCTCCCTTGTTCTGCTGCATATTCAGCTGTAATAAGAGATCCGCTGTTCAATCCAGCTTCCGCAACTATTGTGCCAATGGAAATTCCACTTATTATTCTATTTCTTAGAGGAAATCTATAAGGTAATGGCTTTGCTCCTGGTTCAAATTCTGACAGAATCAGCCCATTTTTTGAAATTCTTTCCATCAAATTTTGATTAGAAACTGGATAACAAATATCTACCCCGCAACCTAAAACCGCAATTGTTTTTCCCTCATTTTCCAATGCGCCTTTATGTGCAAAAGTATCTATTCCATATGCCATTCCACTAACTGTAACAATATCATACTCTGCAAGTTTTACTGCTAAATTATAGGCTGCCCATTTACCATAGTCGGATGCTTTTCTTGCTCCTACAATTGCAATAGAAGCTTTATTTGCTAATTTAATATTACCTCTATAGTATAATTCTTTAGGAGGTTCATTTATATACTTCAGTAAATTAGGATAGTCTTCTTCATTTATTTTAACTTTTTTTATATCTAAAAATTTCATTTTATATTCCTCTGACAATTTTATCTAAGCTTCTGTACTGAATTGCTTCAGCTATATGTTTAGCTTCTATTTGATTTATTCCATCAATATCCGCTATGGTTCTGGATAATTTTATAATTTTATTATATGCTCTTGCACTTAAAGAAAATTTATAAAAAGCCTCTTTCATTAAATCCTTACTTTCTTTGTTTAAAATACAATATTTCTTTATCAAATTGGGATTCAACTGAGAATTATAGTTAATGTCTTCTTTTTTATATCGTTCTAATTGAACAGTTCTTGCTCTTTCAATCTCTTTTCTCATTTCTTCAGAATTTCTTGGTTTTATCTTATTATTACCTATAAGTGAATCATAATTTACAGGCATGATTTCTATTTGAATATCCATTCTGTCCAGAAGAGGACCTGATATTTTAGATAAATAATTATGTATTTGATAAGGCTTACAAGTACATTCATGGTTTGAGTCACCATAATAACCACAAGGACAAGGGTTCATTGCCGCAACAACCATTATTTTACTAGGGAAAGTCAATGAACTAGAAATTCTATTAATTGTAATTTTTTCATCTTCCATAGGCTGTCTTAACATTTCAATAACTTTCCTGTTAAATTCGGGAAATTCGTCTAAAAATAGCACGCCATAATGAGCTAGAGAAACTTCTCCAGGACGAGGTTTAGAACCCCCTCCCACCATTGCAACCGCAGATATAGTGTGATGCGGTGCCCTGAAAGGTCTGTCTAAAATCATAGGTGATCTTTCTGATAGTTCTCCCGCGATACTATATAATTTGGTTACTTCCAACTTTTCTTCATATGTCATAGGCGGCATAATAGAAGGTATCCTTCTTGCAACCATAGTTTTACCTGCACCGGGAGGACCTATCATAAGTATGTTATGTGATGCTGCTACTCCTATTTGTAAAGCCCTTTTTACAGTTTCCTGTCCTGATACATCAGAAAAGTCAGCTTTATCTTTTCTTAGTGTAGTTATTATATTATATCCACTATTTTTATAAGGTTTTATAATAGTTTTATTAAGAAAATAGTCAACTATTTCATCTATTTTGGAAATAGGATAAATTTCAACATCATCTATAATACTCACTTCTTTTGCATTAGATATAGGTAAAACAATTTTTTTTATACCCTTATTACGAATACCAATAACTAATGGCAAAGCACCATTAATATGATTAACTTTACCGTCTAAGGAAAGTTCTCCAATAAATGCAAAATCTTTTATTGTCATACTGTCAATAATTTTTATACTGGCTAAAATACCTATGGCTATGGGCAAATCAAAGTGAGTACCTTCTTTTTTTGTACTTGCTGGTGCAAGATTTATTGTAATTCGCTTTGCCGGAAATTTATAATTACTATTAATAATTGCCGATCTAATCCTTTCCTTAGATTCCTTAACTGTCAAATCAGGTAATCCTACCAATGTAAGAGCAGGTAATCCTGCAGATAAATCAGTTTCTACAGTAATAAGTTCAGATTCAAGCCCATATAGAGATCCTGTAAATACTCTTGATAACATTCTATTCCTCCAACTCATGTCAAAATGCATTTTTTATGTGATGCAAATAGACTTTATCTTTTATTTTTAATATTTCTACTACATCAATTCGCATGTCAAAATATCGTAATTCATTTTTCGCTATATAGTAATTTGCAACTCTAATTATATGTCTTTTTTTATTTTCAGTAATGGATTCACACGGCAAGCCGAAATTTAAATTGTTTCTTGTCTTAACTTCAACAAACACAATAGTATTATTTGTTCTTGCAATAATATCAAGTTCACCAATTTTACACGAATAATTACGTTCCAAAATAAAATAATCTTTTTTTATAAAATATTTTGCAGCCACTTCTTCTCCCCAAGTTCCTAAGAGCAAATGTAATCATCCTTTCAATATAAATTTTACATTTTTAATTATTTCATTAATATTTTTACTTGTCAACCATATTTTTACATTTATAGCTATGTTTCAATCACAAAAATTAAAGATTTTGTTTAAATAAGCTAAATATTATTTAATATATCCAAAAATTCTTTATTGTATTTTCTTATAAATTTCATATTGCATGAATCTCCGTGCCCTGGATAAATCATTATTTCATTACTCCAATTATTAATAATATCTAAAATTGAATGCCTCATTTCATTTTCATCACCATCAATGAGATCAGTTCTTCCTAAGTCTACATTAAATATAGTATCACCTGTAAATGCAAGCTTACTCTTATCCGAAAAATAACAAACACTTCCTTTTGTATGCCCTGGGGTATTTATTACTGATATTTCTTCTGATCCAAGCATTATCTTATCACCATCTTCTAAAACACAATCTACTCCATTTTTATATAAATCCAAATCACCTCTGTGCATATAAACAAGGCAACCTGTATTATCTTGTATTTTTTTTACACCCCCTATGTGGTCATAATGATGATGAGTCAATAAAATACCTTGTATTTTCAATTTAAGCTCTTCAACTTTTTTTAAAAAGCTATCAGGATTATAGCCTGGATCAATAATAAAACATTCTTTAGTAGTTTTATCGTATATTATATATCCGTTACTTTGAAGATTTCCTCCAATTAATCTTATTATCTTCATTCTATGTCTTCCTTTCATATAGATCAACAAAACTTTCTATATTTAAAATTCTAATTTAACTATTATTTCTATTATAATTCATGTTAAAGAAAATGTATAATTTGTATGTAAAAATTAGAAAAATATAATAATAAATAGCTATTTTGAAAAGACTATACTATTTTTATTAACCAAATTAATTATCTAAAAATCATGTATATTACAAAAATTTTTTTACTTCTTTTTTGTATATTTAACCAATATTTTAGCTTATTTAAAGCAATAATAACAAATAATTATTGCTTTAAATAAAAATAGTGATAGAATAATGTGTATGTCAATATAAAAAATGTGTATGTCAATATAAAATGAAAGGAAAAATTTAAAAGGAAATAGTTATGAAAATAGCAATAGCTGGTGCAGGTAAATTAGGTATTAAAATTACAGAAGCACTTTTAGAAGGTGACCATTCTGTTACCTTAATAGATAAAAATGAAGCACTTTTACAAAGGCTTTCTTCACAAATGGATTTAATGACAATACCAGGGAACGCGAAACAAATAAGTCTATTGAAAGGTATGGACATACAATCCTATGATTTTCTCCTTGCCGCTACAAATTCAGATGAAAAAAATATTGTTATTTGTGCATTTGCAAAGAGATTGGGTTGTTCAAAAGTAATAGCAAGAGTTAGAGATCCCGAACATATGAATCAACTTGATTTCATAAAAGATACAATGAATATAGATTATATTGTAAATCCCGACCTATCCATTACTATGGAAATATATAAATATTTAATAGAAAAATACACGTTAAGCAATGGTATCTTTTCTAGCGGAAAAATTGCAATAATAGAATTTTTATCGGATAAAATGCCTGAAATTATTGGACGACCTATAACCGAGATTATTGAAAGTTTAGGGAATATGCTTGTAATTGCAATTTCAAGAAATGGAAAGGTAATTATTCCAAACGGATCAACAATTATTTTAGAAAATGATAGTCTGTATGTAATTGGAGAAAAAGAGCCTATTCTTGAATTAAATAACAAGGTTCATGAAAAAGGTAAATATACAAACTTACAAAGAGTAATGATTGTTGGAGGTGGAAAAACAGGTTTATATCTTGCAAAAAAACTATCAGAATTCGGTGTATCTGTTAAAATAATTGAAAATAATAAAGCTAGATGTCAATATCTAAGTAGTCATTTAAATGATGTTCTCATTTTACATGGTGATGCTACCGATATTGATTTACTTGAAGAAGAAAATATAGATGAAATGGATGGATTTGTAACAGCGACAGGCTATGATGAAGAAAACCTCCTCTTAGCACTTATGGCTAAACAACGAGGAATTGAAGATGTAATAGCTAAGGTTAGCCGAGAAAGCTATGCAACTCTTATCGAAAGTATGGGAATTGATATGGCTTTAAATCCTTTGGATATGACAGCAAGTCATATTCTTCGTTTTATACAAGGTTCTAAACGAATAATATCTTCACAACTGATACAGGGTCAAGCGGAAATAATAGAAATTATTGCCGATGAGCATATGAGATTAATAGATCGACCTATTAATTCTTTACAACTTCCTGATGATGTTATAATCGCGGCTATTCATAGAGGAACAAATGTAATAATTCCAAATGGTGACACTGTTATAGAACAAGATGACCGAGTTATTATAATTTTTCTTTTATCAGATGTTTCAACTTTGGAAAAAGTTCTTCGTTGTGATAGAACAGGTATATTTAAATAAGGTGGTGCAGTTTTATGGTTTTAAATTATAAAGCAATAACAAAAATAATTGGTATGATTATACTTATTATTGCAATATCAATGCTGCCATCTGCTTTGGTATCATTAATCTATAATGAATTTTCTACCTTATTTGCTTTTATTAAATCAATAATTCCAATGTTTATTATAGGATTGATTTTAACATTAAAAACAAGGCCAGATTCTACTAATCTGAAAATGCGTGATGGTTTTGCAATTGTTGCGTTATGTTGGCTTTTAGCTTCACTTTTAGGCTCTGTGCCTTTTATGGTCTCAGGTTATATACCTAGATTTGCCGATGCTTTTTTTGAAACTGCATCCGGATTTAGTACAACAGGTGCATCTATACTAACAAATGTAGAAGCCTTACCAAAAGGGCTTTTATTTTGGCGCTCTTTTACACATTGGCTTGGAGGTATGGGTATTCTAGTTTTCGCTATTGCCCTATTACCTACACTGGGAATTGCCGGTCACAGAATAGCAAAAGCAGAAACAACCGGGCCTACCTTAGGAAAATTAATGCCTAAAATGTCTGATACTGCTAAAATATTATATATAATATATATGGTATTTACTATAGTAGAAACAATTTTATTATTATTTGGTGGTATGGATCTTTTTGATTCATTAATACATACCTTTGGTTCAGTAGGAACAGGGGGATTTTCAAGCTATAATGACAGCATTGGTCATTTTAACAGTGCGTATATTGATTTTGTAATATCATTTTTTATGGTTTTATGTGGAATTAACTTTACTTTATTTTACTGTGTTGTACATAAACATTACAAAGATTTATTCAAAGATGGTGAATTTAAAGTATATATTACAATTTTAATTAGTTGTATATTACTGATATCAATAAATTTATTATATAACAATACATATGATACACTTGGAGATACAATAAGATACTCAATATTTCAAACATCTTCCATAATAACCACAACCGGTTATGCAACAACAGATTTTGATTTATGGCCATCCTTCAGCAAGATGATTTTATTTTTCTTAATGTTTGTGGGAGGGTGCTCATCTTCTACAACAGGATGTATGAAAGTAATAAGAATTTTAGTTCTGTTCAAACTTATTAAGAGAGGCATAGCACTAAGGCTTCACCCACATGCAGTTATTTCTGTTAAACTAGACGGTAAAGCTATTCCAGCAGACAGAGTTTCAGCTATTACAAATTTTATCTTCTTATATCTTGGTATTGTTGTACTAGGTTCAATAATTATTTCGTGGGATAATTTTGACTTAATTACAAGCTTAAGTGCCATGGTATCTTGTATAGGAAATATAGGTCCGGGATTTGGATTAGTTGGTCCATCTATGAATTACAGTATTTTTTCTGAACCTATAAAAATTTTCTTATCATTTGTGATGCTAGCAGGACGTTTAGAATTATTTACAATATTATTATTATTGACTCCATCTTTTTGGAATCCAGATAAAGCTATTAGAGTATAGTTTAAAACTAATAAAAATATTCTAATATTTAGAATAAAAGTGGACAGTCTAATTATATAGGCTGTCATTTTTATTTTAATCTTATAATTATTAAATGGAGGAATACATTTTGAAAGTAAAAGATTTAATGTCTACTTCTATAGTATGTGTGCGACCTGAAACATCATTAAAACAGATTGCATCTTTAATGAAACAAGAAAATATAGGTGCAATTCCTATTTGTACAGATCGCAATGAAATTTTAGGTATAATCACTGATAGGGATATTGTCCTTAGAGGTATGTCTTCATCACTTGAAAATCAAACAGCAGAAAGTATTATGTCGAGAAATATTGTATATGCAACTCCAAATATGAATAGCCATGATGCAGCACTTTTATTATCAAAAAATCAAGTCAGAAGATTACCTGTTTTAGAAAATGGTAAGTTAGTTGGAATACTTGCACTTGCTGATATAGCAAGAAAACCTATGTATATTGATGAAGCCGGTGATGCACTTAATTCTATATCTAAAATAAATAATCTATATTGATAAGCTGTCATAATGATTTTTATGACAGCTTTAATTCATTGAATAAAATAAAATTAATTTCTTTATTTAAAAGATCTACGGAATGAACTATTATTCTAACTTTATTTCCCAATGAATAAATATTATTGGTATGTCTACCTATCAACCTATACATATTTGGCTCATAATCATAATAGTCATCTGTTAAAGACTCTACTCTTACCATTCCTTCAATAGTATTTTCAATCTCAACAAAGAATCCAAAGGATGCAACACCACTGATTATTCCCTCATATACTTCATTTATATGATAAGACATATATTCTGCCTTCTTTAATTTTTCAACTTCTCTTTCTAATTCTTGTGCCTGTCTTTCAGTGATAGAAGATTGATCTGCGGCAATATTTGTTCGTTTTTTTAAAATTTTTATCCGTTTATCATTTAGATTTCCATTTATAGTTTCTTTTATAATTCTATGAATAATTAAATCAGGATACCTCCTTATTGGTGAAGTAAAATGACAATAATATTTTACTCCTAACCCAAAATGCCCTTCACATTCTGTTCCATAAAAAGCCTTTTTCATTGCGCGAAGCATTATCGTATTAACAATATGTTCTTCAGGTTTTCCCTCTACAGATTTAATAATTTCATTCAAAGCTTTAGGATGTATATTCTCCAAATTACCTTTTAATGTTAAGCCAAAACTGGCAATAAATTTTTTAAACTCTTCTATTTTTTCTAAATCCGGTTTTTCATGAACTCTGTATACAAAAGGTATTTGCATCCAATAAAAATGTTCTGCAACAGTTTCGTTAGCAATAAGCATAAATTCTTCTATTAAACGATTTGCTACTCTTCTCTCCGCAGTTTCTACACTAGTTGGTATACCTTTGTCATTAAGTGTAATATATGCTTCATCAAAATCAAAATCTAAACTTCCTCTTATATCTCTGGATCTCTTTAATAACTTTGCTAATTCTCCCATTAATAATATATCTTCATATATATCTTGATACTTTTCAATTAAATCTTTAGAATGATATTCTAAAATATCAGATACATCTGTATATATCATTCTCGCTTTAGATTGTATAATGCTTTCAAATATTTCGTGTGTTAAAACTTTACCATCTTTACTTATTTCCATTTCTATAGATAAAGTTAAACGATCAACATTAGGATTTAAACTACATATTCCATTAGAAAGCTTTTCAGGCAGCATTGGAATAACTTGATCTATTAAATATACACTATTACCTCTTTTCAAAGATTCATTATCTAAATTGCTGCTTTCTTTTACATAATGGCTCACATCTGCAATATGAACTCCTAATAAATAGTTTCCATTATCCAGTTTTTCTACTGAGACTGCATCATCAAAATCCTTAGAATCTTTTCCATCTATAGTGATAATCGTTTTACCTCTTAAGTCTTTTCTATTAATTATTTCATCTTGTAAAATATCTTCATTTATTTTATTTGATTCATTTATAACTTTTTTAGGAAATTCTTTAGTTAAATTATATTGCCTTATTAAAGCTTTAATATCTCCACCCTGTTCATCTTTTCTGCTTATAATCTCTGTTATTATTCCTTCCGCACTATTTTCCTTATTAGGCCATTTGGTTATGGTTGCAACTACTTTATCTCCTGTATTAGCACCATTAAAATCTTTTTTTAATACAAAAATATCATCATTAATTTTTTTATCATCCGGAACTACAAATCCAAATCTTTTATTTTTTTCAAAAGTACCTATTATTTCTGTAATCGATCTTTTTACAATATTTTCTATAATCCCTTCTCTAGTTTTCTCAGAATTATTTGAATCTAGTAATTTGACATTAACTATATCTCCATTCATCGCATTCTTTATATTATTATTTGATATAAAAATGTCTCCATTCTTATCATTTTGAGGAATTACAAATCCAAACCCTTTTCTGTGTTTTTGTAATGTTCCTATAATTAAATCCACATCTTTTAATGTTTTTCTATGTTTTTTATTATCATTTAATACTTTAATATTCATAATTCCTCCAAGTAACAATACTTTTACATTATTATAATAACATATTTATGTAAAAAGCACAAAAGGATTAAATCCAATTGTGCTTCTGCTTCTGTTGCTTTGTTATTATCAAAGTAATAATATATTTTATTACCTTTTATTTTAATTATTCATTTAAAGCACTTGGAGTAACATCATTATCAGTAATGTTATCATTATTAATATCATTATCATTATCCGTAATATCGTCGGTTATATCATCAACTCCATTTTTAATATCATCTGCTCCATCTTCGATATCATCTTCAATATCATCTGTTAACTTATCATCTGTTATGTCATTAGTTTCATTTGGTGTATCTGGATCAATTGTATCATTTGTATTTCCACAACCATAAAACATAAACAAAGATAAAATTAATAATAATACTAGAAAAATCCTTTTATTATTTTTCATTTTTTCAACTCCTCTCTTTTATATTTCTCTAACTTATTATTTGCTAAATAATAAAATTTTAATCTAAATAAAAAGAAAAGCTTTTAAAAAAAGAGGAAATCTCTAAATTTCATATATTTATATATTTTGACTTTTTGTATTTTTAAAAATGTTTAATTAATTATTTTTTATATTTTTTTAAATTTTATCTTTTATAGTTAATATTTACTACATAACAAAAGCCTGAAAAGATTAATCTCTAACAGGCTTATTTTTATTTTATCCTTGATTTTTGATTACATTTAATACTAAATATCCTCGCTTTTTAAGTTCTTCTTCAATATCATCAGTATTAAGTGCATTTGTTCTGATTACCACATCACTCTTTCCTCCGCTGCCTCTGTAATCTGCTATATGAGTAATATTTGCATCAAAGGAACTGAAAATATTTCCTATATCTGCCAAAGCACCAGGAACATCATTAGCTTCTACAGTAATTCTACTTCCTATATCTCTAAATCCCAGTATATCGATAAAGGCATCAAAAATATCACTTTCAGTTATAATCCCTACTAATTTATTCTCTTTCACAACTGCTAATGTACTAATTCTATAAGACCTCATTAAAACTGCAGCTTCTTCCAAAAGTGCATCAGGTGAAATGGTAATTACTTCTTTTGTCATAGCATCTCTTACTAATGTCTTTGAAAGTAAATAATTAATTTCATATATACTTAGAGTTGTGGCTTTTGTTGGAGATACTTTTTCTAAATCGCTACTTGTAATGATTCCAACTACTTTTTCATCATCAACAACTGGTACTCTTTTTAAGTTTTTTTCATGCATCAATTCAATAACTTCATTAATAGGTGCATTAAATGCAATAGTATACGGATTTGCAGTCATTCTACTTTTTACATACATACTATTCCCCTCCTAAATAAGCTTTCTGTATTTCGTTGCTTTTAGCCAATTCTTCACCTGTACCACTGATAACTATAGCTCCTGTTTCAATAACATACGCTCTACTTGCAATAGAAAGTGCCATACTAGCATTTTGTTCTACTAATAGTATTGTCGTTCCAGTATTATTTATATCTTTAATTATATTGAAAATTTCACGAACTAAAAGAGGTGCAAGTCCCATAGAAGGTTCATCTAAAAGAAGAATTCTAGGTCTTGACATAAGAGCACGGCCCATAGCTAACATTTGCTGTTCTCCACCTGATAAAGTTCCTGCCGTTTGTCTTTTTCTATTTCCTAAAATTGGAAATCTATTGTAAATTTTTTCAATATCTTTTTTAATTTCAGCTTTATCATTTCTTAAAAATGCACCTAGTTCAAGATTTTCTAATACACTCATCTCTGGGAAAATTCTTCTACCCTCAGGGACTTGTGAAATTCCCATTTTAACTCTTTGAGGAGGCGCAATATTTGTTATATCTTTTCCCTCTAATGAAATTTCTCCGCTGGTAGCTTTGTTTAAACCAGATATTGTACGTAATGTTGTTGTCTTACCTGCACCGTTTGCACCAATAAGTGTTACAATTTCACCCTCATTTACTTCCAAAGAAATATCTTTTAGGGCATGAATAACTCCATAATGGACATTAAGATTTTTTATACTAAGCATTGTTAACATCCTCCCCTAAATAAGCTTCAACAACTTTTCTGTTTTTCCTTATATCTTCAGGCCTTCCGGATGCTATCATCATGCCGTAATCCAATACGTAAATACGTTCACATATTTTCATAACCAATGACATATCATGCTCAATGAGGAGAACTGTAAGATCAAACTCTTTTCTGATTCTTGCAATAGTTTCAGTTAAAGCTGCTGTTTCATTTGGATTCATTCCTGCAGCAGGCTCATCTAACAATAGAATTGCAGGCTTTGTAGCTAAGGCTCTTACAATCTCCAAATGACGTTGTTCTCCATAAGGAAGATTTTTAGCTAATTCATTTTTTTTATCCGATAAATTAAAAATATCTAAAAGCTTTTCCGCTTCTTCTTTTAATCTATCTTCTTCTTTATAATATTTATTAAAGTGAAAAAAGGCAGACATTAGTTTATATTCAATATTTTGATGCATTGCTATACGTACATTATCTAGAACTGTTAAATCCTTAAAAAGTCTAATATTTTGAAAAGTACGGGCAAGCCCTGCTTTTGTAACATTATAAGGTTTCAATCCTCCTAATTCCCTTGAATTCTTGTCATCCAAGCTTAGTTTTATAGAACCTGATGTTGGAACATATACTCCTGTAAGAAGGTTAAATAAAGTCGTCTTACCCGCTCCGTTAGGACCAATAAGCCCCACAAGCTCTCCTTTTTCAATATTGAGGCTTACATTGGATACGGCTGTAAGGCCACCAAAGGATTTTGTCAATTTATCTACTTTAAGTAATGACATTATCTATTCCTCCTTCCGTTAAGTCTCTCTTCACGTTTACCAAACTTAAAAATATCAGTAATTTCTTTCGTACCCATCAAGCCTTGTGGTCTAAAAATCATAATAAGTACAAGCAACGCTGCGTATATAATCATACGAACTGCCGTAAATTCTTGAAGGAATGTTGTAAGAACAGCCAATATTGTAGCAGCAATAACAGAACCGGTAATACTTCCCATTCCACCTAATACTACTATAACTAAAATATCTATGGACTTTAGGAAACCAAAAGCATCCGGCTTTATAAAATAAAAATACGAAGCAAACAATGCACCTGCTATACCTGCAAAAAATGCACCTATTGTAAAAGCCATTACTTTATATTTTGTCGTATTTATCCCCATAGATTCTGCCGCAATTTCATCTTCTCTTATTGAAATACATGCACGTCCATGAGATGATCTTATAAAATTATTTATAAGAATAATAGAACCTGCAGTAAATATAAACAACCACATCCAGTTAGTGTATCTTGGAATACCTGAAAACCCCGCAGCACCATTTGTAATTTTCAGATTTAGAAATATAACACGAATAATCTCTGCCATGCCTAAGGTAGCAATCGCCAAATAATCACCCTTAAGTCTCAAAGTTGGAATACCTATTATAACACCAACTATTGCTGCTGCAACAGCCCCGGCTAATATACCAATAAGAAATCCTAAAGTAGAATCCATCCGTGAATTAATTATTGCACAAACATATGCCCCTATTGACATAAATCCTGCATGCCCGAGGGAAAATTGCCCTGTAAAACCAGTTACTAAATTTAAACTGACAGCTAAAATAATATTAATACATATAGTAGCTATAGTAATTTCGTGAAATCTGGTAATAATCCCATTCATAATCAATACTTGAACAATTACAAAAGTCACAATAAGGCATAGTAGTATCAATAAATTCTTTTTCATTAATATACGCATAGTTACACCTTCTCTCTTGTATTTTTACCAAGTAAACCTGCTGGCTTAAGAATCAATATAATAATCAAAAATGCAAATACCGCAGCATCACGATACATTGAATTCCAATATCCCGAAACTAAAGTTTCCATAATACCAATTCCAAGTCCTCCGATCATTGCACCTGGAATACTTCCGATCCCACCAAATACAGCAGCAACAAAAGCTTTTAAACCAGGCATTATCCCCATAAGAGGATCAATAGAATTATAATATATACCAACCAAAACACCTGCTGCGCCTGCAAAAGCTGATCCAATTGCAAATGTAAAAGAGATTGTTCTATCAACTTTTATTCCCATAAGCTGAGCCGCATCTTTATCAATTGAAACCGCTCTCATTGCTTTACCTGTTTTAGTTTTATGTACAATAAATTGAAGTACTATCATAAGTATTATAGCAGTAGCTATAATATACAGTTGCTGAGCTTTTATATAAACATTGCCTATTTCAAAAACTCTTTCTGATAATAATTTAGGATAAGAACGGACTTCAGCACCTACAAAAAACATCATAACATACTCCATAAGAAGAGAAACTCCAATAGCTGTAATTAGAACTGCTATTCTGGAAGAATTTCTAAGGGGTTTGTATGCAATTCTTTCCACAAATACTCCTAAAACTGCACAAGCAGCCATTGAAATAATAAGTGCTGGAAAAAATCCCAGCTGCGCATATGTAGTTGCTGCAAATCCTATATACGCACCTATCATATATACATCACCATGTGCAAAATTAATAAGTTTGATAATTCCGTAAACCATAGTATATCCTAAGGCAATTAAAGCATAAATGCTACCTAGGGAAATACCGTTTACCATTTGTTGTAAAAATTCGCTCAAGGTTTGCACCTCCAAATAATAAAGTAATTTTGACCATTAACTAATTAAGTTAGAGCAAAAATACTCTAACTTAATTAGTATACCTTCTTTTATAAAATTAGTCAATTATGTAACTTTGACCATAATAGCCATTAAATAAAAAATCATAAAATACTACTTAAGTAAGTAGTATTTTATTTATAGACTATTATAGTTAATTCCTATTTAGGTTCTACTTTTACTGATGTTGCTTGAACACCATCTTTTAATTCTATTACTACAATTGATTTTATCGGATTATGATTTTTATCCATACTGAATGATCCTGTAACTCCTGCAAAGTCCTTTGTTGAAGCAAGGGCATTTTTAATTTCTTCAGGCTTAGTTGATCCTGCTCTCTGTATAGCGTCTGCTATAAATTTTCCAAGATCATATCCTAACGCTTGAAACGCACCTGGATCAGTATTATATTTTTCTTTGTATGCAGCAATAAAATCCTGTACTAAAGGATCCTTGTCTAATGATGAATAGTGATTTGAAAAATATACTTTATTTAATGCTTTAGCACCAGCAAGTTCTAAAAGTACAGGTGAATCAAATCCGTCAGCACCTAGTATAGGTGTATCAATTCCTAATTCACGAGCTTGCTTAATAACAAGTCCTGCTTCTTGATAATATCCAGGTAAAAAGATAACATCAAAATCTTTAGACTTAACCTTAGTTAAAATTGCCATAAAATCTTTTTCTTTAGTCACATAACCTTCTTCAGCAACAATTTCTCCACCGTTACTTTTAAAAGTTTTAGCAAAATTTTCTGCAAGTCCTTTAGCATAGTCACTGGAAGTATCTTTTATTATAACAGCCTTCTTAGCCTCTAGATTATTAGAAGCAAAATTTGCCATAGTTACTCCCTGAAATGAATCGTTAAAACAAAGACGGAAAACATATTCATTAACTTTCCCATTTTTATCAGTTGTAACACCTTCATCTCCAGTTGCAGAAGCAGATATAATTGGAATCTGGTTTCCTATAGCTTCCGGAATTGTAGCTTGGAAATTTCCTGTTGTAGCAGGTCCCAAACAAGCCACAACATTTTTTTGAGTCATTAATCTTGTTGCAACAGATGTTGCTTCTGCTGAATCAGATTTATTATCAATTTCTACCGGATTTATTTTCATACCATCAATACCACCAGCATCATTGATTTCATCAAAAGCCATCATTATACCTTGTACCGATGCTTCACCATAAGAAGCATTTGGTCCTGTTAATTCATAATTAATACCAATATTCAACTCTTTGGTACCATCTTCATTTGCATTTTTATCACCGCAGCCGGCTAAAGAACCAGCAACAAGTATAAATGCAAGCATTAATACTAATAATTTCTTCATAATTTTTTTAATACACCACCTTAATATATTTTACAATTAATCTTAATATGTATACCTAATTTTGTCAATGTATTTGACATATATACCTATAAATATTTTCCATTTAAATAAATGTATTTTAACTTTATTTAAATTTTAAAAAATATAAACAAAAAAAATAAAAGCCCTTAAAATAAGGACTTTTATTAGTTATAAGTAAAATACTATAATAGACCACCAATAGCTACGAAAAGAGGTGCAAATACTACTGCTACTATAGTCATAAGCTTAATTAAAATATTAATTGAAGGTCCGGAAGTATCTTTAAATGGATCACCTACTGTATCTCCAACTACTGCAGCTTTATGAGAATCACTGCCTTTTCCGCCATAATTTCCTTCTTCAATATATTTCTTAGCATTATCCCATGCACCACCTGCATTTGCCATCATTATAGCTACTAATACACCTGCTGCTAAAGCTCCTGCAAGCATTCCTCCAAGCGCTTCAGTACCCATAATAATACCTACTGCTAAAGGAGCTATTATTGCAAGCAATCCTGGAGCTACCATTTCTTTTAATGCAGCCTTTGTACTGATGTCTACGCATCTTGCATAATCAGGCTTTGAAGTACCTTCCATAATTCCTTTATCCGATCTGAATTGTCTTCTAACTTCTTCGATCATCATATTAGCTGCTTTTCCAACAGAATTCATTGTTAAAGCAGAGAATAAGAAAGGAAGCATTGCTCCGATAAATAATCCTGCAATTACTAATGGATCTAATAAGCTTATTGATTTTAAACCTGCAACCTGAGAATAAGCTGCAAATAATGCTAGCGCAGTTAAAGCAGCTGAACCAATTGCAAAGCCTTTACCAATAGCTGCTGTTGTGTTACCAACAGAATCAAGTTTGTCAGTAATTGTTCTAACTTCATGAGGAAGTTCTGCCATTTCTGCAATACCTCCAGCATTATCAGATACTGGTCCATAGGCATCTACAGCAACTACCATACCTGTTGTTGAAAGCATACCTACTGCTGCAAGAGCAATTCCATATAATCCTGCAAATGAATTTGCAACAAGAATTCCTACTGCAACAAATATAATTGGCCATACTGTAGATAACATACCTACACCAAATCCACTGATAATTGTCGTTGCAGCACCTGTTTGACATTGTTCTGCAATACCTTTTACTGATTTATAATCAGCTGATGTATAGATTTCTGTAATCTTTCCGATTGCTGTTCCTACAATTAAACCAGCAACTATAGAAATTGCGCAATTAAAGCTACCAAAGAACACATTACTTAAAATAAATGAACAAATAATTACGATTATACTGCTAATATAAGTCCCTGCATTTAATGCTGTAGCAGGATTTGAATTTTCATTACCTCTAACAAATAAAATACCAATAATAGAAGCAACAATACCAATAGCCGCTAATATTAATGGGAAAACTGCTCCCTCTACTGCAGGCAGATCAAAAGCTGCCCCAATTGTAGGTTTAATAACCGGAATCATAGCTGCTAATGTTATCGCTGAAATAATAGATCCAACATAAGATTCAAATAAGTCAGATCCCATACCTGCAACATCACCGACATTATCACCTACATTGTCTGCGATTACAGCTGGATTTCTTGGATCGTCTTCTGGAATTCCAGCTTCTACTTTACCAACTAGGTCTGCACCAACGTCAGCAGCTTTAGTATAAATACCACCGCCTACACGACCAAACAATGCCATAGAAGATGCTCCAAGACCAAATCCTGTTATTACTTCTGCACTATCTATTCCAAGCAGTACAAAAATACCACCAACTCCCAAAAGACCAAGACCCGTTACACAAAGTCCCATTACTGCACCACTTCTGAATGCAACTTTTAAAGCTTTGCTCATTCCGCCTTCTTTTGCTGCATTGGCAGTTCTTACATTACCTTTAGTTGCAACTCTCATTCCAAAGAATCCTGCAAGTACTGAGAATAAAGCTCCAATCACATATAAAACCGCAGTAGTCCAATTATGAAGTCCTACTCCAAGAATTATAAACAAAACAACAATTACGATTACCATTGTTTTGTATTCTCTTCTTAGGAAAGCCATGGCACCTTCTCTTATATAGCCTGCAATTTCCTTCATTCTGTCCGTACCTTCGTCTACTTTTCCAATCCATGATGACAAGCCATAGGCAACAATTAATGCCAAGACAGCTGCGATAGGTGCGACAATTGCCAATCCACTCATTTTCTGTATCTCCTCCTCTTTACAAAAACAAAATATTAAGAGGCACTTTTTTTAATACCTCTTATATAAAAAATATAATAAAATTAATTATTACCAAAATAATATGTTTGCTATTCTATAGCTACCAAAAATAGTGAGCATAAAATGAATATTACTGCACCAACAGTACTAATTCTACTTAAAATTGCTTCATATCCTTTACTTTTCTTTTTCCCAAAGATTTGCTCAGCACCGCCACCGATAGAACCGGAAAGACCTGCACTTTTGCCGGATTGAAGTAAAATACTTGCTATTAACACTATACTGGCAATGGAAAGTAGAATCATTAAAAATATCTTCACTGTTGCACCTCCTATTATAAAATATGTTATCTTAACACAAAAATGACTTCAGATTAACTTCTAAAGTCTATCATATTAAACTCTAAAAATCAAGCAAATTTTGCCTTTAAGCCATGCCACTTAAATTATAAAAATAATAATTAAGCCTTATTTTTTAGATTATAAAAAGCATCATTTCCTGCATACTTAGCAGAAACATCAAGAAGTTCTTCCAATCTTAATAATTGATTATATTTCGCAATTCGGTCTGTTCTTGAAAGTGAACCTGTTTTAATCTGACCTGCATTTAATCCAACTACTATATCTGCAATAGTAACATCTTCCGTTTCACCTGATCTATGAGAAACTATAGCTGTGTACCCTGCTTTTTTAGCCATTTCTATAGCATCAAAAGTTTCTGTCAGAGTTCCTATTTGATTTACTTTTATCAAAATAGAATTTCCTATTCCCTTTTCAATTCCTTCTGCAAGTCTCTCTGTATTAGTTACAAACAGATCATCCCCAACAAGCTGAACCCTGTCACCAAGTTTGTCAGTCATAAGCTTCCAACCATCCCAGTCATCTTCAGCAAGTCCATCTTCAATTGATATTACAGGATATTTAGCAATAAGCATTTCATAATATGCTACCATTTCTTCAGCGGTTTTTTCAACACCTTCACCCTTTAAGTTATAAATCTTATTATCAGCATCATACATTTCCGATGCTGCTACATCCAAAGCAATTTTAATGTCTTCACCAGCTTTATAACCAGCTTTTTCAATAGCTTCTAAAATAACTTGGATAGCTTCTTCATTAGTTGCAAGATTAGGAGCAAATCCACCCTCATCACCTACTGCAGTATTCATTCCTTTATTTTTTAATACAGATTTCAGGCTATGAAATACTTCTGTACCCATTCTAAGTCCTTCTTTAAAGCTTTTTGCTCCAACAGGCATTATCATAAATTCTTGAATATCAACAGTGTTATCAGCATGTTCACCACCATTTAAAATATTCATCATAGGTGTAGGTAAAAGTTTACCATTTACGCCTCCAAGATATTGAAACAATGGAAGGCCAAGACTATCAGCTGCTGCATGGGCTACCGCCATAGACACTGCTAAAATTGCATTTGCACCTAATTTTCCTTTATTTGGCGTACCATCAAGTTCAATAAGAAACATGTCCAAACCTACTTGATCAAATACATTCATTCCAATTATTTCATCAGCAATAATGTTATTAACATTATCTACTGCCTTTTCAACTCCTTTTCCAAGGTATCTTCCTTTATCACCATCTCTTAGTTCCACTGCTTCATGAACTCCTGTTGAAGCTCCTGATGGAACAATGGCTCTTCCCATACTTCCGTCTTCTAAATATACTTCTACTTCTACTGTTGGATTTCCTCTTGAATCAAGTACTTCTCGTGCTATTACGTCTTCAATATATGACATACTTCCACCTCCATATAATTTTACATTAAACTATTAGAAATTTATTATTTGCATAAAATCCGCAGGTTTTAAACTAGCCCCTCCTACTAATGCGCCATCTATTTCTTCCATATTCATAAGTTCAGTTGCATTTCCGGGTTTAACACTTCCTCCATATTGAATTATAACATTTTCGGAAACGTCATCTCCATATAATTCTTCAATCACCGTTCTGATATATCCGCACATTTCATTTGCTTGCTCAGGAGTTGCAGTTTTTCCCGTTCCAATTGCCCAAACAGGTTCATATGCAATCACAATTTTTGAAACAAATTCTGCTGATAAGTTTAAAAGTGCACCTTTTAACTGGGACTTAACTACGTTAAATTCTTGCCCTGCTTCTCTTTGTGCGAGAACTTCACCAACACAAAGAATCGGAATAATATTATGTTTAAATGCAGTATGTAGTTTTTTATTAACTGTATCATCAGTCTCATTAAAATATTGTCTTCTTTCAGAATGTCCTATAATACAATACTCAATATCCATTTCATTAAGCATATCAGCTGAAATTTCTCCCGTAAATGCTCCGCTTTCTTCAAAATGCATATTCTGAGCACCAACAACAATTCCAGTTCCGTAAAATTCATCAGAAAGTGCTGCAAGTTGAGTAAATGGGGCACAAATTCCTACTTTTACATCACTTTTATGATATAGTGATTTAAATTCTTTTGCAAAGGAGACTGCCTCTTTTGTTGTTTTAAACATTTTCCAATTACCCATTATAAATGGTTTACGCATATTAAATTCCCCCTTTAATCTACTTATTTATCTTGCAATACTGCTATTCCAGGTAATTCTTTTCCTTCTAAAAATTCTAAAGAAGCACCCCCTCCAGTAGAAATATGAGTCATTTTATCAGAAAATCCAAATTGGGCAACTGCAGCAGCAGAATCTCCCCCACCTATAATAGTAACAGCATCACTATCTGCTAAAGCCTCTGCAATTTTTATAGTTCCAGTAGCAAAATTTGACATTTCAAAAACTCCCACAGGACCATTCCAAATTATAGTTTTAGCTTTCAGCAGCTCTTCTGAAAATAAATCTATTGTCTTAGGTCCAATATCAAGTCCCATATAATCTGGTGAAATTTTATCCGCATCAAATAAAGAAGTCTCTGAGTTATTATCAAATTCTTTTGAAGCTTTTATATCTATAGGAAGTAAAATTTTCACACCTTTTTTGTCTGCTTTCTTTAATAATGATTCTGCAAGATTAATGTTCTCAGTATCTAAAATAGATTTACCAATTTCATAACCTTTAGACTTAAGAAACGTATAAGCCATTCCTCCGCCTATAATTAAGACATCAACTTTTTTCAATAGATTATCAATAACAGATATCTTATCTCCGACTTTAGCACCTCCCATAATTGCTACAAAAGGTCTCTTTGGATTTTCAATAGCACTTCCTAAAAATTTCACTTCTTTTTCAATTAAAAAACCTGATACTGCTGGGATATATTTTGCAATTCCTGCTGTGGAAGAATGGGCTCTATGTGCAGTTCCAAATGCATCATTTACAAAAATATCTGCTAACCCCGCCAATTCTTTAGAAAATTCAGCTCCGTTTTCTGTTTCCTCTTTACGGAATCTTACATTTTCAAGTAAAAGTATTTCTCCATCCTTTAAATTATCTGCTGCATTTTTTACTTTATCGCTTACTACATTTTCATCACTTATAAAATTAATCTTCATATTCAATAATTGTGATAATCTCTCAGCTACAGGTTTTAAGGAATACTTCATATTAGGTTCACCCTTAGGTCTTCCGAGATGTGACATAAGTATAATTTTTGCTTTGTTTTCTAAAAGATAATTAATAGTAGGTAATGCGCTTGTTATTCTAATATCATCTGTAATTTGACCACTCTCATCTAACGGCACATTAAAATCACATCTAACAATAACCTTCTTGCCCTTTACTTCAATGTCCTTTACTGTTTTTTTCATGTTTATCCTCCCTTTGGTTACAAACACAATTAAATCGTCCTTTCAAATAAATTCGATAAAATTATTATGTTGGGACAATTTAATAATGTGTCTATATACTTACTTGCCTTTTTACCTAGCAAACAAAATAAAATACAAACAAGAATGATTAGATTTTAACTTATTATAAACCTTTCTTTATAACATAATTTATAAGATCTATTACTCTGTTAGAATAACCCCACTCGTTATCATACCATGAAAGGACCTTGACCATATTGCCATCCAAAACAATCGTCGATAATGCATCAATAATCGACGAATGAGGATTCTGCTTAAAATCAACCGATACAAGAGGTTCATCACAGTAAGCCAAAATTCCTTTAAGCTCACCTTCAGCAGCTGCTTTTAATACACCATTCACTTCTTCTTTTGTAGTATTCTTCTTTACTTCAAATACTATATCAACTACAGATACCGCCGGTGTTGGAACACGCATAGCCATTCCATTAAGCTTATCTTTAAGCTGCGGTAATACTAATGATACTGCTTTTGCAGCACCAGTTGTTGTCGGAATCATAGAAACTCCTGCAGCTCTTGCCCTTCTTAAATCCTTATGTGGTAAATCAAGAATTCTTTGATCATTAGTGTAAGAATGAATAGTCGTCATTAATCCTCTTTCAATACCAAATTGCTCATCGATAACCTTAGCAAAAGGTGCTAAACAATTTGTTGTGCATGATGCATTAGATATAACATTATGAGTGCTTGGATCATATTTATCTTCATTTACACCCATTACTATCGTAATATCTTCTTCCTTACCCGGAGCTGATATAATTACTTTCTTTGCTCCTGCTTTAATATGTTTTTCAGCATCAACTTTTTTTGTAAACAGTCCTGTTGATTCTAAAACGACTTCAACTCCCATTTCTTTCCAAGGTAATTCTTCCGGATTCCTTATTGCTAAAATTTTTATTTCTTTTTCGTTTACAATAATTGCATCTGATTTTGCTTCAATAGCACCATCAAACGTTCCAAAGCAACTATCATATTTTAATAAATGCGCTAAAGTTGCAGGATTAGTTATATCATTTATAGCAACTACTTCAAAATCACAATTTTTATTAAGTGCAGCTTTCAATGCATTTCTTCCAATCCTTCCAAATCCATTTATTCCAACTTTTATCATGTTCAGTCACCCCTGTATTCAATTTTTATATATAACAGCATTAACAGCAAAAATTATTTTCTGTCAATACTATACATATGCTTAATCAACATAAGAATTTTGCTAGAGTAACCCCATTCATTATCATAAAATGCAATGAGTTTAAAAAATCTTTCATTTAGCATTATTCCTTCTCTAGCATCAAATATAGATGTATGATAATCTCCGATAAAATCAGAAGACACTACTTCATCATCAACATATTCAAGAATATCTTTTAAATAAGTCTGTGAAGCTTCTTTTATTTTATTACACATATCCTCATATGTAGTCGGTTTATTTAACATTATGTTTAAATCAATAACAGACACATCCGCAACAGGAACTCTGTATGAAATTCCTGTTAATTTACCCTTCAATGAAGGAATAACTAAACCTACTGCTTTAGCTGCTCCTGTACTTGAAGGAATAATATTCCCAAATGTAGAACGACCTGTACGCCAGTCTTTAAGTGATCTGGCGTCTACAACCTTCTGTTTTGCCGTTGCAGCATGAATTGTAGACATAAGCCCCTGTTCTATACCATAATTATCTTCTATTACCTTAGCTAATGGAGCCAAACAGTTTGTTGTACAAGAGGCATTGGAGACAACATTAATATCTGAAGTGTACTCTTTATGATTAACTCCCATAACATATGTAGGTGTAACATCATCTTTTGCAGGTGCAGTAATTACTATTTTTTTTGCTCCTGCTTTAATATGCTTTAAAGCCTTTTCTGTTGTTACATAAGCGCCAGTCGCTTCAACTATATATTCTGCACCACATTCAGACCACGGAATATTTTCCGCATCACTTTCACTATATACCGGAATTTTTTTACCATTTACACAAATTCCTTCTTCATACGTTTCCAAAGTACCTTTAAATCTTCCAAAGATTGTATCATACTTTAACATATAGACCATATAATCTTTATCTGCGTTACGAACATTAATACCGCAAATTTCAATGTCTTTCTCCTGCTCAAAAGCAGCACGAAAGACTACCCTACCAATACGTCCAAAACCACTAATTCCTACTTTGATTGACATTTTAATCTAGTTTCCTCCTAATTATTTTAACTATTAAATTTTATTAATATCGTTTTCTTTTTGATGAAGACGGAATATTCATCTCATCTCTGTATTTAGCTACGGTTCTACGAGAAATATCAATACCCCTTTTAGTAAGTAATTCCACTATAGCTTGATCACTAAGTGGTGATTTTGGGTTTTCATTATCTAATATCTCCCGAATAAATGTTTTTATGCTTTCTGATGAAATTCCTTCTCCTGAGGTTCCTGATACTCCACTTGTAAAAAAGTATTTTATTTCAAATACGCCTCTGGGACTTTGCATATATTTTCCATTTATAGACCGACTTACTGTAGATTCATGAATTCCTACTTCATCAGCTATTTGCTTTAAAGTTAAGGTCTTTAAATATTTAGGACCTAATTCAAAAAAATCTATTTGATATTTTACTACTGCACTCACAACATTATATATTGTCTGCTTTCTTTGTTCTATACTCTTTATCAACCATAATGCAGAATTTAATCTACTGCTTAAAAATTTTGATATGTTAGATTCTTTGTCAGAATTTATGAGCATATTTTGATAGTATGAACTGATTGTCATTTTTGGAGCACTGCTTTCACTGACATTAACCACATATTCTCCATTATTTTTTTCTACAGTTACATCAGGTATAATATACCTTGTTTCATTTCCCGAGCTAAACTGTCTCCCCGGTTTAGGTTCCAATCCTTTTATTAGATCTCTTATATCTTGAACTTCTTTTACAGAAATGCCCAGTGTTTTAGCAATATTATTTAATCTGTTACAGGCAATATCTTCTAAATGATTATTTATCACTTTTTCAATAACATCATTTAATTTTCCTTGATACTTAAGCTGGATAATAAGACATTCTTTTAAATCTCTAGCACCAACACCTGCAGGTTCAAATCCTTGAATTGCATCAAGAACTATCATAACTTTTTCTTTGCTAATTCCTAATGCTTTAGAAATTTCTTCTATTGTCAAAGTCATATATCCATTTTCATCTAAAGACTCAATAATATATCTGCCTGCTTGTCTGCAGCTTTTTTTAATTGGTGCAAACTGTAATTGAAACATAAGATGTTCAGTAAGAGTAATTTCAGATGGGACAAATTGCTCATAAGAGTATTCATTTTTATCGTTACTATACTCCCATTGTTTATAACTAATATCATCATATTGTCTTTCTTTAAAATGCTCCGCCCAATCAAATTCATCACGATCTTTTACGAAATTATCATTTTTATCTTCATCTAAAGAAACTTTTAAATCTTCACCTCGCTGCTCATTTTCACTATTTTCAGTTGAATTTAACATAGACGCTGCTTCTAAAATAGGATTCGTTAATAATTGCTCTTCTACATAATTTTCAAGTTCTTGAGTATTAAATTGCAATATCTGAATAGCCTGAATCAACTCAGGTGTCATAACAAGTTTTTGTGATTGTTCAATTGTTAAGTCATATCCTAATCTCATGGCTTCATCCTCGCAAAAAAAACATATTCCTAAGGATATAATACCCTTAGATTTTTACATACTTTTTAATTATATCACAAACTCATTGCTTTTGCTCTTAATTATTATTTATTTTTTACTATTTTAAATACATTACTTTAACTATGTTACTTTAAATCCGGGAAATTATGCTGCCTTAATGCTTCAAATAAAACTATATTTACTGAATTTGATAAATTTAACGACCTTAATCTTGTATCTTTACTCATGGGAATTCGAATTGTATTATCTAAATTTGAATTAATAAAATCCTTTGGCAATCCAGCAGTCTCTCTTCCGAACAGAATCATTGCATTTTCTTCATATTTTACATCACTATACCTTTTTTCCCCTTTTGTTGTTGCCAAATACATTGGTATATCCTTATATTTTTCAAGAAATTCACCTAAGCTTTTATGTACTTCTAACTTTACATATGGCCAATAGTCAAGTCCTGCTCTTTTCACTGCCTTATCATCTATATTAAATCCTAAAGGTTCAACTAAATGCAATTTTGCCCCTGTTGCGGCACATGAACGTGCAATATTCCCAGTATTTGGCGGAATTTCAGGTTCTACTAATACAATATTAATTGTCATTTTTATAATCCTTTCAACTATTATTTATAATTTCTCCATATGACATGAAAATTATTATATAAATTTATTATATAAATATAATAATAAAAATTTGTAATTTTATAAAGACTTTTTTATAATAATATAATATAATAGCATAATATAAATTTTTCAGGAGGTAATATTAAACATGAAAACAATAAAAGTCGGACTATTGGGGCTTGGCAATATCGGTACAGGATCCTATAAAACATTAGAAATGAATAAAAAACAAATTACAGCTAATACAGGCGTAGATATTGAAATCACAAAGATATTAGAAAGGGATGTAAATAGAGAAAGAGATATTACTGTAACTCCTGATATGTTTACACAAAACCCAGATGATATTTTTTTAGACCCGGAAATTGATATTGTCATTGAATTAATCGGTGGAATAGAACCAGCAAGTACTTTCATGCTGAAAGCTTTAGAAAATGGGAAACATGTTGTAACCGCAAATAAGGCAGCTGTAGCTGCAAATTATGATATGCTTATGGAAGCTGCAAAGAAAAATAAGGTAATGTTTAGATTTGAAGCAAGTGTAGGCGGAGGCATACCAATTCTTAATTCATTGACTACTGCACTATTAGCTAATGAATTTGATGAAATTCTTGGAATCATTAATGGTACAACTAATTATATTCTTACTCAAATGACAGAATTCGGACTAGATTATGCCGATGTATTAAAAGTTGCGCAAGAAAAAGGTTTTGCTGAAGCAGACCCAACTGCTGATGTAGAGGGCATCGATGTTGCCAACAAACTTTCTATTTTAATTTCACTAATTTTCGGATCCAGAGTATCCCCGGAAGAAATTCCTACAGAAGGGATTACAAAGATTACAAAAGACGATATAGATTTTGCTGTTCAATTCGGTTATAAAATTAAACTGCTTGCAACTGCAAAAAAAGTGGACAAACAACTGGAATGTCACGTACAACCTGCTTTTGTTCCATCATCTCATCCTCTAGCTTCAGTAAGTAATGAATTTAATGCAATATTTGTTAGAGGTAATGCAGTAGATGAGCTTATGTTCTATGGTAAAGGGGCAGGTCCTCTTCCAACAGGCAGTGCCGTTATGGGCGATGTAATTGAAATTTCAAAAGCTATAGCAAAAGGGTCTGCTTTTGATCACTATGCAGAAGATTCCATTATTGAAAATTTAAACTTTGTAGGTGAAGGTCAAAATAAATATTATGTAAGTTTAACAGCCAAAAATGTTCCAGGTGTTATGGGTAAAATCACCACTGCTCTTGGGGAATACGGAATAGGAATCGACTCTGTAATGCAGCTTGCAAATGATGCGCAAACAGGAGATGACGTTTCTATTGTATTTATTCTACATGAAGTTACCAGAGAAAGATTAGATGAAGCACTAGTTTCCATTATTGGAAATCACTTTGCAACAGCCATTAAAAGTATTATCCGAGTAATGTAATAAGGAGGAGTATAAAATGAGTTTATACCAACAATGGCAAGAATTAATAGATAACCAAACGGACGAAACGTTCGGTGAATTTTGGGAAAAATACAGTTCAACAGAAAAAAGAATTTACAGCTCAATTTTAGAAAAACCAAAAACAAATGTAAAAGGTACTTTTAAAGAACTTGCAGAAAAATATGAAGCCGATCCAATAATCTTTATGGGATTTTTAGATGGAATTAATACGAGTTTAAAAAATAGCCAAGATTTTCAGTCTTTTGATGATAACTCAGAAGTGATTTTAGATATTGACTATGAAAAATTATTTTTTAATATGTTAGATGCAAAAGCTGATTATCTTTATACGTTACCACAATGGGAGGATATTTTATCTAAAGAAAAAAGGGAAGAAATTATAAAGAATTACAAAAAATCAAAGACAGTTAAAAAAGAAAAAGAACCAGGCAGAAATGATCCATGCCCTTGCGGAAGCGGTAAAAAATATAAAAAATGTTGTGGAACTAATAAATAAATTTCAAATATTTATCTAAACAATAAATGCGAATATTTTAGTTACATATTTTTTCTAAATATAAATTAACAAAACAAGAGACAGTTCTGTCTCTTGTTTTGTTATCATCAATAAATAATTATATTATTAAATAAGCTTATCTATTTAAATATAACAATTCATCTTTACTTAAATATATTAATATTACAACTTAAATTTTTATTTATAATTCTTTTGATACGATATCTGGAAGTATTTCTTTTGTATATTCAATAAATTTTTTAGTTGCAGGTGAAGCCGACTTTATCGAAGGAAGTCCAATTCCCAACCTTATATATTGAGGAGGATCAAGAGGAAGCATAACTGTACTTGATTTCCAATTTTTAGTAATTAGTTCATTCATGATACTCATACCAAGACCTTGCTCTATCATAGAAATTGCTGCATAATTTTCTAACGTTGAATAAGCAATATGGGGAGATAAGTTATTATGTTTCAATAATTTGACAACATCATCATCCTGCCCCATGGCAGGCATAATAAAATCTTCATATTGACAATTAGCTAACGGATAAATTAATTCTTTAGCTAATGGATGATCAGAAGGAATTACTGCAAGCATTGGATCATCACATAATGGTATCCATTCATGTTTCATTGGCTGTTGATAAGTATAAAACGCCAAATCAACACGTTTATCACTAAGCCAAGATTCTACTTCCTGCCTGATTCCTTCCATAAGCCGTATTTCTATATTTGGATAGGATTGTTTAAACCTCTTAATAATTTGTGGAAGCCAATGGGATGCAATACTAGAATATGAACCTATTGTAATGCAACCAATTTCCAGTCCATTAATTTGAGAAACTGTTTGTAGTAACTGTTCTTCCCAATGTACAATTTCACGAATTATAGGTAAAATGTGCTCTCCATCTTCAGTTAATTTAATTCCTCGTCTATCACGTAAAAAAACATTAAATCCTAATTCTTCTTCTAAAGAATTCATCATGTGTGTAATACCAGATGGTGTATAACCAGTTAATTTAGCGGCTTTAGAAAAACTTCCACAATCAGCAGCAAATAACATAACTCGGTATTTTATATTTTTATCCATATTTTTACCTCATTTAGTTATGACAAAATGTCAACTCAGTTATTATAAAGTGTCATTTTACTTTATAAAAAATATACTATATACTAATTTTAGTAATTTATCAATATGTAAAAACAACAAACTAATAAATTTATAACATCCAATTAATAAAAAAATAATCTGGAAAGGGCAATGTATATAATGAATTTTCCTATGCTTTCATTATACAAAGTAGTAATATGAGAAAATATATAAATCTAATCATTAATGATTTTGTAAAGAATTATGAATACCTTGAAAATATACAAACAAAATGGGGAAAACCCTTAGTTGGCTTTGCAGACGCTTATGAAAATTATATTCGCAGGTTAAAGGAAATCATAACCCCTAACCATAATTTGCCTGAAGATGTAATTCCTGATGCAAAGGTTATAATCGCTTATTATATACCGTTTACAAAAGAGCTTGCCCTAACAAACAAAACAGGTAACATACTAGCTTCAAAACAATGGGCACTTGCATATGAGGAAACAAATTCAATGTTTATAAAACTGAATGAACATCTAATTAAGAAGCTTAAAGAAAAAGGATATAATGCTTCCATAGCACAAGATTCCTTAACTTTTGATCAAAAAACCTTAAAAAGCAATTGGTCACAAAGACATTTTGCTTATGCCGCAGGTCTTGGAACATTCGGTTTAAACAACATGCTTATTACAAAGCAAGGGTGTTGTGGAAGATTTAGTTCCATTGTTACTAATCTTAATGTAGAAACAGATCATCCTATTAAAGAAGATTATTGTTTATACAAAAAGTATGGTACTTGTGGCATTTGTGTAAAAAATTGCCCAGTAAAAGCATTAAAAAAAGAAGGATATGATAGGCATTTATGCTATGGAGTATTACAAAAAAATGCTGAAATTTATACTGATTTTGGCAGCTCCTATGTTGATGAAACCGGAATAAATCCTAACAGTGTTGGTAGTGATGTATGCGGTAAATGTATAACTCAATCACCTTGCGCATTTTGGAATTTACGATAATCTCTTTATATTTACTAACTATATAATTTAATATTAATTTTATATTCTTATATCTCATTTTAGAAAATTTGATTACATTAAAAAATGGACTGAGCACGAATTCCTGTATCGTCGTACACAGTCCATTTATTATTTTCATTTCTATCAATTTATCTAAATATTTTCATCTTTAAGACCATCTATAATACTTTCTTTCTTTAATTTATTACTTGCATATAACATGGTAACACTAATAAATATAAAGACCGCAATAACAACAGACAAAATGCTATTCCACGGCAAGGAAAAATCATAAGTAAAATTTAATGCATAAGTTTTATATAAAATAATCATTAATAATACACTAATTGGTATACCATATAAAAGTGCTTTTAACCCGTAAAATATACTTTCATACCTAATCATCTTATTAAAACCTTTTGGTGTCATTCCTACAGATTTTAACATAGCAAACTCCCTCTTACGCAATGCAACACTAGTGGAAATGGTGTTAAAGATATTAGCTATACATATTGCAGTAATCAGTGTAATAAAACCATATACAAAAATGCCAAGAAGCAACATTACTTGATCTTCATTGTTTTTTTGCTGATAAACATTATAAACGTATAATTCGCCATATTTTAAATTATTTACGCTTTTCTGTGTTAAAGATTCTATATTTTCCTGCAGCAGTGCAGTATTATCACTATTTAAATATAATTGCCTTTGTAATTGAATGTTTTTCTCCTCATTAAAATTTTGATTTTGTAAAAATAATTTATTAAAAACTCCTTTTGAAACAATCAGATGACCTGTAGCTCCCTCAGATGCTGTTTGCACTCCTATAGGTAATTTATCAGTAAAATATTCCATATATAAAGAGCCTATTGTTTTTTCTTCTTCATTATTATCGTAATAGTAAACATCGAATTTATCCCCCTCTACCCCTTCTATAATATTCTTAGAGATAACTTTTCCTGCCCCCATATCTCTATATGTTACAGGTTGTATTACTATAGCATTCATTTTTTCTGTATCCATTAAGTCTTTATAATTCACACCAATCTCTTTTGAATAATCTCTTAAATATATATCATCTAGAGCATATATATAATATGACGGGTTTTGGCTACCTTGAGGTGACATGGAAAAAAACTTACTTGTGTCAGCACCTTTAGAAACTTGATCCATATTTAAAATTGCAGATGTAATTTGATCTAAATTTTTCGATTCTGAGCGTATAGAAACCATCATATCAAAGTTTATGTCTGATTGACTCATATCCATAGCTTGCTGCAATCCAGTTGCAAAATATGAAACACAGAGGAATAACACGATACTTATAACTAAAGAAAATATAGTGGCTCTGTATCGCCTTTTATTCCTTTTTAAATTTTTAAGTGCAATTTCTCCTTCTATACCAAAGATTTTTCTTGTAAGCTTAGAAGTTTTGACTGACTTTCGCGAAAGCTTAATATCTGATGTCTGCCTAATTGCATCAATAGGTGTAATTTTAGAAGCCCTAATTGCAGGAATATATGATGAAATCAAAATTGTAAAAATGGAAATCAAAACAGCACTGATAATAACAGTAGGTGATATTACTAATTTAAAATTTTCATCTAATGCCAATATACTCTGCATAATAGAATTAATAAATATAAAAGTAATACCAATTCCTAAAATTCCACATACTATACCAATTGGAATACTAATCGTACCAATAACTATACTCTCAAAGAAAACGGAATTTCTTTTTTGTTTTCTTGTAGCGCCTATACTTGAGAGCATCCCTAAATGCCTGGAACGTTCTGATACTGAAATGGCAAAGGCATTATAAATTAACGAAACAGATCCAAATACTATAATTACCATAACTATAATAGTCAATGTTTGCAGCATTTTTTTAACTTGATCATTGCCCTCTATACCATAATATCGTAAAAGATCACTATTAAAATAATATTCCGAAATACCTTCTTTTTGTGCAAATTCATTTCCTTCAGTAAGAATATTTGAGTTTATATTCTTTGAAACAATATAAGCATCAATAATTTCTGATTCAGATACAGCTTTTTCATCTAAATATGAAATAGCTGTATATCCAGGTGACCAGCCTGGCTCCCATTTTGGGCTTTCTACTATACCTACGATTTCATATTTCATTGTCTTTTCTAATACAAGTTTCTCTTTTGGATTTCCATTATCATCCCATTCAATATTATAGCTTTGATTTAGGATTGTTTCTTCATCAGATGTTAAATGTCTCTGTCCTATTTGTAAATTTAAAACTGAGCCTATTTTATAATTTTCATCAGTATTTTTTAATACACTATCTGATATAACAATTTCTCCTTCTTTTTTAGGAAGCCTTCCTTCTTTTAAAGTAATAGGAAAATTTTTAAAGCCGGTATCATTAAACTCTTTAATAAACAAATATGGTTTATTTTTATTCTTACTTCCTTTTAATGAAGCATAGCCTAAATCTTTGCTTACTGTTACCTCTTTATAATTATCATTTTGTAGAACTGCTTCCAATTGTCTTTTACTTATATCATTGTAAAACACATGCCAATTACCTGTATTAGCTATTGTCTCTCTTTTCATTAAATCTAAAAATGAAATGCTTAAAGTAGCAACCCCTGTTATCATTGCTACAGATATTATTACCCCTATAATAGTAATTATTGTACGCTTTTTATTAAGGCGTAAATGCCTTAATGTTAATTTATTCATAATATTCATTTAACTGTTACCTCATCTTTGGAAATTTTACCATCTTCTATAACAATAATCCTGTCTGCTTGAAGAGCAATTCTTTCGTCATGTGTTATAACAATTAATGTTTGTTTATAAGTTTTATTAAACATCTTTAAAAGATCAATAATTTCTATACTGTTTTTACTGTCTAAATTTCCTGTAGGTTCATCTGCTAAAATGATAGCAGGATTATTAATTAGAGCCCTTCCAATTGAAACCCTTTGTTGCTGACCCCCTGAAAGCTGGTTAGGCAAATGTTTTAGCCTCTTTTCTAATCCCAAAATTTTAATTATGTTTTCAAAATGTTGTTCATCAACTTTATGTCCATCCAGTAATAATGGTAAAGTAATATTTTCTTCTACACTTAATACAGGTATAAGATTATAAAATTGATATATTAAACCTATCTGCCTTCTTCTAAAAATAGCTAAATTTGTTTCATTTAAGTTATAAATATCCGTATCACTTACATAAACCTTACCGGAAGTTGGCTTGTCTACACCTCCAAGTAAATGTAAAAGTGTAGATTTTCCTGACCCCGAAGGACCAATAATTGCTACGAATTCACCTTTCTCCACTGAAAAAGAAACATCATCTAACGCTTTTACAGCAGTTTCACCTTTACCATATATTTTAGATAAATTTTTAATTTTTAATATTTCCATAAAATACCCCTTAAATTATTAAATTAAATGCTTTAACTAATTATAATTTAGTATAATCTAACTATCTGACAATCTAATGACTTTTTTTATTACAATTTTGTCACTTTAATTATTATAAAATTAATACAGTTTCATAAGATTCTAAAAAAAGTTCCTCTATTATGTAGACAAGTTTTCTTGTTACATTTAGGGGAACATATATTATATAGATTATACTGTATGCTTATAAAATTTAATAAAAAAAGAAGTTCCTTTTCTTTCTGTGCTTTCTGCAGTTATATCTCCGCTTTGTCTACCAACAATGCTTTTCGCCATGGCAAGGCCAATTCCAACACTATCCTTTCCTGCATTTTTACCTCTATAAAATCTTTTAAAAATACATGGTAAATCTTCTTTTGGTATTCCCCTGCCATTATCCTTAATAATTATTTCAGTATAAAGAGGATTATCTTGAAAATTTATTGATATATTTCCACCATCTTGAGTATTTTCTACACAATTTTTTAATATATTAATAACAGCTTCAGTAGACCAATCTAAATCTCCTATATAAGTTACATTAGGATCACCATAAACTGAAAGACTTTGTTTTTTAACTTCCATTGGAATTATAATAGAACTCTTTGCCTTGTTTATTAAATCTAAAACTCTTATATTTTCTTTTTTAAATACAGCCGTTCCTGAATCAATTTTAGATAATTTTAATAAAGATGACAGCAACCATTCCATACGTTCCAGTTGTGTCTGAATACATTTTGTAAATTCTATTCTCTTTTCAGCATCTAAGTCATCATTTCCAAGTAAATCTGCCATAATCATCATTGAAGTCAATGGTGTCTTTAACTGATGAGAAATATCAGCAATAACTTCTGCCAACCTTTTTTGATCCTTTTCATAAAGATTGCTTTTCTCAGAGAGCATTACCGTCACTTTATATATTTCATTTTTTAGAATACTTAGTTCTCCTTCTTTATTATCCCTTATATCTAAAGAATAATCACCACTGCTAATTCTGCGTAAATATGAGGACAATTTACTAATATCCCTATTAATATGTCTATTATTCTTAAAATAGAAAAAAATAAGAATAACTCCACAAATAAAGCAAGCTATTCCTACAATATTTATAATATTATAATTCATATTCAGCACCCAATTTGTAACCCATACCCCTAACAGTTTGTATAATCTTTGGGTTATGAGGTTCATCTTCCAACTTCTCTCTCAGCCTCTTTATATATACTGTCAAAGTATTATCATTAATAAAATCACCAGCCACGTCCCAAAGACTTTCTAAAAGCTGATTCCTTGAAAGTACTTGTTTAGGATTATTAAGAAAAATTAACAATAATCTATATTCCAATGCAGTAAGCATTATATCTTCACCATTTTTATATACTTTTGCCTCCATGGTATTTATTCTGATGCTACCGATTTTAATTATTGACTTACAATCTACGCCATTTTTATATCTTCTCATAATAGAATTGATCCGTGATATAAGTTCACGAATTCTAAATGGCTTTGTAATGTAATCATCTGCACCCATATCTAATCCCATAACCACATTCACTTCATCATCACATGCAGTCAAAAAAATTACAGGTAAATTATGCTTTTCCTTCGCCACTTTACAAAGTTCATAACCACTTCCATCAGGTAATGCCAAATCAAATATACATAAATTAAAAGTGTCTTCTTGTAAAGCTTTTTTTGTTTCCTTTATAGTTTCACATAAACATGTATTATATCCTTCTTGCTGAAGAGAATATTCTAGTCCTGCAGCAATTGTCTTGTCATCCTCCACTACCAATATATACATATTTCTATCCTTTCAATTCTACTTCCTTATTACTTATACACCATTTACTTATACCACATTCACTGCAATTTGGTTTTCTTGCATCACAACACTTCCTTCCATGCCATATAAGACAGTGATGCGTATTAGTCCATCTGTTTTCAGGTATAACCTTCATAAGTGCTAGCTCTGTTTTTAATACATCTTTTTCACATACTAAGCCAATACGGTTTGCTACTCTGAATACATGAGTATCAACTGCAATTCGTTGCTCTCCAAAGCCTACTGACAAAACAACATTTGCTGTCTTTCTCCCAACCCCCGGAAGTTCTATAAGTTCATCATAATTATCAGGCACTTGTCCATCATATTTTTCATGTATAATTTGGGATAATTTCAATAAATTTTTAGACTTTGTTTTATACATACCAATTCTCTTAATCATAGTCTGAATTTCTTCTTCTGTAAGGTTTGATATTTCATAAGCTCCCGGATATTTTTCAAATAGTTCTTTTGTTACTATATTTACACTTTTATCAGTTGTTTGAGCCGATAATACCACAGCTACCAAAAGCTGAAACATAGAGTTATAGTTTAATGCACATTCAGCATTAGGATACATCTCATCTAGCTTATCCAATACATTAATAATTTCTACCCTTGATAATATTGTCATTTGTATTTCCTTTTCTATTATTTTAATTTATTGTTAATTCTTATTATATCTTATATCAAGTTTCCGTAACCTGCAAACTGTTTTAACAAGATGTAAAAATGATCCAATAATATCTTTATGATATTTTCTGACCTGCGGGTCAGATTTTAGTTGACATATGCTAACTTATGTTATATCATTTAATAGTATATTTTCAATTATAAATCAGTTATTTAAAATATACATACATTATATATCCCCTACTTATGTAAAAAATATCTTATTACTTTTTATAATTATACACTAATTTTTAGGAGGACACATATTTTGAACAAACAAAGCAAAGAAAATGCCTTAGACGGCATACAACCAAATCTTCAAGAAGAAGTAAAAGAAGAAATAAATTTGAAAGAAGGAACAACTTTAAAAGAAGAAGAAACTGATTCAAAAATAAATAAACAAAAAAAAAGTAAGAAAAAGATGATTATTATAATAGTTTTAATTATCCTGTTTATTCTGCTTATAATTTTTAGATTTGTTTCATCAAGAGATAAAGAAACAGAAGATGTAATTCCTCCTGTAAATGTAAAAATTTCTACTGTACAGCTTCAATCACTAGCTACTACTACACCTCTTTCAGGAAGAATAAAACCTATTGAAGAAGTATCAATCATTCCTCTTACTTCTGGTCATGTTACAAAGGTTTATGTAGATTTGGGAGATAAAGTTTCAAAAGGGACATTACTATTTGAAATAGATAAAACTCCATTAATTGCTTCTCTGAATCAAGCTTTAGATGCTTATCAGAATGCACAAACTAATTTTGAAAGAATGAGTACATTATATAATGAGGGAGCGGTTTCCCTTCAAGAATATGAGCAGTCAAGAAGTAAATATATTTCTGCTCAGTCTTCATATACAACAATTAATGACAATGTCAATAATTGTACTGTAACATCTCCAATTGACGGATATGTTACTTCCATTGATGTTTCAACAGGTTCTATGGCATCTCAATCGATAGCCTGCGCAACTGTTGCAAATACTAATCAATTAGAAATAGAAACTAACGTATCTGAATACTTAATAAGCAAAATTAATATAGGTGATCCGGTAAATATTTATATTAAGTCTCTTTCAGAAGAACCGTATAAGGGTAATATAAAAGAAATTTCTCCGGCACCTGCCACTGGCAGTTTAACTTACCCAATTAATATTTCAATTGATAATTCAAGCAAAGAAATAAAAGCAGGAATGTTTGCGGAAATTGAAATTGTATCTGATGAAAAAGATAAAGTTCTTTGTGTACCATCTGATGCAGTTATTATTAGATCAAATGAATCACAAGTTGCAGTATTAAAAAAGGATGTTCCTGAATTTAAAACTGTAGTTACAGGTTTAGATAACGGTAAATTAGTAGAAATCAAATCAGGTTTAAAAGAAGGAGACACTATTATTATACAAGGCCAGAATTATATAACTCCTGGGGAACCTGTATCAATAATTGACTAAGGAGGGACAAAATGAATCTTTCAAATTTAGCAATTAAACGTCCTGTAGCCTCTATTATGCTTATGCTGATAGTTATATTAGTAGGTACAATATCTTTAATAGGTTTACCTCAAGATCTAATGCCTAAAATGGAACTTCCCATAGCATTGGTTATGGTAGACTATCCCAATGCATCACCTGAAGAAGTAGAAAACATGGTAACTAAGCCAATAGAGCAAGCTCTTGCATCTGTTGAAAACCTCGATACTTTGTATTCTATGACTTCTCAAGGTACAGCTATAGCTTTCATAAAATTTCAAAATAATACAGATATGAACTTTGCTACTTTAAATATGAGAGAAAAGATAGCAATGATTTCCGATTACCTGCCTGATGAGTGTAGTGATCCTATGGTACTTAAAATGGATATGAATGCAGCTCCTGTTGTACAGGTATATGTCTCTGGAGATATACCTTTATCTTCCCTTAACAATGAAATTGACGACAATATTTCATCATATTTCGAAAAAGCGGCAGGTGTTGCCTCTGTAAACGTTTATGGAGGTATTGAAAAAGAAATTTCACTTTCTTTTGATCAAGAAAAACTCATGGGCTACGGTTTATCATTGTCTAGTATAAGTCAAATTCTATCAGCAGAAAACATTAACAGACCTAGTGGTGATATAACAAAAGGTTCAAAAGAAATTATTGTAAGAACTATGGGAGAATTTGATTCTGTAGATGATATTAAAAATTTACCTGTTTCCTTGACAGACAGAAGTGTTATACATTTGCAAGATATTGCAAATATTGAAGATCGTTATAAGGAACAAGATTCAATAAGTCGAGTAGACGGACAATCTTCTATTGCAATTACAATAACAAAACAATCTGATGCAAATACAGTAGATGTTTCAGACGAAGTTCACAAACAAATAAAGAAATTAGAAAAAAAATATCCTGATTTAAATTTTGTAGTTGGTTTTGATCAAGCTGATTTCATTAAAAGTTCTATTTCTTCTGTATCACAATCAGCAATTACAGGCGCTATCTTAGCCGCTATTGTAATATTTTTGTTCCTTAAAAATATTAGCACAACTATGATTATATCTATATCTATCCCTACATCTATATTAGCGACTTTTGCATTAATGAAATTACGGGGTATGACATTGAATATGATCACTTTATGTGCACTGACTTTAGCTGTAGGTATGCTTGTGGATAATTCTGTTGTTGTATTAGAAAATATTTTCCGAATAAGACAGGAAACGGAAACTGCTGAAGAAGCAGCAATACTTGGAAGCAAAGAAATTATTATTGCCGTTACAGCATCAACCTTAACTAGTATTGTTGTTTATTTGCCCATTGCATTAAGTAATGGTATTTCGGCTTTAATGTTCAGAGATTTCTGTTATACCATAATTATAGCTCTGATAGCATCACTTATAGTCTCTTTGACTGTTGTCCCTATGCTTTGTTCCAGAGTACTTACAAAGGGTTTTCATACAGACTATATAAGGTTAGGAAAATTTCACTATAGATTTAAATTAGTTCCTTACTTTAGCAAATTAATTAACTGGATCACATTGGAATATGAAGCATTTATTCGCAAATCTTTGATGATAAGAAAAAGAATTATTGCAATCTGTATAGTCATTTTTATCGTTTCTTGTTCTCTCTTAGGAGTTGTTGGTATGGAATTGCTTCCTGCCACGGATGAAGGTACTTTTAAAGTAACTGTTGACTGCCCTTATGGAACATCTCTTGCAGATAAAGATAAAATTATTACGGAATTGGAAACTTACATACTTTCAATACCAGAACTTAAACATTGTACTGTAGATATAGGGAATACTGATTTTTTAACAACAGGGAGTGTTAACGAGTCATCATTAAGTGTGACTCTTGTAAATAAACAAGACAGAAAACGTAGTACAGCTCAAGTTGTAAAAGATGTAAAAAAACATTTTTCAAACTTTGTTGGTGCAGATATTGACGTTAGTGAATCATCTTCCATATCCAGCATGTCCGGAGGAGCAGATATGGAATTAACTATTAAAGGCAAAGAACTTGATAAAATGGAGAAAATAGGTGAAGATTTAAGTAAAATAATTTCTAAAATTGATGGTGTATCTGATACAGATGTAGAATTAAAAGAAGGTAATCCTGAAGTCAAAGTTATTTTAAACAGAGATACTGCTGCATACTATGGTGTAACAGCTTATCAGATGGCAAATACCTTATCATCTTCCCTTGCAGGAACTACATCTACAAAACTAAAAGTATCAGGAGAAGAAACAGAAATAAATCTTTATCTTGAAAATAAGTTTGGTGATTCATTTGATAATATGAAACAAATTATGATTACTACAAATACAGGTCAGGTCGTTCCTGTAGGACAAATTGCAGAATTTGAGTTTGATAACTCTCCTAATGTTATTTATCGTGAAAATCAGCAAAGATATACCACACTATCAATTGATGTTGACGGAAGAGATTTAGGCTCCGTATCTAAAGATGTGCTTGCTAAAGTTGATGAATATCAATTCCCTGAAGGATATTCATATGACACGGGTGGTCAGCAAGAAGAAATGGTAGAAGCCTTCGGTCAATTATTACTGGCTCTCGTAGCTGCCGTTTTACTTGTATATTTCCTATTGGCTGCTCAGTTTGAAGCTTTAATCTTACCTTTAATAGTTATGATGTCAATTCCATTTGCAATGTCGGGGGCATTTATAGCGTTATTTATTTGTGGTAAATCTTTGTCTATGACATCATTTATTGGATTAATAATGCTTATTGGTATAGTTGTAAATAATTCCATACTACTAATAGAATTTATTAAACAGCACAAAAAGACTATGGATAGAAATGAAGCTATTGTTCAAGCCGGAAAACTTCGTTTAAGACCAATACTTATGACTTCTTTAACAACATGTGTAGGAATGGTTCCAATGTCACTTGGTATCGGAGATGGCGGTGAAGTACTATCCCCTATGGGAATTTCCATAATTGGAGGACTTATTGCATCTACACTTGTTACATTAATCTTAATTCCTGTACTATACGCTGTAGTAGATGATAAACAAACAAAACGAAAAAATAAAAAACTGATGAAAAAAGAAAGAATTTATATGCAAGAACAAAAATGGCTTGAGGAGGAACAATCCCATGGAAGAGCGTAAGGAAGCAAAGGGAGACTTAATTTTAGAATCAGCCTATAGGCTTTTTATGGATAAAGGATATATAAATACAAAAATAATAGATATTGCAAATGAATGTGGAATAGGCAAAGGAACTGTATATGAATATTTTTCCAGTAAAGAATCCTTATTTTGCGAAATATTTAAAAAAAAGTTTGTAGCTAAATATATGGAAATAGACAATATTATTAACGATAGTATGACATGTTCCGAAAAACTAGAAGTAGTTATTAACTTTGATATTGAAAATGCTAACCTAACCGGCAACAATAAAAATATTCTGCACTATATAATGATGAAGTCAGATTTAATCAACAATCAAGAATTAATAACTTCTATGAATGAATTAAAAAATTTTAAACTTAATTTAATTCATAAAATTATTAAGGAAGGCATAGATAAAGGTGAATTTGTTGAAGTAGATCCATTAATGGCAGCTGTTTCCATAATCGGTGCTACTCACTTTTATATAAGCTTTGGATATGATTTAAAAAGCCCCCCCGAAAATTTAGAAAAAATAAAAAAAAATCCCTGGGATATTCAAGAGTTTCTAAAATTGATTTTTTATGGTTTAAAAAAATAAATATCTTATTACAAAAACGAGAGTTTATACATTATATAGACTCTCGTTTTTGTATATAAAAACTTTACGTTAAACGTATTATATCTTTGAATAAAAAATTTCTTATTTTTTAAATTTCAAAATAAATATCCAATAATTTTTAAAGTTTGTATATTTATAAAGTTTACAAGAAATACTATAAATAAATTTATAAACTCCTAGATATTGATTTTCTTTAAATTCTGACTATATTTCAAAAAGTATTTTCTATTTTGCAAATTCGCTATTTTAAAAATTTTCTAATTATTTAGAAAAAAACTAGTTACATTTCTATTTTTATGTAGTATAATATGCCTGTAATGATCTTTAACTTGTTATTTTTTTAATTTGGAGGTGTTTAAATGTCAAATTACACACAAAAAGAACGGAATGGTCTATATGAATTAACAGATTCCGCTCGTGCAGAATTGGCGTCATCAAAATATTATAATGAAGATTTAGCGCCAACCAGTTTATCTCAAAGAACTTGGACTACTTACCATATTACATCATTATGGATAGGAATGTCAGTCTGTATTCCATCCTTTACAATGGCATCATCGTTAGTAGTTTTAGGTTTATCACCATGGTTAGCAGTATTTAATGTAGCAATAGGTAATATTCTAATATTAATACCAATTCAATTAAACTCTCATGCAGGTACAAAATATGGTATACCATTCCCTGTATTTGCAAGATTAACCTTTGGTTCTATAGGTGCTCATATTCCATCTTTATCCAGAGCATTAACTGCCTGTGGATGGAATGCTATTCAATCTTGGATTGGTGGTGCAGCGATTGTTACTCTTATAGCTTCCATTATTCCTGCTTTTAATGACATGCCGTCTGCTCCATTTATCGGATTTGGTATTTTCTTACTTATTGTATGGTTTATCACAGTTAAAGGCTCAGAAAGTATTAAATACTTACAAGCTGTGGGTGCTCCTATACTTGTTATTTTAACAATTGCATTATTTATTTGGTCTATAATGCTTGCTGCAAACTCAGGATACTCAATTGGAGATGTAATACAAGCAAAAACCGATATGTCTATAGTAAATTCCAAAGGTGGAATGCTCTACATCTTCCTTGGAGGATTAACTGCAAATATATCTTTCTGGGCAACAATGGCTCTTAATATTCCTGACTTTTCAAGATATGCAAAATCACAAAAAGCACAATTTCAAGGTCAAATATACGGAATGCCTATTATGATGGCAGCTTGTGCTTTTATAGGTGCTTTCTTTGCTCAATCTACAAAACTTGCACTTGGAACTGCAATATTTAATCCAACTGAAGTATTACCGCTTATCAATAATTCATTTATTGCATTTATAGTATCAGTTGGTGTAATTATTGCTACACTTACTACAAATATTGCAGCAAATGTAGTTGCTCCTGCCAATGGTTTTTCTAATATTTCACCTAAGAGGATTAATTATCAACTAGGTGTAACTATTTCCTGTATTTTGGCAATAGCATACAGACCTTGGTGGATATTCGGCGGCGCAGGTTCTTATATTTTTGGATGGTTAAATACCTACGGTGGAATTTTAGCACCAATAGCTGCTATATTTATTGCAGACTACTATATTGTTAAAAAGAGAAATATTGACGTTATGGCATTATACCACGGTCAAAACGGCAGATATTGGTATCAAGGTGGCTGGAATATTAAAGCTATAATCGCTTGGATTTGCGGATTTATCCTTCCAACACTTGGAAGCCTTGGAGTTGATTCTTTAAAATGGGTATCAGCTAATGGATATTTTGTTGGTTTCTTTATTGGTTTAATTGTATATGTAATACTGATGAAAAATGAAACTACTTCATTCATAAGTAATGAAGAAGAAGAAGCAATGACTGAAAGATAAATATTTAAATATTTATAAATTTAACAGAGCCCTTGTTTTTCAAGGGCTTCTGCTTATATCTTACATTAAATTGCATAAAATATAATAATTAAGAAGGAGGTATTTTATATGGATTTATTAATTAAAAACGGTACTATTGTTACTGCAGATTCCACGATTAAAGCTGACATTGCCGTTACAGACGGAAAGATTATGGCAATTGGACAAAACATCAAAGCTGAAAATAACACTGAGGTTGTTGATGCAAATGGTAAACTGGTTCTACCTGGTGCCATAGATGCACATACACATTTAGCAATGCCTTTTGGAGGAACAATTTCTTCTGATGATTATGAAGCTGGCACACGTGCTGCTGCTTGTGGCGGAACTACAACAGTATTTGATTTTGTACTTCAAGATTTTGGAGAAAATTTAGTAGATGCTGTTAAAAGACGTCAAGCAATTTGCGATCCTCAAGCTGTAGTTGATTACGCTTTCCATACCGGAATTAAAGATGTATCAGGCAACTTGATAGATGGTATTGCTGAATCCGTTGAATATGGAGTCCCAAGTTTTAAAGTATTTATGGTTTATGACTTTGGTGTAACTGATGGTACATTTTATAAAGTATTACAAAAATCAAAAGAATATGGTGCTTTAATTGAAGTTCATGCTGAAAATAATGAAATGGTCAACATGTTCACAAAGCAATTTTTAGAAGAAGGAAAAACTTCTGCTTGGTATCATTATATGAGTCGTCCTGAATTTGTTGAGGCAGAAGCTGATGTTAGAGCTATTCAATGGGCAAAAAGCTTAAATGCACCTCTGTACATTGTACATCTAGCTAATGCGCAAGGTATGGCAGCTGTTACCAAAGCACGAGATGAAGGCTATCCTATATTTGCCGAAACTTGCCCACAATACTTATATTTCACAAACGAAGTGTATAAAAGAGAAGACGGAAGGAACTTTGTTTGCTCACCTCCAATGAAAGGACAAGAAAGTCAGGATGCCCTTTGGGAAGGTATAAAAAGAGGTGATATTACTACTGTTGCTACAGATCACTGCCCTTTCCAATCATATGAAAAAGATTGGGGTAAAGATGATTTTAGTAAAATCCCAAATGGATGCGCCGGAATTGAAAATATGTATCCATATATGCTAAGTGAAGCAAATAAAGGAAGAATTTCATTTAACAAGGTTGTTGAACTATGTTCAACAAATGTTGCTAAAATTTTCGGCTGTGCACCGCAAAAAGGTATGTTAGTACCTGGTGCTGATGCTGATATTGTTATATATGATCCTGATAAAGAATTTACGATTACTCAAGATGCAATGCATTCTAACAGCGATCATACAATTTGGGAAGGTGCTAAGTTAAATGGTTATCCTATTGCTACATACAGCAGAGGTAATCTAGTATACAAAGATGGTGAATTCCTTGGTAAAAAGGGATCTGGGAAATTTGTAAAATGCAAACCAATTAAGTTAACAAGTCCAAGTCTTTAATAAATAAAAAAATTGCTGATGTATCATTTTCATCAGCAATTTTTTTATCTTAATATCTTTTTCTTCCGCCCTTTGTTCTAGTTTTACTTTTCGAACGCTGACGTTTATTAGCTTTCTCTATATTTACTATTCTTCCCCTATGTGTAAAATCTCTCATAGACGATAACACATCATCTGCATATTCTTCTGGAACTTCAACAAATGTAAATTGTTTATGAATATCTATTGCCCCTATTAATTTACCTGACAATGATGATTTGGAAGCAATGCCTTGAACTATATTTTTAGGCTGAATTCTATCCATGGAACCCACATTCATAAATAAACGAACCATTCCTTCTCTTCTATATAAAGTCTCATCTCTATCTAAATCTGATTCTTCATAATTCCTGCTTTCTAAGTCATCAAAAGCTAATTTAAATAAAGCAGATGCAACATCCAAAGTAGTAGCATCATCAGATGCCTCTAATATTCTTTCAATAACTGAATTATATTTAGAATAGCCTCCTTTTTCAAGCTGCTGTAACACTTCATTTGTTGCCGCATCCTTCTTCACTTCCTCAATATCAGAAATACTTGGAGGTTTCATCGGCAAAATCTCAGATTTGGTATACCTTTGAATGTCCTTAAGCTTATAAATATCTCTTCCAAATATAAATGAATAAGATACTCCTTTATTCCCTGCTCTGCCTGTTCTGCCTATTCTATGAACATAATATTCTTCATCACTTGGAATATCATAATTAAATACAGCTTCAACATTATTTACATCTATACCTCTGGCAGCAACATCTGTAGCTATGAGAATTTCTACTAAGCCTTTTCTGAATTTATTCATAACCCTATCTCTTTCAGATTGCTTCATATCTCCATGAAGAGCTTCAGCAGAATAACCTCTAGTCTGAAGTGAAGTCGTAAGTTCGTCTACACGCCTTTTGGTATTGCAAAACACTATACCCAGTTTAATATTTTTAGCATCAATTAGACGGCATAATAACTCAAGCTTTGACGATTCACGAACTTCAAGATAGTATTGATCTATAGTTGGTATTGTAAGTTCTTTATGGACTGTTTTTATATGATATGGATTACTCTGATAAAGTTTTGTAATTTCCAAGATTTCTTTTGGCATAGTAGCAGAAAATAATAGAGTTTGTCTTTCTTTAGGTAACTCTTTTAAAATAATATCTATATCTTCTCTAAATCCCATATTTAACATTTCATCTGCTTCATCTAAAACAATCATCTTTAAATTATGAAATTTCAGAGTATGCCTTCTCATATGATCCATAATTCTCCCTGGCGTTCCGATTACAATTTGCGGTTTATTTTTTAATGCCATAATTTGTCTATCTATTGATTGTCCGCCATAAATAGGAAGGATTTTAATACCTTTTTTAAATTTTGAAACATTTTTTATTTCTTCTGAAACTTGTATTGCGAGCTCTCTTGTGGGACAAAGTGCTAACACCTGAACTCCCTGTATGTTTGGATCTACCTTTTCAATTGCCGGAATACCAAAAGCACAAGTTTTTCCTGTACCAGTCTGCGCCTGTCCAATAATATCCATTCCTTCTAATATATAAGGTATTGCTTTTGACTGTATAGGAGTTGCCTCCTCAAAGCCCATTTGACTTAAAGCTTTTTGAACTTCATCCGACAGATTCAATTCCTTAAAAATTAAATTTTCCATTTATTTCCTTTCAAATAATTCACCTAATATTATTAGTATATTATTTTTTTCATAATTTATATATTATAAATTTTTTAATTAAACTATATCACCAAGTTACTTTCATTAAGACATAACTAACAATTAATTTTATATCAAAACTATAAAATAAGCAAGAAATTTTAATATATATTAATAATAAAAATTAACATCATTTGATTATATCATGACACAAGTTACCAAGCATGATTCAATGATTTCTACCCCTTACAACAGCACCTGGTTCCATCTTATATATCTTTTAATCTTATTTTAAATCTCACTTAATTTATTCTTTTATTTTTGTTAAATAAAAAATAAATCAATTATATTATTTGCTATTTGAAAAAACATTAATCATAAATTAATCCTTAAAATATTTTATTATATGATTTATTTTAATATCATATATTATTTGAATACTTCATAATGAAAAAGTTAAATAAAAATCTTTTTTATATTTATTAATATTTATTGGCTGTTTATTAATTTTTTAAAAACTTAAATCTACAATGTCTTTTACATCTTATTAGAAATATGGTTTTTATGTATAATCAAAATAGCAAGTGTTATCATTATTAACACTTGCTATTTTGATTATTATTTTATGTAATTTATTACATATCTTTTGCTAAAGTTTCTCCAAGTGCTTTGCACTCAACTTTTGCTTTATCATCAGGCATTTCATTTGCAATAACTGGATCGCAAATCAAATTACAACCTGATTTTTGACAATCATCTTCCCAATTTCTCATCCATTCACCGTCACCCCATCCATATGAGCCAAACAAAGCAATAGGCTTCTCATTAAGTAAAGGTTTAACTTTTATAAACATAGGTTCAAATTCTGTTTCTTCCAATACTTCCGCACCCATAGAAGGACAACCAAAAGCAATTCCATCATAATTATTTATTTTTTCAGCAGGAAACTCCAACGGAGTAAACAACTCAACTTCTCCACCTACACTCTTTACACCTTCTGCTACTGAATTAGCCATTTCCCTTGTATTTCCTGTGCCACTCCAATATACTACTGCAATTTTACTCATATTTTTTATACCTCTTTTCTAAAATTAATTTTATATACTAAACAGCTATTATTAGCTGAATAATAAACTTATAAAAAAATGTTGATTAACATTAAGTTTATAACAACCAAATCATCATATTCATCCTATTCTTGATTAAACATATGATGACAATATGTTATTTAATGAAGCAAGACTACTGCTATGACACCTTTCTACTTTTGCACTACATCTCTTTGCTTCACCCAATGCATAGTTAACCATATTATGTGCCACAGTATTTGTAAAAAGAATAATCAAATCTGGAGAACCTATATTATGCATTAATTTTCTTTTCATTTGTGTAAAAACCTTTGCCTTACAGCCATAATTTTTACATGTATCAATATAAAGCCTTTCCATCCGATCATTACCTCCAATTATAACAACGCTCATTAATATCTCCCCCTTTTTCTTTAGTTAGCCACAGCTAACCTGCGTGTAAAAATATATGGGCGCTTAGCATCCCATTACATACTTGCATAGTTAGCATTTGCTAACTATGCAAGTAGTTTATCACAATAATATTTATTTGTCAATCTACAAACTATAATAAAATTTTAGTTGATTGATTTTTAATATAAAAAACTATATATCATTATTATAAATATATTTCAAAAAAATATTACTAAAAAATAAAAGGGCTAATTATAAGTCAAAAGATTTCTAATCAAAGACATTAACACTTTAATGATTCTAATTATTTTCTTCTCTTTTTAGGCTCTCATCCATAGCTTTATAATTTATTCTATAAATAAAAAATAAGTAAATATATTAAAATACACTTACTTATTTTAACTTTTATTATCTTACTGGACAAACCCCATTATCACAGCCTTCATTTCCAATATCATATTCCACTTCTTCTTTTTCATACTTTGAAATTAAAGAAGGAATAAACGGTTTCATTTTACTTATTCTTTCATTATATTCTTCTTCAGAAATTGACTCAAAAGGTAAAAGTTCATAAAAATTATCTTCAAAAGATAGAAATGACAACGCAACTGTATCATCCCAATTATCCCACACCCATTCTTCCACATCGTCCCATTCATCATCCCTAACATGTACAGTTATAGAGCAATTGTGCTCCACATAGTTAGCCATAAACATTTTGTATATTTCAAGTTGCTCAATTGCTGAAACATCACTTTTAATTTTGCCTTCAGGTGCTTTAACAGGAAATTCAACTACTTTCGTTGTACAATTTTCTAAGGTTTGACCAACTTCGGGAAATACAGGATAACCAAGTTCTTCACAAACTTTCACTAGTGGATCATCACTGTTTATTCTAATTCTCCTTATAAAATATGTTGAATGAGAAAAGTGTACTCCGCTAGAGACAACTGGAAGCAAACTTAAAGTGCCTTCCGGTTTTATTGTAGTAATAAGCAAAGGTTCTTTCATTCCTAATTCTTTTGCATATTCTGTTGCTGCATTTCTAGCTGTATTTTTTAAATCTCTTAAAAGGCTTTCTTGTGACTCTTTATCAAAACTTAATGCATTAACCATATCTTGCCATCCCGTTAAAGAACATCCAAGCAATTTATCTCTTTGTTGAATGTCATTCCATTCAGGTATCTCAAGCTCTGTACAGGTCATACGATAACCGGCTCTTGCAGACAGCCTTTGAGCTTCCATTAATCCTTTATAATCTAATTTACCATCTATTACAAAAGACATGGCATTAACAGTAGTCAAGTTACATAACCCCTTTGAATCTAATAATATCTCTGCACAAGGATTTACACCTTGAAAATTAGGTCTTCTCTTTTTGCCCGCATCCTCGTTTACCCACCCAGGTTCACCAGAATACCTCATTTGCTCTAAATGCCAATGTAATCCTTCTCTGCTAGGTTTACGTGTATAATAAATAGAATTATTACTCATTTGTCTATGAGATATCTCCTGATCAATAATCCACTTTTCTTCAACTTTCTTATAAAGCCCGCTTTTCGCTTGAATACAATCTTTATCATCTTGATCTATAAGTACGATTTCAGCCGTTCTCCGAACTCCCCCTACGACAACATTTTCTCCAATAATATTTACTATATCCAAACAATCAAGAGGTTTTAATTTAACCTTATTGGAAGTGGAACGCATACTGGCCTTTTCAACAACTTTATATATTTTTATAAACATATTTTTCATGCTGGTATGCCCACTTGCCGTTCCTCCGAAGGTTTTTAATTTTTCTCCTTTTGGCCTTACGTTATCATAATTTAATATTACTGTCTTTATCTTTCTGTATTCATTACTATAAAATATCTTAAAAAAATACTCCATAGACTGTACCCAGCCTTCTTTACTGTCTCCAATAGTTATTTTAACAGTATCATTATGTGTGAAATCAAGGGAAGTATTATCTTGCCTTAAATTTTTTAATATTGGAGTATAAGATTCATGTATTAATTCAACATCTGTCCTGACCATTGGCAATTTTTCAACGTCCGATTTTAGTACCCTAACACCTACTCCTGAGCCTACCATTAATAAATAAAAAATATCTCTAAAAGAGATAAAATTATCAATTACTTGAAATGAGCAATTGTAATTTGACATGGGATAATATTTTGACACTTCCGTACTTCCTACCCAAAAAGTTCTGCCTGAAAGAAATTGCTTTAATTCATATATATTCTCATACAATTTTTCAGCTTCTTCCTTTGAAGTGGGAACTAAGCTACAATTATATTCAACAGCACGCCTTACTGTTTCCCACCAATATTCTCTGCGTTTTTCCTCAGGAATCCATCTTGAATAGGTTCTGTAATAAACAAAACTTCCAAGCTGTCCCATTGGAGAAGAAGCATGTTTGAATTTGCTTATAAACTCATCAGATATAATTCTTCCATCCTGTCTCTTTCTTATACCTCTTGTCTTATCCCTTTCGTATCTATAAATGATAAATTTTTTAGCTGCATCTTTCCTATCACTAGCCATAAGAAAGTCTTCAACTAAATCTTGAATATCTTCAACATTTAAAGTTCTCGATGCTTTTTCAATATGATTTTCTATAGCTGCAGAAATATTACTTGCTAATTTAGAATCAATACCACCAGTTGTTTCAAGCATAGCTTTTTCAATAGCGGTTTGAATCTTTATATGATTAAATTTTACTTTTGTTCCATTCCTTTTTATAACTATCTTCACAAGCTTCCCTCCCATATATTGTTATCGGTATTGCGTTAAACATCATTATATAGTATATTATATTTAAATTCAAGCTATCATAATATATATTTTTTACTATTTTTAATAGTTTATTATATGTATAATTATGCCAATCACTTTTACAATTTCGATATAATTAAAAGTTATATATTGTTACATTATCATAATTCAATCAGATAATTATACGTATATTTATTGACTTTTTAATTGAATAAATGTATAATTGTATACATGTTTACAAAGGTAATAGTTATAATTAGAATAAAAATATGAAATTATCACAAGAAAGGATTAATATTATGGGGAAAACATTAGCTTATAAAATTTTAGAAAATCATCTTGTTGAAGGAACTCTTACTCCAGGTGGAGAAATTACTATTAAGATTGATCAAACACTTACACAAGATTCTACTGGTACTATGGTGTATTTACAGCTTGAAGCTATGAATATAGAAAAAATTAAAACAGAACTATCTGTTGCTTATATAGATCATAACACTTTACAAACAGGATTCGAAAATGCAGATGATCATGCTTTTATTAAAAGTGTTGCAAAAAGGCACGGCGTTTTATTCTCAAAACCAGGTAATGGAATTTGCCATCAGCTTCATCTTGAAAATTATGGAATTCCAGGGAAAACTCTTCTTGGTTCTGACAGTCATACTCCAACAGGCGGCGGTCTTGGTATGATTGCCATAGGTGCAGGTGGTCTTGATGTAGCAGTTGCTATGGCTAAGGGAACATATAGTCTTCCAGTACCGAAGGTAATAAAAGTTGAACTTACAGGTAAGCTAAGGCCATGGGTATCTGCAAAAGACATTATTTTATATGTTTTACAGCAGCTTACAGTTAAAGGCGGAGTAGGCAAAATAGTTGAATATACTGGTGAAGGAGTAAAATCATTATCCGTAACAGACAGAGCTACAATTACAAATATGGGTGCCGAACTAGGTGCTACAACTTCATTATTCCCAAGTGATGAAAATACAAAATCTTATCTGGCTTCCCAGGGACGTGAAAAAGATTATGTTGAACTTTCTGCCGATGCTGATGCAGTTTATGACGAAGAATTAAAGGTGGATTTATCCTCCCTTACACCTCTTGCAGCTAAACCTCATAGTCCTGATAATGTTGATTCTGTTAAAAATATAGGAGAGATTAAAATAAATCAAGTTGCAATAGGAAGCTGTACAAACTCCTCATATACAGATTTAATGAAAGTATCTGAAATCTTAAAAGGGCAAAAAATTCACCCAGATGTTAGCCTTGTAATTTCCCCGGGATCAAGTAAAATTATGAGTAAAATGGCTGAAAATGGTGCCCTTGCAAATATGATAAATGCTGGTGCCAGAATTATTGAAAATGCATGTGGTCCATGTATTGGCATGGGACAATCTCCTGAATCAGGAGCGGTTTCACTGCGTACATTTAACAGAAACTTTAAAGGAAGAAGTGGTACATTAGATGCTGATGTATATCTTGTAAGTCCTGAAACTGCTGCCATTTCAGCTATAAAGGGAGTTCTTACAGATGGTATGATTTCTGGTTGTAATTTACCTTCTATTCCTGAAGAAAACTTTATCCCAAATGATAATTTTATTGTATATCCAAAGGGCACAAACAAAAATAATACTGAGGTATCTATGGGACCAAATATTAAACCTTTCCCTCAAAATAAAAATCTACCAGATGAATTAACAGCTACCATTGTACTTCATGCTGGGAATAATATTACAACAGATGATATTATGCCATCCGATTCAAGATTACTTCCGTATCGTTCAAATATTCCTTATCTTGCAAATTTCTGTTTTGAGAAGATTGATAAAGATTTTTCAACTCGATGTAAAGAAGCAAAAGAAGGTGCTATTATCGGAGGTGAGAACTATGGACAAGGATCCAGCCGTGAACATGCAGCTCTTGCACCACTTTATCTTGGTATTAAATTTGTGTTAGCAAAATCCTTTGCAAGAATTCATCGTTCTAATTTAATTAATAGCGGAATCCTTCCACTTGTATTTGAGAATCCTGATGATTACGATACTTTTTCATTAGGCCAAAAACTTATTATAGAAAACGCAAGACAACAAGTAAAAAATAAAATTGTTATTGTAAAAAATATTGAAACAGGAAAAGAATACCGTACAATAACAAACTTCTCAGATTTAGATATTGAAATGATTTTAGCTGGAGGAAAAATTAATTCAATAAAAAAATAAGAAAAACGTATAGGAGATTTTAATATGGATTATATAAAGGCTTTTGAAAAGATAGTTGAAGAACAAATTGCCAGAGTTGAAAAAATGAAAAATTCTGATGATTTTACTGATTATAATAAAATAGATAAAATTATTATTGGAATTATTGATGGAGACGGCATTGGTCCCATTATTCTTAAAGAAGCAAAAAAAGTGCTCAATTCTCTTCTAAAAGATGAAATTGAATCAGGTAAAATTGAGCTAAAGAATATAAATGGTCTTACTTTAGAAAACAGAATTGCTAAAATGGAGACGGTTCCTAAGGATGTATTAGATGAAATAAAACAATGTCATATTTTATTAAAAGGTCCTACAACAACACCAAGTAAATCTGATAATTTACCAAACATAGAGAGTGCTAATGTTACACTTAGAAGAGAGCTTGATTTATTTGCAAATGTAAGACCTGTAACAATTCCTGAAAAAAACATTGATTGGATTTTTTATCGTGAAAATACTGAAGGAGAATATACATTAGGAAGTAAAGGTGTAGATATTAATAATGAAATATCTATGGACTTTAAAGTAACAACTGATTACGGAACAAGACGTATTGCAAAAGCTGCATTTGAATATTCAAAAGCTAACGGTAACCAAAAAGTATCAATAATCACTAAGGCTAACATAATGAAAAAGACTGATGGGAAATTCCTTGATATATGCTATGATGTTGCTAAAAATTATAAAGATATACCAGTTGATGATTGGTATGTTGATATTACGGCTGCAAATCTTGTAAATGAACAAATCAGAAGTGATTTTCATGTCTTCATACTTCCTAATTTATACGGTGATATTATTACCGACGAAGCTGCACAAATTCAAGGTGGTGTAGGTACAGCAGGCAGTGCTAATGTTGGCAGCAAATATGCCATGTTTGAAGCTATACACGGAAGTGCGCCGAGAATGGTTGCTGATGGAGTTGCTGAATATGCAAATCCTTCAAGTATCCTAAAAGCTGCAGAAATGTTGCTTCGCCATATCGGGTATGCACAGAAAGCTAACTTACTTTCTTCTGCAATAAATTATGCAGAAGAAAACACCATTATGACTATTGACGGAAAAGGAAATACTGCAGCGGAATTTTCAGACTATGTCTTATCTAAAATAAAATAAGAATCGGAGATCAATTATGGAGCTAAAATATAAAGAAACATTCGGTATTAAGGCCACCGGAGCTCCTTTATCTACAGATTTATTCTTTAGATTACGCAAAGATATTTTACAAGGATCATTGCGTCCAGGGCAAAAACTGACTGAGCAACATGTTTGCGACGAGTATGCCGTAAGCCGTACACCTGTCAGAGAGGCCTTTAAACAACTTGAACTAGAAGGGCTTATTGAAACCATTCCAAATCGGGGAGCATTTGTCGTTGGTTTTTCTAAACAAGATATGGAAGATATGTATGAATTACGTAAAGCATATGAGATGATTGCAATAAAATGGGCAATAGAAAGAATTACTAAAGACGAATTGGAAGAACTTGAAGAAGCCTTTGAGTTTATGGAATTTTATACTCAGAAAAAAGATATTGATAAAATGCTTAATATCAACAGTAATTTCCATCAGCTCATTTATAATGCTTCAAAAAATAGAATGCTGAAACATGTTTTAGCATCATATCAAGTTTATATAAAGCAAAGTAAAATCTCTACAAATTATGCGGAAAATTATTTAGAAGAAGTTTTAGAAGAACACAGAGAAATTTTTAATGCTTTTATAAAAAAAGACCCTGATGCCGGTATGTCAGCTATAGTAAAACACTTAGATAATGCAAAACTCCGAGCTAAATAGCTCGGAGTTTTAATATTTTTAATATAAAATTATTTTCTTACAAATTGTTCTAATTTTGATACCATACCATCAAGCTGAGGAACTTCGCAATCCTCTATCTTCCCAGCATCACAACTTGCTGCAAATTGAGCATCTATAGGTAATTTAGCTAAAACATCCAATTCATATTTTTGGGCTATTTGATCTATATGACTTTCCCCGAATATATTAATTCTTTTTTTACAATCCGGACATTCCACGTAACTCATATTTTCAACTATACCTATAATTGGAATATTCATCATTCTAGCCATTTTTACAGCTTTAGTAACCACCATAGAAACAAGTTCTTGAGGAGAAGTTACTACAATAATGCCTGAAATAGGCAAAGATTGAAATACTGTTAATGGAACATCTCCTGTTCCTGGGGGCATATCCACAAACATATAATCTATATCACCCCAAATAACATCTGTCCAAAACTGCTTTACTGTTCCCGCAATAATAGGTCCTCTAAAAATAACCGGATCAGTATCATTTTCAAGCAATAAATTAATTGACATAATCTTTATACCATTTTTGCTGTTAACAGGATGAATTCCCAACTCACTTCCTAACGCCTTACTTTCAATGCCAAAGGCCTTTGGTATTGAAGGGCCAGTTATATCAGCATCTAAAACAGCACTTTCAAAACCTTTTTTTTTCATCATTACTGCAAGCATAGATGTAATCAAAGATTTGCCTACCCCACCTTTTCCGCTTACTATTCCAATTATATTTTTAATATTACTGTTCGCATTTCCTTCTAATAAGAAACTCTGTGGTTCTGTTCTCTCACTGCAGGATTCGCCACAAGAACTGCAATTATGTTCACACTTTTCACTCATTATTTCATCTTCTTTCTTTTATATTTAATTTAGAATTGACATACATATTTTATTATAATTTTGATATCAATATAAGTCAACATACATATAAAAGATAAACTGCATGAATAAATATCCATGCAGTTTCATAAAATTTGTTATTAATTACTGAATGATAAAACATCATCCTTAACATCCACTATTATATTATCTCCATCATTTACCTCTCCTTTTATAATTTTAGCCGCAATTTCAGTCTCGATATTTTTTTGTAAATATCTCTTAACTGGTCTTGCACCAAAATTTGGAGAATATGAATTTTGTGCAATAAACTTTTTGCTGGCATCAGTAAGAGTAATAGTAATATTTTTTTCTGCAAGTTTTTGTATCATTGCAACCATAGAAATATCAATAATTTTTTTAATTTGTTCTTCTGTAAGTGGAGAGAAAACAACAATATCATCAATTCTGTTTAAAAACTCAGGTCTAAAATGTCTTTTCATTTCGTTCTCAACTTGCTCTTTCACACTATCAGAAATAGTACCATCCTTTGATATATTTTCTATTATATAAGGACTTCCTATGTTAGAAGTCATAATGACAATTGTATTTTTAAAATCTACTGTTCTGCCTTGATTATCTGTTAATCTGCCATCATCTAAAAGCTGAAGTAAAATGTTAAATACATCTGGATGAGCCTTTTCAATTTCATCAAATAATATTACACTATATGGTCTTCTTCTAACAGCTTCAGTAAGCTGCCCTCCTTCATCATATCCAATATATCCCGGAGGAGCCCCCACTAATCTTGATACAGAATGTTTTTCCATATATTCTGACATATCAATTCTTATCATATTTTTTTCTGTATCAAACAGTGCTTCTGATAAAGCCTTTGCCAATTCTGTTTTACCTACCCCCGTAGGTCCAAGGAAAATAAATGAACCAATTGGTTTATTAGCATCTTTCAACCCTGCTCGAGCTCTTAAAACCGATTCTGATACCGCTGTTACTGCATCATCCTGACCAATTACTCTTTTATGCAATATATCTGATAAATGAAGTAATTTTTCCTTTTCTGACTCAATCAATCTATTTACTGGTATACCTGTCCATTTTGCAACAACTTCTGCAATTTCTTCTTCGCCTACTTCTTCCTTTAAAAGTCTTTTTTCCTTAGCATCATCTTGAAATTGCTGCGCTTCCTCCATTTTCTTTTCAAGTTCAGGAAGTATACCATATTTCAACTTAGCCAATTTTTCCAAATCATAATTTCTTTCAGCTTCTTCAATTTGATGTTTTATATCCTCAACCTCTTGTTTTGTTGATTTTAAATTTGTAATTGATTTTTTTTCATTTTCCCATTGTGCTCTCATGAGTGAATTCTCTTCTTTCAGCTGAGAAAGCTCTTTTTCAATATGCTCTAACCTTGCCCTTGATGCATTATCTGTTTCTTTTTTAAGTGCCTGCTTTTCTATTTCAAGCTGCATAATTTTTCTTGCACTCTCGTCTAACTCTGCTGGCATGCTATCTATTTCTGTTCTGATTTTAGAAGCAGCTTCATCCATAAGATCTATAGCTTTATCCGGTAGGAATCTGTCACTTATATATCTGTCGGAAAGAGTAGCACATGCTATCAATGCACCATCTGTAATTCTTACCCCATGATGTATTTCAAATCTTTCTTTTAGACCACGAAGAATAGAAATAGTATCCTCTACTGTAGGCTGATCTACAAGAATTTTTTGAAAACGACGTTCAAGGGCTGCATCCTTTTCAATATATTTTCTATACTCATCAAGAGTTGTAGCTCCAATACAATGTAATTCTCCTCTAGCTAATTTGGGCTTTAACAAATTCCCTGCATCCATAGATCCTTCTGTTTTACCAGCCCCGACTATGTTATGAATTTCATCAATAAATAAAATTATTCTACCTTCTGATTTTTCTATTTCATTTAAAACAGCTTTTAATCTCTCTTCAAATTCTCCTCTAAATTTTGCTCCGGCAATTAAAGCTCCCATATCTAAAGCATATATGGTTTTATCTTTAAGGCCCTCAGGAACATCTCCATTAAGAATTCTCTGCGCAAGACCTTCTACTACTGCTGTTTTACCAACACCTGGTTCTCCTATTAGAACAGGGTTATTCTTTGTACGTCTTGATAGGATTTGAATAGTATGACGTATTTCTGAGTCTCTGCCTATTACAGGATCCAACTTACCTTCCCTAGCCAGTTCAACCAAATCTCTACCATACTTATTTAAAGCATCATAATTATCTTCCGGATTTTGATTTGTTATTCTCTGGTTGCCTCTTACTTTAGAAAGTGATTGTAAAAATTTATCTTTAGTAATATTATGTTTCTTTAAAATCTTGCTTGACGGCGTATTTTTTTCATCTAAAATAGCTAAATATAAATGTTCTACGCTAACATACTCATCCTTAAAATCTTTCGAAATTTTTTCCGCATTTAATAAAATTTGATTTAATCTTCTGGAAGAATACATATTGTCATTACCACCCTGCACTTTCGGTAATTTTGAAAGCTCCTGCTGTAAATCTGTTATAATACTATTTGTGTCAACTTCCATAAAATTCAATATTTTAGGAATAAGTCCATCCTGCTGAAGCATCAATGCTAAATGCAAATGCTCACCATCAATCTGCTGATGACCTTCCTGAATTCCTATATTCTGACAATCCATTACGGCTGTCTGAGCATTTTGAGTAAATTTATCAAAATTCATATATAACCCCCCTTTACTTGAAATTTTCATATTATTAATAAAAATTTTATATCTATTTTCTTACTTATATTATTATTATACCACAAAATTAGCACTCTAAACACGAGAGTGCTAATTTATGTATTTATTAAATAAATTATATTAAAAGAAAATTCCCCATAAGAGATTCCAAACTATATTAACAGCGGGAATAAGAATTTTATCGGTAATATTAAAGATTATTAAAAGAAGTAAAATAATAAAGCCCTTGTCATAGATTTGATAGTATAATTGAGTATTTCTCAAATTGAAAATTTGTGTCACTATATTAAATCCATCTAAAGGCGGAATAGGTAATAAATTAAATATCATCAATACAATGTTAATCTGTATTATAGCATATATCATCTGTGATATTATACTTCCCATAGATGTCTCTGTAATAAATTCATATTGGAATTCAACTAACAACCTAAATATACCTATAAATAAAACAGCAAGTATTAAATTCATAGTAACGCCTGCTATAGCTACCAGTAATTCATCTCTTCTTGGTTTTTTATAATTTTGTGGATTTATTTGAACCGGTTTTCCCCATCCAAATCCAACAAATAGAAGAGCTATAAACCCTATTGGATCTATATGTGCTTTAGGATTTATTGTAACTCGACCTTGTAATTCAGGTAAATCGTCTCCTAGTATATTAGAAACTTTCGCATGCGCAAATTCATGAAAGGAAAGACCTATTATTATAGCCGGCAAAAGAATTAACGTATTCATAAACCAATCTGCCGGGTTTTCAAATCTTCCACTTAAAAATGAATTTGCTGCCATTAGCGCAATTAAAATCATTGCTACCGGATTATTTAATAAATATCTCAAAAAATCAATCATCCTCTCTATTTATATATATATATAATTTTTACCCTTACCTTCAAATTTTAAATCATATCATTTTAGCTTTCATATAATAAATAAATTGTTTTGCAATTCTGCCTGATCTTCCATTATGTCTAAGCTCCCATTTTAAAGCCTCATCTTCCAATTGAGTCTCATTAATTCTTAATCCTTCTTGAATAGCTAGTTTCTTTACAATTTCCAAGTAATCTTTTTTATCAGGAGAAATAAAAGTAATCAAAAGACCAAACCTGTCAGCCAAAGACATCCTTTCTTGAATTCCATCATTATGATGAACATCACCTGTTTCATTACTTCTGTCTTTCCAAGTTTCCCTTATAATATTTCTTCTGTTTGAAGTTACATAAATTAATACATTATCCGGCTGTGCTTCAATTCCTCCTTCAATTACAGATTTAAAATATTTATACTCAACTTCCGTTTCTTCAAATGACAAATCATCAATAAAAATAATAAATTTACATCCCCTGTTTGCCACTAATTCTATTATTTTATATAAATCCTTTATATGATTTTTATTTAAAGATATTATTTTTAGTTTTTGATCTTTAAATTCATTTAACAGAGCTTTTACACTTGATGATTTGCCAGTGCCCCTATCTCCATACAGCAATACATTATTTGACCTGTATTCATTTATAAAAAATTTTGTATTCTCAATTAGCTGTTCTTTTTGTTTTTCATAGCCAACTAACTGGTCAAAAGTAATTTTATCATAATTTTTTACTCCAACAAGTTTATCATCCCAAACAAAGGCATTATACTTCTCATATATACCACATCCCCATTTAGAATAATAATCATAAAGTAAATCTAATGATTGTTTATTATCATTTATCATTAAAGCTTTCTTTATTTGATTCCTCTTTAGTAATCCGCTTTTATTTAAGGATGTATCTTCCGTAAAAAAAATAGACGCTTGTTGGTCTTTAAAAACGTTAATTATAGTCTGCCAATCTAAATTATATAATTTTTTAATTTCTGTTAATTCTCTTTCCATAAGTTTTTCTGTATTTATATTTTTAATAAACTTTTCACTTAAAATACTAAATTTATTTTCACTTTCCGCCACTAATTTGCATACATAACTCTGCCAATAAGATCCTATAATATCTTTTTCCTCCACAGCAAAAAAAATATCTCTTTGCACACTGTAATAATCAGCTTCCATATACACTATATAATCTTTATAAAAAAATTCATTAAATATTTTTACAACCCTAGTAATAACGCTGTTTTTCCTAATATCATCAAATAAAATCAATAAATCTAAATTTACTTTGTTCATCATAAGCTCCTATTCATATGTAAATTATATAGTTAAAATTAATTTGTCCTTAATCTTAATAATTTAACAATATTTTATCACAAAACTAACCCCATTTAAATAATATGATAATAAAATAATAATTGAGGCTAAAACTCAATGAATGAAAGGTGATTAGAATTATGGCTCAAAATAACTGTATGTTTCCAGGCTGTTTCCCTGAAACTCCACCCATACAATATGTATGTGTAGATATTCATACGGTAGCAGCAGGTGAAACACTATATTCAATCTCAAATCAGTACAATGTTCCTGTACCAATACTTATGCAAGTTAATAAAATATTAAATCCTTACAATCTATTGGTAGGACAAAAACTTTGTATTCCTGGTAAAGCACCGGAGGAAGAGGAAGAAGGGGAAGGAGAAGCAATGGAGGAAACTCCAACTACAGAAGTTCCAGAAACTCCCGAAATCACAACACCTGTCAGCCCGGCTCCAATGCCAACACCTACAACACCTGTAACACCTCCTAATGGAGAAACTTGTGATGGTATGATGTATACTATTGCTCCCCAAGATACCCTTTACATGATTGCAAAAAAACACAAAGTTACATTAGATGCTATTATTAAAGCAAATCCAAAACTTGACCCATATAATTTAACTGTGGGCATGAGAATTTGTATTCCAAAAATGGATGAAAATAAAGAAAATAATAATAACAACAATAATACTAGCAAAAACAATATTAACAGTAACAACATCAATATTATGAATTATAATACCCAAAAGGGAGATACATTAGCAAGAATATTAGACAGATTCGGTGTAACATATGAATCTTTAAAAAAAACCAATCCAAATGTTAATTTCTCAGATTCACTAGAAAATTTAACCATAAAAATTCACATGGGAAAATAAACATAACAGAACATAACATAAAATTAAATATTAAATATAAAATATACTAAAAAAGACAGTGACTTTTAATATCACTGCCTTTTTATTTTAAATTTATAATTTTTCTACATTGATTCCGGTCATATGACCATTTAAGTCATATGGCTTAAATTCATCGTCAACTTTATTTAATTCTAACGCTAAAGTTTCCTTCATAATATAATCTTTATGCTCTTGTATTGCAGAATCTACCTCTGCATCAGATTTATATGATATTTTAATATTATCCATCATTTCAAAATCTTTTTGTTTCCTAATTTGCTGAACCTTAGAAATTAGTTCTCTTGCAAGACCTTCAGAAATAAGCTCCGGCGTAATAGTTGTATCTAATATTGTAAAAATATTGTTTTCCATCGCCACTGCAAAACCTTTTTTAGCTAAGATATTAACGTCAACAAAATCTTTTGTTATATTAACATCTTCGCCATTAATATTAATCAATATTTCTCCGTCTTCTTCTAGTTTAGTTACAGCTTTAACAGGATCTAATTTTGCAAGAGCTCCGCCAAAAGCTTTAATTTTAGATCCTAAAATTGGTCCGGCAGTCTTAAAGTTAGGTTTTAGATTATAGTCCATATATTGATCTAATTTGCTTTCAAAAACTACTTTTTTTACATTTAATTCTTCAGTAATTAAATCTGTCATATCCCCAATTAAGCTTTCATATTTACCATCAACTAAAATTTCACTAAGAGGTTGTCTTACTTTAAGTCTCTGCTTTTCTCTTACGCCTCTTCCAAGTGCTACTAAATCACGAACTAAATCCATTCTTTTTTCAACATTTTTATCAATATAATCTTTATTAACCTTAGGATAATATGAAAGATGAACAGATTCTTCTCCTGTTAATTTTTTATATATTTCATCTGTGATAAATGGAGCAAACGGCGCTGAAAGCTGTGCAATTCCCACTAAAATTTCATACGTAGTGGAATATACAGATTTCTTATCTTCAGTCATCTCTTCGCCCCAGAAACGTCTTCTAGCTCTTCTAATATACCAATTTGAAAGGTCTTCCGTTACAAAATCCTGAATCCTCCTCACAGATTTCATATGATCATAATGATCCATTTCCTCTGTAACATCCAATACAAGTTGATTATATTTCGATAAAATCCATCTATCCAATTCAGGTCTTTTATTATAATCCACATCTAATTCTTTTGGATTAATTTCGTCCTGATTTGAATAAAGAACGAAGAAATTATATACATTTTTAAGTGTTCCGAAAAATTTACTTTGAATTTCAATCAAACCATCTTCATCGAACTTTGTAGGAGACCATGCAGGTGAAACATATAATAAATACCATCTGGTAGCATCTGCTCCATATTTGTCAAACAATTCAAATGGATCAACTGTATTACCTTTGCTCTTAGACATTTTCTTTCCTTCTTTATCTAAGATCAAATCATTTACAAGAACATTTCTGTAAGGAGCTTTCCCTTTAATAAAAGTTGATATAGCAAGTAAAGAGTAGAACCAACCTCTAGTCTGATCAATTCCCTCACATATAAAATCAGCAGGGAATAATTCTTCATCAAAATGTTCTTTATTTTCAAATGGATAATGCTGTTGTGCAAATGGCATTGCACCACTATCAAACCAACAATCCATTACTTCAGGAATACGGCTCATAGTCTTACCGCATTTTTCACATTTTAAATGAACATCATCTACATATGGTCTATGGAGTTCAATATTTTCGTCAATATCTTCAATAGCTTTTTCTACCAACTCTACTCTGCTTCCTATGGATTCCAAATGACCACATTCACATCTCCAAATATTTATCGGTGTTCCCCAATATCTGTTCCTTGAAATTGCCCAGTCATTTACATTTTCAAGCCAATTTCCAAATCTTTTCTCACCAATAAAATCAGGATACCAGTTTACCTCATTATTATTTGCAACAAGCTGATCTTTCAATTTAGTCATTTCTATATACCAGCTTGGCTTTGCATAATAAATTAAAGGTGTACCACACCTCCAACAATGTGGATAATTATGTGCTACTTTTTCCTTTGCATAAAGCTTATCTTCTGCTGCAAGATATTTTATAATTTCAACATCCAAGCCATCTTCCATAACAAATTTCCCTGACCACGGTGTATCAGTATATTTTCCCTGTTCATCTACAGGATTTACCACAGGAAGATTATATCTTCTTCCCGTCTGATAGTCATCTTCACCAAAAGCGGGAGCAGTATGAACTATACCCGTACCGTCTTCAGTAGTTACATAATCGGCACATGTAACAAAAAATGCTTTTTTATCTACTTTTATAAATGGCATTAACTGTTCATATTCAACATACTCTAAATCTTTTCCCTTCATTTCTGCAATAACAGTATAATCACCACCATCCGCTAAGACTTTTGGTGCAAGTGCTTTGGCAAGATAATAAATTGTTCCATTCTGCTCTACTTTTATATAGTCAATATCCGCACCCACTGTAAGAGCAACATTTGAAGCTAAAGTCCAAGGGGTAGTAGTCCATGCAAGAAAATATTCATCGGCATCTTTTCTCTTAAACTTTGCAGTAATAGTATTTGTTTTTACCTCTTTATATCCCTGTGCAACTTCGTGAGAAGCTAAACCAGTACCACATCTAGGGCAATAAGGCAAAATTTTATGACCTTCATATATCATATCTGCTTTAAAAAACTCTTTTAAAATCCACCAGCCTGTTTCAATATAATTATTGTCAAGGGTTATATATGGATTATCCAAATCTATAAGATAGCCCATTCTTTTTGTCATTTCTCTCCACATACCTTCATATGTGAATACTGACTCTTTACATTTTTGATTGAATTCTTTTATTCCATACTTTTCAATGTCCTGTTTCCCTGACATTTTAAGCATTTTTTCTACTTCAATTTCTACTGGCAAACCATGAGTATCCCATCCAGCTTTTCTTTTTACTTGAAAACCCTGCATAGTCTTATAACGACATACTGAATCTTTTAATGTTCTTGCTATTACATGATGTATTCCCGGTCTTCCATTAGCAGTTGGGGGTCCCTCATAAAATACAAATGAAGGACTTCCTTTCCTACTTGTTACACACTTATTAAGTAAGTCTTCCTTTTCCCACTGTTCTGCTTGTCCGTTCTGCATCTGAGCAATGGGTTTTTCCGATAAATTTTCAAACATATTTCATCTTCCCTTTTCTATCTATATATTAATTTTAACAATATCTCTAACCCTTTTATTTTAAACTCTTTTAGCTTATTATGTCAAGAAATAAATAGCTTTGTTGCAAATGCATATACAAGGGAAAAAATTCTTCTTTAACTTTAAATTTGTTTTATTAAATTAATCATTTCAATTGCAGATACAGCACAGTCATATCCTTTATTTCCTGCCTTAGTCCCTGCTCTCTCAATGGCTTGTTCAATATTTTCAGTAGTTAATACTCCAAACATAACCGGAAGCCCACATTTTAGAGAAACTTGCGCAATTCCCTTTGATACTTCACTGCAAACATAATCATAATGTGTAGTATTCCCCCTAATAACAGCACCTAAACAAATAACTGCATCATATTTCCCTGATTCGGCCATTTTCTCAGCCAAAAGAGGTATTTCAAAAGCCCCCGGAACCCATGCTAATTCAATATTATCATCTTCAACATTATGACGTTTTAAACCATCTAATGCTCCTCCAATCAGCTTTGATACTATAAATTCATTAAACCTTGCAGCAACAATCCCTATCTTTATATCTTTTGCTACTAAATTACCTTCATATACTTTCATTTTGTTAATCCCTTTCATTTTTTAATTTTATTAAATTTCTCATTAAACATAAATTATTATTTAGATATTTATTATTTATTCATAAGTATCTAATAGATGTCCCATTTTTACTTTTTTTGTATGCATATAAAAATCACAATCTTCTTTATGCCTTGTCTCTATTGGAACTCTTTCAACTATTTCAATTCCAAAGCGTTCCAATCCCGAAATTTTTTCAGGATTATTTGTTAATAATCTCAATTTATTTGCTCCCAAATCAACCAAAATTTCAGATCCAACGGTATAATCTCTTAAATCTGCCTTAAATCCTAATGCAATATTTGCCTCAACAGTATCCATTCCTTGATCTTGTAATGCATAAGCTTTTAACTTATTAATAAGTCCAATTCCTCTTCCTTCTTGACGAAGGTAAACTAAAATTCCTCTTCCTTCTTTTGCGATTGCTTTCATAGCTGCATCATATTGATCTCCGCAATCACATTTTTCTGATCCAAGGGCATCCCCTGTCAAGCATTCCGAATGAACTCTGACAAGTACTGGCTCACCATTTGAAATATCACCCATAACTAAAGCAATATGATGTTCTCCATTTTTCTTATTAATATATCCATAAATTTTGAAATCTCCGTACTTAGTCGGTAGATTAGCACAAACTACCCGCTCCATAATTGCCATATATATCATCTCCTATACTCGTATTTAGTTTTCTTTAAGATACAAAACCAAATCTTTAATAGTTACAAATGTAAGATTATGCTCTTTTGCAAACTCTATTAATTGTGGTGTACGCATCATAGTACCGTCATGATCCATAATTTCACAACAAAGACCAATTTCCTTTAATCCTGCTAATTTCATAAAGTCTATAGTAGCCTCAGTATGTCCGTTTCTCTCCAATACACCTTTTTCTTTTGCTTCCAATGGAAACATATGCCCAGGTCTTCTAAAATCCTCAGGTTTTACATCATCCTCTGTACATTTTATTGCAGTAACTGATCTTTCCAAAGCAGAAATTCCTGTAGTAGTATCAATATGATCTATAGAAACTGTAAAAGCTGTGGCATGATTATCAGTATTATTATCAACCATCTGAGGCAATCCTAATTTTCTTGTCATTTTAGAGCTCATAGGCATACAAATAAGTCCTTTTCCATGACATGCCATGAAGTTAACTGCTTCTTGTGTTGCAAATTCTCCTGCACAAATAAGATCTCCCTCATTCTCTCTGTCTGGATCATCTGTTACAATAATTATTTTTCCATTTTTTAAATCTTCTATAGCTTCCTTTATTGTGTTAAATTGAAACATTTTATTTTTTCTCCTCCTATTTTTAAATCATATTTTAAAATCCATGTTTACTTAAAAAATCCATACTTATATTACTTTCCTGCGAATTAAATCCATTAATATTTTTGCTAAAATTTGAAGTATTTTCATTATTGTTTTTTTCAATTGGACGAATTAATTTTTCTACATATTTACCAATAACATCACATTCTAAATTTACAATATCATTAACTTTTTTTCTTAATAAAGTAGTCTCTGAGCCTGTATGCGGAATAACTGAAACTCCGAAAGAGTCAGTATCTACATGAGCCACTGTCAAACTTATTCCGTCAATTGCAATAGATCCCTTTAATATAATGTATCTTAGTAAGTCTTTACTCGTTTTAATGTAAATCCATACTGCGTTATCTTCTCTATTCAATGATGTAATCATTCCTGTTCCATCGATATGACCTGACACAATATGACCACCAAAACGCCCATTAACTGACATGGCTCTTTCAAGATTTACTTCACTTCCCTGCTTTAAATTCCCTAGATTGCTTCTTCTCAAAGTTTCTGCCATAACATCTGCATTAAAGGAATTTCCTTGAAAATTTGTAACTGTCAGACAAACACCATTAACGCTTATGCTATCTCCCATACGCATGTCTTCAAATATTTTATTTCCAACAATAGTAAGTTTTGAAGATTGTCTGCCATTTTGAACTGCACCTACTTTCCCTACTTCTTCTACAATTCCTGTAAACAAGCATATCTCTCCTCTCGTTATTTTAAATCTTCTATTCTTTTACAATCTTATATTCCAGTAAAAAATCTTCTCCCAGCATTTTAATAATTGGTTTTTCTAATTTAAATCCCTCATAAGCAAAAGGAACTCCTTCTCCGCCTACTGGAGTTTTTGCCGCTTCACCTCCAAATATCTTAGGTGCAATATATACCTGAACTTTAGATACTATCCCACTTTGTAATGCACTGAAGTTTAATGTACTGCCTCCCTCCAATAGAATGCTGTCTATATTCATCTTTCCCAATTTCATCATTAATTCATTCAAATCTATTTGCCCTTTACTGTTTGCTTTTATCTCCAATACTTTAATACAATTTCTTTCAAGTTCTTTCTTTTTTTCATCCTTATTATAATCTTGATTATCGTCATCACAAATACAAACTACTATTGTAGAAATATTTTTAGCTGTTTTAACAATATTAGAATTTAATGGAATTCTTAAATTGCTGTCACATATAATACGAATAGGATCAGAAGGAGAATCTTTTAAACGGCAATTCAACATAGGATTATCCATAATTACTGTATTTATACCTACCATAATTGCTTTTAGTCTTTTTCTTGTATCATGTACATGTTGTCTTGAAACTTCACCTGTTATCCATTTTGAATGACCTGTGTATGTTGAAATTTTTCCATCTAATGTCATAGCATATTTCATAACAACATACGGTTTATTAGTTTTTATATAATGAAAAAATATTTCATTTTGCTTTATACATTCCTCCTCTAGTAAGCCATTTTCTACTGTAATTCCATTCTCTTTTAATATTTTAATCCCCTTGCCTCCTACTAATGGATTAGGGTCTACAGCACCTATAACTACTCTTCCTATAGAATTTTGTATTATGGCTTCCGTACAAGGTGGTGTTTTGCCATAATGGCAACAAGGCTCAAGAGTAACATAAATAGTTGCATCTTTTAAAAGTACATCCCAATTACTTTTATAACAATTCTTGCAATCAATAATGGCATTTCTCTCCGCATGCAGCCCTCCATATTCTTCATGCCATCCTTCACCTATTAAAACACCATCTTTTACAATTACTGCTCCCACCATTGGATTAGGATTAACTTTGCCTAGTCCTCTTTTTGCTAATTTAATTGCATGTTTCATCCATTTTTTATCATCTTGCAAAATTAACATCTCCTTTATTTAAAATAATACAAGACTAAAGTTTATCTTTTCACATATTGCTAAGTTTATAATCTGAATAGAAAAATAATATATCTTCTACCTAAATAAGAGACTTATAAGTTTCCATAAAAAAATGCCTCAAGAAAAAATCTCAAGGCATCTTTAATAGTATTTTGATATTTATTATTTAAATAAAAAAGCTGAAACACATTACGTATTTCAGAGCATTTAAATATTAAATAATATAAAATTATATTACTGCATCTTCTTTCATCCAGACTTTACTGTCGGCTTCGGAGTTACACCGAATCTGCCTTACGGCTCGCGGGCTATACCGCCGGTAGGGAATTTCACCCTGCCCTGAAGATTCAAATATTCACTTGTCAAAATAAAAATATCATAACACAATCAGTTTGTCAATAAAAAATTATAATTTCCATTATTTTTCATTCGTTATTTTTAAGTTATTAATAACTTCGTAAATCAAGCTCATATTATATCCTAAATTAAAAAGTCTTCTTCCTACTTTAGCTTTCATTTTTTCATCTAGTTCATAAATTTCATCATTCATATTATTTTTAATCAATTTTTCAGCTTGCTTTAATGCATTTTTAAATTCAAAATTTCTATCAATCAGTTCATCTAAATAAATTTGTGCCATGTCATATGATATTCCTTTTTCTTTAAGCTCACGCTTAATACGATTTCTCCCTCTGCCTTTTAAAATAGCATAGTTAATATAATTTTCACAATACCTTTTATCATCAATATATCCAAATTCATTCAGATAAATAAGAGTATTTTCAATATCATCATAAGCAAAATCTTTTTCTTTCAGATACTTACTTACTTCATATTCGCTTCTATCTCTATATGCTAAATATCTTAATGCAATATCTCTAATTTTTTCAGTCATACTCTTTAACCTTTTCTTTAAATTTTATATATGCTTTATCTTTTTATATATTATTTTTTTCACTTTTAATCTTAGAAGGTAAACTCACTCCAATAACACCTATAATAATTAATATAGTACATAAGATATGGTATAACATTAACGTCTCATGTAAAATTATCACTCCTGCAATAATTGAAATTGCTGTAGATAAGTTTCCAAATACTGTCGCTTTTACAGCTTCCATATTAGCCAGCATATAACCCATTAGCAGAGACGAAATTAATGTTGACGGTATTCCTAAATATACTGTAGCAAGTATAAATTTCATATTTGTAAGTGGCTGAAAATAATTTCCTAATGTTCCATTTTTTAATTCTATTACAATAGCAGCTACATTAAATACTATAAATCCAATTATCGCAATACAAACAGCAATTTCAGAAGTTGTATATTCTTCCCTCACATATCTCATAAAAACATTACTTATTGCCATACATAAACTGGCTATAAATAAAATTATAAGACCTATAAAATTAACATGAATATCTGTAGCACCGCAAACAAACATTGCTATTACTGCTGCTACGGAAAGACAAACAAAAATATTTTGCTTTATAGTTGTAGTTTCCTTTAAAACGATTCCTGCTATTATTTTTGCCATTATAGGAATCACTGCAAAAATAATTCCACTTTCGATTGAAGTTGCAAACAATAATCCTATTGTTTGAAGTATCATAAATGCAATATAAAACCCCGCTGTAATAAAAAGCTTTTTCTTTGGTTTTTCTGTGATATTAATTTTAATTAAGCCGAATAATAATAGTATTAAAGCACCAATTACAGCAAAATTAAATCTATGTACTAATACTTCAATAGGAGTTGCAATGGATATGCAAGTCTTTACACCTATAAAAGAAAAACCTACAATAAATGAAAAAATTACAGAATATATATAAATTTTTATTTTATCCTTCTTCTCAGTTACATTTATGCTTTGATTCATTATTTCACCTTCCACTTATTACTCAAATAGATTAATTATATCTTTTACTTGTTTTTTTTCTTTAGTACAATATACTGCCTTAATTCCATGAGTTAAATCTATTTTATTAATATAAATGCCTTTAACTTTTTCAGCATATTTGCCACTCTCAATAACTTCAAAAGTATTTAAACCTTCTGAGAATCCTGTTCCTTTTTGTTTTATATAGGCTTCTTTTCTAGTCCATATTTCAAGAAATGCATCACTGCCATATTTTTTTACAAATTCATATTCATTCCTTGTAAAAAATCTCTTTGCTATGGCTTCATAATTTCTAGTTTTCATCAAAATATCATTACTTTTACAATTTATATTATTGACAACTTCAATATCAATTCCTACTTCAATTTCACCAATTATACATGCCCAATAATTCCCTGAATGACTTATGGAAAAAGATATAGGTTTTAAAGATTCACTACCATATTGCTTTAAATTAGAAAAATAAGGTTTTCCATGTAAACCTTTTTCTATTTTAATATTATTTATATATTCTTGTCTATAGCCAAATTGTTTTCTTTTAATATAATCTTTTAATGCTTCTTTTAAAAACATATGACTATTTTTTTGATTACTAACTTTAATTTTGCTGTTTTTATCCCTTTCTCTATTATAATAATAAATATACATACATTACCTTTCTATTATATTATTAATAAAAGCTTACATAAAATAAATGAAACACTATTATTATACTAGTGTTTCATTTATTTTTACAGTAATAGTTTAAATTTTATTTTATTCTTCCTGCCCTTACTGAATTCAGCACTGCCATAATTGCAACTCCAACGTCAGCAAATACTGCTTCCCACATTGTGGCAATTCCAAAAGCTCCTAGTATTAAAACGATAAGCTTTACTCCCAACGCTAAAATTATATTTTGCCAAACTATTTTTCTAGTTTTTCTTGCAATCTTAATTGCAGTTATAATTTTGGTAGGCTCATCATTCATAATTACCAAATCCGCCGCTTCAATGGCAGCATCAGATCCTACTCCTCCCATGGCAGCCCCAACATCTGCTCTTGCTAAAACAGGAGCATCATTTATCCCATCACCTACAAAAATAATTTTACCCTTACTATTGTCTTTCGTGCTATAAATATGCTCTAGCGTTTCAACTTTTTCATCAGGAAGCAATTCTGCATATATTTTATCTATCCCTAAATCATTTCCAATTTTATTGCCTATCTTCTTGCTGTCACCGGTAAGCATAATCGTTTGTTTTATACCTAACTTTTTTAAACCTTGTATTACATTCTTACTATCCTCTTTAGCTTCATCTGCAATAATTATTACTCCTGCAAAATATCCATCAACTGCAATATATACTATAGAACCTATATCATCCGCCTGCTCAAATTTCACTTTTTCTCTAGACATAAGTTTACTATTTCCGGCTAAAATTACTTTGCCGTCATAATTTACTTTAATGCCAAGGCCTGCATGTTCTTCAATATTTGAAATTTTATTTTCATCAATAACATGCTTTCCCCAATTATTAAAATTCCCTTGGCAATACATATTTTTAATGGAAACCGCAATAGGATGATTTGAATGATTTTCTGCATAAGCACCAAATTCTAAGACTTGTTCCTGTGTGAATCCATTTGCATTTTTTATACTTATTACTTTAAATATACCATCTGTAAGAGTACCAGTTTTATCAAATATAACAGTATCTACTGCATTTATAGCCTCAAGATAATTACCGCCTTTAATTAAAATACCCATCGAAGATGCAGCTCCGATCCCTCCGAAAAATCCTAACGGAATAGAGATAACTAAAGCACATGGGCACGATACAACTAAAAATACAAGGGCTCTGTAAAGCCAATCAGAAAATTCTCCCATACCTACTATTGGTGGAATTATAGCTAAAGCAATTGCTACAAAAACTACAAAAGGAGTATAATATCTAGCAAACTTGGTAATAAAATTTTCAGTTTTTGCTTTTTTATTACTGGCATTCTCAACTAATTCTAATATCTTAGACGCCGTTGACTCTTTAAACTTTTTTTCAACTTTTAAATATATTAAACCTTGACCATTTATAGAACCTGATAATAATTCTGAGCCAACTGTTACATCTTGGGGTAGTGATTCTCCTGTTAGAGCCTTAGTATCAATTGTAGAATTTCCTTCAATGATTTGTCCATCAAGAGGAATCTTTTCTCCTGCCTTAATTACAATAACATCTCCCACATTTATAGATTCTGCGTTAACTTCTACTATTCCATCTTCTGTTTTTAAATTAGCCGTATCAGGTCTTATATCCATTAATTCTGAAATAGATCTTTTCGAATGCGAGATTGCTTTCCCTTGAACGTATTCTCCAATTCTATAAAAAAGCATTACTGCCACAGCTTCAGGATATTCTCCAATTAAAAAAGCACCTATACTTGCAACAGTCATAAGAAAATTTTCATCAAATATTTGACCTTTAAGAATATTTCTAAAAGACGTTCTTAAAATTTCTTTTCCAATTAAAATATATGCTAGAAAAAATATTATTAACTTTATCCATAAATAACTCTCATTTATAAATATAGAAACTAATATTCCTATTATAAAAAGCACTATTCCTATTATAAAACTTTTTGATTTTAGGTTTTCACTTTCATGATTGTGATCATGACTATGACCACAACTGCAACTGCAACTGCTGCTGCAAATGTCATGATTATGATCATGATTATGTTCTTCACCACAACAATTTATACCTTTTGAATCTTCTTTAATTGCACAACTCAAGCTAGAATTATACTTTTTATTTTTGTCTAACATACAACACCTCTTTTCTCATTTTTTTATACTATAAATTACTTTGTATGACTTATATGTTCCAAACCTAAGTTAAAAATTCCTCTTACATGATCATCATCTAAGGAATAGTATACTACTTTACCTTTCTTAATATATTTTACCAATCTAATATTTCGTAATACTCTTAGCTGATGAGATATGGCTGATTGGGATAGATTAAGAAGTGCCGCTATATCACATACACACATGTCTTCTTCTGATAAAGCATATAATATTTTTAATCTTGTCTGATCTGCAAAGCTCTTATAAAGTTCAGATAATAAATACATATCTTCTTGTTCTGGCATCTTATTTTTTACTTTTTCAACAACATCATCATGAATTATTGTACAGTCACATAGTGGTGCATCTTTTAATTTATCTGTCATATTAATTCCTCCTTGCGCAAACATATGAATAATTGTTCATATGTTAATATTAAATTACTAATCAAAAATTGTCAATAAAATAACGTTATATTATTTTAATTAAATTATAAATTTGTATTTTTATTTAATTGATATTTATTGTATTTCATAAAAATACTTATTAAAAAAGCTTATATAATATCTTAATTAAGATATTATATAAGCTTTACTTTTTAAACATTTATTATTATGGTTCTAAATATTTTTGAACATATTCCACATCGGAAGGACAATCAATATATTTAGTTCCTCTCTTTTGCCTTGTCTCTCGTCCCTTACCTGTAATAAGAACAATTGTATTTTCATCAGCTCCAGAAATGGCTTGTTTTATTGCTTCTTCTCTGTCAACAATAATATCACATTTGCAATTTTGTTTTAAAACATGCTTTGCAATCTCTTCACATATCTTCAATACCGGTTCTTCTCCTGCATCTTCTTCAGTAATATACACTCTGTCTGAATATTTCCCTGCTACTTCTCCCAATTCTTGCCTTCTTCCAAAAGCCTTTTTCCCGGGGCATCCAAATACAATAATAATTTTTTTATTAGGATATTCTTTTTTAGTTGATCTGAATAAAGTCTCAAAGCTCATCTTATTATGGGCATAATCAACAATAACTTGCAGGTTTCTGGATTTACTCGAATAAACTTCCATTCTTCCGCTAACTCTCGCCTTTTTTAAGCCCGAAGCTATATACTCTAAAGGAATATCTAAGCAATAAGATATAGCTATGGCAGCTAACGCATTCTGAACATTAAATAATCCCGGCATAGTTAGTTTAAACTCTCTATCGAAACTATCTGTCCTAACTTTAAAGGAAATTATCTTGCCTTCCTTAACAATATCATATCCATAAACATCTGCTTGATCTGTTAGACCAAAAGTAACTACTTTCTTGCAATTTTTAGAAGCTGCTATTACTTCTTCACTTCTGTCAGAGTTTAAATTTATACATGCCATTTCACATTGATTAAACAGAATCAATTTTGATTGAAAATAATCTTCAACATCACTATGTTCAACATCACTTATATGATCTTCTCCTATATTTAAAAAACAGGCTACATCAAAATTTATACCTAAAGTTCTGTCATACTTCAATGCTTGACTAGATACTTCCATTGTTAAATATTCTATACCACTTTTTGCTGCGTTATAAAAATGTTTGTGAAGTTCCATAGCTTCAGGTGTAGTTAGATGAGATTCTTCATTAATAACGCCATCATAATTATCAATACCTGATAAAATTGCACTTACAGGCTTTTTATGTCCTCTTAAATAATCGTCCAATATAAATTTCATAAAGTATGAAGTAGTAGATTTACCTTTTGTCCCCGTAATTCCGATTAGATTAATATTTTCCCAAGACTTATTATAAAAATAGTCTGCTAAAATGGCCATAGCTTTTCGTATATCATTTACTAGAATATAACAAATATTTTTATCTAATTCGGATTCCAGATCTTCCAAATCATACATTTTGTCACTTAAATAACAAGTAGCCCCTTTTTCAATAGCGCTCTTTAAATATTCTATTGAAAAATGTACACCTTTACATACAAATAAAGTATTATTTTTTATATCATTGGAATTAAATGATATATATTCAACTTTACTATTACAATTTTCAGAATTAATATTAGTATTACTTACTAAATTATTTTCTGTTAATATTTTTAAATATTCATCTAAATCGTGCACCTTTTCTACCATTTTTCTTCTCCTTTTATCTTTTGGTAATTTTAATTTTCCTATCACATGATTCTATGGATTTCTCTGCCAAAACAGCCATAGCATCTATGTAATATTCAGGCAAGTTATACTTTTCTTTAAAACAAGACAGTTCTGTACATCCTAATATTGCTCCTTGACATCCATTATTTAATAATTCTTCTTCTATTTTTTTAAAATCATTAAAATCTATTTCCCCTCCATTTTTTATACCATCATAGATTATTTTCATAACTAGTTTTTGATTGTCTTTTGATGGAATTATCGGTGTAATACCAAATTTCTTACATTCATTCTGATAGAGTTTCATACTGATAGTTCCATCAGTAGCAAGAATCCCTATTTTTATGTCTTTAAGGTCATGAAAGGATGCTATTTTGTTCATAGTTTCACGAATCATATGAATAATTTTTATGTTTATGTTTTGCTGAAGTTTGTCCACTAATAAATGAGATGTATTACATGGAATGGCAATACTGTTTGCACCGTTTCTTTCTAAGGCTTTAGCATCTTCTAAAAGAAGCGCGAAGAGTTCATCAACTTTACCCTGTTTTATAGCCTTTGTTCTATCTGGTAGAGTAGCATGACTAAAGATAATTATATCTAAATGATCTTGATCACAATGTGCTTCCGTTTTTTCTATAATCATTTTATAAAACAATTGAGTAGCAAGGGGACCCATACCACCAATTACTCCTAGAACCTTATTCTTTCCATCTTTATTCATCCAATTCTCCTATTTTTATTTTTTATTATTTTAAATATTTTTTAAATTTATAATAATGTCCTAATTGTGACCTAATTAACCTTAATATGCGTTTAAATTTACAATCAGCTTTATTATAAAGAGGATTTACATATTTACCTTGATTAATTAAATCTCTCATTTCTTTTTTGTAATTTTGAGGTTTAATATATTTAAAAGCTACACCCTTTGGAACAACCAACCATAAAAATTTATTTTTTACAATATTTAAATCCATTTGTATATCATTTATATAATCATCAACTACATACTTTGCAATATTTTGCCCAGCTCCGGTAACATAATAATTACTTCTTCCCTGCCTTGTATTTATTTCAAATACTTTAAATTTTCCGTCTCTTTGATCATATTTTATATCAAAGTTTGAAAATCCAATATAATGCATTTCTTCTAATAAACCTTTATATTGAGCTTCAACCTCATCATTATGTTCAGTAATTATAACTGCATGGTTACCAATACCATGCGGTGTATGTTCTTCTAAAAGTACATGACCAAGACACATCATTTTTACGTTTCCATGCTTGTCCGAATAATTAGTTAGAACCCTCATATAAGTGTCATCACCGGGAATAAAATTTTGAATAATATTAGAATCATTATAACCCGAATCATAAATATTATCTAGTACTTGATTGACTTCTTCTCTTGAGTCAACTTTATAAACTTTTTTTTGAGTTGGAAAAGTATGTTTCCAATATTCTATTCCATTAGAAGGTTTAATTATAAATGGCCCTTCAAAAGGAAGATTGTAATCATGTCCCATCTCTTTTTTGTGTACAAATGTATCCGGATAATCTACTCCATTTTTTTCACACATAGCATAAAATTTTTCTTTATGAATTAGATCATTCATCATATCTACATTTATATAAGGGGCAATTATATTCTCTGGTAAGTTGTCCTTATTTGAACTAATAAGCTGTACATAACTGTCACCACATCCAAGTAAAATTACTTTTTTATTTTTATTTTTTAATGCAAATTCTTCAACTAACTGCAAAAAAGTTTCTTGCTCATCTGCTTTAGGATTTGCATTATAATTCATTATTTCACTTTCATGACAAGGCCAAGTACTATATTTGCCATATACAAAAGGCTTTATCTTATACTCATCATAAAATGCTCTTGAAACACTATAAACATTTATGTCACCTGCAAACAATAGTGGTACGAAATTTTGACTCATGGTCAGTCTCCTTTATTTATTTTACATAATATTTATAGTATAATCTCTTTTTTATTTATTATCAATGTGAATATATAAAAATAGAAATATAAAAAAATATCAATGACTAAACTAAAAATATAGGGACATTAAAAATGTCCCTATAAATATTAACGAATCTTTTTTGTAAGCTCAATTCTTAATTCTTCTATTTTTTTAAAATCCATATTAGGAATATAAAATTCTTCCAAGGAATCATGCTCTTTTTTAGCAAGTTTCAAACAATCTATAGCTTTATCTAATAACTCATTCATACGGCTTTGGCTGTCTTCTAAGATTTGCCATTGCCCTGTAATCTTTGATTCTTTAACTGCACTAGTTAAATCAATTGATACAATTTCACTTTCCAGATCACTTTTATCAACTGGATGGAATCTATTGGATGTTACAAATGCAATACCTAACTCCGGAACAAGTAAATGTTCTAGTTTTGTTGCAGGTTTCATCGGACAATAGTATCCCTCCACATTAAATCCTCTATAAAGAGCACTTTCTGCAAATAAATCCAACATTTTTTCTGCGCTGACTCCAACTATAGAATTGATTACATAGATTCTTTTATATCCATTTAATAAGGTACCTAAGTAATTTTCAAATCCGCTTGGTGTAATTGCACTTGCAAAATATTTTTTTAAATCTCCTAACTCAGGACTGAGCTCTTTATGTGCTAATTCAAGTCCTATTATTCTTGCAAATTTCTTATATAATTCTTCTTTTTTTATTGCTCCTTCATAAATACTTCTTACGTTATCATACATATTCCCTGCTGCGGCTAAGTAATTATACGCTCTTGAAAAAATTTCTTTTATTCTTTCATTGTTACTGATTAATTCATCACGATTTTTACGTATACCTTCTTCATTCCAAAAATCCCCCAGATGTATAATAGAATCAACTGCACCTGGATTAATTGGATCTACCACATGTGTAATGTGCCGTAACTATTAATAATTAATAGTTCCAATTTATATTAATTATTTGCTCTCCTGTTTCCTTATTTTTTTCTCCTACAGTAATAGAATCAATAAATTCATTTATAAGTCTTGGTGTCAAACTATCGATATATTTATACTTTTTAAGCTTATTTACATCATCATTAATTTGACTTTCTATTTTACTTTTTACATCATACATTATTAATTCTCTTCTTTTTTCCAGTATATTAATTTGATTTCTGAAACTTTCACTTAAATCATTAAACTGTTTTAAAGAAATATTTTCATTTACTCTATCAATATAAAGAGTCTCTATTATCTTCTTTTTATTAAGCAATTCTCGTTCTACATCATTTATTTTAATTTGTAAATTTTTTATTGAATTCTGATTCTTAGATTTAATACCTCCTAAACTTTCTTCTATTAGTTTTTCATTTACATCTTTAAGATAATTTTTCATTCTTTCCAAAATTATATCTTCAAGCTTATCTAGCCTTATATAATGTCCTTTACAAAGGGAATTTTTCTTTTCTGACATGCTACATCTTAAATATTTATATGAAAAAGTTTTTCCATCTTTACTGTGTGGAGTAATACGAGATAAAGTACTTCCACAATCAGCACATTTAACTTTTCCAGAAAGTACATGAGGCTTACCGCTTCCGTTTGATCTTCTACGGTTACTAATCATTAGCTGAACAGTTTTAAAAATATCTTCAGATATAATGGCATCATGAGTATTTTTCACAATAAACCATTTATCTTTGGGCATTGAAATCTGTTTTTTTGATTTATAGCTAACTTTTTTATTAATTCCTTGAACCATATTACCAATATACATTTGATTTTTTAAAATTCTTTTTATTGTAGTACGATTCCATAATCCCATATCATTTTTTGCATTACCGTTTTTCCATTTTATTCCGTTCAAATTTTTATATTTTGTAGGATTAGGAATACCTTCTTCATTAAAAATTTTTGCAATTTTACTTGAACCATAACCTTCTATATATAAATCAAATATGCGTTTTACAATTAAAGCAGCCTCTTCATCTACAATTAGCCGTCCTTTATTCAATGGATCTTTTACAAAACCGTATGAAGCCATTGAGCCAATAAATTGCCCATCTTTTCTTTTTTTGTCAAATACAACTCTAATATTCTCGGAAAGATCCTCACAATACCATTCATTAACGAGTCCATTAATCTGTCTTTGCTTTTTATTTCCTTTATTATCTGTATCTGCATAATCAGTATAGCCTATAAATCTTATCCCCCAAATTGGAAACAATTTATGAAGATATTTTTCCACAACTTCCATATCTCTTGTAAATCTAGACTGGCTTTTACAAAGAATTATTTCAAATTTTTTTGTCTCAGCATCATTTATCATTTTATTCCAATCAGGTCTGAGTGCATCTAATCCAGACCAATCATCATCTGAGTAAATCTTATAAATATCCCATTCATTTTCTAAAGCATAGTTTGTTAGTAATTTTTTTTGATTTTTAATGCTTTCTGAATCGTAAGTGCCTTCTTTATTTTTATCTTCATCTGAGAGTCTGCAATAAATGGCCACTTTTTTCACATTAACCTACACCTCCCAAAAATGATAACTGACTGTATGATAAAATATAACAATCATAAGTAAGTATTCTTATCAGCGCAAAAATTTGCCTCATTGTTTAGAAAATTATCGCTCCTCATTATTTCTGCTAATTTCTGTGATATTTTTATATTCCTTTCGTCTTTATCTTTAAATTTATAAGTTTCTTTAACTACATATATAGTTTTCATAAAAACACCCCCTTAGAAAATCCATTATCACATTTTATTTAAATAATGCTTGTCATATACTTTTCTTTTTAAATAGTGCTTGTCATACTTTCTTGATTGCAAAATATTTTACTTATTATACATAAAAAAAGTTAACACTTTACTCAGGCGTTAATCTTTTCTTAGTTACCATATATTATCTTTTTGTTTAAGAATAAATTATTTAAATAAATCATTTAATATTTTATAAGAAATCCTATACATTTTCCTTGATTTCATTAAATTCTAGTTATTTATTAGATGCTACCTTATATTATCCTCACCTTCTATTTACCACAAATAATATTAAGAGTATACTTAAAAGGTACTTTTTCTAATTTATGCATAATATTCATATGGACTTCACTTTCCTGTTAGAATTATTTTACTAAAAAGTTCATACTTACATTCTAATTAAATTGTATTATAATAAAAGCAGTAAATAAAATATATATTACTTAGTATATTAAATTTTTCAATCTAAAAATGAGGTGTTTTTATGGGTATTTCTGAAATTATTAACTCTCTTGCTATGATATTTATAATGATTATTCCAGGGATATTATTATCTAAGAAAGATATTATAAATGAAAATCAATCTAAAGGAATTTCTACAATTGTTGTAAATATAACTTGGCCATGTCTTGTAATAAGCGGAATGCAGATTCCCTTTTCAAAAGAAACACTTATAAGCTGTGGGTATATATTCATAATCATGATAGTTGCCTTTGCCCTTGCTTTTGCTTTAAGCTATGTTAGTGTAAAGCTTATAAAACTTAAGATTGAAAAAGCATATCTCTTTACTTTTATGCTTGTATTTGCAAATACAGGGTTTATAGGGATACCTGTTATTAATGCTATTTACGGAAAAAAAGCTGTATTTTATGCCTCTATGGTTGAAATGGCAAATGATATTTTCATATTTACCATAGGCATAATACTAATACAACTTTCTGCTGGAGAAAAAGCAAAAATAAATTTAAAAGAATTAATATCCCCTGGAATATTTGGAATTATTATAGGTTTTTGCCTATTTTTATTTAATTATAAATTACCAGGTTTTTTAGGTGAATCAGTAAATATGATTGGCTCTGCTACAACACCACTTACCATGCTTGTAATTGGGCTTCAGCTTGGTCAAATTAACATCAAAGAACTTCTTGGTGATTTAAATTTATACCTGCTTTCATTTTTAAAACTTATAATTATTCCAGGAGTCGTTTTTCTATTAATGCGTTTTGCTTTAAATGATATTTCATTACTTGCAAAAGTAATAATTATAGAATTTGCTATGCCTGTAGCTACATGTACTTCTATTTTTTCACAGCAGTATAATAGCGATGTACCTTTTGCAACTAAAGGAATCTTACTTTCAACAGTATTCTCCATTATTACCATTCCAATCTTTGCAATACTACTCGAATTAAATTAATCTTTATACGACATTACACCAAAATCATAGATTTTATATATGTTATTACTTTTTCCTACAATAAAACTTCTGCTATATGTTCCATTTCCCCATTGAGGACCTTTTTCGATGGCTTCTTCTGAATAAGTTTGTGTGAAATTAACATTAACTATTTTATAATCATTTAGTTTATATTTTTCAACACACTCTTGCCACTCATTATAGTGATCGTATTCTTCTTTTGTCAAAGTTGAAATATTATGTATAATATATGATTTAGGAAACTCTTCGTTTTCGAATTGTTTTTTTTCATTTTCTATTGAAAATGAATATTCTTCTGTATCTGCTATTATTTCTGCTTTTTTATCGAATTCACCTGTTATAGTATATAAAAAATCTTTTGCAATAGTTTCCTCCGCCAAATTTTCTGGTATATCTTCTAATACAAAATTACGATCATCCGTTTTAACTGTAGTTTCTCCTTTATATTTGTATGTTTCTTCTGTTAAATTATTAGAACATGCTATTAAAGCAAAAGTAAAAATACTTAGTATAACAAAAATAATTAATTTTTTCATTTAATACACCTCTCACTAATATAAATAATTTTAATAATGCAATTTCTTAAATTATCTATTATAAAAAGTATTCTTTAAACAACATTTTTAATTTATCATTTTTGATATAATTATTACCTTCTTCATGTCTGACTTTGCAGAGAATTTCTCCTGTTTTACTATCTTCACAAGTAATTGTTACTTTTAATTCCATATTATTAGGATCAAAATCCGTTTCATTTATCCAAAAAGTAGTATAAAACCCCTCTTCATTTTTATTCCTTAAGAAATTACCATCAGTTGACATTAAGGAATAATCATTAATATTCTTTACTAATTTAATTGATTTTACTTCAGGAGTTTCTTCAAAATTTATGGGCTTTAATAGTATTTGTGCATTTAATAAAAACACTTTGTCCAATAAATGATTTTGGTTGTAAATAAATTCAACAGGAATTTTCACGAACCAATTATTCCCATATCCGGTCAAAACTGCTTTCTTTTTATTAAAGACTTTATCATTAAGTTCCTGTCTTAATTTTATCATTTCCTGAATACTTAAATCAAATCTTTCATTATCTTCTTCACTCATACTGCTATCTGACCATGAATCAAGATCAGGATACCATAAACAAACATAAATATTTTTCCCCACAATATTACTAGGGTAAATATTTTTTTTAAAATCATCGCTGCAACCAGGATATTCATAAAATATGGCATCTTTGGCTAATATGCTTGTTTCACTATACCCATCATATTCATAAAATATATAATAAGCTCCTGTTTGGCTGCTTAAATACGGTTGAGGTTTTTTACCATAAACCTTACATAATGATAAATCTATTGGAAAATTATTATCTTTAGATAAATTCATTCCATTATTATTCAAAATTTTAACTACCTTTTCAGTATTTAATATTTCTGTCTTATTCATGTCTGCCATAATTATTTTCTCGTTTGATTGACATCCGCTAAATGTAAATAGCATAGAAACAAATAATAAAAATACAACTACTCGCAATTTCCCCTTTTTCATAATTATTTTCCTTTCTTAAATTAAAACTTAAACTTCACAATATATTTAACATTTTAATTACCATTAATAAAATCATTGTTAATTATTACTTTAAAAGGATATATTAATTTTTATCTTCAACACAAATTTCCATAATATATCCTTTATTCTTTATTGGATAACAACCATAAATTCTATCTTTATTAACATTGGATATACAAATATATTCAGGTATATAAACTAAATATCCGTTATACTCTTCCGGAATAATAATTGGATTATATAAAGTCATACTGCATTTATCTCTTTTATTCCAATCGCTGTCATAATTTCTGATTTTTCTTTGTAGCTTGGTAGTTTCCTTTACTATATTTTCCGGGAAATACTCATTAATTGTAATTTTTATCGGATCTTTAAAGCTCACACTCCCATACCCTTTATAATCAGGTGAAATTTTATAATAAGAAAAAAATGAATTCTGAATTTCAGTTGTTCTCTCAGGAGTAGGAATATTTAGTTTTCCTTCATATGCTTTAAATTCAATTATATTTTCAGAAACATACTCTGCTTCATCTAAATCAAATTCTTCTCCTTTTGTATTCCAAATATGAGTTATAAATTCTTTACCATTATTTAAAATATAAGCTTCACCCATATCATCATTTATAGTTTCTTTTTTTAAAGAATAAATAAAGTCAAACGAATCTTCGGAATATGTATTTATTGTTATTAAACCATAACCTATTATTAAGATGAGTATAAAAGATATAGTTATTATAATATTAGTTTTAATTATTTTTTTTATTGACATTAACTCTCTCCCTTTATCCATATCAGATTATCATCGTTACCATCGGTAAAATATATCTTATCTATTTTACTAAAATCTTCGTCTTCTATTTTTACCGAAAAATTCATCCCCCCATCAGAAAATCGTGAAGCTAGAACATACCTAAGCTTGATGTATAAACTATTTCCATCTATATAGTAATCAAAACCCTTATAGGCATCTGCACTTCCTCCTGAATCGCCTTTAATAGTAACCAGATTATCACTAACTGTAATATTTTCCACATATAACCCATCACTGATTATATCTCCTATAAAAAAAATTTTTATAAAAAATGATACAATTATTGAAAAAATAACTATTAATATTACAATGACAATTACTTTTATTATTTTTATTATTTTCAATTATCTTACCTCACAATTAATGTCTTCTGCGTATTTTATATTAATTAATACTTAAATATTTTATTTCTAAAAGGTTTTAATTATTTGCAATGATTTCAATGATTGCAACAGCTGAAACACATAATATAATAAATCCTCTCAAAGATTGAAATAGCCATATAGATTGGCCTACAAAGTATGAAAATATGATATAATTATTAATATTGATGCTGCACTATTTCAAGGAATTAATTAATTGTTATATCCATATCTGTAATATAGATAATACATTTGTCTCAAAATATTGAAAGGACATAAAAGAATGTTTTATATAAGTATTTTATTTGCAAATATTTTTTTTATAAATTTAGTAAGTATAATGGTTAAAATTCATAAATTGAAAGATGACTTATCTCCGATAGATGTTTTATATTTTAACGTTTTTATAGGAATTGTGTCCCTTTCCTTATTCTTATATTTTTTCGTTATATTTTTCATTTAAAATATATTAAATACATTTAATTTTATTTTTCCTATCACTTATAAATCATAAATTAAAGACCTTCTTTCTACCCTTATCATATATAAACGTATTAGTCAATACTTAAAAGCAAAAAATGATATATATAAGCATAAAATGACAAAAATATAGGCAAATTATGTTACTTACTTCTTTGTCTTATAAAAAATATTATAATATATCCATTTTACTGCAAACATTAACAACAATAAAATTTATATTAATTTAATAATTAGTTTTATTAAACATCTCAAAATTCATTTTCAAAATAAATTTTCTCATAAAAAAAACACTGAAAATCATAGATTAAGTGTTTTAAATGGATAAATTATTAAATTAGCAGTTATGCTACTACCACATGAGGGCTGGTTCCATCAACCATAGCAATTTTTTTATCTCTTAATACAATACCATCTAATGAATTATTATCTGAAGAGCAATGCATAAAATCAATATTATATCCGTCCTCCAAAAGTTCTTCAGCAATTTTTTTCATAAAAGTAGATTTTCCTACTCCAGGCCCACCTTTAATGCATATAATTTTATCTGCCTCTCTTTGGCTTAAAATATAGTTGTAATAAGAAAAAAACCCTTCAGGAGTGTTATTTCCTGGATACATATGGCGAGCTTTCCCCTTTAATTCCATATTCATCTCCCCTTTTCTGGTTCATTCATCTATAATATGCAGATACATTTTGAATAGTGTCAAAACTTATTAAAAATAGTACAGCACGCAAAAAATTTTCTATAAATTAATAATTCTCATTAATTTAATAAAAATAAATTCACATTTATTATATTTATAAATATAATAATATGAATCAAATTAGTTTAATATATTATACTCAAAAGGAGTGAATTTAATGTTTTATAAAATAAAACAAAATTCAGAACAACAATCGCAGCCTAGCAATAATAATGAATTTTACACATTGCTTCAAGAATATTTAAATGGAAACCCCAAAACTGGATATCTCGTTTTCCAGATAACCCAAGATTCACCGCTTCAAGGTACTGTTCCTATTGCTAATGCAAAAATAACTGTAAGTAAAATGATAGGGAATAATTATTTTGTATCAAGGGTTGTCACTACCAATGAGGACGGAAAAACAATTGCAATACCTCTACCAACTGTCGATGCTGATCTTTCCCTAAATCCCGAAAACATAAAACCTTATGCAACATACAGCGCCATAATAGAAACAGAAGGTTTTTTATCAACAGGTGCATTTGATATACCTATCTTTGAAAATATTACATCTATTCAACCCATTACGTTAATACCTAATCCAAGTGGAGATAGAATTTTTGCTAATCAACCCAAATTATTCTAATGAAAGGAGTTAAATAATATGGTAGTAATAAGTAGACCAAACGTTCCCCTTATACCAGAAATGATTACTGTGCATCTTGGAGAACCTGATGATGATGCAGAAAATATAACCGTACCTTTCCCAGACTACATTAAAAACGTTGTATCCATTGAAATATACCCTACCTGGCCTGAAAGTGCCATTGAAGCAAATATTTATTCTATAATTACATTCACATTATATAAACTATTTAATAACGAATATCGTAATAACGGTTATAAATTTGATATTACCAACTCAGCACTTGATCAGCCTTTCCAACCTGAAAGAGAAATTCCCGCTAATATTTCATTTATTGTAGATTTAATTTTCACTAGCTATCTTATAAGACGAGGAGAACAAACTCCAGCATATACACCTTACTGTAATGACATTGATATTGTAACAGATATTCCAGTTGATGCAAATTTTGAGCCTTATCCTTTATATCCCTTAAAATTAGGTGCCTTTGGACAGGATGTTTATACACTTCAAAAAGAGTTAAATCGTATAGGAAAAAACTATCCTACAATTCCTAAAATAGATGATGATGATATTGGAATTTTTGGAGTACAGACAGATACGGCTGTAAAAGAATTTCAAAGAATATTTAATCTTATTCAAGATGGAGTTGTTGGTTCTGCCACATGGTATAAAATAAAGTATGTTTATAACAGTGTAAAAGGGTTGAGTGAAAGTATAGGTTTACCGGAGCAAGAAATCGAAAGTAAAATTTCTTGGAAAGAAGGAGATTCCGGAATTTGGATTAAAGTATTACAGTATTATTTACATGTAATAGGATGCTATTACCCTGATATTCCTATTATAGATATTACCGGATATTTTGGCCCTGATACTACGGAAGCTGTAAAAGCACTCCAAAGAAAATATAATATAAAAGAAGATGGCATAGTAGGTATACAAACATGGTACCATCTGGACAAAGATTATAAATCTATAATTAATAATATACCGGAAGGATGCTTAGAAAGTAAAACTTTATACCCCGGATATATACTATCTCTGGGAATGGCAGATCAAAATGTAACATTAATGCAGACATATTTACAAAAAATCTCAGAATTTTATCCAAACATTCCAACAGTAGAAATAACAGGTGTTTATGATGATCAAACGGAAGCTGCTGTAAAAGTAATCCAAGAAGAGTATTTAAATCTTAAAGATTATGAACGTTTAATCGGTCCTAATACTTGGAATCAAATAGCATTACTCTATGAAAATCTACCAATACAAGAATCTAAATAAAAATATTTTATATTAAATTAATATTATATAAGGAGTGAAATTTTTATGTTTAGTTACATAAATAAAAACATTAAAAAGCAATTGGCTGATAACGATAGCACCCAAAACAGCCCTCAAATAATTCTATTAGAAGAGTATTTAAATGAAAATCCTAAAACAGGTTATCTAGTATTTCAAATTACTGAAGATTCTCCACTTAAAGGTACACTACCCATTGCTAACGCCAGAATAACTGTAACAAAAAAATTAGGTGAAGATTATTTTTTTTCCAGAATGGTTACTACAAATGAGGATGGAAAAACAGATCCAATACCTCTACCAACAGTTGATGCTACCCTTTCTATGAATCCCGAAATTATTAAACCATATTCAACATATAACGCGAAAATAGAAGCAGCAAATTATAATTCCACCAATGTATATGATATACCTATATTTGATAATATTACATCAATTCAGCCTATAAATTTATTTCCTAATGGTAATGAAAATCAAACTATTGAAAACGATATGAATATTTAAATGAAAGGAGATAAACGATGGTAATAATTAGTAGACCTAACGTCCCTCTCATTCCTGAATTAATTACTGTGCATCTCGGAGCTCCTGATGAAGAGGCTGAAAATATAACCTTGTCATTTCCTGATTATATTAAAAATGTTGCTTCAATTATTAATTATCCTACATGGCCGGAAAGTGCCATTAGGGCAAATATTTATTCTATAATTACATTTACCTTAAACAGGCTGTTTAATAATACTTACAGAGATCAAGGCTATAAATTTGATATTACAAATTCAGAATTTGATCAGCCTTTTGAACTAGAAAGAGAAATACCTGCAAATATTTCCTTTATAATTGATCAAATTTTTACTAGTTATCTTATTAGGCGAGGAGAACAAGCTCCTGCGTATACTCCTTATTGCGATGGAGTAAGTAAGGAATGTGAAGGTTTATCACAATGGGGAGCTGTTTCCCTTGCTAATATGGGATATAATCCTTATGGTATTATTAGATATTATTTCGGTGATGATATTGATATCGTAACAGATATCCCTGTTGATGCAAATTTTGAACCTTTCCCTCTATATCCATTAAAATTAGGTGCTTTTGGTCAAGATGTTTACACTTTGCAAAAAGAATTGAACCGTATTGGTGAAAATTATACTACTATTCCTAAAATTGAACTTGATGATGCAGGAATCTTTGGTGCTGAAACTGATGCAGCAGTAAAAGAGTTTCAAAGAATATTTAACCTTATTCAAGATGGAATTATTGGTTCTGCCACATGGTATAAAATAAAATATATTTATAATGATGTTAAAGGTCTAGGAGAACTTATATCTGAAGATTTTCCTGAAGAAATAGAAAGTAGAGTTGGGTGGAAGGAAGGCGACTCTGGAATTTGGATAAAATTATTACAATATTATCTTCGTGTAATGGGGTGTTATTATCCTGACATTCCAATTATAGATATTACCGGATATTTCGGTCCTGATACTACAGAAACTGTAAAAGCACTTCAGAAAAAATACAATATTGATGTTGATGGAATAGTAGGTATACAAACATGGTATAACCTTGAAAAGGATTATAAATCCATTGTTAATAATATCCCTGAAGGATGCTTAGAAAACAAAACTCTTTACCCAGGATATTTACTGTCAAAAGGCATGGCAGATCAAAATGTAACATTAATTCAAACATATTTACAAAAAATATCAGAGTTTTATCCGAACATTCCAAGGGTAGATATAACAGGAGTGTTTGACGATCAAACAGAAGCTGCTGTAAGAGCTTTTGAAAAAGAATTTGAACAATCACAAGGAACAGGATTAGTCGGACCTATTACTTGGAGTGAAATAGCAAGAGTATATGAAAATTTACCTCAAGAGGAGTGAAAAAATGGATATAAAAAATCTAGATGTAAATAAAAAGGTTGTAATACCAAGACCTGAAGTACCTGAAACAATAATCAGCCGTCCAGATTTGCCATTTATTCCTGAAACAGTAACTGTACATCTGGGAACTCCCGATGAACCTGCTGAAGAAATAACTTTATCATTTCCCGACTATATAAAAAATGTAGCATCAAGTGAAATCTTTCCTACTTGGCCTGAAAGTGCTATTAGAGCAAACATATATGCTCAAACAACTTTCACGTTAAATCGTATATTTACAGAATGGTATCGTAGCCGTGGATATGATTTTGATATTACAAATTCAACTCAATATGATCATTCTTTCGTTCCAAACAGAGAAATTTTTGCTAACATTTCTAATATTGTTGATGAAATTTTTAATACTTATGTTGTAAGACAAGGTAGAATAGAACCTGCATTCACTGCTTATTGTGATGGTGTGAATACTAAATGTGAAGGTTTATCCCAATGGGGTACTGTATCTCTTGCAGAACAAGGGTATACACCATATGAAATTTTAAAAAATTATTACGGTGATGATATAAATATTGTAACAGACGTACCTGTTCAAGCAAACTTTGAATCATATCCATTATACCCTCTTAGAATAGGCAGTTTTGGACAGGATGTCAGTACTATTCAAAATGAATTAAACAGAATAAGTCAGAATTACCCTTCTATTCCTAAAATAACACAAGATAAAGAAGGAGTATTTGGTGCAGAGACTGAAGCTGCTGTAAAAGAGTTTCAAAGAATATTCAACTTGACTGTAGATGGTATTGTAGGAAGTGCTACATGGTATAAAATAAAATACATATATAATGGCGTAAAAGGTTTAGGAGAACTGGTATCTGAAGGAATTACAGCTGAGGAAATAGAAAGTCCCTTTGATGTTTCTTGGCAAGAAGGTTCCACAGGCGTTTTTGTTAAACTGATACAATATTATGTACGCGTATTAGGATGTTATTATGATGACATTCCAGTTATAGAAATAGATGGTTACTTTGGTCCTGAAACTACAGAAGCCGTAAAAGCTATTCAAGCCAAATTTGGCATTTTAGTAGATGGTGTAGTAGGAATACAAACTTGGGCTGAACTTGACAAAGCATATAAGAATATTGTTAATAGAATACCTGAAAGTTGTTTAGAAAATAAAACTATTTACCCAGGATATATTCTATCAAAAGGTATGGCAGATAACAATGTAACGCTTATGCAAACATATCTGCAAAAAATTTCTCAATATTATCCGTATATACCAAAAGTGGAAATAACAGGTGTTTTTGATGAACAAACAGAAACTACTGTCAAAGCTGTTCAAAAAGAGTTTAATGTTGGAGAAGTTACAGGCTTAATTGGCTCTCCTAGTTGGAATCTTATATCAACTATATACGAGAGTTTACCTACTGAGAATACTGAAAATCAATAATTACAACTCCAATAACTTATGCTTATTACTGTATTATAAAAGGGAAAAAATATTATGATATTATTTCCCCTTTTTATTACAAATAATCTTTATTCAAATATTAATATTATATTTAATTTTATTAATCTTCAATTTTTTTTTGTTATTGACTCAGCTATGTTATTTTCTGTATTGTTACTATTGCTTTCAGGTCTTTCTAACCTTTCATTTTCTAATGAATAATCCATTTTATGAGTAACTTTTAACTTTCCTATTAAAAGTTCATAAAATCCTGCTGTAGCAACTGTCATATATGGAGTAAGCCACAAAAATCCAAATGATGAAGCAAAAATTCCAATATATAACATTAATGTGTATCCTCTAGACATATTCATATTTTCCATAAGCATGGCATTATTCATTATACTATCAGATGAAAGAGAATACATTGTCGCATACTTCATACTAAATATAAATAACATAGTAACAATAAAAACTGGAATAGTACATAAAATTGACCACCCTATAAAAGAAAGTTTAAGACAAAATAATTTCCATTTATTACCGTCCATTAATACTTTGCTTTTGTTTATTACCTCTAAAGCACCCATATCAGGATTATCAATTGCTAAGAAAAAACTTTGAGAATATTGAAAGCTGGCCCTAATAGGAAGTATTAATGCTATTAAAGCTGCAATAAAACAAATAATTGCAAAAATACCACCACCTACACTTTGACCAAGCATAGCACCTGCTATGGATATTATTCCTATTATAAAAAGAATAATTGATGGGATAGCCCATAAAAGAATAAATAATCCCGTTAGTATATAAATAGAAAATGCCCTTCCGAACTGCTCAAATCCAGAAAAAACTTGACTTGGAATAGTCTCTGAACCTCTGTGTATAGCAAGCATCATTTCTGAAAATCCAAAAAGCAAAGCACCTCCAACCAAAATATTATAAACCAATGATAAAAAGTCACCAATTGTACTATTTGAACCCAATACAAAGTCAATTATTAAAGTAGGTATATAACTAGCTAAAAAATATAAAAGTGTTCCTAATACAGCGATCTTCCATTTTTCTGCCAGCATCTGTCTTGCAATTGACCTCATATTAAAAGCACTTTCTGTTACTATAATTTTATTCTCCATTTCTAATTCTCCAAATCTCCCTTCCATTACTTCATGTCTTATAAAAACTCATTTTTATAAGTTTTTCCTTATTTTTCTAAATAACTTAGACATATATTATTTAATAGTATATCAGTATTTATAATTTGTCAATATACTGTAATTATTTGATTTTTAGTTTTGTCTCCATAAATGCTACAATAGCTTTAAAAATTACAATAATTAGTATATACTAATTACATTATTATTTTTTATAAAAATATTCTATTATAAATTACGACAAAATTGGAGGTCTGCATAATGATAAAATTAGGATTAATAGGTGAGAAGCTATCTCATAGTCTTTCACCTGAGATTCACAAAAAATTTATGGAACAAAACAATATTGATGGCAGCTATGAATTAATTGAAATACCAATGGAGAATTTTGAATCTGACTTTAATGTTTTAAAAAAGTCCAATTATACAGGTGTAAATATTACTATTCCATATAAAGAAAAAGTTATTCCCTTATTAGATGAAATTTCACCGCAAGCTAAATTTATAGGAGCCGTGAACACAGTCCTATTTAGAAATGGCAAAGCAATAGGATACAATACAGACTATAATGGATTTGTCTCAACTATACAGCATAATAATACTAAAATTAAAGGAAAATCTGCTGTCATTTTAGGAGCAGGAGGTGTATCAAAAGCTGTGATAAAAGGACTTTTAGATGAAGGAATTTCTGATATAACTATCGTCAGCCGCAATAAAAATAATTTTCATTCACTATATACTATATCATATGAATTTTTTAAAGAAGCTAATATAAAATGCGATATACTTATTAACTGTACTCCTGTAGGTATGTATCCAAATGTAAATGCTTCTCCTATTTCAAAAGACCTTATCAAAGCAGAAGTTGCAATCGATATGATATATAACCCAGAGAAAACTTTATTTTTAAAATATGCAGAAGAACTAGGTATTAAAATTATTAATGGAAGCCATATGCTTTATGAACAAGCTATAGCAGCTCAAAAAATTTGGAATTCTTAAAAATAAAAAATGCAGGTCTTCAAAAGAAGACACTGCAATTTTTTTATTTATTATGCTATTTATATACTAATATAAGTTAGCAAAGATTTCTCTAATTTCAGCATCACTTAGTGGAACATAGTTGTTAGCAAGTAATCTCTGCTGATTTTCTACTGTTGACTTAGTAAATTCATCAATCTGTGCTTCAGTCATTCCATAATCTTTCAATGGCTTCTTAACAATTAATTTATTTAAGAATTTTTCTAGTTCATCATAAACTTCAGGTCCATCTGTACAACCTAAAATATCAGCGAATATTTTATTTGCTTGCTTAATCTTACCATCAGGATTTTTTCTCATGTACATCTTAAAGACTTCTGTAAAGAATTGATAATTTGCTTCACCATGAGCAACGTGGAAAGCAGCACCAATTGAGTATGATAATGCATGTACTGCGGCACAACCAGCATTTCCGAAAGCTATACCTGCATAATTTGAAGCTAATACGAAATCCTTAAGATATTTAAGTCTTTCATCTTCTCCTTTTGCAACAACTTCTTTATATCCAGCCATAATCATTTCAATAGCCTTTAATGAATACATTTCTGTAAATGGAGATGCTTTTGGAGATAAATATGATTCAATAGCATGAATTAAAGCATCAATAGAACTTGTTACAAAGAACTTATAAGGAAGACCCTTCACTGTTTCAGGAACAAGTACTGCTGTATCTGCATATGTTTCTTCAACTGCGATACCTTTCTTTGTATGAAGTGATTTTAATTCCGCAATTGCAACGTTAGTTACTTCTGAACCAGTACCGCAAGTTGTTGGAACTACAACTAATTCCTTAATCTTCTTAGGAGGTACTTTTCCTGTAAATAAATCTACAGATTGTTCAGGTACATCTAAAGCTAATACTTTACAAATATCTACGATTGTACCACCGCCAAATGCAATAATCCTCTTAAAATTATATTTCTTCATTTCAGCAGCCATAGCATTAATCATTTCGTCTGATGGTTCACCAGAACCGAACTTTTCTTGTAAAATTACATTTGTATCAATGCCTAAAGGAGCAACATAAGGTGTATACATCCACTCATTAGTCACTAAAAGATCATCTTTACCAATTTTAAATTCATCATTAAATTCTTTAAAAGTATCGAAATAAAATACCTTAGGTACCACTCTTAATGCTTGCATTATAAATCCTCCTTAAAATTTAGCGTTAAAACGCTTTTCAAATTCAACTTTTAATTCTTCTCTGAAATCTGGATGAGCAATAGCTATAAGAGCCCTTGCTCTTTCCTTTAATGTCTTTCCTTTAAGAAGTGCAATTCCATATTCAGTAACAATATAATGAACGTCATGTCTTGAAGTTGTTACCGCTGCTCCATGATCAAGGAATGGAACTATCTTTGAAATCTTTGTACCATCCTTCTTCTTCGCTACAGATGGCATAGCAAGTATGTTCTTACCCTTTCCATCAAGTGACATTGCAGCTCCTCTGCAAAAATCAACCTGTCCGCCTACTCCTGAGAACTGTCTTGTTCCAATGCTGTCTGATACAACTTGACCCATAAAATCCACAGACAAACAACCGTTTATGCAAACAAGTTTTGTACTCTGTGCAACTACACAAGGATGATTTACATAATCAACTGTACGCATTTCAACGATAGGATTATTTGCAGCAAAATCATAAAGTCTCTTTGTTCCCATTAAAAATGTAACAGTCATCTTACCATTATCAATGCCCTTCTTAGAACAGTTAATAACACCTGCTTCATAAAGATCTACAACACCATCAGAAATCATTTCTGAATGTATTCCTAAATCTTTTTTATCTTTTAATGATTGTAATACTGCATCTGGAATTGCTCCAATACCTAATTGAAGTGTAGATCCATCTTCTATTAAGCTGGCACAGTTTTTACCAATAGCAAGCTCAACTTCTCCAATCTTTGGAAGACCAATTTCTGGAAGAGGATGTGATGTTTCAACAATTTTATCAAATTCACTTACATGTGCAAATGTCTCTCCATAAACAACAGGTACTTGATCATTTACTTCTGCTAAAACAATCTTTGCAGATTTAATTGCCTGCATTGTATAGTCGGAAGATACTCCAACGCAACAATAACCATGTTCATCTGGTGGAGATACCATAACCATAAATACATCAATAGCAAAAGTGCCGTTTCTAATATAACTAGGAACTTCGTGGAAGAATACAGGTGTAAAATCTCCGTGTCCTTCTTCTATAGATTTTCTTGTAGATGGACTTGTAAACCATCCATTAAATCTGAAGTTGTCTTTATATTCCGCATGGGAATACTCACCTTTTCCTAAAGTTACCATGTGACAAACTTCTACGTTTTTGTATGCTGCTGCATTTGCTACCATTGCATCAACAAGTACCGGTGGTTCTGCAACAGCATGGGCAAAAGCTACTCGATCTCCAGATTTAATACTTTTAACAGCTTCTTCTGCAGTGCATTTTCTGTCACTATAAATTTTTTTCCAATCCAAATCAATTTCCTCCTATCATAATTTTTTATTTATTAATTTAATTGGAGATAATCCTCTCGATTTTTTCAATTACTTCTGGTAAATGTTTTTCATCCCACATCTTAATAACCTCGGTTTTCCAATTATATTGTTTGTATGATGCACAACAATTAGTACAGCCGCCGATAATTAATAGGAAGTCATAAGTTTTACCCTCTTCTGCTATGACAAAATCTACTCTGTGTGTAAAATGTTCTTTTATTTTTTTAAAGGCTTCTCCTCTATCATATCTGGGATTGCAGCCACCACAAAATTTTACTCCGCATATCATGGGACTCTCTCCTTACCTATTTTATATACTATGTATTCTGATAATTCTAAATCTCATTAAAATATTTTATTAAACCGTCGAAGAGATTCTCCGACGGTTTAATATCATTATAAAGTCTAAAAGGTTCAAATTATTTTTTGATACCAATAATATCTTTTGCTAAGCCCTTCTTCATTTCTGTATTACCTTGACGAGAAATCATAATTCTTTGAGCCTGTGGAGAACCTGCCCCATGCATAGATTCTGTTCTGTAACCAACAGCAGCTGCACCAAGACAAATATTCTCTAAAAATCTAAGCACTTTCATTCTATCTTCAGTACTTACATTAGCATTACCTGCAAAGTACTTATTACACCAGTCTCCAATAGTCTTATCACCTTTACCTGCTTTAACAGTTGAATGGAAGTCTTTATGTGATGGCATTGTTACCATTAGACCACCTGCAATATCTTCAGCAAGTCTTACAATTTCATAAGGGAATCTAGTAACATTTTGCTTACATACATTTGCAAGAAGAAGATCAATCTGATAATTACCAGCTTTTGTCTTCCAACCTTCAGCTGAACATGCAATACCACAGCAATATAATGTTTCATTTAAGTGAGTCATCTCAATAAGCTTATCTTTGATGTGAGAAGCCTTCTGTGCTCCATTATATTCAGCAGCAAGTGCAGCAGCACCAATTACTACATCACCTACTCCTACTTTACATCCACCATATGATTCTCTATGATAACCGGCAAATCTTTCTACCATCATAGTAGCAAATTCGTATTCTTCACACATAAATACTCTTTCGTTTGGAATAAATACATCATCAAATACAACTAATGCTTCCTGTCCACCATACTTTGGATTACCAACATCTATGCTGTCAGGATCTTCCATTTTTCTAGTATCACATGATTGTCTTCCGTAAATCATAAAGATTCCTTCAGCATCTGATTCAATAGAGAATGAAATAGCATACTCTTTATCATCTTCACCCATAGCCATTGTAGGCATGATTAAATGTTCTTGTGAGTTAATACAACCAGTTTGATGAGCTTTTGAACCTCTTACAACAATACCATCAGCTCTCTTTTCTACAACATGCATAAACATATCCTTGTCCGCCTGCTTATGCGGAGGAAGACCTCTATCTCCTTTAGGATCAGTCATAGCACCATCTACTACTAAATCGTTTTCTTGAACAAATTCAAGATATTTCTTAAAACGTTTATGATATTCGGTTCCATATTTTTCATCAATTTCAAAAGTCGTTGAATATACAGCATTAAATGCATCCATACCTACACATCTTTGGAAGCAAGAAGCAGTCTTTTGTCCAAGAAGTCTTAACATTTTAACTTTTTTAATTAAATCATCAGTACTCTGATGAATATGCGTAAATCTATTTATAGTTTTACCTGTAAGATGTGATTTTGTTGTCATAAGATCAGTATACTGAGGATCTTCAGCTAATTTGTGAGTCATTGCTACACAATCAATTGAAGGTCTTATCATAGGGTGGTCTACCCAATTATCAATTTTCTCTCCCATTAAATAAACTTTTGTGTTTAATTTTCTTAAGCTCTCAATATATTGAGCTTCTGTCTTTAATGCCATAATGCGTCCTCTCCTTTTTATATATCCTGGATACTATAGCAGATAGTTAAGCCCCATTGCCACCCATCATACTATGCTCCATAATTAACCATTTAACTAAACGTGCAAATTTTATGCCGCAATAATACTTATTTTTCTTTTTTTAACAATTTTCGCGCCATGTCCAAAAGTTCATCACTTACAGATGTGTCAAGTACAACATCCTTGACTTCCGGTACTTCTTTAAGGACAATAGTTTTAACCACGTCCTCAATAGTATATTGTGCTGATGGACAAGAACTACATGCTCCCGTTAGTCTCACATATAAGACACCATTCTCAAATTTTGCAAGCTGTACTCCTCCAAAGTGAGATTCTAAAAGCGGACTAACCTGCTCATCAAGCACTTTTTTAATTTTTTCTTCCATAGGCTATCACCTCTATCTACAATTTAAACTTTTACAATATATATTAAATAATATATGAAAAAGTTACTTTTTTAAAAAACGTAGAATTTTGTTAATAGATTTTTAAAATAATTAGTTTTAATTTGTTAAGTATTGTGTTATAATTCACAGTTATATAATATATTAACAAATTAATCTGACCATGATTAATATAATTTTGTTTATTACATTAAATACTCATAAATTATATATATTACTTAACTATATATATAATACTGCAATTAAATGCGTTTTACAATATGTAAAAAAAAAATAAGAATTTTCAGAAAGGAATGTGAAATTAATGATAAAGGAAAGACACATTAACACTAATTGTATTCAAGCCGGATATACACCAAAAAATGGAGAGCCTAGGATAATCCCAATTTATCAATCTACTACTTACAAATACGATTCAAGCGAACATATGGGTAAACTTTTCGATCTTGAAGAAAGCGGTTATTTCTATACAAGACTTCAAAACCCAACCAATGATGCAGTAGCATCAAAAATTGCAGCCTTAGAGGGAGGGGTTGCTGCAATGCTTACTTCTTCAGGACAAGCTGCAAACTTTTATGCAATTTTTAATATATGTGGTGCAGGTGACCATTTTATAAGTACATCTGCTCTTTATGGTGGTACTTATAATTTATTTGCTGTAACAATGAAAAAACTCGGAATAGAAGTTACTTTTGTAAATCCGGATATAACTGAAGAAGAATTACAAAAAGAATTTAAATCAAACACTAAAGCAGTATTTGCAGAAAGTATTTCGAACCCTTCTCTTGTTGTATTGGATTTTAAGAAATTTTCTACTGCTGCACATAAAAATGGTGTACCTCTTATTGTGGATAATACTTTCCCTACTCCGATAAACTGCCACCCATTTGAACACGGAGCAGATATTATAACTCACTCAACGACTAAATATATGGATGGTCATGCAACAAGTGTGGGTGGAGCCATTGTTGACAGTGGAAATTTTGATTGGATGGCTTATGCAGATAAATTCCCAGGATTAACTGAACCTGATGAATCCTATCATGGGATAACCTATGTAAAAACCTTTGGTAAAGGAGCATATATTACTAAAGCAACAGCTCAATTAATGCGTGATCTTGGATCAATTCCATCCCCCCATAATGCTTTTCTATTAAATATAGGATTAGAAACATTATTCTTAAGAATGGAAAGACATTGTCAAAATGCATTAGAAGTAGCTAGAATGCTAGAAAGTTCAGATAAGATTTCTTGGATAAACTATCCTTCTTTGAAGGGAAGCAAATATTATGATTTAGCTCAAAAATATATGCCTAACGGAACATGTGGTGTTATAGCCTTCTGTATAAATGGTGGTCGTGAAGCAGCTGTTAAATTTATGGATAATTTAAAACTTGCTGCTATTGTAACTCATGTTGCAGATTCACGTACATGCGTATTACATCCAGCCAGTGCTACTCACAGACAGCTTTCTGATGAGCAGCTTAAAGACGCAGGAATAGATGCTGGTTTAATAAGACTCTCTGTAGGTATAGAATATATTGATGATATCATTGAAGATATAAAGCAAGCTTTAGAACAAGTTTAAGAATAGATAATTATACAAAATATCACGTTTTAAACAAGAGGTTCAAATATGAACATTAATTACAAACGCTGCATTATAATAACTTCATATATAGATGGGCTAATAAAAGATTGTATTGATATAAATTGTGATGATTATATTATATGTGCTGATGGAGGATATAATTTAGCAGAAGCAGAGAAGATTATGCCTAATTTAGTAATAGGCGACTTTGATTCTTTTAAAGGTCATATTCCCATCAGCATTGAAACAATAAGAACTACTCCCGAAAAAGATGATACCGATACATTATTATGTTTAAAAACCGGTATTCAAAGAGGGTTTAATGACTTTATTATATGCGGAGGAATCGGCGGTAGATTAGATCATACAATTGCTAATATCCAATGTCTTTCCTATGCTATTGATAATAAAATCAGGCTTTGGATAAACAGCAAGAACGACAAAGTTGCAATGATTGAAGATATGCAGATAAAACTTTCCTCTTGCCAAAAATATAAAAAAGAAGGTTATAAAATTTCTCTTTTTTCATATACAGAAAATTGCACTGGAGTCTGTATTCAAGGTGTTTACTACCCCTTAATCAATGCTGATTTAAAAAGCAATTTTCCATTGGGCGTCAGTAATGAATTTATTGAAGATACAATTACAATAAGTAATACCACAGGAAAATTATTAATTATTTTATCCAGAGAATAATATTATATAAAAAAAACTGTTTCAAGATTCATCAATCGTGATCGAAACAGTTTTTTATTTAAAAAATTATTTTAGCTATGTTAACATCATTAGCAAGGCTCTTAAAATTATAAAGAATAAGCACCTTATCGAATTCATTTTCGTTCAAGTAATCACTAAGCTTAACTCCTATAGATCTTAAATCTATTACTGTCACCTCATCAAAATTATATGTTAAAAACGGAGTAAAACAATTTGCATATGAATCTTTAATAATTAGAATTTTTGTCTTTTTATCAGTTTTATTTATCTTATTGTTACTTATTATTTTAGTAATCCCATTATTTCCATATAAAAACATTCCATATTTATCACGTGATTTTAATTTTGAAAAATCATAAATTCCATTTTTGTCTTTTCCATCTATTGTTACTCTTTCTATTGGTATATCATAATAAGTTATTATATCGGGCTCTGCATTAAAAACTTTACACTTATTAAAATAACTTCCATAGAAATCCTTTTCAACTTTTTTAAATTCAGATAATTGTTCCACGCTAATAATAGGAAGACTATATTGTTTCATAAGCTGCTCATAAGCAATGTATGCTCCTTGAGTTGTCCAATGATGATCTGTTTTATAATACTTTAAATTTAAATCATTTAAATTTAAAATTTCTGTTTCTTTTCCATTATTATTATTTATTTTTTTTATCTTATCATCTATATCATTAATATATGTATATTGATTTAAATTATCAAGACCGTAAGGTAATTTATCTTGATTTTTCATATATGAATTTGGAATAATCCCAAAAGTTACTGGATATTTACAATCTTTTATAAATTCCATAATAAAGTTTACATTTTTATTTAGTCTAGTTTCATTCATTATCTTATATTTTTCAAACAAATAATGATCTGTTCCATATATTATTCCGTTATTTTCCACCTTTGCAAGTATAAATTCCACCCTGGACTTAATGTCTATCCATTCATCTCTTCCTAGTATTTGATCATCTATGTATTCTTCATAATCTTTTGTATATTCATTAGATATAATTTTCTCTAAAGTTGGATTTGGTCTTTGAACCAGTACTCTATTCTCTAACTGAGAATAAGACTTATCATGAGTAAAAGTATCTAAAACAGTGAATCCAAATACAATAAGAGTAAATAAAATAATTAAAGGATATCTTAAAAGTTTCTTCATGCATATTGCCTCTTTCTAAAATCTAAAGTATAAAAATGGATTATAAGAAGAATCCACAATATATGCTACAGTAATAATAAATAATACTAACAATATAATAGTTCTGACAGCTCCGTTTTTATTTAAATGCTCCCAAGGTTTTTTCAGTATTGGTGTAGAAAATACTCCTGCAAGAATAAATACCATAAAATAATTTCTTATATAATAAACAACATCTGTACCTATATCAAATGCAAATAACCTTGAAAAAAATAATTGAAGATCATTAAAATCCGTAATAGCAAATACAGCCCATCCAATCATAGTTAAAATAATAAAATATACTCTTGAAAATATCTTTGATAATAGATGCTTACCTTCTAATATATTTAGTAAAAATAATTTTTCTAAACTGATCAGTATAAAGAAAAGTAAACCCCAAAACACAAAATTCCAACTAGCTCCATGCCAAAATCCTGTTACTGCCCAAACAAAAAACAAGTTAAAATAATGCCTTAGAGTACCTTTCCTATTCCCTCCCAAAGGTATGTACAAATATTCTCTGAACCAAGATCCTAATGTAATATGCCAGCGTCTCCAAAACTCTGTCATACTTTTTGAGATATAAGGATAATTAAAATTTTTAGGAAAATTAAAACCAAGCATTTTACCAAGACCTATAGCCATTAAAGAATATCCACTAAAATCAAAATATATTTGAAATGTAAAAGCTAATATGCTAAGCCATGCAAGAGGAGATGAAATATTGGAGAAACCAAGCTCTGATGCTTCATCCCAAAGTGAACCTATAGCATTTGCTATTAAAACTTTGCTTGCTAGTCCGAAAATAAATAATTCTATCCCATCCCTTATTTGATCAAAATCTACTTTTCTATTCTTTAATTCTTTATTTATATCTGTATATCTTACTATAGGTCCTGCAATTAACTGCGGAAACAAAGCTACAAATGCACCAAAATCAATAAAATTCTTTTCTGCTTTTACTTTTCCCCGATAAACATCTATGCTATAAGACATGATCTGAAATGTATAAAAACTTATTCCTAAAGGAAGAGCTAATTCTAAATTAGATATACTTACATTGAACAAATTATTTATATTATCTATAAAAAAATCACTATATTTAAATAATCCCAAAATACCTAAATTAGTTATCATAGATATACTTAATAAAAGCTTGCACAATCTTTTATTATTAAATTTCTTTTCTATTTTATTAGAAATATAAAAATTTACTATTATTGCTAAAAAAAGTACCGGAATATAATGAATTTCTCCCCAGGAATAGAAAATTAAACTTAACAAAAATAAGGAAAAATTTTTATATTTTCTCGGTGTTAAATAATACAACAAAAAAGCCAACGGCATAAATCTAAATATAAATATTAAACTGCTAAATACCATATATTACCTCATTTATTTTATATTAATATTAAAAATGATTATTTCAATTAATCAGTATAAAAGGAACTCAAAGCCAAGCTTTAAGCTCCTTTTGTGATAGTTTTTAAAATATTGACATAATCTGATTATATTATAATTTTTTATTCATATATTATACTCTAATTTTATTTTAAAAAAAAGGCCTGTAAAAAAAATGACAAGTCTAAATTAATAACAATTATTTACAATTATTAATAAGCAATACTTATTATTCTCTTCACAAAGCTATGCATATAATTCCATAATATGGTCTTCATTCTTTCATTATTTTTTAAGGAACTTTTATTTCTTAAAAACAAATATACTTATAATTTGAATCATTAAGATGTGAAGAAGTGGCTACTATTTTCAAATATTTCAGGTAAATTATCTGAAAATTTCATGCATGCATAATACATCCTTTTGTTCGTTGATTTTTTAAAGTTTAAATGGTAATATAATTTTATAACTTAATTCAAATATGGAGCATTATGCTCTAATTTAACAATAGAAAGGAAGTATATTCATGTATCAAAATTTAAAGTATGAGGTAAAAGATAGCATAGCATATATAACTGTAAACAGACCAAAATCTTTAAATGCTCTTAATGGAGAAGTATTAGATGATTTGCTTGCAGCTTTTACAGAAGTAGAAAAAAATCCTGAAGTTAAAATAGCTATTTTAACAGGAGAAGGAAGAGCTTTCGTTGCCGGTGCTGACATTTCTCAAATGGTAAACTTAACCGGTTTAGAAGGGCAAGAATTAATGAAGCAAGGTCAAAAAGTCATGAACTTTATCGAAGAAATTACAAAGCCAGTTATTGCTGCAATAAACGGTTTTGCACTAGGTGGCGGATGTGAGCTTGCTATGGCATGTGATATAAGGGTTGCATCTGAAGCAGCCAAATTCGGGCAACCTGAAGTAAATCTTGGAATTATACCTGGTTTTGGAGGTACACAAAGACTTCCAAGATTAGTAGGAAAAGGCATGGGAAAATATTTGATAATGACAGCTGAAATGATTGATGCAAATGAAGCTTACAGAATTGGATTAGTTGAAAAAATCGTACCTGGTGATGAATTGATTTCTACTTGTGAAAAAATTGCAAAAACTATAATGTCAAAAGCTCCTATTGCAGTTAAGCACGCTAAAATTGCAGTAAACAACGGAATTATGCTTGATGTTAAAACAGGTGTAGCTTATGAAGGTGAAGCATGTGCTGCTCCATTCTGCTCTGATGATAGAAAAGAAGGTATGAATGCATTCTTAGAAAAAAGAGCTGCTAAATTTGAAAACAAATAATATAACTTATACATAAAAATTAACTAAAAAGGATTTAAACTGAAATCAGTTTAAATCCTTTTTATTATAGAGAAACATAAACTAAAAAAATACATATCCATTTAATTATCAATTAAAACAGCGCTTCTTTATACGTTTATAATTATTATACTGGTTTTGGTAATCTTTCATTTATCATATTCATTAAATTATCAGTACATTTTATAGGATCAACAAAATTTCCATCTTTAACAGGTACTAAAGTTATTTTTTCTGCCTTAAAGACTCCACCAAATATCTCTCCTATTTCTGAATATTTATATTTAAGAAGTTGATCTGTCATTTCATAAATAATATCTGAAGTATCTTTAAAGCCCATTTCAACTTCAAAGACATGTGCAATTTCAGAGGCAATCTGCCAATTATTAAAGTCAATTTCTTCATATACAGCAGCTTCTACAGATTGTAATCTTCTTTCTGTATTTGTATATGTTCCATTTGCTGCTGTAAATCCTGTCCCCGGTATTATGACATCTGCCTTTTTAGCAGTTTCAGTTATATGAGTATCAGAAACCATTAGGAACTCCAAATCGGATAAATCAATTTCAGGATCTTCGCCAAATATAATAAGTGCTTTAACACCCTCCATAGCTTCAGCTCCTTTTCTAATTCCAAGATCTATAAGTCCCTGGCTGTTATTTTTGGGCTTAATTTGGAGAATACCATCTCTAGGACTTCCAATATGACCGGAAATAACTGCTATATCAGCAAGAAGAGTTGCCGTATCAGTTGTAACAAAATTTTGCTGGAACACAATCATAGCTTTTTTTGCTTTACTATAAATCTCTGCAATTTCCTTTGCCTCATTACTTACAGTTACATTTTTTACTGTATCAGAAAAGGCTTCAAATCCATCTTTATCAATAGACTTCATTTCACAAAGTACTTTAGCAATCTGCTTAAGGAAGTTATTATCATTATTTGTATATATAACTTTTTCCGCAAAATCAAAGCTTTGCTCATATCCTTGTGGATTAATTAAAATTACTTTTGCGCCATTTCTAGCGGCTTTTCTTAGCTTTAATTGTATAACAGGATTAAAGTTTGTAACAAACCCAGTAACAAGAATTACATCTGTAGAAATTAATTCCTCAATAGTATTTGGTGATGCATCAAAACCAAGAACCTTAGCTATACCACTTTCTCTATTATTAAAGCATAGAGTCTTTGCTCCAATACTTTTAGCTAATTTCTTCATTACATATGCTTCTTCATTAGTATATCTGTCTGAAATAGCCACCGCTACAGTATCTCTACCATATTTAGCAGCTACTGATTGAATTTTTTTAGCGGTTAATACAAAAGCCTCATGATAATCTGTTTCTTCAAAATTCCCATTTTTCTTAATCATTGGATCAAGAATTTTTCCTTCTAATTCTGAACAATCAAATCCAAACTTTCCTTTGCCGCATAAAAGTCCATTATTTACCGGACCTTCTTTATTCGGTATTGCTTTTATCAACATATTCCCATATGTTTCAATATGCATACTGCATCCTACCGAACAATAAGCACATGTTGTTTCTGTTTCATCTGTTGGAAGAGGAACAGATTTATTTATCGTAAGTCTTTCTTGAATAGCTCCTGTAGGACATACATTTACGCATTGACCGCAAGAAACACAACCAGATTCTATAAGAGGTCTTTCCAATGTTGGTTTAATAACAGTATCAAAGCCTCTTGATACAAGACCTAATGCACCAACACCCATAACTTCATCGCACATACGAACACAAAGTCCGCAAAGAATACATTTATTAGGATCTCTTACGATAAACGGATGATCATCATCATCATCAATTTTATTTACATCACCTTCAAATCTCTCTGGTTCTACTTTATATTGATTTGCAAAATCTATAAGCTTACATTCAAAATAATCATGACATCCACATTCTAAGCATCTGCTTGCATCATCCATTGCTTGATCTATGTTATATCCGAAAACAACCTCAGAAAAATTATCTTTTCTTTCTTCAGGACTCAAATGCTCCATCTTAGGTCTGCATTGTCTTTCTCTATCTTCAAAAGTTTTTTCTGTTATATCATCTCTTTTTACTACATATGGTTTTTCATATTTAATAGATTCTCCTGCTAAATATGCGTCTACAACAACTGCACCTCTCTTGGCATCTGCTATAGATTCAATCGCAATGGATATTTTATCATTTCCACAATCTCCCCCAGCAAAGACCCCTTCCATACTAGTCATAAAGGTCTGTGTATCATATACAATACCCTTTTTCCTCGTCAAATCCAAGTCTTCTAAACCATAAGAATCAACAGCCTGACCAATGGCTAAAATCATAGTATCAATATCAATAGTTTCTGTTTTACCTTCAATTGGTTTAGGTGCTCTTCTACCAGATGCATCAGGCTCTCCAAGTTCCATAATTTGAAGCTTTACTTGTTTTACATGCCCATTTTCATCTTTTATTACTTCTATTGGATTAGTTAAGTTTTTGAAAATTACGCCTTCTTCTTCAGCTTCTTCTATTTCAACCATATCTGCTGGCATTTCTGCTTTTGTACGTCTATAAATATTATAAACCTTTTTTGCACCAAGTCTTACTGCTGTTCTACATGCATCCATAGCAGTATTACCACCGCCTACAATAGCAACATTTTCACCTAATTGGATTTTTTCATTTCTGACTACTTTTCTTAAAAGATCAATTCCTCCTACAACTCCATCTGCATCCTCACCTTTACATCCAACTCCTGTTGAAACCCAAGCTCCAATACCAATGCATACTGCATCATAATCTTTTCTTATAGTGTCAAGTGTAATATCTACGCCAATCTTTGTATTTGCAATTAATTCTACACCCATCTTTTCAATTAGATGAATTTCTTCATCCAAAATTTCTTTAGGTAATCTATATTCAGGAATACCATATCTTAACATACCGCCGAATTTAGGCATTGCTTCATAAACAGTAACATCATGCCCCATTCTTCTCAAGAAATAAGCCATTGTAAGTCCATATGGTCCACCACCGATAACAGCTACTGCCTTACCTGATGGCAACGCAATTTCAGGCATAAATGGATCTTCTCCAAATAAATCAGTATCAGCAGCAAATCTTTTTAGCCATGCAATAGAAATAGGCTCTTCTATCAGCTTTCTTCTGCAATTGTCTTCACATGGATGTGGGCAAACTCTACCTATTGCACCTGGCAAAGGAATTGTTTCTTTTATTAATTCAATGGCTTCCTTAAATTGTCCGTTTGCAATAAGCCCTACATATCCTTGGCAATCTGTCTGAGCAGGGCAGGCTAAGACGCATGGAGGTCTGCAATCTCCAACATGGTTTGATAAGAGTAATTCCAAATTTGTCTTTCTCGATTCTATTACTCTTTCTGTATTTGTTTTAATAATCATATCTGGTACAATTTCCGTTGCACATGCTTTAACCATCTTTGGATTTCCTTCAACCTCTACAACACAAATTCCGCAAGAACCATAAATCTCAGTCCTTTCATCAAAGCAGAGAGTAGGAATGAAAATATCGTTTTCTTTTGCTACTTCAAGAATAGTCTGACCTGGTAAGCCCTGAACTTCTTTTCCATCGATATTTAATCTAAACTTTTTCATTTATTTCACCTCTCCTCTCTAATCCCTTTCAATCGCATTGAACTTACATGATTCTTCACATTTTCCGCATTGAATACATAAATCTTGATCTATTACATGCTTACCTTTAAGTTCACCTTTAATTGCATTAACAGGACATTTTTTTGCACAAAGAGTACAACCTACGCACTTATCCGTAATAGTAAATTTAAGTAATGCTTTACATGATTTTGCTGTACACTTTTTATTATATATATGGTCTTCATATTCATTTCTAAAGTATTTTAATGTTGTAAGAACCGGATTCGGTGCCGTTTGACCAAGACCGCATAAAGAACCTTCTTTAATTTTTATAGCAAGTTCTTCAAGAAGTTCAATATCTCCGTCTTTACCTTTACCTTGAGTAATTCTTTCAAGGATTTCCAACATTCTTTTTGTTCCGATACGGTAATAATTACATTTTCCGCAAGATTCTTTTCTTGTAAAGTCAAGAAAATATCTTGCCATATCTACCATACAAGTACTTTCATCCATGACAATCATACCACCTGATCCAACAATAGCACCTGTCTTTGTAATATGTTCATAATCTACTAAAGTATCAATAAGCTCAACCGGAATACATCCTCCTGACGGACCTCCCATCTGAACAGCTTTAAATTCTTTATCATTTTTAATCCCCTCACCGATTCCATAAATAATTTCTCTTAGAGAAAGCCCCATTGGAACTTCAATCAATCCACCCTTTTTAATTTTTCCTGCAAGAGCAAAGACTTTAGTCCCTTTACTTTTTTCTGTGCCCATTGCTCCAAAAGCACTTCCACCATTTAAGATTATCCATGCAATATTTGCATAGGTTTCTACATTATTAATATTTGTAGGTTTTTGCCAATATCCCTTTTGCGCAGGAAATGGAGGCTTTAATCTTGGCATTCCTCTTTCACCCTCAAGTGAAGCAATAAGTGCCGTTTCTTCTCCGCATACAAAAGCACCTGCACCTGCTTTAATTCTTAAATCAAAGCTAAAATCTGTTCCAAAAAGATTTTTACCAAGAAAGCCATTCTTTCTTGCCTGCTCCATTGCTAATTCAAGTCTATGAATAGCTAAAGGATATTCCGCACGAACATAAATAACTCCTTCAGATGCTCCTATTGCAAAGCCTCCTATAATCATTCCTTCTATTAATGTATGGGGATCACCTTCCAATACACTTCTATCCATGAAAGCTCCCGGATCACCTTCATCAGCGTTACATACTATATATTTTTCTTTGCCAGGAGATTGTTTTGCTGCATTCCATTTAAACCATGTTGGAAAACCAGCACCGCCTCTGCCTCTTAAGCCTGAAACCTTTATTTCTTCAATAACCTCGTCCTGAGTCATTGAAGTAATTACTTTTCTAGTTGCCTCATAACCACCTACTGCAATATACTCTTCAATTTTTTCAGGATTTATAAGACCACAATTTCTTAAAACTATTCTCTTCTGTTTAGATATAAATTCCTTATCAACTTCAGAAATTTCTAAATTTGTTGCTATTTCGCCATTTATCAAATGTTTATCAACTATTTCTGAAACCATATCAGGCTGTACCCTTACATATCTTGTTATTTTTCCTTCATCATCATACACATCTACAATAGGTTCCAAATAACAAGTACCAATACACCCAGTCTTGTCGACAAATATATTTAATCCCTTTTCTTTTATTTGATGTTCAAACTCATCAGCCGTTTTTTTAGCTCCTGTAGCAACACCACAACTACCTTGACCAACAATTACTTTCAATTCCTCACCTCCTAGCTTTCTCTATTTCTTATCTCTTTTAAAATTATTCTTACGGCTTCTTTTGTTAAGTTTCCATAAGTTTCTTCACCATTTACAGTTTTAACCATCATTACAGGTGCTAAACTGCAACATCCTAAACATGCTACATTATTTAATGTAAAAATTCCGTCCTCTGTAGTCTCACCATCTTTAATTTTAAGTTCTTCGCAGATAGCTTCTTCAATCATCTTGGAACCGTTTACATGGCAAGCTGTCCCTTGACAAAGCATAATTAAATACTTTCCAATTGGCTTCATTCTAAATTGAGTATAGAAAGTTGCCACACCATAAATTTTAGCAGCTTTTATCCCCGTTTCATTTGCAATATAATTGATTACATCCATAGAAAGGTACCCATAGAGATCTTGTGCTTTTTGTAGAATTGTAATTAAACTTCCAGGTACTTTTGCATATTCTTCAAGCACTGGAGTTAATTCAGAAAAGTCAGAGGTCCCTTTAGATCCACACTGACAATTGCTATTTTGGCATGTCATAATTTTGTCCTCCCAAACAAACTAAATATTTTAACTATTTGCATAATTCAATCTATATTAGTTTAACTATATCAAAAAATACTTATACAAACAAGGGGTTGTAAGAGATATTTTGTTGGAAAATTCAGAAAATTAATTATTTTCACTACTTTTTTACATTTTTATAGTTTTTCATTATTTATTGAATTCATAATTTAACTGAAAAAATAAAGCATAAAATTTAAAAGTTTTAATACTATTTACATGGTAATTGTATACAATATGAATAAAATTTCAAATTTACATATATACTAACCATTTTTTATTTTATCCTGTTAATCATCTTTTATTTAAATTGAATGTAAAAAATTAATTTAATACATTTTAAAAAATAAATAACTTGCTTATCCATTAGTAATATTGTACAAAATATAACCCCTAAGTTTAAGCACCTCCTCTATTAATATACACATTACAATTGCGAAAAAACAGATCCCAGTATAAATACAATTTCTTATTAAATGCATTAAAAGTCTGCATTAGTAAGATTTGAAAAATAAAAGCCAAACCTGTAAAAAAATTACCTAATACAAAACAACATTCTAATAATCTATTTATTATGGATGCTTCTTTAAACAATAAGTTTATATCATTATATAATGCAGATAAAAAACAAAGAATATCATTTATAACTGGTATAAACTGTTTATATAAAATAAGTATTACATTTTCTGTTATGCTTAAAGCCATAATCAGAATACAATTTTTACTTATTTTTTCTTTATTATAAAAAAAGACTAATACAATAATAATTATTAATATTAAACTATAAAAAAATTTTATATCTAAAAAACTTATAAAATTATTTTTGAAAGTAGTACTTAAATAAACGGTAATAAGTGAAAAAGCAATAATAGAAATATATTTAAAAATAAGCCTATTCATTGTTTTAAACTTTAGAAATGCAAATAGAAAAGCTACAAAAAGAGAAATAAATATATAATAATCGAATTCTATAAATTCAATATCTTTTGTACTAAAATTAATTAATAAATATGAAACTCCCCAAAATAAAGTTACTAATACTAATATGAGTTCTGCTTTTAATTGTTTTGTCATGGAGCCTCCACATGTTCTAAATTTCTGCAATAAACATTTCAAGTGCTAAAGAAGATCCTAAAAGACCTGTCTTTATATTCTTATCTACATCATAAACTTTCTGTAAAATTTGTTTCAAATGTTTTATACTATACCGTTCTGCAAACATTGCTGCTTTTTTTATTCTAAATTCATGAATACCTAATGTCCCTTTAATTTTATCTAAACTCATTCCATTTCCCTTCATCTCTTTAACCGCTAAAATGAGTTCAAATTGTGTACATATTAAAGCTAATAATCTATAATGACTTGCACCAAAACTCAATTGATTATGAAGAAGATAAAATGCCTCATCCTTTCGATTCTTACTTAAAGCATCTATCAATGCAAAGACATTTGTATTAATATTACCAGAAATAATCTCATTTATATCTGTTAAAAAAATTTCCGGCTCTTCACTATGAGCAATAATTTTTTTAATATCATTGTCCAAATTATATAAAGTATAGTCAGAATCTTTATCATAATAACCTGATAAAATAATAAATTCTTTTATAATACTTGGTTTAGCAATTTTTCCTGCTTGTTTAAATTTTTTTTCAATAAATAATTTCAATTGTTTTTCTTCTAATTGACAAAAGTCATAAACATTGCCATTTTCCGAAATAGACTTATAAAGTTTTTTTCTTTTATCCGGTGCCTTGTCGCTGCCAACAATAATTAAGATGCAGCTTTCAGGTAAATGTTTAAGATACTCACATAATTCTTTTTCATCTTTTTCATTAAAATATTTAGATTTTCCGTCCTCAAGCAACAAAAATTCGTTTAAAAGAACCACTCTTTTTTTAGACATTAAAGAAATAGTTTCGCAATTATTTTTAATGTCTCCTATAGTTACAATTTTACCATCTAATTTACAAAAATCCAAATCCTTATATGATAAATCGACAACTTGTTTTAAAATACTTTCAACAGCCCAATTAATAAGATAAAGTTCTCTTCCATAAAAAAACAGTAAATTTTTAATACCGCCTTCTTTTAATTCTTTATTTATTATTTTATATGCATGCTCTTTCATAGCATCGTTTTTATATGCCATTGATTTCCTTTCCAAAACATTATTGCTCCATTTAAATCATTTCTATATACTATTATACCTGACTTTTTGCATTTTTCAATTACTGCTTTGCTTGGATGCCCAAATTTATTTTTACCCACTTGAATAACAGCCAGTTTTGGAGATATTACATTTAAAAACTCATCACTTGTGGAATATTTACTTCCATGATGACCAACCTTTAGAATATCTGAGTTTAATATATTTTCTTCTGCAGATTCATATATTTTTAAAACTTCTTTTTCCTCATTAAAACCCATATCTCCTGTCATTAAGATTTCCAAGTCTAAATAATGTATTTTTAAAAGTAAGCTGTTCATATTCTCATCTGCATCTTCTTTAATAAGTTCTTTATATTCATTTTCTATTCTTAAACATGGATATAAAACTTCAATCCATATATCATTTTCTACAAATATTCTTTGCCCTTTTGTCAAGTATAACAAATTTTTTTCACTTAATCCAGTATTTTTGATAATATAATCTTGCCTATACTTATTAGCAGCATATATTCCTAATTTTTTTATATTCATTTCCTTTGCTAACGATGCCATGCCTAAAAAATGGTCATCATGAATATGACTAACTAATGCAAGATCTATTTCATCTATGCCATTTTTTAAAAGGTAGGGTAATAAAACCTTCTTTCCTATATCATAATTTATATTTCCTCCCCCATCAAATAAAAGATTTTTACCTTTGGGTGTTTTTAAAATAAGACAATCTCCCTGCCCTACATCAAGAAAAGTGATACTGACTTTACTATAATCCTCCAAAAAAACAATTGGCAAAATAAAAGATATTGTTACAAAAAAAATTGTAATAAAAATTATTTTTCTCCACTTTTTTCTTTGGTACATAATACGAAACCACTCTGACAAACTAAAAAAGATGAAAATATAATAGAGTAAAAGAAAACAAACTGAAGGGCTTACAACATTGACATAACTCATTTGAGATTTGTAAAATAAATCGTTTAACCAAGCCATTATATTTAACATTAACTCTAAACAAACTGCACCAATTCCAAAAATATGCGAAACAAAAATCTCTAGAAAAGGAAATAAAGAAAAAATATAAATAAGAATCAAGCAAATTCCTATTGGTATAATAATACTTGAAATAGCAATAATAGGAATATTTAAGAAAAATGCCGCAATAGAAAAATAATTAAAATAATAAGCGGTATAAGGTATCAATCCCAATTGAATCGTTAAAAGAGGTGATAAATAAAGCAATAATTTTATAATAAATTCAGGACATCTTCCCTCACTTAAAAATTCTATTCTCCTGTTAATCCACGGTAATATAACAGATAAACATAACACCGCCAAATATGATAATTGAAATCCTATACTAAATAAATAATAAGGATTTATTAAAAGCATAACCAATGCACAACTGCAAACGCCTGTTAAAAGATCATACCTTCTGTAAATAAGCTTAGATAAAATATGTACCGTAATCATACATACAGCTCTTACAACAGAAGCTGAAAATTCAGCTAAAGCCGCATAAAATATTAATAATAAAATAGAAATACAACTAAAAAGCCAATTCCTTCTATTTCCCATTAATTTATTAATATATAAATAAACTATAGCAACGTGAATTCCTGAAACACTTAAAATATGAGCAACACCATTACGCTGAAAAGCTTCATAAATATCATCATCAAGTAGGGTTTTATCCCCGAACAGCATGCCCGACAGTAAAGAATATGCTTTTATATCAAGTATACTTTCTAATTTAGATAAATAGCCATATTTAAGAAGCGCTAATTTATTCATGATAAGATTTACTTTGGAATATTTACCTAAATCTCCGTTTATTATTCTAACACAATTCACATTGCTTTTAATGATAATCTTAATTCCCTTTGTCTTTAAATAAAGGCTGTTATCAAAACCTCCCGGATTTCTTTTAGAAGACGGTAACTCAATAACCCCTTTAGCCCTAATATTTCTTCCTGTAATATCTTGTGGAATTTTAACAGCTAATTCTTTTAATACTCCACTTACATTAATAAGAACTTTTTCTCCCTGAGTAGTTTTTACAGTAATTTTACAAAAATTATCATCTTTTATGTTAATAGATAATACTCTCCCGTAAATATATGTACTTTGCCCCTCATTATCTTCAAACATACTTTTTTTACTGTCTATAGTTTGAAAATATAATGAGCTAACTGCAAATACAATAAGAAAAATACCTGCCAATGCATAAATAGAATCTATTTTCTTTAAATAAAGTTTGAAAAATATCCCCATAAGAAAAATGGGAATTAACAGAAATATTTTAACATAAATAAAATATTGTAATGCAATGCCACAAACAAAAGATATAAAAACTATAACAATTGGTCTTCTAAACATAATTCCCCAGTTATATTAACCAATCCTCTTTTTCTCTCATGTATACATTACATTATTTTACATATTTTGTCAATATTACTATAATTTATTTAATCTTCGGGCAAAGAACGGTGCCCTAGACCTATTACGACTTCATTCAAGTGTAATAATCCTATACTCATGAAAATACATACACTAATATGCTCTTTATGTCTGCAAATAGCAACTTTTCCTCCACCGTTAAGTCCTGTGGCTTTAGCTGCAATCTGCATTAATGCTTCCCTTGCTGCACCTGCAATAGCACCGTCTTGAACATGACACTCTCTTGTAATTCCACTCTTACGAGATGCAATGATAGCTCTTTCTATAATAATATGAATTGAATTTACAATATCCCCTCCAATATCAACAGCTGCACCGTAAATCTTTCTTTCTTTCAATTTCAATAGAAGCTGTTCTTCTGAACTTCTGTTAGATGTAATTGCCAATTTAATAGCAGCCCTTGCGACATCTATACTATCATACATATTTATCCACCATACCTCCTATATAAAGAATCACTTATTGTAATATTTATAAATTCTATTATACTATGTTATAGAGTAACAAATCAAATAATTATAACTTCTAATTATTACAAATGTATGATATTCAATATATTTGTTAACACAAATGCTCTATTATGGTATAATAAATTAATTTTTTCAAACACTTACGTTAATAAGGCAGGTGATTTATTTGACAGATAAATTTAATAACGATGAAAAAGAAAAAAAACAAATTAATGATTACTTCGCTGAATTTGATAAAATAAGTAATGAATTTGATAAAAGTAAAGAAGAAAGTATAGATGATCTTGATGATTACCTAGAATTAAAAGATGAAGTAAATAAAAATTTAAATCAAGCTGAAAACCCTACAGCTAAAGTACAAAAAACCCGTGTAGAGAGACTTTGTGAATCAAAGAAAGAAACTCCTTTAGCAAAACTGAAATATAAAATAAACGAAGTAAAAAATAAATTTTCTACGCAAAACAACTCAGAGGATAGTCATAATACGGAGGTTCATATGTCCACAAAAAAGAAAAAAAAGCATACGCTTAACAAAAAGAAGTTTACTAAATTTATACTTGCTGTAACACTAACTGTATTTATAGTTTTATTAGGAATAGTTGGTTCTATTATTGTAACAGCTCCTACAATTAATCCAAATGATATTTATTCTGTACTTACTGAAAACTCAGTACTTTATGACGATTCAGGCCAAGTAATGGATAGTTTGCTTACTTCTGACGGATTGCGAACAAATGTATCTTATTCGGATTTACCTCCCGACTTAGTAAATGCATTTGTTGCTATTGAAGATAAAACATTTTGGGAACATCATGGCTTTAATTTTGTACGTATATTAGGTGCAATTAAGGAACGAATTTTTGAGGGGGGAAAGATAAGTGGTACAAGTACTATAACACAACAACTTGCTAGAAATTTATACTTAGTAGAAACAAAATCTAAATATGATATGACACGAAAAATAAGAGAAGCTTATTATGCAATACTTCTTGAAAAGCAACTTTCTAAAGAACAAATTGTAGAAGCATATTTAAATACTATTTATTTAGGATATGGTGCAAACGGTGTTCAAGCAGCTTCGCAAGCTTATTTTTCAAAAGATGTATCAGAATTAACATTAGAAGAATGTGCTGCACTAGCCACATTGCCGAAAGCTCCTGATACATATGCTTTCATTAAAAAATATGATAAAAGTACAATTGAAGAAAATAATCCAAACATTGTTTACAGAGGTGATAACTTAACATATGTTTATAATGATTCCTTTTCTGACAGAAAAGATCTTGTTCTTGAATTTATGTTAGAACAAGGTAAAATTACTCAAAGTCAATATGATACGGCAATAAAATATGATTTGCGTAATTCCATAGATCCAAATGAAGACACAATTAAAGAAGCATCTTCTTACTTTGTTGATTATGTTATAGAAGAGGTAGTTAACGATTTGATGGAAACACAAAAGTTAAGTGAATCTGATGCTAAATTTAGGGTATATAATGGTGGTCTTCGCATTTATACTACCATGAATTCAAAAATGCAGGATATTATGGAAACAGAATTTTCCAACAACAGTAATTTCCCTCGTGCAGTAAATTTAAACAAAGACAGTGCAAACAATATTATTGATTCAAATGGAAAAGTTCTTTTATACTCATATGATAATTATTTTGATAATAATGGCAATTTTACTTTAAAACCTGACGAATATGAGTTTAAAAATGATGGAAGCCTCATATTATATAAAGGCAAACGATTAAATTTATATAAAACTAAAGTACAAGACGGTATCGATTACAGTATTCAGTTTAAGAATATGTATACTATTGAAAATAGTACTCTCTACAGCATACAAGGAGGAGTTATTCCAATTCCACAGGAATATAAAGATAGAGATTCAGATGGTAATTTTATAATAAGTAAAAAGTTCTTCCAAAAAGAACCTAATTTCTTACAAATAAATTCAAATAGTATTACTGTAACTCCTGAGCACTATACTCTAGAACAAAAAATAATTCAGCCTCAATCTGCTATGGTCATATATGATTTTAAAAACGGTGGTATTAAGGCTATGGTAGGTGGAAGAAATATAAATGGAAGACTTATATTAAATCGTGCAACTGACACTCCAAGACAGCCCGGCTCTTCTATGAAACCAATTGGAGCTTATGGTGCTGCACTTCAAAGTTCAGTAGATGAATTAAATGGTAATAGTTCTGCTGTAAAAAATAAAGATGAATTATATGGTAATTACTGGACAGCAGCAAGCGTAATAAATGATTCTAAAATGACTTACAATGGAAAAGTATGGCCAAAGAATTGGTATAATGGATATCGTGGACTTACAAGAATGCGTACTGCAATTGAACAATCAGTAAATACATGTGCTGTTAAAGTTGTAAATGATATTGGAGTTTCAAAATCTGTGAAATTTGCAAAAAAATTGGGTATAAGCACAATTGTGGAATCCGGATCAGTTAATGATATGAATTCAGCTGCTATGGCTCTTGGAGGTATGACTAAAGGAGTAACACCTCTGGAAATGGTTGCCGCATACGGAACATTTGCAAATCAGGGAATGTATACTACACCTATATCATATACAAAAGTTACAAATAAAATGGATGAAGTAATTTTAGAAAATACATCAACTAAAACGCAAGTAATGGATAAAGGTGTTGCTTTCATAATGACAGATATGATGAGAACTGCTGTTACCGCAGGAATTGCCGGTAATGCCTCTATTGGAACTCAGCCTGTAGCAGGTAAAACCGGTACAACAACAGATAACTATGATGCTTGGTTTGTAGGATATACTCCTCAATATGCTGCCGCAGTTTGGATAGGAAACGATATAAATATAGAATTAAGTCAAGGAAGTACTGCTGCAACAAAAGTTTTTGCTAAGGTTATGAAGCAAGTACATTCAGGTTTGCCTACAAGTTCATTTGTGAAGCCAAATAATGTTATATCTGTAGCAATAGATGCAGACTCAGGAATGCTGCCTAATGGTGGAAATACAATAAATGAATATTTTATAAAAGGAACAGAACCTACAAAAAAAGATAATATTCATACTACTGTAAAAATTTGTGAAGACAGTGGATTCTTAGCTACTCCATATTGTCCTCATTGTATAGAAAAAACTTTTGTTAACAAAGCTTCTTCTTCAAGTGATTCAGCACCTACAACTTATTGTAATTTGCATAATCCGGATATAACAAAGTACCCTATTTCACCAGATGCAACCTTGAATACAGACTTTGATCCTAATAAGAATACAACCGAAAGCGGTATTCAAGAAAACAGCAACAATAATGATAATAATAAGAATGATAACAATAATGTTAATAAAGATGACAAAGATAAAGATATAGATGATGGAAGTAAACCTCCATCATGGCTAGATTTTTCCAACTAACGTTTAGATTTAGGTGAAAATAAAATTGCTATAAGATAACCAAATGCTACTGCTGCAGTTATACCTGCAGCAGTATTTTTTACTGCACCTGTAATAGCTCCTAAAAAGCCATCATTTGAAGCTCCTTCCATTGCTCCCTTAGCTAAAGAATAACCAAACCCCGGTAGAGGAACTGTAGCACCGTTTTTAGCTAAATTAACTATAGGTTCATAAAGACCTAAGCATGTTAATATTGCACCGGAAACCACAAATAATACAAGTATTCTTGGAGCTGTAAGCTTTGTTGTATCCATAATTATTTGTCCAATAATACAAATAATTCCTCCAATTAAAAAAGCATATAAATATTCCATATTCCTAATCCCCTTCAATTTTAATTTTTATTTTTTGTTGTTAATGCAACTGCATGTGCTATTCCCGGTATTGATTCTCCTTGCTGTGAACTAATTGTAGAAAGCAAAGCACCGGTTGATAAAATTAATGCATTATTAATATTTCCTGCTTTCATTTCTTTTATTACATATCCCATAAAAATAGAAGCAGAACAACCACATCCGCTGCCACCTCCATGCGTGTCCTGATCTAAATTAAACATCATTGCCCCACAGTCATCAAATTTTTTTTCAATATCAGCACCTAATCCACTTATAAGATCTTTTGCTATATCCTTGCCAATAAAACCTAAATCACCACTTATAATTACATCATAAAAATCAGGAGTTCTGCCTGTATCATTTAAATGAGTAATTATGGTATCCACAGCAGCAGGAGCCATAGCTGCACCCATTTGATTAGCATCCTTAATACCTGTATCTATAATTTTTCCTATTGTGGCATGGGTTACATATATTTTATTTGCTTCTTTCCCATTAAAAATTTCAATAGGTTTATCATGGTCTGAAATTACTGCGGCACCTGCAGCTGTTGTTGTCCATTGAGCTGAAGGCGGTCTTTGATTTCCATGTTCAAGAGGCATTCTAAATTGTCTCTCAGCAGTGCAGTAATGGCTTGAAGCTCCTGTTATAACATTTTTAGCATATCCTCCATCAATAAGTACACTACCTAAAATAAGGGATTCTGTCATAGTTGAGCATGCACCATAAAGACCTAAAAAAGGAATTGATAAATCTCTGGCCATAAATGAAGAAGACATAATTTGATTTATTAAATCTCCGCTTAAAATTGTATCTATATCTTCTTTATCTCTTCCTGATTTTTGAAGTGCAGATAAAATAGCTTGTTTCAGCATCTTACTTTCAGATTTCTCCCAAGTTTTTTCTCCAAAAGTATCTTCTTCTAATATCATATCAAACCATTTTGCCATAGGTCCTTTTCCTTCTTTTTCGCCTACAATAGAAAAAGAACCGATTATCTGCGGTGTATTTAAAAATTGTAATGTTTGTTTACCTAATTTATTGTTCATATGACCTCCTAAATTTTTAAATAATAAAATAATAAACAATACCAATTATGGTAGATACAAAGATACCGCATACAAGTACCGGTCCTGCTAAACTAAATAATTTAGCACCAACACCTAAAACAATACCTTCTTTCTTATATTCAATAGCAGGTGCTACCATTGAATTGGCAAAACCAGTAATAGGTACTATTACCCCTGCACCAGCAAATTTAGCTATGGAATCAAAAACTCCTATTCCTGTTAAAAATTGTGCACTACAAATTAAGATTACAGTAATAAATGCACCTGATGTTTTTTCATCTAATCCTCTATTTATTAATAAATTCTGAATATATAAGGCTAATACGCAAATAAGTCCTCCAACAATAAATGCTTTTAAACAATTTAAAAAATATTTTGGTTTTGGTGTAAACTGTTTTGCATAATCTTCATAATGTTTTGCAACTTTTTCTTTTTGCTTCTGGTTTTGTTTTTCTTCTTGATTATTCATCTAAATTCCTCCCTCATATGTCTTTTGTTAGTATCTCCAAAAAATAAGAAAAAATAATTTTTATTGATAAAAAAAAACTAATATGAAATAATATTTACATAAAAAAAAATGAGGTGTTAACTAAATGTATACTAATTTTTCTCAAATGTATTCTGTGTTGCAATCTAATAAACCTTTAACAATTGCAGTTGCTGCAGCGCATGATGAAACAATAATCAAAGCACTTATATATGCATATGAAAAATATTCCATAAAATCAATCCTTGTTGGAGATAAAATTAAAATAAATCAATTGATTAAAAAAAATAAAAGTATTTTTTTTAATCCTGAAATCATAGATGAAAAAGACACAAAAAAAGCATCCTACATTGCCGCGAAATTAATTGATGTAGATAAAGCAGATATTCTTATGAAAGGGCTTGTAAACAGTAGCCTTTTTCTAAATGCAGTTTTAGATGAATCATGTAATTTAAAAACTGATAAATTATTGAGTCATCTTTCTGCATTCCAAATACCCGGTCAAAAAAAACTGTCATTTTATACAGATGGAGGTATAAATCTGTTTCCAAATTTTGAAAAAAAAATTAAAATACTAAGTAACGGAATTAAAGCAATGCATGATTTAGGTATAAAAAATCCTAATGTTGCAATTCTTACGGCAAATGAAATTGTAAATCCTAAAATGCCTGCCACAATTGATGCGAAAAAACTTTATAATATGAACCAAGAAGGTTATTTCCCAAAATGTATAATTGAAGGACCCATTTCACTTGATGTAGCATTAAGCCAGGAATCAGCTTCACATAAAAACATTAAAAGCGCAATCAGTGGTATGGTAGATTTATTTATTGTTCCAAATATTGAAGCAGGAAACATGATAGGTAAGGCACTTATCTATTATGCTGGAGCAAAAATGGCAGGAATTATACTAGGCGCCAAATGTCCAATTGTAATGACTTCAAGAGCTGAAACTCCGGAAGGAAAAGTAAACTCACTAGCTTTAGCGTGTTTATTGAAAGGGGAAAAATAATGAATTACAATATACTATGTATTAATCCTGGATCAACATCTACCAAAATCGCTCTTTACAATGGCACTAATTTGGTTTTTAATGACAACATTGAACATACATCAGATGAATTAACATTTAATAATAATGAACTTAAATATCGGGTGAATATAATTAACTCTACCCTTTCTAAACATAAAGTTAACCTTTTAGATTTAAGCGCTGTAGTTGGAAGAGGTGGTTTAATTCCTAATATACACGCCGGTGGCTACATTGTAGATAATGCGTTAAAGCAATTAATTTTAAGTGGAAAACTTTCTCCACATCCTTCTAATTTTGGAGCCTTACTTGCTGATGAAATTGCTTCACCGTTAGGGATAACTGCTTATATTTATGATGCTGTTTCATCAAACGAATTTGATGAAATTGCCACAATAACAGGTTTCCCTGAAATAAAGAGAGAAAGCCTTTGTCATGTTTTAAATATGAAAGCTACTGGGAGAAAAATTGCAGAAAAACATAATAAAAAATATGAAGAATTAAACTTAATAATTGCGCATCTTGGAGGAGGTATTTCCATAGGTGTACATAAAAAAGGCAAAATAATAGATGCTATTCGTGATGATTCTGGTCCATTTTCACCACAAAGATCAGGAAATATCCCTTTAATGTATATTATAGATATTTGTTATTCTGAAAAATTTTCAAAAGAAGAAATGCAAAAAAAGATACGTGGATTTAGTGGCATAAAAGCTCATTTAGGTACAGATGATTGTCGTATTGTAGAAAGAATGATTAATGAAGGAAATGAGAAAGCTAAATTAATTTACGAAGCAGAAGCCTATCAAATTGCTAAGGGAATTGGAGAGATGGCACCAGTTTTAAACGGAAAAATTGATTATATTATACTTACTGGAGGTATGGCTTATTCTAAAATGATGACAAAAATGATTCATAAAAGGATTGAATTTTTGGCACCTGTTGAAATTTCGCCTGGTGAAAACGAAATGGAAGCTTTAGCTCTTGGATGTATGAGAATATTAAAAGGAGAGGAAAAGGCAAGCGTATGGAAGAAAAAATAATATTAGCTTCTTCTTCGCCAAGAAGAATTGAAATTATGAAAAATCATGGTATAGATCCAATTGTAATGCCATCTGATATAGATGAAACTATACCTAAAAATTTAAATATGCAGCAAGCTGTAATGTATTTAGCCTTAAAAAAAGCATTAAATGTGGAGGAAAAATATTTAAAAGAAAATCCTAGTTTAAAAAATAAAACTATTATATCTGCAGATACTATAGTCTTCAAAGATCAAATTATTGGTAAACCTTCAGATTACAATGACGCTGTAAGAATATTAGAAACTCTTAATGGTACAAACCATTATGTGGCTACAGGGGTATGTATTCTAAAAACCAATACCCCTATAAGACAAATATTTTATGAAGTAACAGAAGTTATTTTTAAAAACTATACACATGATGATATTAAAAACTATATTGATTCAGGTGAACCCTGGGATAAAGCCGGAGGATATGCTATACAAGGTAAATGGAAGAAATATATAGATCATTATATTGGCGATTATGAAAATGTAGTGGGTTTTCCTTGGAAGAGAATACAAGAAGAATTAAGAGCTTTAAATTATTAAAATTAAAAAATTTAGTAAAAAAGCCGATATAAAATAAATTAAATACCGATATGTAAAAATTTTACTTATCGGTATTTTTAGATTTCTGTTTAAGCTTTAATAAAGCATATCTATAGATTTTCTTAATACATTTATATATTGTAAAACTAATTTAGAATAATTTTTATGTTTCTATTTTTTATCTTTTTTCAGAACTGCATTAAGCATTACACTTGCTCCTGCTGTACATTGTTCAACAGGGGTATATTCAGGTTCACAATGACTATGCCCATCCTTAGAAGGAACAAATATCATTGTTGTAGGAAGCATATAAGATACAAACTGTGCATCATGACCCGCACCACTATTAATATACTGATTTGAAATATTTAATTCATCCGCACTTCCTTTAACATATTCAACCAATTCTTTATTAAAATATACAGTATCTCTAGCCCAAGCCATCTCAACCTTACATTTACATCTTGCCCATTCTCTTGTTTCAAGACTCTTAACAATATCAAGGACCTTCTGTCTTAAATCTGCATCTTCATGTCTAACATCAATTGAAAAATCAATAAAATCAGGAATTACTGTATGAACATTCGGATGACATACAATTTCACCTGTTGTATAAACTAATTCTGGTCTCCCAAGTTTGTCTATTTCTTCATGTAAGTAGCAAAGTGCCTGTGCAGCTGCATAAAGTGCATCTTGCCTTTTATGCATAGGCGTAGTTCCAGCATGATCCGCTTGACCATAGAATTTGATTCTGTAATTAAACATACCAAGTACGCATGTTACAGCACCAACTTCATTTCCGGCATCTTCAAGAATTGGACCTTGTTCAATATGAAGTTCAAACATAGCTTCATATTTATCAGGACTTAATCGATTCTTTTCATTTCCTTTATATGGAGTAGCATTCAATGCATCTCCGAAAGTAACTGAAGGATCTTGTGCGCTCTTTGATGCAAGCATATCTTCTTTTTTAAATTTTTTTGCTATTTCTTTTGGCAAATAATCATTACAAATAACACCAGAAGACATCATTGCAGGAGGATAAAGAGAACCTTCTTCATTTGTCCAAATCATAACAGTAATAGGATGTCTGTGAGGTATATTCTCAGAAACTATTGTTTCAAGAACTTCCATACCGGTTAAAACTCCTAAAATACCATCATAATTTCCTCCATTTGTTACGGAATCTGCATGAGAAGCCATTACAATTCTCTTTAAATCCGGTTCTGAACCTGGAATAGTAGCATACAAATTAGCCATATCATCACTTTCAATTTCAGCACCAATTGCCTTCATTCTTTTTACAAATTCATCTCTTGCCTGATGAGCTTCCGGAGATAATGAATATCTAGTAATACCACCGTGACCTGCATCACCAAATTTGCTAAATGTAACGATTTTGTCTTCCAATCTGTCTTTGTTACAAGTATACATATTTTGAACCTCCATTAAATATATTTTTGAATTAATTAATTTAGTAAACTAGTTTCATTACTTTCTTATAGCATAACACTTTATTAAAAAAAATAAAAGTCTGATTTTAAAAATAAATTAAAAAATTCTAATTTTTTTAAATTTACAAATTATAACAAAAAGTTTTACCAAATACTCAAAAAATATGTATACAAAATAGATTTTAAGTTTTTTATAACATTAAGCCATAAATTTAAATTCCCTATAAATAGTAATTATCAGCTAATCATAAAAAAATATCAGCTACCTATTATTAAATGAGCAACTGATATTTCTATTCACATTTTTATAATTATTTATTTTTCACATCGATTAAGCAGTTTTTCCCACTTTTCATCAACATATTTCTGTGTTTCTTCAATCATCCATTCATTACCTGGCTTAAACATATGTTTAAACCTTCCCTGTTCCTTTAAAAATACTTCTACAGGTAACTTTTCCTTTGGTTCATAAGTTAATTTCCATTCCCCATAATTAACTTCATACATAGGCCATACGCATGTCTCTACTGCAAGCTTACATATTTTTGCTATATCCTTGGCTTCATATCTCCATCCGCGTGGACAAGGTGATAAAACATTGAGAAATGCAGCACCTTCAGTATAAATAGCCTTATATGCTTTTTCATGAAAATCTTTAAAATTTCCTATAAATGTAGTCTGCGCAGCATATGGAATATTGTGTGCAACAATAATTTCAGTTAAATCCTTTTTGGTCTGAGATTTACCATTTGATATACTTCCCACAGGACTTGTTGTTGCATCAGCAAACATAGGCGTAGCCGATGAACGTTGAATTCCGGTATTCATATATGCTTCATTATCATAGCAAACATATACCATATCATGATTACGCTCCATTGCACCTGATAATGACTGAAGCCCTATATCATAAGTTCCTCCATCACCGCCAAAAGCGATAAACTTATAATTATCATCTATTTTTCCCTTTTTCTTCAATGCTTTATATGCGGCTTCTGCTCCGCCTGTTGTAGCTCCTGCATTCTCAAATGCACTATGAATATAACTATCATTCCATGCTGTATATGGATATAAAAAAGAAGAAACTTCAAGACATCCTGTAGCATTAGTAACAACCGCTTTATCTGTAGGCTCTAAAGCTCTTAATACACCTCTTACAGTAATACCTGCACCGCATCCTGCACATAATCTATGACCTCCGACAAATCTTTCAGGTTTGGAAACTTCTCTTTTTAAATTATAGTTCATTAGTATCACCATCCTTCTCTCTTTGTCCTATATGCCTATAGATTTGTCCTGTATTTCCTGTGAATGCAATCTCATTAAGTTGATCATATATAAACTCAAAGTGTGATACTGTAATATCACGTCCCCCAAGTCCGTAAACATAATTTATTACTTTAGGACGATTCTCAACATCATAAAGCGAAGAACGTGTTTCTGCAAATAAAGGTCCACCGCACGAAGAAAAGCTTTCTGCTTTATCCATAACAGCTACAGCTTTTGTATTTTTTAAAGCCTGTGCTAATTCCTCCATAGGGAAAGGTCTGAATACTCTAATCTTAACCAAACCTACTTTCTTTCCTTGTTTTCTTAAATTATCTACAGCAGCTTTTGCAGTTCCTGCACTTGAACCTATAATTACAAGGGCTAAATCTGCATCTTCCATATAATATTCTTCAAATAATCCATATTTTCTTCCTGATATCTTTTCAAATTCGTCAGAAACTTTTAATATAACTTTTTTTGCCTTTTTCATTGCCTCTGCTTGCTGTTTTTTATGTTCCATATAATAAGGAGAAATATCATATGGTCCTACTGCAAGAGGATTTTCTTTCTTAAGTAAATAATTTTCCGGATTGTACTCTCCAACAAATTTTTTTACTTTTTCATCTTCTAAAAGTTCTATATTTTCTACAGCATGGCTAGTTATAAATCCATCTTGGCAAACCATAACAGGTAGTCTTACTTCTGGATTTTCTCCAATAGGCATAGCCTGAATAAAATTATCATAAACTTCTTGATTAGTCTCTGCATATATTTGTATCCATCCAGAATCTCTGGCACCCATAGAATCGGAATGATCATTATTAATATTAATTGGTCCTGACAGTGCTCTGTTAACTAGTGCCAAAGTTATTGGCAATCTTGATGATGCTGCCACATAAAGCATTTCAAACATCAAAGCTAATCCACACGAAGAGGTCGCAGTAACAGACCTTGCTCCTGCTGCTTGAGCACCTATGCATACAGACATAGAACTATGCTCTGACTCTACAGGAACGTATTCTGTATCAACCTCACCATTTGCAACATATGAAGCAAAATATTGAGGAATTTCAGTGGAAGGAGTAATAGGGAAAGCACCCATTACATCAGGATTAATCTGTTTCATGGCAAAAGCTACTGCTTCATTGCCCGATAATCTTTCTCTTATAGACATTACTTTTTCCCCTTTCCAAAAGAAATTGCTTCAAAAGGACATACTTCAGCACAAATACCGCAGCCTTTACAATGCATAAAATCAAAATCTAATCTTTTATCATTTTTAACTGGAATTGCACTATCCGGACAAAAGGGAACACATAACATACAATGTTTACATTTATCATTAATAAATATAGGAGTTGCAGTTCTCCAATCACCTGTATTTACAAGAGATGCTGTTCCTCCTTCATATATTTCTCCGCCAATAGTCATTTCCTGCCATGGAGTTAATTCATTAATTTCACTTGCTTTTTTTATCATCCTGCATTTACCTCTTCCATAGATTTTCTAAGTGCTTTCATATTACCTTCAATTACTTGAGGCTTTCCTGCAAATTTATGATGGAATGACTTTTCCATATCTTCGAGAAATTTCTCTGATTCAATTATATTGCTTACTCTTACCATTGCAGCAAGCATAGGTGTATTTGGGAAATTTCTTCCTAATGTTTCTTCAGAAATTTTTCTCGCATCTACAGTATATATTTTCCCATTATAACCACCTAAAAGATGACGTAGTTCTCCCGGTTCCTTTTCACTGTTTATAATAACAGCCCCGTCTTCTTTAAGACCACTTGTAACATCTACAGAAGATAATAATGTTTCATCCACAACAACCACATAATCCGGTCCATAAATATTTGAATGAATGTTGCATCTTTCTTCACTTATTCTGTTATAGGCCGTAATCGGTGCACCCATACGTTCAGGACCATATTCAGGAAACCCTTGAACATATTTGCCTGATTGAAAAGCTACATCAGCTAGAAGCAAACATGCTGTTTTAGCGCCTTGACCACCTCGACCATGCCATCTAATTTCTACTATGTTGTTCTTTCTCATTTTCTGTTCTCCTTTTTCTCTGTAGCCTTGGTAAACATTAATACTATTTAAAACAATAAAAAAAGCTTTCATCCCTGTAAAAGGACGAAAGCTATAAAACTATCGCTGTACCACCAATTACTACATACTAACATACGCGTTTCCTATAACGTGGAAAAAACGGCAAAACTTACTGTTATTTCAGTCTGCAACTCAGGAGTGATTTTCAGTTGTTTTTCTACTAATATGAGCTTTCACCATACCTCACTCGCTGTAATGTTTAAAAAACCCTTACTCTCTCCATCTTTGTTTTTATTTTATTAAAATTTATTTTACTCTAATTATTTAAATTTGTCAATAAATATAAAAAAGTTTTTTATATTTTTCCTTTTGAAAACCAAGCAAAGTAAGAATACTATTTTCAATATTTTTATACCATGAGAAACCGTAGCATTTAGAAATTTTAATATATGGAATTAATCTAATAAAGTATTACTCATTAACTAAATTCATTTTAAAAATTTTAAATACTAAAATGCAAAATACCTTATAATAAGCATATATGCTCTATTATAAGGTATTTTATTTATTATTTGAAACAATAATAGTTTTAAATTATTTTATTTTCTATTTATATTATTTTAAGGAAGCTTCAAATAAATCTTCTGCAGAATCCCATTCTTTAATAATTTGTGGAATTACCTTATAAAGGTCTCCAACAATACCAAAGTCAGCTACTTCGAAAATAGGAGCATCTGCGTCCTTATTAATTGCTACAATGATATCTGAAGTCTGCATTCCTGCTAAATGCTGAATTGCACCTGAAATACCACAAGCAAAGTAAATCTTAGGCTTTACAGTTGTACCAGTCTGACCAACCTGATGAGAATGATCAATCCAACCAGCATCAACAGCTGCTCTTGAAGAACCTACTACACCACCAACTTTATCAGCAAACTCTTTGATTACTTTAAATCCAGATGGATCTCCTAATCCTCTTCCGCCTGAGCAGATAATATCAGCATCTGTTAATGATACAAGTTCTTTAGCAGATTTAACAATTTCAATAATCTTAGTTTTGATATCTGATTCAGAAATCGCAACCTTAACATTGACTAATTCACCTTTAGCACCTTCAACTTTTTCTCTTCTCTGCATAACTCCAGGTCTTACTGTTGACATCTGTGGTCTTGTCTTAGGACAAATAATAGTAGCCATTAAGTTTCCGCCGAATGCCGGACGAGTTTGTTTAATTCCTGTGCTTGGATCATTAGGATCAAGAGAAGAAGTATCAAGAGTTGTATTCTTGTTTGCATAGTCAATATAGCTTGATACTCTAACGTCAAGTCTTGTACAGTCCGCAGTCAAACCTGTATTTAATCTTGCAGCTACTCTAGGAGCAAGGTCTCTACCAATGTGAGTTGCACCTAAAAGTACGATTTCAGGTTTATATTCGTTGATTGCATCCACCATAACTTTTGTATATGCATCTGTTGTAAAGTTCTTAAGAAGAGGATCTTCCAATAGATAAACACTGTCAGCACCATATGCATAGCATTCATCTGCCAAACCTTTAATTTCATCACCTACTAAAACTGCACATACTTTTGTATCTTCACTGATTTCTCTTGCTAATCTATAACCTTCTCCGATTAATTCAAGAGCTACATTCATTAGTTTTCCGTTTCTTTGTTCAGCATAAACCCAAACATGCTTATATGCACTTAAATCTACAACTTTGTTATCCTCAGTCTTTTCAATTGCATCAAAAGGACATGCAGCAATACACTGATTACAAGCTGTACATTTTTCATTGATAACTGCTAATTTACCATCCATGTCAATTGCATCAAACGGACAAGCTTTTATACATAATTTACAGCCTTTACATTTATCTTTAATAACTTTAATTGCCATTTTATATTCTTTCCTCCTTTACTAGATTACATGCTTAGCTTTTAAGTTAATTAAAAGCTTATCAGCAGCTTCTTTTTCTGTATCCGCCTCAATCATTACACCCTTACCCTTAGGAGCAGGAGTAAATGATCTGAATACATTAGTAGGAGATGCATCAAGACCTACAGTAGCAAGATCTACTTCAATATCCTTTGCATTCCAAACATTAATTGTCTTATTTTTTACATCAAAGATTCCGCCTATAGACATATATCTAGGTGTATTTAATTCTTTGATTGCAGTTAACATACAAGGGGTTTGAATACTAATTAATTCATATCCATCTTCTAATGCTCTCTTAACTGTGATGTCTTTCATGTTTTTCTCAATTTTAAATTCAGTTACATAAGTAACCTGAGGAACTCCTAATTTTTCAGCACACTGAGGTCCAACCTGAGCTGTATCTCCGTCAATAGCCTGACGACCTGCAAAAAGTAAATCAAATTTACCAATTTTATGAATTGCAGCAGCAAGTGCATTAGAAGTAGCCCAAGTATCAGAACCACCTACTGCTCTGTCACTTACCAACACACCATCATCAGCACCCATAGCCAAACATTCAGCTAACATGTCTTTTGCCTGAGGAGGTCCCATTGTTACAACTGTAATGTGAACATCATCAAACATATCTTTTATTTTTAACGCTTCTTCTAAAGCGTTTGCGTCATCGTGATTTAAAATACTAGGCACGCCTTCTCTAATTAAAGTCTTCTTAACTGGATCAATTTTGATCTCGTTAGTATCAGGAACTTGCTTAGCAAGTACGATAATTTTAAATGCCATTTTTAATTCCTCCTTCTTCTCTTATTTACCAAATACAGATGCTGCAATTACAATCTTTTGAACTTCTGATGTTCCTTCATAGATTTCAGTGATCTTAGCATCTCTCATCATTCTTTCAACTGGATAATCTTTTGTATAACCATATCCACCATGTAATTGAACAGCCTTAGTTGTTACATGCATAGCAGTCTCTGCGGCAAATAATTTAGCCATTGCAGAAGCAGGGCCATAAGGCAAGTGTTTTTCCTTCATATCTGCAGCTTTATAAATTAATAATCTAGCAGCTTCGATTCTTGTTTTCATATCAGCAATTTCAAATTGAAGAGCTTCCATCTGAGAAAGTTTCTTTCCAAACTGCTTTCTAGCTTTCATATATTCAACAGTAATATCAAATGCACCTTGAGCAATTCCTAATGCTTGTGAAGCGATACCAATACGTCCACCATCAAGAGTTGACAATGCAACTTTAAAACCATCTCCAATATTTCCAAGAAGATTTTCCTTTGGAACTTTACAGTTTTGGAAAATTAATTCTGTTGTTGAAGATGCACAAATACCCATTTTATCTTCTGTTTTACCAATTGAGAATCCTTCAAAGTCTTTTTCTACGATAAATGCAGAAATTCCACCTCTAGTTCCCTTTGACTTATCAGTCATAGCTATTACTACAAAAGTTTCAGCATATCCGCCATTTGTAATAAACACTTTTGATCCATTTAATAGCCAGTGGTCTCCCATATCAATGGCTCTAGTCTGCTGTCCACCAGCATCTGTACCTGCATTAGGTTCTGTTAAACCGAAAGCTCCTAGTTTTTCACCCTTTAGTAGTGGTGGTAAATATTTTGCTTTCTGCTCATCTGTCCCCCAAGCAAAAATTGGCCAGCAGCAAAGAGATGTATGAGCTGAACAGATTACTCCTGTTGATGCACATACTCTTGATAATTCTTCAACTGTGATTGCATATGAAATATAATCTCCACCTGCACCACCTAACTCTGTTGGGAATGGTACTCCAAGTAAACCATAGTCAGCCATCTTTTTTACTGTTTCTTCAGGGAATCTGTGCTCTTTGTCAATATCAGCAGCTATTGGTTCCGCTTCGGTAACAGCAAACTCTCTTACCATTTTTCTTACCATTTCTTGTTCTTTCGATAGTTGAAAGTTCATGTAAACGCCTCCTTAAATTATTTCTAATTGATGCACCCTATTTCAGGTGTAGATGTCTTTGTTTTATTTTGTAACTAAATTTTGTTACAATTTTAACAGCATATAAGAAAATTAAACTACATTATTCGACTTTTTGCAAGTGTTTTTAACTTAAAACATATGATTTTTCTATGTTTTTTTGTGTATTTCACGCCTGAATATTCAGACGTTTCTGGCACTTTAAATATTTGCCTTGATTACTTTCTTAAATCTATGGTAAGATTAAATAAATAAAATTTTTTTATTAACTCCAAAGGAGGGACAATATGAAAAAAAATTCAAAACTATTTGTTGTTTTATTAACATTAATTCTAATTTTGGGAACTTTTTCAGCATGCAAAGATAAGGAAGAATCTGAAGTAAAAGATCTACCTAAAGTTCCTGATGAAGTTCAAGAAGTAAAAGACAAAGTAGTAAATTATGCCACAGATTATGCTCTTCAGCTCAACGGAGAATTCGGAGATCAACTTAATGCTTTAATTGCATCAAATCAGGGAAAAGACTATTTAGAATACTCCAATATGCTTGAAAAATTAAAATCTATCCAAAATGAAATCGAGGCCTATCAAGTTTATACATTGATTGATGCAGATAAAAACGATGAGAATTATAATGTCATTATTAATACTGATAAAGATACTGATGAAGATACTGATGAAGATACTGATGATTTCATGAAAGCTTACAAACTTGAAGGAGCTATTACTGATGCAACAAATGGGTATCCTACTGCATCACTATCCGCTTGGAATAACAATAATAATCAACTTTGCTGGTCAGCATATGCACCTATTTATGATAGTAATGGAAATATTACGGCGATACTTGGTATTGATTATCCATGTCCTGAAATTAAAGATTATCCAGAATGGAACCGTGACAGCGACCAATGGAACAAAATGCATTACTAGAAAAAGTCAAAATCAAAAGGTGGTATAATATCCACCTTTTATTTTTCACTTATTCCATCTCTTTTTTTAATGTCAGTAAAACTCTTTTCTCTATTCGTGATACTTGCACCTGAGAAATTCCAATGACATTTGCTATTTGCTGCTGTGTCATATCTTTAAAATATCTAAGTACAATAATTTGTCTTTCTTTTTCTGCTAAACTTCCGATTATGCTCTTTAAACTTATCATATCGATTTGCCGGTCTTCTATCTCTGTATATTGTTCTTTTCCTTGTCTTTCCTGCCTATCAGGGTCATCTAGGCTTTCCAAATTGTTCAAAGCATCTTTAGCATCCATAAGCATAAGAATATTATCACTGTCTGTTTCCATTAACTTGGATAACTCACTAATTTTAGGTTGTCTTCCATTTTCATTATAAAACTTTTCTTGAAAATGATTCATAGATTTAATATCTTGCTTTATTTGTCTGCTTACTTTAATTCTTCCATCATCTCTTATATATCTCTTTATTTCACCTAAAATCATTGGAACAGCGTATGTAGAAAACATAACATCATAACTCATATCAAATCTGTCAATTGCCTTTAAAAGTCCTATAAAACCAATTTGAAGCAGATCTTCAAGCTCATAACCAATTCCAACAAATTTAAGTGCAATATTTTTAACTAATCCAGTATTTTGATTAACTAATTGTTCTTTTGCTTCTTCATTTCCACTTTTTGCTTCATGAATCAAATTATATGTATCTTCTTTGCTTATGGCCGTATAATTACAGCTCATATACTATATCCAGCTTTTTAATCATTGTGACCCTTGTTCCCTCACCTTTTACCGATTCAACTTCTAGTCTGTCCATAAAGCTTTCCATTACTGTAAAGCCCATTCCTGAACGTTCTTCATCTGATTTTGATGTAAATAAAGGTTCCTTTGCCTTTTCAATATTTTCAATTCCCACACCTTCATCAGTAACAGAAATAATAACATTTCTGTCTTCATCTGTCCAACATTCAACTTGAATAATTCCTTTTTCATCTTCTTTGTACGCATGAATAATGCAATTACTTACAGCTTCTGATACAGCTGTTCTTATTTCTGTAAGTTCTTCTAGCGTCGGATCCAATGTAGCTACAAAAGCAGCTACTGAAATCCTTGCAAATCCTTCATTCTGAGATTTATTTAAAAATTTCAGCTTCATTTTATTGTCAAAACTCTTATCATCTACCTTCGACTGTAACATTTACTGCACCCCCTCTGTATTTACTTTTTCGTTAACTTTATTTTTAACAACCTTTAAGGCTTCATTAACATTATTGTACTTAGGTGCAATAGTATATATACCCGACATATTTAAAATTCGGTCTATATACGAGCTACATCCGGATACCATCACTCTACCGCCTAATTCTTTCATTTTATTATATCTTCCCATCACTACGCCAATTCCTGAGCTATCCATAAAAGAAACTTTCTTAAAATTAAAAATTAAATGTTTACAATGAAAATTATCAATCTTTTTATCTATTTCTTCTCGAATTTGAGCTGCTGTATGATGATCAAGCTCACCATCAAGACTTGCTATTAATATTTCATCTGTTATCTCAAAACTTACATGCATAGTTTTCCTCCTTTGTACGTGTAAAACTATATATTTAACCCTCTCTATAAATTATACAACTGTGTCATGAGCATGTCTTTAAGAGAATAAGATGAATCTGTTCTATTTTTGTCGAAGTAGATATAATTTCATAATCAATTAGGCACTTCACCATTTTCCAGATTGTTGTTTCTTATATTTTATATAAATATTTATTCTACTTTATCTAAATAAACAGTATGACTGACATTATGCCAATCAACTTTATATCCGAAAGCTTCAAAAATACTTCTAAGGGGAATATATGTACGATTATCTTTTATAATAGCTTTAGTATCCATAGTTGTAGGATTTTCATTAATATAAATTTCATTTTTATCTATAAATACTTTAATATTTATTTTATCTTTTTCTACAGATATAGATTTATTTTTTTCATCATATTTAACTACAGCCCCAATAGCTTCAAGAGGTTTTCTCAGTGGTAGCAAAGTTCTGTTATTTTCATCAATAAATGGAATTCCCATACCCTCATCAATATCAAATACAAGCTCTCTATTATTTAAAATTACTGTAATATATTTTGACACATCAGGATTATCCATTTTTTTGATTCTCCCTAATATAGTATCAATCATAGATACCGCACTTGTTTCATCTAAAGTATCTTCATTTACATCAAAAAGCATTACACCACCTGCTTTTCTTAAGGCTATAATAGTTTTTTCTCTTAACGTATTTAATCCATTATAATAAGATTTTAATGGTGTAGTTTCTGCATAATCCACATAAGCGTTTTCTCTATTTTGCTCAACTAAATGCCTATATTGCAGCCAGCTTGGCCTTGCATAAAGAGGAACGCCAATAACAATGTTTTCCTTCGGTACACCACGGTTTATCCAATAGTCAATTGAAGTATTTGCAAACCAAAGTGGGCTGTGATCTTCATTGTTCATATCATATGCCATAACACTGATAAAATCAAAAGAATCTAAGCATCTGTCAGTAATAAGTTTAGATACCTGCGGACCTTCAGTAGCAGACCAAGCCCCATTTAATGCTGCGGTAAGATGTTTTCCTTTATCTTCTAAACGCTTGCTTAACTCTACAACTAGACTTTCATAATTTTGTATAGAGTTCTCGTTTGGATATTCCCAGTCAATCTCCACACCATCCAAATTATATTCATTAACAAATTCTAATACATTGTCTATAAAATTAGCTCTACTTTTTTCTGTTGATGCCAATTTTTCAAAGGTAGTGTATAAAGGAGTCTCTTTGTATGACCATCCTCCAAGTGAAATATATACCTTTGTACCATTTTCATGCCCTTTTTCTACTATTTCTCTTAACCTGTCAGGCTTGTCAATATCTTCTAAAGATCCATCCTCTTTTGGGATTAAAAACGCGTACATAACATGTGTCAGTTTCTCAATTTGTAAACTATCAAGGGGCTCATCAAATAATCCTGCCGAATAATATCCAACTACTTTAAAATTGGATTCATCCGCAAATACAAAATTGACATTTACTAAAGAAATTATAATAACAAGAGCTACAATTAATAATCTTTTAAACTTTTTCATATATATTCCTCTTTCTCATTTTAATTAAATAATACATCAAGACCATTCTATATTTATAGAATGGTCTTGTCAATTTTTTTATTAATATTTGCTGTAAATAATTAATCAATCAGGATAAATTGAAATAACTTCTTTTATCGCTATGGCATCTTCAATTAACTTATCTACGTCAATTTTGCCCTCTGATTCAAGTATCTTTGCTAATTTAGGTTTAGTTGTGGGGTGTTTTGGTAAAAACACTGTACAACAATCTTCATAAGGTAAAATCGATGTTTCAAAAGTACCTATATTCTTAGCTATATCCATAATATCTACCTTATCAAGTGCAATCAACGGGCGCATAACTGGCATTTTTACAGATTCATCAGTTACAATAAGAGCTTCTGCCGTCTGGCTTGCCACCTGACCTAAATTTTCACCAGTAATCAACATCCCACAGTCCGTTTCAAGAGCTATTTTTTCTGCAATCTTCATCATAAATCTCCTGACTAAAATTGTAGTTTCTTCTTCCGGGCAATTCTGAACAATCATTTCCTGTATTGGCAGTAAATTAACTATATGCATTTTAAAGTTACCGCAATATCCTGCCACAAGCTTAGCTAAATCAACGACTTTTTCTCGTGCCCGTTCACTTGTATACGGATAAGAATGAAAATGAACTGCCTCAATAAGCATACCTCGTTTTGCCATCATCCAAGCAGCCACAGGACTGTCTATACCCCCGGATAAAAGAACCATACCTTTACCATTAGTTCCGAGAGGCAAGCCACCAAATCCTGATATTTTTTGTTCAAAAATATATGACTTATCTCTTCTTACATCTACAAACAACATACATTCCGGATTGTGAACATCAACTTTCAAAACTTTACAACCTTTAAGTACTTTAGCTCCTATAATTCTACCTATTTCAGGAGACTTTACAGGAAAATTTTTATCTGCTCGTTTTGCATTCACTTTGAATGTTTTAATTCCTCTTTTATTAATGATATCAAGCATATACTCCACTGCAGCATTTCCAATTTCATCAATATCCGATACTGTTTCTACAGCCGGACTGATGGATGCAACTCCAAACACTTTCGAAATTTCTTTTATTACCATTTCTGAGTTAAGGTCCTCTGGAGTTCTAACAAATATTAATCCCTCATGCCTTTTAACTTCAGTATTTTCAAATTTTTTTAGAACTTTTTTAATGCGTTCAACGAGCATTCTTTCAAAATATGGCTTATTTAAACCTTTTAATGCAACTTCTCCGCATCTTACTATAAATGTATTTCTATCTTCCACTAATTATTTCTCCTTAAAAATCAATTCTTATATGATGAATAGGGTTATCTAAAGCTTCCCAGCTTTCTAAATTGACTTACACCTTTTTTCAAATGATGTAAAACATAATCCATTTCTTCTATAGTATTAAATTCACTAAAACTGAATCTAACAGCACCTTCTATTTCCTTATCCGAAAGACCCATAGCTCTCAGCACATGGCTGTTTGCTTTTTTGTTTGAAGAACACGCTGAACCTGTAGAAACATAAATATCAGAGTTCTCTAAAGTATGAAGAAGAACTTCACCTCTCACTCCAAGGAAACTGATATTTAAAACTGATGATATACAATTCTCATACGGACTGTTAACTTTAATATCCGGTATTTCATTTTTAATACCCTCCAAAAGATACTTCTTGACATTTGTCATAGTATTATAGCGTGTTTTTAGGCTTTTACAGCATATTTCTGAAGCTTTGCCTATACCTGCTATGGCTGGTACATTTTCCGTACCAGAGCGCATTCCCCGCTCTTGCATGCCTCCATATATATAAGGCTCAATATTAATACCCTTTTTTATATATAATACGCCAATTCCCTTTGGACCATGAATCTTATGGCCACTCAAAGTAATTAAATCAGCATAACTTGTCTGAACAGGTAATTTACCATATGACTGAACGGCATCTGTATGAAAAAGAATTTCAGTACCTGATTTTTTATTATAATTGTTTATTAATTCTTTTATTTTATCAAGAGACTGTATACTTCCCACTTCATTGTTTACATGCATAACAGAAACTAAAATAGTTTTATCATCAATAGCTTCCTCAAGAGCATTAATATTTACAAATCCTTTTGTATCAACCCCTATATATTGAATATTGAAACCCATTTTGTCCAATTTCTTACAAGGTTCAAGTACTGCAGGATGTTCTATTTCTGAAACAATAATTTTATTTCCACGTCTTTTTCTTGCTTCGCTTACACCAAATAATGCCATATTATCACTTTCTGTGCCACAAGATGTAAAAAAAATCTCATCATTATTTGCACCAATTGATTGTGCAATATTTTTCCTTGCTTCTTTTACAGCTTTTTCTGCATTTATTCCAAGTCGATGTAACGAAGAAGGATTGCCAAAATCAAACTTCATCATTTGAAGAATTGATTCATTTACTTCTTCATATTGTTTTGTTGTTGCACTGTTATCTAAATATACAAACATAACTATTCCTTTTTAATTAATATTTATTTCATGAATTTATTCTATTCTATTATATACAATTTTCTAATATTTACAAGAATTGATATCTCTTATCTTATTAAATAAATAATAAAAGGCAGATAAGTTTTATCTTATCTACCTAAAATTTTTAAATATCATTCCTAATAAATTACTATTTTGCATAATCTACTGATCTTGTCTCTCTTATTACGCTTACTTTAATCTGGCCAGGATACTCAAGTTCAGATTCTATTTTCTTACTAATCTCTCTGGCTAAGAATACAATTCCCTCATCATTTACCTCTTCCGGTCTTGCTATTATTCTTATTTCACGACCAGCTTGAATTGCAAAAGATTTATCTACTCCAGGAGTTGTATTAGCAATTTGTTCAAGTTTTGTTAATCTTTTAATATAAGTTTCTAAAGTTTCTCTTCTTGCTCCAGGTCTTGCAGCTGAAAGAGCATCTGCTGCCGCTATAAGTACTGCTTCTAATGTCTTTGGTTCATAGTCGCCATGATGAGCAGCCATACCATTAATAATTGTTTCATTCTCTTTATACTTACGAAGTAAATCAATACCAATATCCACATGAGTGCCTTCTACTTCATGATCTACTGCTTTACCAATATCATGTAATAGTCCGGCTCTTTTAGCATTCTTAACATCTAACCCTAATTCACCAGCCATAAGACCTGCTAAATGTGCTACTTCTATGGAATGTTTTAATACGTTTTGACCATAGCTTGTTCTGTATTTTAACCTGCCAAGTAATTTCACCAATTCTGGATGAAGATTATGTATGCCAACATCAAAGGTAGCTTGCTCCCCAGCTTCTTTTATAATACTATTAACTTCTTTTTCCGCTTTTTCTACCATTTCCTCAATTCTAGCCGGATGTATTCTTCCGTCTACTATGAGCTTTTCAAGGGATAATCTTGCTATCTCACGTCTTACAGGATCAAAACCGGATAAAATAACAGCTTCCGGTGTATCATCAATAATTAGATCAATTCCTGTCAAAGTCTCAATAGCTCTGATATTTCTACCTTCACGGCCGATAATTCTTCCCTTCATTTCATCATTTGGAAGTGGAACTACAGAAACTGTACTTTCTGCCACATGATCAGCTGCACATCTTTGTATTGCTCCGGTTATAATTTCTTTAGCTTTTTTATCTCCTTCTTCCTTTGCCTTGGATTCAATTTCCTTAATCATTACAGATGCTTCTTGCCTGATTTCTTTCTCAACATTAGATAGCAAAATGGCTTTTGCCTCTTCTGAAGTATATCCTGAAATCCTTTCAAGTTCCTCCATCTGCTTATTAATAAAGCCATCTAATTCTTCTTGCTTGTTTATTAATATTTGTTCTTTATTTGTAATGCCTTCTTCTTTCTTTTCAAGATTTTCTGTTTTCCTGTCAATTGCTTCTTCTTTTTGAATAAGCCTTTTTTCAGCTCTTTGAATTTCTGCTCTTCTTTCTCTTACTTCACGTTCTACATCGCTTCTCATTCTATGAGCTTCTTCTTTTGCTTCAATGGTTATTTCCTTTTTGATTGTTTCTGATTTATTTTCAGCATCAAGGATCAAATTCCTTGCTTTCTGCTCAGCACTTCCTATTGCTCTTTCGCCTACAGTTTTTCTGAATATATATCCAACCAATAGTCCAAAAACTAAGGTAATAATTCCAACGATTACAACTACACCTATTTCTATACTTATTTCAATGCACCTCCTTTTTAAAGTTTTAATGAAATAAACGCCCATAATTTCAAGGGCAAATAACTAAATATCAGCATTACGTAATTAAATATTGATATAACTACACAACATATATTATAATGTTTTATATAACAAATTGTCAAGGAAAATGAGGGGTATATAAATGAGCTACTTTTGGAATTTACTTAAAAATATAGACAAAGTTTTAATAATCTTACCTTTATGTTTTCTAATCATTAGTATCCTTATGATTGGAAGTATTGCATACGATGGTGAATTTATTCTTAATAAAGATATTAAAGTTCAGTTTGCAGCATATATAATTGGAGCAATAGCTTTGTGTCTTATATTACTTTACGATTATAAAAATTTTAAAGAATTTGAAAAAATTCTTTATATTGGTTCCATTTTATTCCTTTTAACTGTCTATACACCTCTTGGTGTAGAACATTATGGAGCAAGATCATGGCTTGATTTGGGTGTAATTGATATGCAACCATCAGAACTGGTTAAAATATCATTCACACTGTTATTCGCAAATTATTTATCAAGAAACAGAGGAAGTTTAAAAACATTTAAAGGTATTGTCTATGCCTTTCTATATGCTGCTCCTTTTATTGGAATAATAATACTGGAAGATTTGGGTACTACAATCGTAATGTGCTGTATGTTTGTCGCAATGATATTTTATGCTGGTATTGATATGAAGATTTTCGGTAAGCTTACTTTATTGTTCTGTATTGCCACACCTATTATGTATAGATTTATGGCATCACATCAGAAGGAAAGAATTGACGCTTTCCTGCATCCGGACAACCCATCTATAGGTGCTAATTATCAAGTATGGATGTCAAAAGTTGCTATTGGCTCCGGTGGCTTTTTAGGGAAAGGGCTTTTTCAAGGAACACAAAAAGAATTAAATTTTTTACCTGTTCAAAAATCTGATTTTATTTTTTCTGTAATAATAGAAGAACTTGGAATGTTGGGCGGATTGCTGATTATTGCACTATATACAACGTTTCTTTATAGAATCGTCAAAATAGCAGATAATGCAAAAGATATGTATGGTGCTCTAGTAGTTATTGGAATTTCAGCAATGTTTGGATTCCAAATCTTTGAAAATATTGCAATGGTAATGGGAATCATGCCAGTAACAGGAATTACACTTCCCTTTATCAGCTACGGCGGTTCTTCGGTAGTTACGAACATGCTGGCACTTGGATTAGTTTTAAACATAGGAATCAGAAGTAAAATTATTAATTTTTAAAAATAGTCATAAGTTATGATTTATAGTTATTTAAAACGCATTCTAATTAGAATGCGTTTTAAATAACTATTTTATTATATTATTCGTTTTACTATATTTGAGAAATTTTCTTGAATATAAGTCCCCTCTTGAGTAACAATAGGAATTCCATTGTTTGATGAAATATGAATATTTTCATCATATTGTATAATTCCAGCTATATCAGGCTTTAAATTTTCTGCAATATCATTTAAGCTAGGAACCAATTCTGTATAAAATAATTCTAATTTTAATTTATTCACAACATAACATCTTTCTTTTACTCCAAGCTCCAAAAGTTCTTTATCTACCATATCTGCATCTCTAACTGCTGCATATTCCGGGACAGTTACAATAACTGCACTATCTGCACCTGCTGCAGCTAATGAAAGTCCATCATCAATACCTGCAGGTGCATCTATAATTATATAGTCAAAATTCTTTTTTAATTTTTGGCATAATACTTTCATATGCAAAGGTGTCATTTCAACTTTTTCTTTATATTGTGCAGCAGACATCAGATAAAGCTGCGGAAATCTCCTGTCTCTTACAAGAGCCTGTTTTATTCTGCACATTCCTCCAAGAACATCTGCCACATCATAAACTATCTTACTCTCAAGACCTAAACAAATATCAAGATTCCTAAGTCCCATATTCATATCTATAAGAACAACCTTTTTCCCTTGTTGAGCCAATGTTACTCCCATATTTGTAGTAAATACAGTTTTTCCAACCCCACCTTTTCCAGAGGCCACCAATATTACCTTTCCCATATTTTGCTCCTTTATATCGTTTTTCCTATTATGTCCTTCTATTGTGTGATATTTGTATTTAAATCATAGTCAGTATAAGTCTTATCAAGCTCCAAATATTTTGCAATAATATCTCTTACCATTGGTCCTGTATAAGTTGACGTATTTCCTTGTACTAAAAGTACTGCAATAGCAATTTTAGGATCATCTGCAGGAGCTAAGCCTACAACCCACGCAAAATTATCATAATCGGCTTTATAAGCATCTATTTTAGCATAAGTAACAGATCCATTACTAAGGTTAATAACTGCTCTCCTTACTGCTATATCCCTTGATGTATACGTATCAGGATATTCTTTCATGAGTCTTTTAATTTCTGCTTCAACAGCATCCCACGATAATTTAGAATCAATTCTTTGTAAATTTGATTTAATGTATTCTGCTTCGTCTGGAGGATCTATCTTACCTTCTCTTTCTGCGGTTCCTGTTTTTACAGCTACTTCCACTGGAAGAGATGACAATATTTTCAAGCTTCCTCTTTGACCATATACAACTCTTTTCATCCCATCAATAATAGCATCTAAATGAGATTGATCAGAAACATCAATCTTATTACCTTTTTCTCTTTCTATAATACCTTTGCCTTCCAAACCTCTTATTAAACTTACTTTATTATGAACACCTTTATTACCAATTGTTGCTACATAATTTGCCATCTGTAGAGGAGTATATGCATTTTCACCTTGACCAATAGCGATATTTAACACATCACCAGTAGTCCAATTAGCATTATTAAAATAATCAAATTTACATAAATCAGCTACAGCTTCACATTTTTCATCTTTTATACCAATATTACTCATCCTTTTAATTAATTCTCTTCTTTTAGGATTTTCCTCAGTCCAACTGACTATAGTATCTATATTTTTTTCTAATAATTCCTTATCTTTCAGTACACTGGATTTAAAATATATTTCTGCATTACTAATTAATACATTCCTTAGTGTAGCTTTTTTTTGCTTAATTTTTCTTTCTTCACTTGGAACTGGAACTACACGCTCGGTTATTTCTATTCCGGTATCCAGACCTAAACCATATTGATTAGCATATTTTGAAATATTTTCAATACCCATAGGACCGTTTAAGCCTAATGATTTATTATTGTAAAAATCCTTTCCTGCTGCCACATCAAAGAAATAATAGTTACAAGATACTTCTAAAGCTTCCATAAGGTTTATATATCCATGAACTCCTCTATGATCATTCCAGATTAGGCAACCATAGGATTGCGTTCCTATGTTCACCACACCATTTGCATACAACTTCCTATTAGGATCCAAACCATTTTCAAGACCTGCAGTTGCAGTTACCATTTTAAAAGTAGATCCTGGCTGTACAGCAGTGAGTGCAGCAACATTATATAAAGGTAACGGAGCCAACTTATCTCTAGGATTCTTACTTTGCAAAGAATTCCAATCTTCTTTGCTTATTCCAGTTACAAATAAATTAGGATCAAAATTAGGATAACTTGCCATAGCAAGTACATCACTTGTCGCAACATCCAATACAACAACCGCTCCGGTATTTGCATTTGGCAATGTTTTATTAAATTTATAATTTCCTAATCCCATAGGACTTTCATAAGTACCGCCAACTTGTAATTTTGTAAGGGTTTCTTTCAATGTTTCTTCTGCAATTTTTTGAAGCTCCAAATCTAAAGTAAGATAAACATCTTTACCTTTTTCAGGTTCCGTTTCTTCAATAACTTTTACTTTTTCGCCATTAGCATTTACTTGTACACGCTGTACGCCATCCTTGCCCTTTAATGTTGACTCTTCTACTTTTTCTATACCTTCCTTGCCAATCATATCATTGGCATTATAGCCAAGTTCATCCACGTATTTTTCTTTATCACTTTCAGAAATTTTACCAAGATACCCTAGGACATGGGAAGCAAGATTATTATTTGGATAATATCTTACAGATTCAGCGACAACTTCTACCCCTTTTAAATCTTCGCTTTTTTCTTTCAATATGACAACTGTTTCATCCGAAACATTGTAAGCTATCTTTGCTGGCATATACTTTCTGTACCCTTGGGATGAAATATGATTTCTTATAATCATAATTTTTCTTGCTTCTTCATCTGACAAATTTGGGTCTATTTCAAATTGATCTCTAAGCTCATAAAAAGCCTCTTTAGCAGTTAAGTCTAAATCCAATTTAAATCTGCCTAAAAAACTCTGTTTATCCAAATCTCTTAAATATTGAAAATTCCTTACAGAAATAGGAGGGTAAATATTGTATACGGTTTGAAGCTGTACCTGAGCTTCGTACTTATCCATAGATTCTTCAATATTGTTTTTACTTTTTAGCTCTTCAAATGCTTGTTCTGCAGTTAAATTAGATGGCATATTTTGAGAAGATAACCATTCTTCAATTTCTTTTTGATAAGTATAATAAAATTTACCATTTTCCATTATTATAGGAAAATTATCATCATATTCGTCGCCATTTCGTTCTAATACTTTTATTAAGTTAGAAGAAATTTTATTGATCTCCTTTGATTCCAAATCTCCAGCACTAAACTGTACTGTAAAGCTGGAAATATTTCCTGCTAAAAGCCTTCCATATCTATCTAATATTCTTCCTCTAGGCGCTGATGTGTATATACTCTTCGTACTAATATCTCGCGATGCAGTATCCCAATCTTGATATTGTAAAACAGTTAATACAAATAATCTTATACCTAACACTGACATAAGAATTATAATCAACAATAATATTTGACCATTTCTGGTTTTCATCCATCTATTCATAGTTAATAAAAGTTCCTTTTATATATTTATCTGTCGGATGTCTCACAACTTTTTTAATTAAAATAAAATATAATATAATCGATATTATAATATTATATACTAATGTAACAGCATCCACCTTCAGCATAACCTTAACAGAATAACTAGATCCAAATAAAGTAGTTAAAAGCCAATAAGATAAATTATATAACAACGTACCGATTATAGTAAGTATTAATGCTGAAAAAATATTTTCTTTATTAATATATTTTTTTGTCCCATATATTAATAAACTAATAATAAAATAACAAAGAGCTGCAATTCCTACTATTGGACCAAAAAAAAGATCCTGTACCAATCCAAACAACACACCAAATACAATGCCAAAATAACCATCATACAAAAATGTAAAAATAATTACCAAGCATAATATAATATTTGGTGTAATTGCTAATATACTTATATTATTAAGCAACGTAGATTGTAATACAAATCCTAATAAAAATATAACAAATGCAATAAAATATTTCAATATTGCCTCCCAATACAAAATATAATTAACTTTTAGAAATAATAACCGTTACTTTTTCTATACTTTTAAAATCCACTGTGGATTCAATTTTTAAAGTTTTAAGCAAGGTATCTGGATTAAGTTCTATCTTATCCACCTTGCCAATGGCAATACCTTCGGGATACATTCCCATTCCAGTAGTTATTAATAAATCTCCTTCAACAACTGCAGCTTCCGGGTCCAACATAAAGCCTGTAAGACCTCCTTTACCATCCCCTGATAATATACCCAGCAAGTCTTTATCTTTTTCTCTTTGCACCTTAAAACTTACAGAATTAGATTCATCAATAATTGAAATAACCTTTGACCAATTAGATCCCAAATCCAAAACTCTTCCAATCAGTCCATATCCATCCATTACAACAGCATCTTTATAAAGGCCATCTTTACTTCCTGCATTAATTGTAAATATATTAAACCAATTGGAACCATCCATAGATGTAACATCTGCCGTAACATAATTATAATTGTCATTTACACTGTTATAGTTTAATATATTTGAAAGATCTTTAAGATCTTTTAATTCCTTTTTATTTAACTTAAGCTTAATATTTTCTAATTTTAATGCTGAATTTTCATCTTTCAATGCTTCATTTTCCTTAATAATAGTTCGAAATTTAAAAATTCCCTTTAATCCCGATTCCACGCCATTAGCAGATCCAGAAATTGGCTTTTGTATAAATGTAATGATATTATGTATCACATGTCCGCCAAAAAATGAACTTCCTGCGTTAGAATAAGATGATACGATAATAAACATCAATACTATCATTACTGTGACTATAATGGATATTTGTTTGTGATTTCTAAACCATTTCATCGATTATCCCTACCCTTAAATACCCTATTCTTATCTATAATAATTAACTTTAGCTCTGACATATTTGTGAATGTTTTCAATACTGGCTAAGCTCATTCCAGTACCTTGTGCGACAGCCTCTAAAGCATTTTCGGCAATAATTACCTTCATACCTGTATTTGCTTCTATGAGCTTATCAAGCCCCTTTATCAATGCTCCGCCTCCTGAAAGAACCATTCCATTGGTTACAATATCCGCGGAAATTTCAGGAGGTGCTTGTTCCAATGTACTCTTTATACCATCTATTATAACCCATATTGACTCTTCCAATGCCTTCATAACATCTAAGGAACTTATATTAACTACTTTGGGAAGACCTGTTACTAAATCTCTTCCTTTTGCATCCATATATTCTATGTCTTCAGGATTCTCTTCATCATTATACACACAAGCTATCTTTACTTTTATTTGTTCTGCTGTGCCCTCTCCAATTAATAAATTATATGTTTTTCTCATATACGCCACAATAGCCTCGTTCAATTTATCTCCTGCATGTCTAAGTGAAACACTTGTAACAATTCCACCAAGAGAAATTATGGCAATATCCGCAGTACCTCCACCAATATCTGCAATCATACAACCTTCAGGCCCATCAACATTCATACCTGCACCTATGGCAGCAGCCATTGGTTCATCTAAAATAAAAACATCTTTAGCTCCAAGCTGTCTAATTACTTCTTCTACAGCTCTTTTCTCTACTTCAGTAACACCAGCAGGTACTCCTACAACAATTCTAACTCTTGTAAACATTGAGTTTTCAGTCATAACTTTTTTAACAAATTCTCTAAGCATTGCTGCTGTCATTTCAAAATCTGAAATAACACCATCCTGCAATGGTCTTATAACACTTATTGTATTAGGTGCTTTTCCTAACATTTCTTTAGCTTCTTTACCAACTGCCAATATTTTCTTAGTGTACTTGTCCATTGCAATTACAGAAGGTTCATCAATCAAAATTCCTTTTCCCTTAACATAAATAAGTGTATTAGCTGTTCCTAAATCTATTCCCATATCTTTAGTAAAAAACTTCATAAACATTTTGTCTATCTCCTCCGACTATATCAACATCTTTTCCTTTAAACTTACAAAATTCCCATCTCCAATAATTAAATGATCCAATATATTTATACCTAATATTCTTCCCGCTTCCGCAAGTCTTACTGTAATATTAATATCTTCCTGGCTTGGCATTGGATTTCCGCTTGGATGATTATGTACTACAATTATAGATGCTGCACTTTTTTTAACAGCACTACAAAATACTTCCCTTGGATGGACTATGGAACTATTTAAATCACCAATAGATGTGTTTTCAATTGAAATAATTTCATTCTTTGCATTCAATAGCAGAACTTTTAAAAATTCTTTCCTTAAATACCTCATCTCCTCCATAAATAAATCCGCAACTTCTTTTGGAGATTTAATATTAATACGCTTTTCTTTCGGTTTTGTGGCAATCCTTTTTCCCAGTTCTATAGCCGCAACAATCTGAGTAGATTTAGCAATGCCAATACCCGGTATATTTGAAAGTTCTTCAATTGTACAATCAACTAAATACGATATTCCCTTTTTATTCAGAGACAGAATTTTATTTGCCAACATAACAGCTGAACTGTCTTTTGTTCCGGTAGCTATTAAAATAGCTAAAAGCTCTGAATTGGAAAGAAATCCCGAACCATGTTTGATTAGCTTTTCTCTTGGTCTTTCATCCTGTGGAAGCTCCTTAATAGTAGTATAAGTTGTTACTTTATTCATTTGTATATATCTCCTTGGGCCCCTTTTTTTAACCGCTCAACGAGTAACTTATATTTTATCATTTTGAAGTGCTCAATACAAGCATAAAAGCTCTCTTTAAGATCGTAAATTTTTTTTAAATCTTTTTTAAGTATTATCTAACTTAAATTTTTTTATTATATTTTACTAATTCTTCCATTAAAAAAACAAAAAATTACCTTCAATATTATTATTAAATTCTCAAATAATAAATTTGTACAAGAGATTGTACAAAATTTTTTTAAGGAGGTAGAAAAATGGCTTCAAATCCAAGTATTAAATGTTCCGTTCAGCAATGTAAATATAATAGTAATGAAAGATATTGTGAATTAGGTTCAATTCAAGTAGGTACACATGAATCAAACCCAACTGAATGTCAATGTGTTGACTGTCTGTCTTTTGAACTAAAATAAAATAATTTAATACCCTTATCCTTATTTAATAAGGTCAGGCACTTCGACCCCTTAAAGTGCATATACTGCTATCAGGCATAAAATGATAAACAGTATATTAAACACTGAAAGGGGTTTACATAATGAGTATATCTTTTCTTTTAGCATCCCTATTATTTTCAAATCCTTTAGTATTGCTTTCTTCTTATGTAGCACTTGGTAATTCTTTTCCCAAACCGCTTACTGAGAAAGAAGAAGATTATTATTTAACTTGCTATGAACAAGGTGATATGTGTGCTAAAAATATTTTGGTAGAACGTAATTTAAGATTAGTTGCTCATATAGCAAAAAAATATTCTAATACCGGAAAAGATCCTGATGATTTAATTTCAATAGGCACAATAGGACTTATTAAATCAGTAAATACTTATAACAGAAATAAAAGTGTCAGATTAGCTACTTATGCTGCCAAATGTATAGAAAATGAAATATATAGTTTACGGAAACATTTATATGATAATATTTAAATTCAAAATAAAAAATTAAGATATAAAAATAAAATTATACCTTAATTTTACAATTATTATTTTATGGAAATAACAGATACAGGACATTCATTTTTTGCATCTTCTACAACATTTTCAAGATCTGAAGATATTTTATCATTTATTACTTGTGCAAGTCCATTTTCTCCTAACTGAAATACCTGAGGACAAGTATTTACACAAATACCACATCCTATACAACCGCTTTCGTCAATTATTGCCTTCATTTACAGCACCTCCTTATTAATGTTAAATATATTATTTACTTAAACATTAAAAATATTAATTAAATAAGCCTTTTTTTATATTTTCAATCAAATTCTCATATATTTCAATACGACTTGATACAGGTGCTTTTTTTATGATATTAATTATGCCTGTGGCAATACAATCTGCAAATTTCTTCTGTAATAAAAGTTCTCCTTTTTCCGTTGTTGATTTTTGTACTCTTATATTAATTATTTTAGCCATACAACACCTCCTATAAGTTCTACAATTATATGCAACCCTCGTTTTGTCCTATATCTCAATATAGGAGGTTTATACGAAAAAGGCCAATGATAAATTGAAAATTTAATAATTTTAGTTTTACTAAATTTAAATTTAATTTTTTATTTTAAATTTTTATATTAAAAAACAAAATTTATCTGTTCTTCATTTCATTTATATTTTTTATTAATATAGACATGGTTCCATCTTGATTAACAATAAATTCAACTTTTCTTTTATCTTTTAATAAATCAGTTGGTATATCCATTTTTATTCCTACATCAGTAATAATTTTATGACTTTTTTCTAGTTTTTCATAAATTTGTTCGTTAATTTTTATTTTCTTTTCTACAAAACCATTTTGTGAAATTTCAGATTTATATTGATTCTGCATATCCTCACTGTCTGAAAATGCCTCTCTAGCTATATTGTCTATATCAACTTCTAAATTTTCATCTACGTTATTTTTTATAGCTATTTTTACTTCAGCCTGCTTCATAGAATCTCCCGGATAATACTTTTTAACAATCTCTTCTGCTGATTTTTCTACTATTTTATATTGTTCTTTATAAGAATGTGCCGGCTGTGCCTTTAACAAATAATTGGAAATATAATAATCCTTTTGTCCGTTAATTTCGTATTTTTTTTCTTTTATTTTTAATGAAAAGTCATTCAAATTTATAAATATACATTCATCTATTTTTTGAGTATCATTTGCTAATATAGTTTTATATTTCATAAGACTTACTGTCTGTTTATCATCTTCTATATTTAGACTATGTGTATAAGCTTCTTTATAATTAAACTTTAATATACCAATATACCTATTTTGTTCTTCTTTAAAAATGCAGAAAACAACATCAGCTGCAGGTATATCTATATTAGATAACATAAAGGAATGTAATGTATTGGCTATCTGCTGTGACTGGAAAATAAAATTATCATCATTTAAACTCCGTATATTCTCCCTTATCTGATTCCCTTCTTTTTCAAATATACATTCTTTAATTTCACTATCTTTTAAAAGTTTGATTATATGTTTTTGTAAAAATTCTTCTGTTTCAGATAGATTTAACAGCTCTTCTGATAATACCGTTGTATCTACAGTTGTATCTAATATATGTAATATTGCTTTTTCTATAATAATTTCTCTCAATTTGACATCACCCCCAAGTATTCTACAATATTAAGTCTTAAATTACAAAGCATTTTTCATTTTCAATTCTCATTATAATCAGTCTTAATCCGAATATCACAAGCAAATTTCAGCATATACATAATTGGGGTGAGATTATGAGAATTGCTATATATTCAAGAAAATCCAAACTTACAGATAAAGGAGAATCAATAGAAAATCAAATTAATTTATGTCGTGAATATGCAATAAAAAATTTTGATACTGATGTTTTTGATAGAGATATTTTTGAAGATGAAGGCTTTTCAGGAAAGGATACTGAAAGACCGGCTTTCCAATCTCTTCTGAAATCAATAAGAAATGAAACTTTTGATATAGTAATCTGTTATCGTTTAGATCGAATAAGCCGTAATATAAGTGATTTTTCTGCACTGATTGACGATTTTGAAAAATATAATGTATCTTTTGTGTCTATAAAAGAACATTTCGATACAACTACTCCCATGGGAAGAGCTATGATGTTTATTGCCAGTGTTTTTGCCCAACTGGAAAGAGAAACAACAGCTGAACGTATTAGAGATAATATGCTTCAGCTTGCTAAAACAGGCCGCTGGTTAGGGGGAATTACTCCTCTAGGGTATAAATCCGATTCTATTGTTTGTTCTAGTCTAGGCGGTAAATATAAAAAGAGATTTAAACTAACTCCCATAAAATCAGAAATTAATAAAGTATTAATAATTTTTAATCAGTTCTTAGAAATGAAATCTTTAACAAAAGTTCAGTCATACTGCCTTCAAAATGGTATTAAAACAAGAAAAAATATTAATTTTACTTCCACTGCAATTAAATCAATATTGACAAACCCTGTATATGCCATAGGGGATAAATATTTGTATGATTATTTTACTTCAAACGGTTATTCAATTTCATCATCTATTTCTGAGTTTAATAATGTAAATGGAATTATTGCTTATAATAAAACATCTCAAAAAAAGCATGCTACTAATCAAATACGAAAACCTAATGAGTGGATCATAGCAGTTGGAGAACACAATGGTATTATATCTGGTAAAAAATGGGTTGAAGTTCAAAATCTTATAAAACATAACAGCTCTAAAAATTTCAGGACTGTAAAAAATACTTCTGCAATTCTTTCGGGTATACTTCGCTGTAAAGATTGCGGCTCCTTCATGAGGCCACGTACAGGCAGAATAAATAAAGATGGTGTTATGCAGTATTATTACATGTGTGAATTAAAAGAAAAAAGTAAAAAGCATTTATGTTCTTCTAAAAATATAAAAGGTAATTTATTAGATCAATTGGTTTTAGATGAAATAAAAAAATTATCTTTAGAGAACTCTTATATATTGCTTAGTTTAACTTCAAGAAAATCAATAATTTATGAAAAATCAACTTTACATAATGAAATAATACAAATTGAAAATGTAATAAAAAATAATAAAAAAATAATAAAAAAATTAATTAATACCTTAACTTCATCAGATGAAAGTTCTGCTGCTAAATATTTTATTGAACAAATTGAAGAATTAGACAAAGAGCAAGAATCATTAAATTCAAGACTCTTACAATTAAATCAATTATCCGAAGAAGAAAATCCAATTGACTGTAAAACAGATAAAATAAAAGCCATGCTTGAAAATTTAAGTAGTACAATTGATGCTCTAAGTGTAGAAGATAAAAGAAACCTTATAAAAAGTCTTACAAAATCAATCGTTTGGGATGGCAAAAATATAGATATAATTTTAATTGATGAAAATGTTTCCGTAGATTCTGTATTGCAAATGAAATATTAATGAATATACGTACCACAAAGAAAAATAAAATTGAAATTTCTCTAAATGATCCCATCGGTACAGATAAAGACGGCAATGAGATAAGCTTTAATGATATTTTAGGTACTGATGCAGATACAATTATTGATGATATAGATAATAAAATGCAGGTAAAAAAATTGTATCGTGCTATTCATGATATTTTAAGCGACAGAGAGCGCTTAATAATTATAAAACGTTATGGACTAGAAGGTCAGGAGCCTAAGACGCAAAGAGAAGTTGCAAAAGAACTTGGAATTTCCCGTTCCTATGTTTCAAGAATTGAAAAAAAGGCCGTCCTTCGAATGAGGGAAGCCTTTAGTGATGAAATTGAAAATTAAATTTTAACTATGATATGGTGCTTCGTCCAAAAGAATAAAATATCCCTGATTATGATCGCAGACAGGACAATTTTGTGGTGCCTCTTTACCTGTATGAATATGTCCGCAATTTAAACAAAGCCACATTGATTCTTCATTTTGTGAGAATAGTTTATTTTGTTCTATTTTATCAGCATAACGTCCAAACCTATCCCCATGTGTTTTTTCAATCTCAGCAATCATATGAAAAGAAGAAGCAATATCTTCAAAGCCTTCTTCTTTTGCAATGTCTCCAAAAGTTTTATAAACATCATTATACTCTTCATACTCATTATGCTTCGCTGCTTTAAGAAGACTTAATACATCATCATACATATCCACAGGATATGAACCATCTACAGATATATTTCCCCCCGATAAATCCTTCAAATGTTTATAAAATATTTCTGCATGTTCTTTCTCCTGATTTGCAGTAAAAGTAAAGATTGATTCAATTACATGAAGTTTCAGTTGCTTTGCCTTAGATGCCGCAAATGTATACCTATTTCTTGCTTGGCTTTCACCCGCAAAAGCTCTCATTAAATTTTCTTTTGTTCTACTGTTATTGAATTCTACTGACATAATTAACCTCCAAAGTTTTTTCTTTGGTTAGTATTACCTCTTTTGCAATAATTAATCATTAGAAATTAAAGTTTAGCAGTCTGATTTAATAGAACAATATTATTTTTCAACAATAATATATAGTTACTCTTTTATGCTGCTTTTTTAAATTGTCAGCCAATTCCTCCACCAATCTTATTTTTTGTCCAAATTCAATTCCTTTATTACTGTCATGTGCCACATTATTTGCCCTTCCCATAAATACTGTAATATGTGTTCCTCCCTCCATGAGAAACCAAACAAGCCTTTCTGCACCATTTTCAGAATTACTCATTTTATCATACTCAAAAGTTGATATTTCATCTATTTCCTTTATAATTTCCACTGCATTTGATATTGTTACAATTCCCTCCGTTACTAAATCTATACCTTCTATTAAAGCCATAGGAGGTGTATCTATAATATCTTCGGTTTTTAAAAGACTAACTTTTTTGCCTATAACAGAACCTACTATGCGAGATGTCCTGCCTCCGCATATAATCTTTTTGCCATAAGTATCCATAAATTTTTCAACAATCTTGATATCATCCTTCGTATCTAAAGGAGGCCCTATCATCATATTAGTCCTGCTCTCATGCTGTAATTTGCAAATTGCAACAGTAGAATCATCTCTGATATTACCAAGATAACGTTTATCACACTCTTCTAATACCTTCTTTTTAATAGCAAAAGCGGAATCATTTAAAGAAATATTTTCATATATGAAATTCACAACATTTTCACGTTTCCATCCAAATCTCACAAATTGATTGGGACCTGCCAATACTACCCCATCACTCATTAAAACACAAATATCTCCCGGTAAAAGTTTAAAGTTTGCTTCTTGAATCTCCTTACCATGAAGAATCATTTTTTCCTTTTCTAAAAAATATTCCTCTCCATTTCTTACAAGAATCATATCCGGATTATCATATTCAACCAAATAGGCAGTTCCATCAGCTTTAACTCTAAGTATTGTAAAAGTAGAATAAGCTACTCCTCTTTCCTTACATATGGGAAGAGTGTTTACTATTGTTTCCACCACTTCGTCTATACTTGTTCCACCTAATAACATTGTCATTATTATTCTGCTTGTTAAAGTAGCAAGTATATTTGCTTTAACACCACTTCCCAATCCATCAGAAAGTACCAGTATTGTTTCGTCTTCACCTTGAAATAATTCAACCTTGTCACCACATAATTCCTGTTCTCTCTTAATTAAGCTGCCATAACTGATTTCAGTACATAAATTCATTTTACCACCTCTTACTGTTTATGACTGATTCCTCTATTTCTTCACTTTTCAATATGGATTTTTTTAAGTCCGTCAAGGCAACCTTTGTTTCGCCTGTGGTTTCACCAAGAAGACTGGCAATTTCCTGAGCTACACGCATTTGATTATCAATAACTTTCTGTGCTGTATCTAAAGTCTCTTCTCTCATTTTAACTATCTTCTCTTTTTGAACCATATCTTCTGTAATATCTTTTACAAAAATAACATAATTCTCCCCTATGTCAGCTTTAATTGACGTAATTTCTACAGTTTTCTTAACATCCTCAACAAATTGTATTTCATCATAAACATTATTCCCAAGTCTAGCTTCAATTTGTATATGAGTACAGTCAAAAACCATTTCCAGCGGAAGACCTTCATGGCTAAATTTATATAAATTAAACATAGAAACAGCAGCTTTGTTATATTCTACAATATCAAATTTTTTATCCACAACAATCACTGCATTAGGAGCATTATCCATAACTAGATTTGAAAACGACTCCATTTTTTCCCACATAAATGGAACGCACATTTTTATTTCAGCTTTTCCCTGCCAAACAGCTATGGCTTTTTCTCTACAAGTGTCATAGCCGCATGCTCCGCAATTGTATATATTCTTTTCTGAAGTCTTACCCATAGACTCCAAAATTGCATTTAATTCATCTTCGCTTGGTAGATCTTCCGGTGCTTGTAAGTTTTCATATTCATAAAATAAATCTACTTTTTCTGTTTCTGTTTTAGGTATTTTTGTATGAGTACATTTCCTGGCATTTTCTATTATATTTTCCCTGGCAAGAAGTAATGGTTTATCATAATCTTTTAAAGCAGGTCCGTAACTGCATGAACCCGGACAAGCACTCATTTCTATAAAATATCCCTTTATTTCCTTTCTTGCATAAAGATCTTCTCTTAAAGCTTCTAACATTTGAATACATCTATCAAGACCATCTACTGCTATAGATTTATATGTTTTCTTACTATCATTTGAAACCGTTTTTAAAATCCCCCCCGGAATTGGATATAACCTGTTTACAATACCATGCATTTCTGTTGGATTTTCATCAAGCTTATTTAAGGAAATATTCTCTTCTTCAAGCCAGTTTAAAAGTTCATCAAACATTAAAGTTGCATTAATTGAAATACTTTTCTCCGCTTCGTATTTTTTTGATATACAAGGTCCAACAAAGACCACTTTAATATCTTTTCCATAAACTTTTTTTAATACCTGGCCATGAGCAATTGCAGGAGAAACCACCGGTGCAGCATATTGTAACAAATCGGGAAAATAATTCTCTATAAGAAGATTTACTGTGGGACAGCATGTAGTAATCATATTTCTCATCTTTCCACTTTTAAGAATTTTCTCATACTCTGCTGTTACCATTCCGGCTCCAATAGCAGTTTCTTCTACTCCCATAAAGCCTAATCGCTTTAAAGCAGAAGACATTACTCTGAAAGAGATTCCATCAAAAGCTGAAGCAAATGAAGGAGCTAAACTAACATATACTTTTTCGCCTCGTTTTATATAATTTTTTATTTTATAAATATCCGTCTTTATGTATTTTGCATTCTGCGGGCAAACTAAAAAACATTGTCCGCATAGTATACATTCTCGTTCTATAATTTGAGCTTGCTCATCTTTTAAAGCTATAGCTTTTACATAGCATTTACGCACACATTTATAACAATGTTTACAATTTGCTTTTTTAAATTGAATTATTCCCATAATAATTACCTCTTTAAATTAAATTGAATAAAAACGCCTAAAAGGCGCTTTTATTTCATAATATCTAACTATTTATAGTGTAATAATTCATGAGCTTTATGACCCCTAAGAATTCCTTTGTATAAACTCAAAGTAGTAGGATTTTCACTGGATATCTTTACATTGGACATTCTGTCAGCCTCATACATGCCTTCAGCCCTTTTGTTTCTTGTTCTTTTTTCAGTAGTAGAAGGTTGACCAGCTCCACTGATACATCCTCCAGGACATGCCATTACTTCCACAAAGTCATAATAACATTCTCCTGATTTTATCTTCTCAACTAAATTATTTGCATTACTTAATCCACTGACTATGGCAATTTTTAGTTCTGTTTCTTTGTAAGGTATTATAACTTCCTTAACACCTTCGAATCCTCTAACACCTGTAAATGCAATAGCTTTTAAAGAATTCTTTGCTTCAGGTCCTAATACATAACGAATTACTGCTTCAGTTACACCACCGGTAACTCCAAAAATTACTCCTGCACCACTAGCTATACCAAAAGGCATATCCACAGCTTCAGGTAATATTTCAGAAAATACTATTCCTGATTCTCTAATCATATTTGCTAATTCTTGTGTTGTTATGGAATAATCAACAGCCTGATCGTCTTCAAATTTAAATTCTTCTCTGTTTGCCTCATATTTTTTTGCTGTACATGGCATTATTGCCACAACCTTAGTCTTTTTTGCTTTTTTCTTTGGTCTTTCTTTTCTTGCCTGTTCTTTTAAAACGGAAGCAAACATCTGCATAGGAGATTTACAGCTTGAAATATTATCCGTTATATCAGGATGATTTATTTCCGCATATTTAAACCAAGCTGGACAACATGATGTAAATAACGGTAATTTACCTCCGTTTTCTAAACGATCTACAAATTCATTCGCTTCTTCTATTACAGTAAGATCCGCACCTGTTGCAGTATCATATACATCATCAAAACCCATTCGTTTAAGTGCTGTTACAATTTTCCCCATAACATTACTGCCCTCAGGTATTCCAAATTCATCTCCAAGAGCAACTCTTACCGCAGGAGCAATCTGTGCAACCATAATTACATTATCATCATAAAGATCATGCCAAACTTTTTCTGTATCATCTTTGACAACAATTGCACCAGTAGGGCATACTGCTGAACATTGTCCGCAATTTACACAATTGGTTTCAGCAATAGGCATTTTAAAAGCCGGGGTAATCTCCATATTTGATCCTCTGTAGGCAAAATCAATGGCTCCAACTTTTTGAATTTCAGAGCACATTCTAACGCAGTCTCCACAAAGAATGCATTTATTTGAATCTCTTACAATAGACGGCGAAGAAGTATCTTTTTCTTCCCAAGGACTATAGTTTTCGAATCTTACTTCTCTCAGTCCAAATTTTTGAGCTATATCTTGTAACTTACACTTGAAGTTTTTCTCACAAGTAGTACAATCACGACAATGATCCGCTAAAATCAATTCAAGAATCATTTTTCTGTGTTGTTGTAATTTAGGTGTATTTGTTTTAATTTCCATACCTGATCTTGGAGGTGTAGAACAAGAAGCCATAATGTTTCCATGCTTATCTTCTACTACACACATTCTGCAAGCCCCATATACTGATAAATCAGAATTATAGCAAAAGGTAGGAAGTTCAATACCAATTTTTCTTATAATATCTAAAATGTTTTTTTCTCCTTCTATAGGAGCCAGAATACCATCTATAGTTATATATTTCTTATTCATAATTAAGCCTCCTTGATTGCATTGAAACTGCAACTGTCAATACAAGCACCGCATTTTATGCACTTATCCTGATTAATTACAAATGGTTCTTTAACTTTACCGGAGATAGCATTTACCGGACAAATTCTAGAACATTTTGTACATCCCTTGCAAAGCTCTTCATCAATATAGATTGTTCTTAAAGCCTGACAAGTTTTGGTTGGACATTTTTTGTCAACAATATGTGCAATATATTCATCTTTAAAATATTTCAATGTTGAAACCACAGGATTTGCAGCTGTTTTTCCAAGTCCGCAAAGTGCTGTTGCAGTAATAGTTTGGGCTAACTGTTCAAGAATATCTAAATCTTCAAGTTTTCCCTTACCTTGAACAATTCTTTCTAATATTTCTCTCATTCTTCTTGTGCCTTCTCTGCAAGGTACACATTTTCCGCAGGATTCATTTTGTGTAAAGTTCATAAAAAACCTAGCAACTTCAACCATGCAAGTGTCTTCATCCATAACTACAAGACCACCTGATCCAATCATCGCTCCTACTTTTTTTAAGCTATCAAAATCAAGAGGCAGATCTAAGTGCTCCTCTGTTAGACATCCACCTGAAGGTCCCCCGATTTGAACCGCTTTAAAGGCTTTACCGTTTCTTACTCCTCCGCCTATATCAAAAATTATCTCTCTTAAAGTTGTTCCCATTGGTACTTCAATCAAACCTGTATTTTCAATATTTCCGGTTAAAGCAAAAGCTTTTGTCCCTGGACTCTTTTCTTGACCGATGCTTTTATACCAATCTGCACCGTTTTTAATAATCATAGGTACATTTGCAAAAGTTTCTACGTTATTAAGCAAAGTTGGTTTTCCATACAGTCCTTGTTCTACGGTTCTAGGAGGTTTTACTCTAGGCATACCTCTATCCCCTTCTATAGAAACAGTAAGAGCACTTCCTTCACCGCATACAAACGCACCTGCACCTTTTACAATTTTTATATCAAAGCTAAAATCAGTTCCTAATATATTCTCCCCAAGGATACCTATTCTTTTAGCATCGTCTATTGCTTGTTTCAACCTTTTTACTGCAAGAGGATATTCTGCTCTAACATAGATATATCCTTCTTTAGCCCCTGATGCAACTCCTGCGATCATCATTCCTTCAAGCATTTTATGAGGATCTCCCTCCATAATACTTCTGTCCATAAAGGCACCCGGATCTCCCTCATCACCATTGCACACTACATATTTAACAGAATCTTTTTGTAGTCTTACCTGAGTCCATTTTCTTCCAGCAGGAAAACCTCCGCCTCCTCTGCCTCTAAGTGTGGAATCGGATATAATTTTAATTATATCTTCTTCTGTAATATCAAACAGACATTTTTCCAAAGCACTATAGCCACCATAAGCTATGTATTCCTCTATGGATTCAGCATCTATTTGACCACAATCTTCAAGTACTAATCTCTTTTGATTTTTATAAAAGGGTATTTCCTCCTGCATAGGATAAGAAACACCATTCTTTTTATATACAAGGCGATCTATTACTTCATCTTTAAGAATAGATTTTTCTATAATTTCTTCACAATCATCAACAGAAACCTTAAGATATAAAAGCTTAGCGGGCTCAATTCTGAGAAGAGGACCCATTTCACAAAAGCCATGACATCCACTCTGCTTTAAACCTACTTTGTCTCCTTCTTTTTCTATGTCAAGCAAAATCTCGCAAGGAATTTGTTTTTCTTCTAAAATATTCTTTAATTTTGCGTAAATTTCTAGGGAACCACCAGCAACGCATCCCGTTCCTGCGCAAACATATATTTTCTTTTTTTGCTTTTCGAGTTCATTAAAAAAGCTTTGTCTTTTATCAATTAATTCATTTCTGTCTTTTATAATCATTTGCCTTCTCCATTTCTAAGTTCATTAAGCAATTTTACTGCTTTCTCGGGAGTCATTGCAGCATAAACTTTATCATTCACAGTAATAACCGGCGCTAATCCACATGCTCCAAGGCAAGAAACTGTTTCCACAGTAAATTTTAGATCATCAGTTGTGTTTTTCCCTTCATAAAGTTTTAATTCTTTTCTTAATGCATCTAAGATGGGAATTGATTTTCTTACATGACAAGCAGTACCATCACAAATTTTTATAATGTACTCACCTTTTGGTGATAAAGAAAAATTTTCATAAAAGGTTGCAACACTATAAATTTTAGCAATACTAACTTTTAATTTTTCTGATAAATACGGAAAAATTTCTTTCGGAAGATATCTGTATTCTTCCTGAATGTCCTGTAAAATTGCAACAATAGGGGGTTTTTGATTTGAATGTTGAGCTAAAATTTCATCAATTTTTTCATACTCTATTGTTTGTTTCATAAAATAGCCTCCTTTGGATAAATACTACTTATCAATTTTGTTATTTTTTTAACACTTTTATTATATTATATTCAATTTAAATTTACAAGATTTTTTTGTTTAATTTCCAGTTGTTATAATTTTCAATTAATTGTTTTATAACTTATTTTCCAATGTTTATAAATTATGATTATGTGGCATTTCAATATATATAGGCATTTTTTTATAATAAATTTGAATTGATTTCAAAACGTTTTTTAATAAAAAAAAATAGATTTTGTTTGTTTTGTTAATAAATTAACAAAATTCACTCTGTATTTATAACGTTTTTATCTTAAATTAATCAAAAAAAGAAGCAAATAAGCAATCATAGATTCTTATTTGCTGATAATTTACAATTTATTTATTAAAATATTTTATTATTATTATTCAATAATCATAAACAATTAATAAATATTATTTACAATTTTATTCATATAAACTCTGTGCTATTTTTTCAAACAATGGTATTGCTGCTCCACTTCCAGATCCTCCATCTTGTACAAATACAGTAATAACATATTTAGGATCATCAACTGGTAAAAATCCTGTAAACCAACCATGAACCGTTTCTTCACCATTGTAATTAGCCTGCGCAGAACCTGTTTTTCCGGCTATTCTTATTTTTTCTCCCATTTTACTGCCTGAATCTTCATTTTTATATTCCACGTTTAAGCTCCTAGCTGTACCGAAATCAACAACTCCAGCCATTAATTCCTTTATTGTCTCTGCCGTTTTTTGTGATATGATTCTTTCCGATACGCTGTCTTCAACTTTTTCAGTTTTTCCATCACAAGTAGTTCCCTTAACAAGTAATATATTCTTTTTAATTCCGCCATTAGCTATAACATCAGTTATTTTAGCTATTTGCACTGGTGTTACCAAAACTTTTCCCTGTCCAATAGATAAATTCCCAATTCCTGCACCTTGGCAGTCGGAGAGTGAAGGTAAATTTCCTTTTTTCTCTCCAGATATACTTAATACCGCTTTTTCAGATAATCCGAATTTTTTAGCCATATCCAGAATCTCTTTACCTCCCAATTGCATCCCTAGTTGTATAAAAACACTGTTACACGACTTGGCAAATGCTTCCCTGAAAGTTAATATTCCATGTCCCTTAAGCGAACTGCAATTTATCCTTACACCATTAATTTCTTCATATCCCTTACATTCAAATTTAGTTTCCGGTGTTACAATTCCCTTTTCTAAGGCAGCTGCAGCTACAATAATTTTAAATGTTGATCCTGGTGGATATAAGCTTTGAGTTGCTTTATTTATAAATTCCGTATTATCACTCTCTAAATATTTTTCTATTTCATAAGGATTATAAGAGGGGGTACTGACACTTGAAAGTAGTTCTCCACTTTTTGCATCTAATATAACCATCGCTCCATTGTAATTTGATTCTTCCATTATTTTTTCTGCTTTTTTTTGTAATTCGACATCCAAGGTAGTAATAATTCCACTGTCTGTCTTCTCTTCCTTTGTAGTTATTCCTTTACCTGGTATAATATTTCCCTTTGCATCTGTGGAAGCATAGACTACCTTTTTCTTTTTCGTGAGATATTCATTATAATCTTTTTCAAGACCGCAGGCACCAGCCTCATCTACTTGATTAATATAACCTACAATATGTACTGCAGGTTGGTCTTTTGCATATCTTCTCTCAGCTTTTATAATAAAAGCTTCGTAATTTTTTCTTAAATTATAAGCTACCTCATTATCAAAAGTTGTACTACTATACACTTCATATCGTTTATTTTGGTTTACTACCTTCCTACCGTTTATTGATTTGAATAACTTTTCTATTTTATTATCAATTTTATTTTTAGCTATAATATAAACATACTCCTGAGTATCTCCAGTCAAAGGTATATTGTTTCTGTCATATATAGTACCTCTTTTATTAATTCCATCTAATCGTATTCGTTGTTGCATTGCCGTTACAGATGCATACTTTTCAGTATCTACAATTTGTATAAAAACCAATCTTGTAATTAAAGCTCCCAACAAAAGGACTATACATATTATTAAAAATAATAATCTTTTTTTCATAAAAAAACCCCCTGACTATTATTATTTTTTCCATAGTCAAGGGTATTTATACGTTTTATGAAAAGGTCTGTATTTCTTTATATATAAAAGATAATATATGCATTTTAAAGCTCATGCACAAATAATCCACTTCCTAATTTAGGTTCAAACCATGTGGATTTTGGCGGCATTACCATATCATTATCTGATACAGCAAGTAAATCTGAAATCGCAACAGGATAAAGTGCAAATGCTATGTTCATATCTTCATTAACTCTTTTTTCAAGACCCTCCAAGCCTCTTATTCCTCCGACAAAATCAATTCTCTTATCTGTTCTCGGATCCTTTATTCCTAAAATTGGGTCCAAAAGATTATTTTGTAAAACAGAAACATCTAAAGATTGAATTAAATCTTTATCGTCAACAAATTCAGGCTTTATGGTTATTTTATACCATTCATTATCTAAATACATTCCGAAAGAATGTTTCACTTCCGGTACGTACCTTTTACTACCGTAATTTTCCGTTGTAAATTTTTCTGAGATTTTATTTAAAAATTCTTCTTTTGTATATCCATTTAAGTCTTTAACTACCCTGTTATAGTCGAATATTTTTAAATCTTCATCAGGGAAAATTACTGACATAAAAAAGTTAAACTCTTCACCGCCTGTGTAATTTGGGTTTTCTTCTCTGCGTTTCATACCAACTTTAACTGCTGATGCAGAGCGATGATGTCCATCTGCAATATAAAAAGAATCAAGTTCAGCAAACAATCCTGTCAACAAATCAATTGTATTTTCATCATTTATAACCCATAATGTATGTCCGATTCCATCTTCTGAAACAATATCATATTCAGGTTTATTTTTACTAATCCATCCCTCGATAATTGTTTTTATTCTTTTATCATTTCGGTATGTTAAAAAAACAGGCTCTGTATTAGCATTACATATATCAAAGTGATTTATTCTGTCTAGCTCTTTTTCAACTCTTGTAAATTCATGTTTTTTAATAACATTATTCTGGTAATCATCCACAGACACACAACCTACAATTCCGGTCTGCACTCTTCCATCCATAGTTTGACGATAAATATAAAGCATAGGTTTTTTATCTCTGATCATCACTTCGTCGGCTAAAAAACCATTTAAATTTGATTTAGCTTTTTTGTAAACCACCTCTGTATATGGATCATCAATATCTTCCAAATCAATTTCAGAACGGCATATATGAAGAAAACTGTAAGGATTTCCTTCTGCCATTTTAGATGCTTCCTTTCTATTCATAACATCATAAGGTAATGAAATTACCTTTTCAGCATATTCTTTCTTTGGTCTTACTGCACGAAACGGTTTTACTATTGCCATGTTTCTTCTCTCCTTTTACTATATATTGCTGGTTTTTAAACTAACTTGTGTATTATTTTATCTTATCTAAAATTGCTTTAGTAACATCTTCTATGGACAAACCTGTAGTATCAATTTCTATGGCATCATCCGACTTACATAATGGATTTAATTCTCTTGTAGTATCTTTATAATCTCTTTGACGAATATCTTCTTCTACATCTTCCAAAGTTATATTTTCACCTTTTTCGGTTAATTCAATCCATCTTCTTTTAGCTCGTTCTTTTGTAGACGCCGTCATAAAAAATTTATATTCTGCATCTTTAAGCACATTATTTCCGATATCTCTTCCATCCATAATAATGCTCTTTGACTGACCCATTTTTCTCTGAAGTGATACAAGCTTTTCTCTGACTTCCGAATATGCAGAACAAATAGATGCCATCTTTGTTATTTCAGAAGTTCTTATTTTATCATTAATTATTATTCCATCTAAAATAATATTTCCTTTTGAAAAATCTATGTCAGTATTCTCTAACATTTCCACTAAATCTCTCTTGTTTTCAACATCTAAACCACTTTGTATAATTTTATAAGCTACAGCCCTATACATAGCTCCCGTATCAATATAATCGATACCCAATGTATTTGCCACATTTTTAGCAATTGTACTTTTACCTGCACCCGACGGACCATCAAGGGCTATTCTTATTTTTTTATTCATTATTAATTCCTCGCTGATTATTCTTTTTTCCTCGGTAAATCCCTTCCTAAAAGCTTCTCAATTTCTGAAATAAATGTATTTACATCTTTAAATTGACGATAGACTGATGCAAATCTTACATATGCAACTTCATCAAGTTCTTTCAAATGTTCCATAATTACTTCACCAATAAGATGACTTTCTACTTCTTTTTCCATCATGTTGTTTAACCCACGTTCAATATCATCAACAATCTTTTCAATAGAAGCCATAGAAACAGCTCTTTTTTCACAAGCTTTAATTATACCATTCATCACCTTATTTCTGTCAAAAGCTTCACGACTGCCATCTTTTTTTATAACCATAAACATCATTTCTTCAACTTTTTCATAAGTAGTGAAACGTTTATTACAATTATCACATTCTCTTCTGCGTCTTATAGCCTGTCCTTCTTCCGTAGGTCTTGAGTCAATTACTCTTGTATCGGCATTTTCACAAAATGGACACCTCATAGATTCACCTCCATAGCCTATATTTTATATTTAGTATTAGTATAATGGTTATTCTAATACATCTATTCTACTACATATTGTGGTTTTATCAAGTTTTTTTATTATTCTTCTTCCGTATTATTAATAATATTTTCATTATTTTGTTCATAATTTACTTCTGAATCAAAAATACCCGAAACGTCTACAAGTATCACATCATCACCTATCCTTTTAATATCTTTCCATTTTATAAAGCTGTCATTTTGATCTCTTCCGAAAATATTAAAAAAACTATTCCTCTGTGCAGGTACTATAATACCTTCAATTGTACCACTTTCCAAGTTTACTTCGATATCATAAACAAACCCTAAACTTTTGCCATCATAAATATTTATAACTTCTTTATTTTTTATATCTTGTGTACTAACCATAAATTTGTCCTCCTATTTTTTCTCATATCGAAAACTATTTTTATTGATTCCATTTAAATATATGTACACAAATAAAAAAAATGCAAATTACTAAATTAAAATTTCTGTTTGTACATATTTTTTAATTTATAATTTAATAATCTGTATTTTATCTATGAGAGACTATATTTTTCATTAAAAAAAGGGGCTGTAAAAAAACTCCCCAAATAGAAAACCCGCTGTGGTCATAGAAACCATAGCGGGTTTTTGGTATAATTTATTTATGCAAAAAAACAAAAATACCAACTTTAATTTTACAACAAGACAGTTAAAATTACCACTGGATTTAGAAAAACTTATTGATTTGTCTGATCCAATGTATACCTTTTGTGATGTAGTGGATCATATTGACCTAACACCATACTTTGCAGAGGAAGGCTGCAGAACAGGTCGCCCAAAATGTGATGCACTAAAATTATTAAAGATAAT